>NZ_JBEPTJ010000001.1:0-775805 GCF_040549425.1 Limibacillus sp. MBR-115 | reverse complement strand
GAACAAACACTTGACGCGGGGTGGAGCAGCCCGGTAGCTCGTCAGGCTCATAACCTGAAGGTCGTAGGTTCAAATCCTACCCCCGCAACCAAATATATCAAGAGCTTAGGCCGGTTCAGAAATGAGCCGGCTTTTCTCTTGTGGGCATGGTGTAGCCATTTGCCGGTGGCCCAGCAGGTCTGCGACCTGGCTCTGTGTTAGTCCAGCCCTATGCGCCAGGCTGCTAACGGTGTGCCGTAGGTCGTGCAATCTAACATCGCTCAGGCCAAGCGGCGTCACGGATCCTCCTCAATATCTTCTGGATCCTTCCAATCGGGCCGCCAGTGGTACCGGGAAATTGAGCTTGCACACGGGGGCGGCACAGGTCCTGTCAACCGAAGTTTTTTTGACAATACCGCTTTGTCCGCTTCAATGCGATTTGCTCTGACACTGCCTTTTTGGCTGTTCCGGTAACTTTGAGTGCGCGGTACTCCGAAGCTGCAGAATTTGCATACCGGCTGCCATTGCTGGTCCAATACCCAAGGCAAAGAAAACCGTGCCCAAGCCAAGCGTGCCACCCAAAGCCCAGCCGATCGCAACGACCGTCAACTCAAGACAGGTGCGCACGAGTGCGATGGGTTGATGTGTGACAGACTGAAGCCCGGTCATAAGGCCGTCTCTGGGGCCTGGACCCAAGTTCGCGATCAGGTAGATGGCCCCGCCGAATCCGGTCACCAGCACCCCCGCCAGAGCCAGCACCGCGTTTGCGGCGTAGGATTCAAATGTTGGCAGAAAGGGCAGCACAAATTCCAACACCAACGCTATGATGATTGCGTTGAGGACCGTTCCAATCCCGGGTGTCTGTTTGAGCGGAATCCATGAAATTAAAACGCATACGCTGGTGACAAAGGTCGCTAATCCCAGGCTCCAACCTGTTACATGGGTCACGCCTTGGGCGAACACGGTCCAGGGGCTCACGCCGACACCCGCGGCGACCAGTAATGCTTCTCCCAGACCAAATACCAACAAGCCAACGATGAGGAACGCGAGCGATATCAATGGCGGCCTCATGGTGAAAGCCTTTGGCGAACTCCATCGGAGAATTGGGACTGATTTGACCGAAAGAAATTTCAAAGCCAGATCCACGAAAAAGCATTAGCGATTGGGGGTTGTGACCGTGTGGATGGTACACAGAAAGCTTGGCACTTACACGGCATTTACAGAGCACGCGCGCGAACGATGACGATCTCCAATTAGCTCCGCTCCCATCGTCGAAAGGGCAGGTGTGAGCTTTCTACTTGGTTGTTCAGCCAGCGGCCGCATTCCTTGTAATCAGCAGCCCTTACTTCCCTGAGTGCGGCGCCATACAATCGGAATCTGTCCGTGACAATGAGTGTGCGCGGGCTAGGCGATGGCACAAGTTCTCTCAACCAAAAATCTTCTGACAATACCGGGTAAACGGTCGGTGGTTTCAGGCCCCCGAAACCAATAATATCAAGGGCTTAGCCAAACAAGGCTAAGCCCTTTTTCTATGCTGGGAAGCAAAGTGGAAGCAGGCGGAGAGGCGGATAATTCACCGAAAAATCGAAGAGTTCAAATTCCGCCCACGAAACTAACGACAGTCCATCTTTGTGAGAGAACCCTTTAGAGTTCTCTGCAGAATGGGCGCACAGAATCGGTGTATATGATGATTCCCACTATCTGTACACTTTTAGAAACTGGCCAGTTTCAGAGCCAGACCTTCCGCTGCCTTGTGGGCGTTTGTGACAGAATCTCTGTGCCGGTCGTCGTTAAACTCTTGATACTCCGCGTTAATCTCGTGGAATGTTTCAACGCCCAAATAGTGGCTCAATGTCTGTATATGAGGGCCTAAGTGGTTCATTTTTTCGCGGATACCACCAATTCCGAAACCAAACTCACCGCTGGAAGTTATCAATACCAGTATTTTACCTGACATAATGGGTTCTAGCGGAAAGTCCCCACGAGCCAAGTCAAAGGAGAATGTCTTGTGGATGCGGATCACTTGATCAAACCAGGCCTTCAAGGTGGCAGGCATGCCGTAATTGTACATGGATGATGACATGACAATGATGTCAGCCTGCTCTACCTCACTGATCAATGTATCTGACAATGAAAGCAAGGCCTTTTGATTGTCAGTTTTGGCGTTATCTGGCGTAAAAACAGCGGCAATCCAGTCTTGACTGATAAAGTCAGGTGGGTTGTCGCCCACATCCCTATAGATGATTTTATCTTCATTATTAAATGTACGCCATGTCTCTATAAATGTGGCCGCAATTGATTTTGATATCGAGTTGTATGCTGGTACTGGATTGTCTGTTTTTCTTGCACTGGCATCTATATGAAGCAGAGTTTTCATCTGGTGTCCTTTCATGGGGCCTATTGACTGTTGAAAGAAATGTGGCCCTTGAAAGGGTATTTGACGAATGACGAATTCTTAGTTATGGATGAAAAAAATTCATCTAGACTGAGGTGTTTAATGTACTCGAAGCTGCCATCCCTTAATGTTCTTAGAACTTTTGATGCTGCTGCAAGACTGAAAAGCTTCAAAAAAGCAGCTGACGAGTTACATGTGACGCCAACGGCGGTCTCTCACCAAATCAAGACATTGGAGGAGGGGCTTGGGACTCGTTTGTTTGAGCGCCAGATCCGCGCTGTCAAGCTAACCAGAGACGGGGAATTACTTTCAGATACTACATTCAACGTCTTTCGGCAGATCAACGAGACCGTCAACGATATCGTCGGCTCAAAAGAGATGCTGACTATTAGTACAACATCTTCATTTGCCTCCATGTGGCTGGTGCCAAACCTAGAAAAATTTTACGAGGCAAATCCTGGTATTGATGTTTCCATTCAAACAGGAGAGCAAAAAATTGATGTCATGCGTGACCGTCGCATTGATCTTGCGATCAGCTATGGGCAGTACGATCCCGCGCAGCCTCACGCATCAAAACTAGTTACTGAAAAATTTGGAATGTACGCTACTCCAGCATACCTTGATAAATTCACTAACCTAAATGACGCTCAACTTCTGGAAACTGAGTGGGTGAACAAATCATTGCCGCCTATTGCCTGGGAAGCGCTTATCAATCAACAAGGACGCGAGGAAAGTCAAACTAACTACACTGTAAGGCGGTTTGACCAGGAACATCACGTCATTCAGGCCGCTTTGGCGGGTCAGGGAATTGCCCTTGTAAGCTCGATACTGGTCCGAAACGCCGTGAAAGAACAATGGCTTGTTCCTTTTTCTAACAATACCTTACAGGGTGAATTTACAGGTTTGACATATTACCTTGTCGTGCCCCCCCATAATCAACGCAACAAAAACGTCGTGGCCTTTACTGAGTGGTTGTTTCCAGAAATCCAGAAGAGCCTCTTCTGACTGATATTGCTTTAGATTGTCGTTGCTTGCGTGCCCCCGCAACCAATCATAAAAGCCCCCGGGAAGAACCCCGGGGGCTTTTATGATTCCAGCAGGATGTCTGTCAGGCGGCTCGAGTAGCACACCTTTTCACCTAGTCATGGTGGGAGTCGCCTGCGGCGCAGAAATCTATGGCCTTGCTCCCGGCCCACAAGAAGGTCTTGCGGACCATCAACAGCGCATCGCCATCCTTGTAGTGAAGCGTCGGGTGTGGAACGAGAGGGCGGCGATCCACGACAGTGAAGCCGCGTCTGGCATAGAATGCGCGTGCCGTGTCGTTCCGCTCGAAGCAGATGAGCGAGATCCTGGGCAGGGCCCTTGTAATAGCGAGCGCCTCCGCGCAGTCCATCAACGCATCGCCAACGCCCTGCTGCCTGTGGCGTGGATAGACGGCAAGCCCCGAGATGTAGAGCGATCCCGGATCTTCGAGTTCCGAGTAGGGGCGCAGCACCGGATCGGGGTCCGCTTCGCCCCCCGCACGATCGGGCATTGGAAAGGCGTGGAGCATGCCGATGACCTCCGGCCCGGAGGTTGCGATCAGGCAGTTCTGATATGAAAAGAGGACACCCTCTCGCGCGTAGCGGGCTGCGCCGGTCTCTTCCATTGACTGGCCGGGAGAGGTATTGCCTCCCCAGATGTAGGCGGCAAGCCCGTCGGAGGCGATCAGGAACAACCGGGCGATTTCAGTTGCGTCCCCGCTATGTGCCCAGCGGATATCAAAACCGGCGCCTGCCATAGGGGCTATGCGCGCCATTTTCCAACCTCGGTGCGTTTGAGTTTGCCATGCACCGCGGGCTCGATCTGGTGGCGCAACAGCCCGATGTCGCGCAGCAAGTGGTCGTTCAAGTCCGTGACATGCGCGATGGTACGCCGGTCGTGATACCTGCGCGATGCATCGCGACACGCTTTGAATAACCAGTTGGCTGCGCGCAGCCTTCTCCCAACGGACTTCCCTACGCCGGGTGCAATGATTTCCGTCATGTCCTTCGTCTCCGTTCAATGTGATCGCCAGACCATGGGCAGTCCGGCCAAGCGGTGGCGATGGCCCGCGCCAGCGAGACTGGCGCGGGCTCTGACCGGCCCTGCCGGTCTGGCTGCCCCGGATGGGCTCGCCACCTGTCTCTACGCGGCCACCTTGCAGGCGAGGCAGACTTGCTCGATGTGCCGGTGATCGGTGCCACAGCATCCGCCCATGACCCGAAGCTGCGGCAACTTCCGGAAGAGCGCGCCGTAAAGATGGCCGAATTCTTCGGGATTGCCGGCATCCAGTTCCTCGGCCTCATTCAGTTCGGCATGACTCATGCGACTGGCGTTGGCACGGATGCCGCCGATGCGCGACACCCAACCACCGGCCAACACACCCGCAAAGTGATCGGGATGCGCGCAGTTGATCATGTAGAAAACCGGCGCGCCGCCGGTCGCGGCATCGGTTTCGGCGATGGCGTCGGCAACAGACTGGCCATTCGGCAGGCGGCCGTCGGTTTCGGTCGTGAAGCTGACCACGACGGGCAGGCCGTTTCCCTGGGCCGAGCGAACGATCCCGATGGCCTCGCCGGGGTGGGTCATTGTAACGGCTGAAACCATCTCGATACCCTCATCGGCCATCCAACCGATCTGGTGCGCATGGACCGCCTCGGCAGCGTCGGGTGTGTAGAGTCGGTCGGGAGCATAGCCGTCACCCGCCGGACCAACCGCACCGTTGATTACCATCGGAACGTCGCTATGCCGCGCGCGGGTCGCATGAGCAAAGCGCACCGCCTCGCGGGTCGCCGCCTCGATACCAGCAAGAGACCGGCCGACGATGTCAGGCCAGTACGCCCCAGAGCGCCAGGTCGCCGTATCCAGGACGAAGCCGGTGCCCGCGCGACGGGCAATGTCGATGTAGCGATCATAGTATCGCGCCAGGGTCGCACGACCTTCCGTGGTGTCGAAGACGTGGAACGAGGCGAAGTGGGGCAGGTCGAGCCCGTAAGAAAAAATCAGGTCGGTTTCGAGTCCGCCGTCCGCCACCCAGGGCTGATCGGATGCGATAAAGGTTCTGAAATTAGCTGCGTAGTTCATTGCTGTCCTCCATTACTACTGGCGCGGCAGTTGTACTGGCGCGGTACTATCCTTGAACAGAGAACGCGTGGTATACTTACATGATAATGCTATTTATTGTTTAATATCATTATGTTGGATAGGAGATGCTTGTACCGCATGCTCCACGATGCGACGGAAACCTGACCAAGGGTTCAGTTTGAAATGCCCAGGCCGAGCCAACGAGAGCAGATCATGGACATCGCGCAGGAGTCGATCCTAGCAAAGGGGTTCGACGCGACGTCCATTGAGGAGATCGTGGCGGCAGCGGATGTGACGCGTAGCGGGTTCTTCTATCATTTTGCCGACAAGAACGCCCTGGCACTGGCGCTGATCGAGCGGCACATCGAAATCGAGGACCAGATATTCGACAATCTCTGGGCCCGCGCGTGGGAGCTGTCGGATGACCCGCTCCAACGCGTGCTGATCGGTTTCAAGCTTTTGGCTGAGCTTCTGGAAGACATGCAGACCGGGCATCCAGGCTGTCTCGTGGCCACGGCGGCATACCAGGATCGCCTGTTCAACCAGGCGGTCCGCGACGCCAATCGGCGTGCTGTCCTGGGTTGGCGCCAACGGTTCCGGGAGATGTTCGAGCAGATCGCGGAAAAGTATCCGCCCCAGGACGAGGTGGGTTTCGACGCGCTCGCCGATTTCGTCAGCACAGTCGTCGAAGGCGGTATCGTCATGGCCAAGGCGCTGGGCGAGCCAAGAATGACCGCAGGGCAGATCCTTTTGCTGCGTCAGTATGTCAAGCTGCTGTTCACGCCAAGGGACTGAAACCTGGTGCGAACAGCTTTAACCGCTGCCGGTGGATTCACGCCCCGCGACCAGCGACAAAAGCCTCCCGGATGCCGAAGCCGCCATCCCTGCCGTACAGGCGCTAGTCCCGCGCTACGTTCCTGAAGGCAGCGGAGAGGGCGGCGAGCGCAGCGCGGGATCGGTCATTCCTATCCCTCGTGTGCAGCAGGATCGGCAGGCGCGGTAGATCCGGAAGGCCCAGTCTCTGCCCGACCTCGACCGCGTTGGGCGGCAGCATGCGCCGCGCCATTGCGGCAATACCGAGCCCGGCCATGACGGCCGCCGACACAGCGGCGACGCCGCCGCCGACAAAGACCTCTGTCCAGGCCACGCCGGCCGTATCGAGGTGCTCGCACGCCATGTTGCGAACCCCGCAAGGCGGCGGCATGGTGGCAAGCGGCAGCGGTTCGTCCGCTCGGGGTTGCCAATTCGGCGCTGCAAACCAGCCGATTTTCTCCTCGGCGACAACCTCCCCGTCGCTCCGCCCAGCGTGCAGGCGTGCGATCACCGCGTCCAGCTCACGCCGGTCGAAAGCCTGCAACAGGTCGCTCGAAGATCCGATCCGGATCTCGATCAGCAGCTGGGAGTCCTGCAGGTTCATGCGTGCGATCAGCTCGGGCAGTTCCGGTCCCGCGACGTGATCGCTGATACCGATGGTCAGGCGTTGCCGGGCGGCGGCGAAGGCGGCGAAGGCGCGGTCGTGAGCCTCCAGGAGCTCTCGGGCGTGCTGGAGGAAGGTAGCGCCCTGCGCCGACAGCTCGACGTGCCGCGGCGTCCGTTCGATGAGCCGGCAGCCGAGCCTCTCTTCCAACCGCTTCAGTTTCAGGCTGACCGCAGCCTGCGTCGTCATCATGGTCTCGGCGGTGCGCGTGAAGCTGCCGAGCTCGGCGATGTGCACGAAGGTCCGGACCGCGTCCAGGTCGAGGGGACGTTCAGTCATAATCAGACATTATCATTGATATCACAAGAAATAGCATTTCAAAATAATGAGTCGAAAGCTATCTAAACGCAAGTGAAACTGGAAAGGATACTTCCCATGCCGTTCTGTCAGATCTCATTGCGCGCCGGAAAGCCGGAGGCCTACCGGCAGGCGATCCTCGACAACCTCTACAAGGCCTTTCGCGAAACGCTTGGCGTGCCGGAAGGCGACCAATTCATGACCATGACGGAGCATGATGCGGCCAACTTCCGCTATGGCAACGCTTTCGGTGTCACCCGCGGCGACGATCTCGTCTACATCGCGATCACCGTCTTCGACACGCGTACCCCGGAGCAGAAGAAAGCGCTTTACAAGCGGATTGCCGAGCTGCTTGGCGAGAACCCCGGCATCCGGCCGGAAGACCTCTTCATCGTGCTGACCGGCTCGGCAAAGGAGAACTGGTCGTTCGGCCACGGTGTCGCGCAATTCGCGTGAGGCGAGGGGATGGATTCCTGAAGGGGCACTGCGTCGATACCGGCACCGGTGGTTCCTGGTCCGGGGTCTCTGGCGGCTTCTGGGCGGAGCCATCCTCCGCTCTCGGAGAAACCCCGCCCTCGTTTAGGCTGACGCGACTTCGTCAAGGGGCTGGTCTAGACTCGGGGCTGGTCCAGACTCTTTGGGTCTGCGACTATGGTGAACTAACCACGAGGGCAAATGTCCGACGGGCGCTCGCACCATCGGCTGCGCGGCCAACTTCCGGGACAATTGGAGCAAAAGGCGGCGGGATGGGATTACTCAACGACAACAGCGTCGCTTTGGTGCGTCTGTCATGACCCAACCCTTTCCGACCACCTTGGAGGAGATTCGCGAGGCCGGTCTCAGGCTCGAAGGTGTGGCCCTTCGCACACCGGTTATCGAAAACCCAGAGGTGAACGAGGCATTGGGCGGCAGGCTTCTGCTGAAGGCGGAAAACTTGCAACGAACCGGGGCTTTCAAGATCAGGGGCGCCTATCACCGGATGGTGCGGATGACCGCGGAGGAGAGGAAGCGGGGTGCGGTCAGCTATTCGTCGGGCAACCATGCCCTGGGATTGGCGCGCGCCGCGCAGATTGTCGGCTCGTCGGCGGTGATCGTCATGCCCTCGGACGTGCCTCCTGCGAAAAGGGATGCAGTGCGGAGAATGGGTGCCCGGATCGTCACCTATGAGCGGGACAGCGAAGCGTCGGCGGATGTCATCGCGAGAATCGAGCGCGAGACGGGACGGATCGAGGTGCCGCCCAGCGCCCATCCCCAGGTGTTGGCTGGGTCCGGGACAGCAGCCCTTGAGCTTCTTGAACAGGCACGGGATCTTGGCATCACGCCCGACGATGTACTCGTGCCCTGCGGCGGCGGCGGTCTGACCGCCTCTACGGCAATCGTTATGGCCGAGGCGGCTCCTGGCACGCGTGTTTTCGCCGTCGAGCCGGAACTGTTCGACGACACCTGCCGCTCCCTTGCTGCAGGCCACCGCATCGCCAATCCGGTTGGACGGCGAACGATCTGCGATGCGATCATGACGCCGATCCCGAACGATGTGACCTTTCCGGTCAATCTCTCACTTCTAGCAGGCGGCCTGATCGTAACCGACGACGAGGTGCGATCTGCGATGCGATTTGCCTTCGATCACTTCAAGCTCGTAGCTGAACCCGGTGCTGTCGTCGGGCTGGCCGCGGTGCTTAGCGGCCGAATCGATATTCGCGGCCGGACCGTCGCAACCTTTATCACCGGCGGCAATGTTGATGCTTCCCGCTTTCAAGCTTTGATCGCATGAATAGAGGAAGGGCCTGCCAGCGCCGGGTGAGGAGCGCGTGATAGCACACAACCTCGCGGACTTCCTTCCTATCGGAAAGCCCGTGTGTTTCGCCCCTCTTGCAGGTCAAGGCCCTCGATCTTCGCTTCGGCGGCGAGCAGGCTGATGTACTGCCCGACCGCCTGGGTCCAAGACGCGATCTGCAAATATTCGGCAATCTGTTCCCGGACCATCTCGAAAGGCATCTGGCGGCCGGGAATCTTGCGCTCCAGCAACACGACGTGGGCGCCGAAGCTCGTTCGGACGGGAACGGGACAGAGCTGACCCTCCTCCAGGTTGAAGAGGAAGGTTTCGAACTCGGGAACGGTTTGTCCCTTCGTGATCTGCCCAAGGCTACCGCCGGTCGCCGCCGAAGGGCAGGCGGAGAACTCGCGGGCCAGATCGGCGAAGCGCTCGGGGCGGGCCTGCAGTTCGGCAATTAAATTCTCGGCCTGTCCGACGGCTGCGTTATAGGCGTCCTGTTCGGCAGGGCGGGCCGGAAGCAGTATATGGCTGGCTTCATAGAGGTCCTCGGAACGGAACTTCGCCTGATTGTTCTCGTAGTAACGCTGCAGATGGCTTTCCTCGATCTCCGGCGTTGATATCTCTTTCTCCAGCAACGCGGTTACCTGGCTGTCCTCCGTTGTTTCTATGCGCCCCTTTTCGTCTCGCTCGGGGCTTGCTTCCACACCCAGGCGCTGCGCTTCTTTAATCAAGAGTTCGCGAACCACCAGCGCTCGAGCGGCGGCCTCCAGGGCCAGCTTGGCGTCCGGTGCGGGATGGTTGGCGGCCTCGCGACGGATCGCCGCCGGGTCGATCACTACGCCGTTGACCGTAATCGCCGGCATGGCTTGCTCTTCCGGCGTCATCGGCTGTGGCGCTTTTATGGATGTCTCACTCATCGCTGGAGCCTTTCCATTAGGTGCTTTGTGTTACCGGATTGGCTTGCGGCATTTCTCCCACGCACAACTTGGTAGCCGGGGCGCCATAGATAGCGGAGCGGAGCGCTGAGCATGTGGACCAGACGGGTAAAGGGAAATACCAAGAAGATCGTCAGGCCCAGGAAGAGATGCAGCTTGAAGATCGGATGCACAGTAAGGATGGCATCGGCTGCCCCCGTGCGGAAGGTAAAAATTCCCTGCGCCCAGGTCATGAAGCGCACCATTTCTCCACCATCCAGATGTTGCATCGAGATGGGGATGGTAAGCAGGCCCAGCAGGAGCTGTAGGTATAGCAGTGCCAGGATCGCGATATCGCCAAAGCTCGACGTTCGGCGAATACGGGGGTCGAACAGCCGGCGGTGCAGAAGGAGCGATGCGCCCGCCAGGGCCATGAGTCCTGCAACGCCGCCTACGACAATCGCCAAGATCTGTTTCGCGCCGTGCGATATGCCCAGCGCATCGAATATCTGAATCGGCGTGAGGAGACCAACCAAGTGCCCAAAGAACACGATCAGGACGCCGACATGAAACAGTACGGAGCCCCAGATCAATTGCTTTCGCCGCAATAACTGGCTGGAGCCGGAACGCCAAGTGTAGGGTTCTCGCTCATATCTCACGATCGAGCCGACGGCCAGAACCGACAGGGCGATGTAGGGGTAGATACCGAAAACCAAGGTATTCAGATACTCATGCATCGACCGACCCTCCGGTTCCTGTGCCGCGCATCGTGGTGACCGCCGCTTCCTCACGCGTCGCCGCCCGAAGGCGATCGCCGATGCGTTCGGCCGGACAAGCCTGTTTGCCGCTGCCGCCGCCAAAGCGCACGGCCTCCTCTTCCCATATCCGATCCAGGGCTTCGAAGTCGTTTGGGTCATCTTCCTCCAGGGTCAACAGGGCCTCGACGACCGTCGGGTCAAGTTTTGCGGCGGCTAGCGCCCGGATCGCGTCGAACAGGTCGGCATAGACGCTGTCGCGCCGTTTCAGCCGCTGGCCAAGCGCGGCGATGATCTGCAGTGGCTGGGCCAGAAAGTCCTGCGCTTCTGTCGCGGGAAGGGTCGACAGAAACTCCAGGAACAAGGGCAGGTGGTCCGGTAGTTCTTTTGTCCCCATCGCCAATCCGCGATCTTCGTAGACCTTGAGGAGATCGACCATCGCCTGACCGCGATCCCGGCTTTCGCCATGGACGTGTTCGAAAAGATGGAGCGAGAGCGAGCGGGTCTGATCGAACAGAAAGACGTAGCGCTCCTGCGAGTCCCAAAGGTCGCGTTCGGCGAGGTCATCCATGAAGCGATGGAGAAGTTGCCGTCCCTTCGCAGGCAGCAGATTTTCCTGCTCTACCACCGAACGCATATCCGCGAGTGCGGACAGAATCTCCGCCGTGGGGTAGGAGAGCAGAAGCGATAGCACCTTATAGGTCCTGGTCATCAGAACACCTCCGTCGGCGTCGAAACGCTCTTTTTGCGTTTCGGGGAAAAGAGATCGGCGTCCGAAGACCCACCCGAGCAGCCGTTGCCAAAGGAGAACCCGCAACCACCGCGCAAGTCGTAAGCGTCTTCACTCACCTCACGATGGCTGGTCGGTATAACGAAGCGGTCCTCATAGTTGGCAATGGCCATGATCTCGTACATTTCATCGATCTGCCCGGGCGTCAGGCCGACCCGGTTGGCAACGGCGGTATCGATCACGCCGTCGATGGTTTTGGCGCGCATGTAGGCCCGCATCGCCAGCATGCGCTCCAGCGCCAGGATGACCGGCTCGTCCTTTCCGGCAGTCAAAAGATTGGAGAGATAGCGGACGGGAATGCGCAGGTTGCGCACGTCCGGCATTTCTCCATCCAGGCCGATCTTGCCGCCTTCCGCCGCCGCCTGGATGGGTGACAGGGGTGGCACGTACCAGACCATCGGCAGCGTTCGGTACTCCGGATGCAGCGGAAAGGCGACCTTCCAGTCCATGGCCATCTTGTAAACGGGTGAGCGTTTGGCCGCTTCGAGCCAGGCATCGGGAACGCCATCGGCGCGGGCCCTGGCTTGTATTTCGGGGTCGTTGGGGTCGAGGAATATGGCAAGCTGAGTCTCGTAAAGGTCCTGGGGGTCCTCCGCCGATGCGGCTTCCTCGATCCGGTCGGCGTCATAGAGCAGGACGCCCAGATAGCGGATGCGTCCAACACAGGTCTCCGAGCAGACCGTGGGTTGCCCGACCTCGATTCGCGGGTAGCAGAAGATGCACTTCTCCGACTTGCCGCTCGACCAATTGTAATAGATTTTCTTATAGGGACAGCCGGAGACGCACATCCGCCAGCCCCGGCATTTTTCCTGATCGATCAGGACAATACCGTCCTCCTCGCGTTTGTAGATTGCGCCCGACGGGCAGGCCGCTACACAGGTTGGATTGAGGCAATGCTCACAAAGCCGGGGCAGGTACATCATGAAGGTGTTTTCAAACTCGCCGTAGATCTCCTTCTCGATCCCTTCGAAGTTCACGTCCTCGGAACGCTTGCTGAACTCGCCGCCCAGAATCTCCTCCCAGTTCGGACCCCACTCAATCTTCTCCATGCGCTCGCCGGATAAGAGGGAGCGTGGACGCGCCGTCGGTGTCGCCTTGCTCTCCGGTGCTTTCTGGAGATGCTCGTAATCGAAAGTGAAAGGTTCGTAGTAGTCGTCGATTTCCGGCAGGTCGGGATTGGCGAAGATTTTGGCGAGGACACGCCATTTGGCGCCCATCTTCGGGCGAATCTTGCCATTGCGGCCACGTTCCCATCCACCATTCCAGCGTTTCTGGTTCTCCCAATCCTTGGGATACCCGATGCCGGGTTTCGTCTCGACGTTGTTGAACCAGGCGTATTCTACGCCTTCGCGGCTGGTCCAAACGTTCTTGCAGGTAACCGAACAGGTATGGCACCCGATGCACTTGTCGAGGTTCAGCACCATGCCGATCTGTGCGCGGATTTTCATTTTTGGACCTCCTGAGCGCCGCCAGCCGGTGAGTCCAGCCAATCGACTTTGTTCATTTTTCTGACGATGACGAACTCATCCCGATTGGAACCGACGGTGCCGTAATAGTTGAAGCCATAGGAAAGCTGGGCATAGCCGCCGATCATGTGTGTCGGCTTGAGCACAGCTCGGGTGACGGAATTGTGGATGCCGCCGCGATTCCCGGTGATCTCGGAGCCCGGCACGTTCACGATCTTCTCCTGTGCGTGATACATGAAGAGCGTGCCCTCCTTGATCCGCTGAGACACCACCGCTCTGGCGACCAAGGCGCCGTTGGCGTTGTAGGCCTCGACCCAGTCGTTATCGACGATGTCGGCGCGTTTTGCGTCGATTTCCGATAGCCAAACGATCGGTCCTCCTCGGGACAGGGTCAGCATCAGCAAGTTGTCCGTGTAGGTGGAATGGATGCCCCATTTCTGGTGCGGCGTTATGAAATTGAGGACTACCTGCGGATTGCCGTTTAGCTTGCTGTCGATGATCGGCTTGACCGACTTTGTGTCGATCGGCGGCCGATAGACGCAAAAACCCTCCCCGAAGGCGCGCATCCAGAGGTGATCCTGGTAGAGTTGCTGGCGTCCGGTTAGGGTCCGCCAAGGGATCAGTTCGTGGACATTGGTGTAGCCAGCGTTGTAGCAGACCTTTTCTGATTCCAAACCAGACCAGGTTGGCGACGAGATGATCTTGCGGGGTTGCGCCACCACGTCGCGGAAGCGAATTTTCTCATCTTCCTTCGGGATCGCCAGGTGAGCGTGTTCCCTACCTGTGGTCTTGGAGAGCGCTTCCCAGGCTTTGACAGCGACTTCACCATTGGTTTCCGGGGCCAGCATCAGAATGACTTCCGCCGCATCGATATCGGTTTCTATCCGCGGCAAGCCCTTGGATACACCTTCCTCGGTCACGGTGCCGTTGAGACTGCGAAGATTGCCGATCTCATGCTTGGTATCCCAAGCGATGCCCTTACCGCCGTTACCAATCTTTTCCATCAAGGGCCCAACAGCGGTGAACTGCTTGTAAAGGTTCGGATAATCGCGTGTCACCGTCGCGATCTGCGGCATCGTTTTGCCTGGAATCGGATCGGTCTCACCGCTTGCCCAGTCTTGAACATCAAACGGTTGGGCCATTTCGGCGGGGGTATCGTGCTGGATCGGCACCAGAACCACATCGTCTTCGACACCCAGGACCTCCGGCGCAACCTCGGAGAAGGCCTTGGCGATGCCTTTATAGATTTCCCAGTCGCTGCGGGCTTCCCAGGCAGGGTCGGCCGCGGCCGTGAGCGGGTGAATGAAGGGATGCATGTCGGAGGTGTTGAGATCGTTCTTTTCGTACCAGGTGGCCGTCGGCAGCACGATGTCGGAGTACATGCATGTCGTGGACATGCGGAAATCCAATGTGACCAGAAGGTCGAGCTTTCCTTCGGGCGCTTCCTCGTGCCACACCGCTTCTTGAGGCTTTTCAACACCGCTCTCGCCAAGATCCTTGCCCTGGACCCCGTGGGTGGTGCCGATAAGGTGTTTCAGGAAATACTCGTGCCCCTTTCCGGAGGATCCCAAAAGGTTTGATCGCCAAACGAATAGATTGCGCGGCCAATTCGCCGGATGATCCGGGTCCTCGCAGGACATCTTGAGGGTGCCGTCCTTGAGGCCCTGGACAACCAGTTCTTTTGCCGGCACACCGCTGCTCTTGGCCGATCGGCCGATGTCCAGCGGATTCGTGCGGAGTTGTGGCGCGGAGGGCAGCCAGCCCATGCGCTCGGCTCGGATGTTGTAGTCGATCAGCGCGCCGTCCCATGGCCCTTCCGGCGCAAGTGGTGAGAGAATCTCCTTCACGCCCAGGGTCTCGTAACGCCACTGGTCGCTATGCGCATAGAAAAAGGATGTCGAGTTCATCTGTCGTGGCGGGCGGCTCCAGTCGAGAGCGAAGGCTAGTGGCAGCCAACCCGTTTGCGGACGCAGTTTTTCCTGTCCGACATAGTGGGACCAACCGCCGCCGGATTGCCCCACGCAACCACACATCACAAGCATGTTGATGATGCCGCGGTAGTTCATGTCCATGTGGTACCAGTGGTTCAAACCGGCACCCAGGATAATCATGGACTTGCCTCGGGTCTTTTCGGCGTTGGTCGCGAACTCTCTCGCCACCGTTATGATTTGATCCGCCGGAACGCCCGTGATTCGTTCCGCCCAAGCCGGCGTATAAGGCTCGTTTTGGGCATAGTTTGTCGCTGTGTTTTCACCACCCAGGCCACGATCCAGTCCGTAGTTGGCGACGAAGAGATCGAAAACGGTTGCCGCAAGCACGCGCCCGTCCTTGGTTTCTACCTTCTTTACAGGCACGTTTCTGTGCAGGACTTCCGGATGGTCGCTGCCTTCGAAGTGATCGTGGTCCCGGCCCCCGAAATAGGGGAACGCGACCGTGGCGATTGTGTCGCGGCTATCGTCCAGGATGAAGGTCGTTTCCAATTCTACATCACGATCCTGGCCGTCTTTTTGCTCCAGATTCCACTTGCCCTCACCGCTCCAGCGATGGCCGACGGCACCGCGCGGCACCACGATTTCACCGGATACCTTATCGAAGGCGACGGTCTTCCACTCCTGGTTCTCCACCTCGCCCAGGTTGTCCGGGAAATCCGAAGCGCGCAGAAAGCGTTCAGGAACGTAAGCGCCGTTCTTTTCGACGAGCCGAACGAGCATCGGCATGTCGGTGTACTGACGGCAGTAGTTCTCGAAATACTCGGCTTGTCGGTCGAGATGGAATTCACGCAGGATGACGTGTCCCATAGCCATGGCCAAGGCGGCATCGGTCCCTGCCGTTGGATGGAGCCATAGGTCCGAGAACTTCGCGGCCTCGCTGTAATCGGGAGAGACAACGACCGACTTTGCGCCCTTGTAGCGCGCTTCGGTGTAGAAGTGCGCGTCGGGTGTACGTGTCTGGGGTACGTTGGAGCCCCAAAGGATGAGGAACCCGGAATTGTACCAATCTGCCGATTCCGGGACGTCGGTCTGTTCGCCCCAAGTTTGCGGCGATGCGGGCGGTAGATCGCAGTACCAGTCGTAAAAAGACATGCACACGCCGCCTAGCAGGGACAGATACCGGGAACCGGCGGCGTAGGAGACCATCGACATCGCGGGTATCGGAGAAAAACCTATCACGCGGTCGGGCCCGTAGGTGTTCACGGTGTAGGCGTTCGAAGCGGCGATGATCTCGTTGACTTCCGGCCAGCGCGCGCGGACGAAGCCGCCAAGACCGCGCTGCTTCACATAGGATTCGCGGGTGATAGGGTCTTCGACCAACGACGCCCAGGCCGCCACCGGCGCCATGGTTTTCCTGGCGGCGCGCCAGGCCTTGAGGAGGCGCGAGCGAATCAGCGGATACTTCACCCTGTTACCGGAGTAAAGATACCAACTGTAGCTGGCGCCGCGCGAGCATCCGCGCGGCTCGTGATTGGGCAGGTCCGGTCTTGTACGGGGATAGTCGGTTTGCTGGGTTTCCCAGGTGACGATCCCGCCCTTGACGTAAATCTTCCACGAGCAGGAACCGGTGCAGTTAACACCATGGGTCGACCGCACGATCTTGTCGTGCTGCCAGCGCTTGCGGTAGCTGTCTTCCCACCCACGGTCTTCCGAGGTCTTGGTGCCGTGTCCGTTCGAGAAGGCTTCGTTGCCGTTGGCTTTGAAGAACTGCAGTCTGTCCAGCAGATGGCTCATCGTGAAATTCCTATCGTGTAGTCGGGGAAGGGGAAGTATCGGCGGTGGCCCCGTTTCGCTCGATGTCGTGCAGCAGCCCGCCACGGCGCGTGTAAACGAACCAGGTGATGACCACGCAAGTGACGTAAAAGGCCATGAAACCCCAAAGCGCGAGGGATGGTCCGCCCGTAAGGGCGATGGAGCTGCCGTAAGCCTTGGGGATGAAGAATGCGCCGTAGGCGGCGATGGCCGAGGTGAAGCCTATGATCGCGGCAGACTCCTTCTCCGCCTGCCGGATGCGCTCCTGGGTCGACAGGCTCGGCATCAGGCGGCCCATCTCGCTCCTCATGATGACAGGGATCATCTGGAAGGTGGAAGCATTGCCGATGCCGGTTGCCAGGAAGAGCACCATGAACATCGCGAAGAACCCCCAGAACGCGCCTGGTTGATCCTTGATGCCCAAGAAGTAGAGCACGCCCGCTACCGCGGCGATCATCAGCAGGAAAACCCAAAGCGTGACCCGCGCACCGCCGAAACGGTCCGCGATCCAGCCGGTTGCAGCCCGTGAAAGTGCGCCGATCAGGGGGCCGAGGAACACGTATTGCAGGGAATCGACTTCCGGAAACTGCGTCCTGGCCAGCAAGGGAAATCCCGCTGAATAACCGATGAATGAACCGAAGGTTCCAGTGTAGAGCCAGCACATGATCCAGTTATGCCTGCGCGAAAAGATCACGGATTGCTCTTTGAAGGACGCCATGGCCGAGGCGATATCGTTCATACCCAACCACGCAGCGACGGTGGCGACGATCAGGAAAGGCACCCAGATGAAGCCGGCGTTTTGCAGCCAAAGCCTTTCGGCATCGCTGGTCATCTGCGGCTCGCCGCCGATAACGCCGAACACGCCGGCCGTGATGACGATGGGCACGAGAAACTGCATGACACTGACACCGGCGTTCCCGAGCCCGGCGTTCAAAGCCAGCGCGTTGCCCTTCTGGCTTTTCGGGAAGAAGAAACTGATGTTCGCCATGGAGGAGGCGAAGTTTCCGCCGCCGAAGCCGCAAAGCAGAGCCAGGATCAGGAAAATCAGATAGGGCGTATCCGGGTTGCGCACGGCGTAGCCGATACCGAATGCCGGGATCAGGAGCGAGGCGGTGGTGAGTGTGGTCCAGAGCCTGCCGCCAAAAATTGGCACCATGAAGGAGTAGAAAATCCGCAGCGTGGCGCCGGAAACACCCGGTAGTGCCGCCAGCCAGAACAGCTGGTCCGTGGTATAGGTGAAACCGACGGCGGGCAGTTTCGCGACGACGACGCTCCAGACCATCCAGATCGCAAACGACAGCAAGAGGCAGGGTATGGAAATCCACAGATTCCGTTGAGCGATGCGCCGTCCGGTGCTTTCCCAGAATGCCGCGTCGTCAGGCCGCCAGTCCTCGATGAGTGCGCTTGGTCCTTTCGCGTGCTCTGGTTTGTGTATGGGTTGCATTTCGGGAAGCTCTGGGAGCGAACCAAGCTCTTGCTCAAGGGCTGCCCGTTCCATGCGGCGAACTGCGAAGTGCATCCACAGCAAGGACACTGCGGCGACCGCGAAGAGCAGCATGAAACAGCTCGTCCAGATGCCCGTGAGGTCATTGACCACGCCGAAGGTTATGGGCAGCACGAAGCCGCCAAGACCGCCGATCATGCCGACGAGTCCCCCCACCGAACCGACGTGTTTGGGATAGTAGACCGGAATGTGCTTGTAGACGGCGGCCTTGCCCAGGGACATAAAGAAACCGAGGACGAAAATCGTGATGACGAAGGGGATCAGTCCCATCTCGGTGGAAAAGCTGATCGGCCCTTCGATGCCGTGGATGGTGTAGTCCGTCTTCGGATAGGACAGCATGAAGGTGCAGAGAATCGATATGCCGAAGGTCCAGTACATGACCTTGCGCGCGCCGTACCTGTCGGAAAGGTGCCCGCCGTAAGCGCGAAAAAGGCTGGCCGGCACCGAGTAGAAGGCTGCCAGGATACCCGCCGTCTTGATATCCAGGTCATAAACACCGACCAAATAACGCGGAAGCCATAACGCCAGCGCTACAAAAGCCCCGAAAACGAAGAAGTAATAAAGCGCGAAGCGCCAGACCTGCAGGTTTTTCAAAGGCTCCAGCGCCAGGAGGGTGCTCGGTGGCCGCTCATGCCTGGCGCGCCGCGCCGCCGTGACGGGGTCCTCCTTGGTGAAGAAGTAGAAAAGCGCGGCGGCAACCAAGAGCGCTACGGAATAGACCTGCGCCGTCGTCTCCCAGCCGAAAGCCACCAACAGAAATGGCGCGCCGAAATTGGTGATCGCCGCGCCCACGTTGCCGACACCGAATATACCCAGCGCGGTCCCTTGCTTTTCTTGAGGGTACCATTTGGTGACGTAGGCAACGCCGACGGCGAAGGCCCCGCCAGCCAATCCCACACCCAACGCCGCCAGCAGGAACATCGGATAGGTTTCGACCGATGACAGCAGCCAGGCCGCGGCGGCCGAACAGACCATGACCAAGACAAAGACAAGCCGCCCGCCATACTGGTCGGTCCAGATGCCAAGGAAAATGCGGCTCAAAGACCCTGTGAGTATCGGGGTGGCAACCAGCAGCCCAAACTCTGTCTCGGAAAGTCCGAGGTCTTGTTTGATACGCACACCGATGATGGAAAAGAGCGTCCAAACTGCAAAGCAGACCGCAAAGGCAAAGGTGCTCATGCCGAGCGCGGTGACCTCCGGTCCAGTAGATCTTTTCGTGTGAACGTCTGACACTGCGCAGCCTCCTGCCGAGCCTCATAAGCGGGATGAGCCTTCGTGGCTCGCTGTGCAGATTGCGTCGATTATTGGAAGGGCGCTTTGACGTATATCAAAAACCAAAAACTTATTTTTGGGGGTGCATGCAAGCAACTTAGCGCCAATTGTGCTGCGGTCCGCTAGGCCAGGAACCGGGCCGGTTCCTGGCCGCTCAAGGACTGGCGGTAGGTCGAGAGTAGATGCAGGGCCGGCAACAAACAAAGCCCACCAGAATGATAATCTGGCGGGCATCTTGCGGTCTGGAGGTCTTGCCTCGAGAGTTCCTGCTTGGCCAGGGAGAATGCGGCCCGGTCTTTGATCTAGGATAAGCCTGCAAGGCTCCGGGCCGCTCTAGTGTCTCTTACCGCTCACACCTAAGATAGCTCCCCGCTTAGTTTGAAAGCGCTTTATGCCGTTGCAGGGTCAGGTTGGACGCCGCTGATACGAACTCAGAACTCGTCGGAAAGCTTTTCCAGACAAGCCGTCGCAACGTATCGGTTGGCTTCACTCGAGCCCGGCATGGTGGCCCAACCTGCCTCCATCAAGATGCCCCGACGCTGATAGCTACTGGCTTCCTTGAGCTTCAAGAAAGTTTGGCTCGCGAGGGGGTCCATCTTGGACAGTTGAACGCAAACCGGCACCAAGGCGGTGACGACTTCTGCTTGTGCCATGTCCGAGGCCATTTTGTTGGCGGAACCTTCAGTCAACCAACCGCCCCAGGAAAATCCAACGATGGCGAGCGCAGTGGCGCCCGCGGCGGCGCCTACTAAACCTGGCTTAAGCCATTCAGGCATGTCCATTTTTCTATTCCTTATGATGTGCAATAATTGAAAAGCATTGAGATCTTGATATGGTAGTAAAAATGTAAAAAACAACCAGTTTCATCATAATATTTGTAATAAAATTATTTGTCGAAATAATGTAATAGAAAAACGTTATGGCGATACAAATATATATAATATGATCCTTTGAAATAATTATAAGATTTTTTATTGGACTAATGTTGGGCAGCTAATCAGACTGTAAAGGAAATTGCTTTGAAACTGCCGCGGTAGCAAAGGCGGGCTTGTCCTTCCAGTTCGTGTTTTTCGCTAGCGAAGCGGTGATGCATTTGGGGTACAGAAGAAAGGCGTGACGCATGAAATTGCGGTGCGGAATACACTATGCTCATCCGGTACGGATACGACATCACGGTTAATTGCCAGCAGGCCACCCCGATGGTCTGCCTGATGGCTGTGCATGATGAGCGCGCCAGCGACATTCGGTCACCTGAAGTGGTCGTCACCAATCCGCACGTTCAGACTCGCACTTACCGAGATCTGTTTGGAAATATTTGTCGCCGATTCCTGGCGCCGGCAGGCGATTTTTCGATCTGGAGCGATGGCACGATAGAAGATGACGGTATCTGTGACCCGATCCGGTCAGAGGCGAAGGAAATACCGGTTGCAGATCTGCCTGACGGATGCCTGCTCTATTTGATGGGCAGTCGCTATTGTGAAACCGATAGATTAAGCCAAATCGCTTGGGATTTGTTTCAAAACGTCAGCCCGGGATGGGCTCGTGTTCAGGCGATTTGTGATTTTGTGCATCAGCATATCGCGTTTGGATACCAGGACGCGCGCGCTACAAGAACCGCCCTCGACGCTTATCAAGAGCGGGTTGGTGTATGCCGAGATTATGCACACCTGGCGATCGCGCTCTGTAGATGCATGAACATTCCTGCGCGATATGTGAATGGATACCTCGGAGATATCGGCGTTCCCATAGTTGACCCGGCGGACTTCAGTGCGTGGATTGAAGTGTTTTTGGACGGCCGCTGGATGGTCTTCGATCCTCGCAACAATGTGCCGCGCATCGGCAGGATCGTTGTCGCGCGTGGGCGCGATGCTGCCGACATCCCCCTGATCAACTCGTTCGGCCCGCATGTCATGAAATCATTCCGTGTTTGGACTTATGACGTCACTGAGCTGACAGTTGAGGCGTGAGCCTTTAACGATAAGAGAAGCATCGAGAGAGTTCCAACTCCTGCTCAGCTTCCCGGGCTGGTGGAAATTGAGAGAATGCCTGCGGCGGCATGCCGCGTTACCCTATCTCCAGCTAAATACTGCAAGTCATTTCACGATTCTGGACGGCGAACGTCGACGCTCTAATAATAAAGACAGACTAAACACAAACTATTTATTTACATTAAGAATCTGCTTATTAATAAACAGCGCTCATTGAAAAAATAAAAATAACCACCATATAAATATTTAGCAAGATATCATGCTTGCGTTTACCAGGAGACTTTTCACATGTCATTCAAGAACTTCTCAATGGCGCAAGATCACACGAAGAAACCGCAGGCAGATGGTCAATCCAAGGCCCCATCAAAGACCGAACAGTCGGCTAAGGCTTCGGACGCGGGCACCTCGACTGAGCCCGCCCCGGCTTCCAAATCATAACGGGCAGCCAGACAACTTTTTGTTTCCGCATTCTTCTAAGACCCCCTGTTTCGTGGGTGAGGTGAATGCGGAAACGGCGGTCTTTCTCGGCGGGCTGTTGACGTTCGATATTGATTGGTGGGGTGCAGGCGGTGGCTTGTAAGTTTACGGGAGCACAAGATGATGAAATCACAGCAGAATCTGGCGTTTGACAAAACGCCTCTTCGCAGCGAGCGGAGAAACCGAAAATGCCTGAGGTGTCGCACAGAATTTAACAGCGAATGGGTTGGCGAAAGAATTTGTACCCGCTGTAAGTCGTCCAATGCTTGGCGTTCGGGCGTTCCGGTAACTTTCCGGCCGTCTGGGAAGTGATGGCTTCGTCGTGAAGGACCAATGCCATTTATTTACCGGCGCCTCTTTGATGTTCAAGATTCTACAAGAGTCCGGGAAAGTGCAATCTCGGCCTGTAGCTCTTCCTGCCCTCTGGTTACCAGTGGGACTGATCGCTCGGTAACAAAGGCTGCAGATTCTAGTGTTCTCCCGATTCTTCGGCTGATACAAAGCGGCTCCGTGGTTAGGCCTCGTAGCCGGCGGTGTGGATAGCGTCGAGGGCGCAAGTATCAGGAAGCGAAGGATGCAGGTATGATTAGCAAGCGCGAGTTCTTCATTGATGGAAGGTGGGTCACTCCCGCCAAGCCCCACGACTTGGAGGTCATCAACCCCTCGAATGAGGAACCCTGCGCGGTGATCTCGTTGGGCGGACAGTCGGATACGGACGCGGCAGTGGCCGCCGCCCGGCGCGCCTTTGCGAGCTGGTCCATGACCGCGAAGGAAGAGCGCTTGGCCTTGGTCGAGCGGATTCTTGAACTCTACAATGCGCGGGCCGAAGAGATGGCACAGGCCATAAGTTTGGAGATGGGGGCGCCGATTGAACTTGCGCGAACCCAACAGGCGCCGGCGGGAAGCTGGCACATAAAGAACTTTCTGCGTGCCGCTAAGACCTTTTCGTTTGAGCGGATGCTGGGCGACCATGCCCCCAATGATCGCATCCTTTATGAGCCGGTTGGCGTGTGTGGCTTGATCACTCCCTGGAACTGGCCAATGAACCAAGTCACGCTAAAGGTCATTCCTGCGCTGTTGACGGGCTGCACGATGGTCTTGAAGCCTTCCGAAATCGCGCCGTTGTCGTCATTGCTTTTTGCCGAGATCGTGGCGCAGGCGGGCACTCCGGCGGGTGTATTCAACCTCGTGAACGGCGACGGTCCGGGCGTTGGCACCCAGCTCTCGACCCACCCGGACGTCGACATGATATCCTTCACCGGGTCGGCGCGCGCCGGCACGGCAATATCCAAGAATGCGGCCGATACGCTCAAGCGTGTACATCTGGAACTAGGTGGCAAGGGCGCGAATATAGTCTTCCCCGATGCCGACGAAAAAGCGGTCAAGCGCGGGGCGCTGCATTGCTTCAATAACAGCGGTCAATCCTGCAATGCGCCGACCCGGATGCTCGTCCAGCGTGATCACTACGACCAAGCAGTGGAGATCGCGCGTGCCGTTGCCGACGCCATGCCTGTCGGCCCGTCCAATGAGCAAGGTCGGCACATGGGCCCTGTGGTCAGCCAGATGCAATTCGACAAGATTCAAGGCCTAATTCAGAAGGGCATCGACGAAGGGGCGCGGCTCGTGGCCGGAGGGCCCGGCCGACCGGAAGGTTTCAACCGCGGTTACTTCGTCCGTCCAACGGTGTTCGCCGACGTGTCCAACGATATGACCATTGCTCGTGAGGAAATCTTTGGCCCGGTGCTGTCGATCCTGCCGTTCGAGACCGAGGAGGAGGCGATCGCCATCGCCAACGACACGACCTATGGCCTGACCAACTACGTGCAGAGCCAGAACAGCGAAACGCGGCAGCGGGTCGCCAGACGTTTGCGCTCGGGCATGGTCGAGATGAACGGTCAGCCACGCGGCGCGGGAAGCCCCTTTGGCGGTATGAAGGCATCGGGCAATGGACGTGAAGGCGGCGTTTGGGGGCTCGAAGACTTCCTTGAGGTAAAGGCTGTTAGCGGCTGGTGAGTTGGTCGCCGACCTGGGTGAGAGCAGCGCTGCCCCGTTCGTCTAGGGGGCGACGAAGCAGTCGACCCCTTGTGCCCGAAGCGTATCGCAGCGTTCGCCCGCCAAGGCCGCACTCATGAAAGGCCCGGCACGAAGTCGATGGAAGACGCCACGACCTTCGATATCCCTGGTGTCGATGATAATCTCCAGATCACCAAACAGGCCCGGAAATGTTTCGGCTAGGCGTTTACCCTCGGCCTGGGCGACATTTTGATCGCGATAGGCACCTAGCTGAAACCAGTAGCCGGAACGCGCCGCCTGCGTGTTGGGGATAGGAGCAGGCGAGGGGTCGCTAGTGCTCGCAGCCTCGTTGTTTGGTGTTTGCTTTGCGGGCGCGGTCGTTGCCACCGGGGGCGCGGCTTTGGGTGCTTTCGCGGACAGTTGGTCAGCGATCTGGTTAGCCGTTGCAGCCCGATCGGGTTGTCCGGCGGCCATGTAAGCCTCGGCCAGCGCGCGCATTGCCTCTGCGGATTGAGGCGCTTTGCGAACAGCTGATTCGCAGAACACTACGGCGAGTTGTGCCTCGTTCCGATCCAAGGCTTGTCTGCATTGTTCCAGCACCAGTTGTTCATAGCTGGTCTGTGCGGCCAGCGGTGGGGCGATGGCAATAAAAAGCAGGCAAATCCAGGATACTTTTATCAGCCGTTGTATCCTGGATTGCATCCTTGCCTCAGCCCTGATTCCAAATACTTACGATTAGTTGCGCCGCCTACCGCGCACCCTTTGGATTCTAACACCGGACCACCGATCTCGGTAGGCCTTGGTTGGCGTCAGAAGCCTAACTCGACCCCGAACGTCAAGCGGGTAGCGTCTTGAAATTGACCGAACAGGCCGGAACGGTCGCCATAAAAGAGGTCCGCGCCTAACTTGAGAATCACATCAGAGCGCCATTCGTAGTTTAGGTCTGCCTGTAAGACGCCGTCGCCATCATTGAGGCTTTGAATAATCAACAAGCTGGCGCGGCCGCGATCGTTCAGAAACTGCTGGTCTAAGCGTATTGTTGCCTGACTTTCAACACGGTCTCGAAGAAATCCCGTATCGTATTCCGTCAGTAAGCTTTGAAAGAACTGAGTACTGATGAGTAAATCGGCATCCACGCTGTAATCGAGGGCAGCGACATATCCCAGTTCCCCGGACCGGGCGATTCCGTCGCTGTCATCCGGATCATTCGACAGGAAGAATCTGTCGGTTGAATAGCCGAGTTCGCCCCGCAATGTGAAATCACCAAAGGCATTGGCGAATGTTCCGCCGACCAGATGGGTTCGTTCGTATCGCGGTGTGATCGTGATACCTCCTGCGTCTCGCGTCTGATAGAGGACCGCTTGGTCGTGATAGTGGTAAAGATAATTGAGGGTCAGGTCCCATCCGCCCAGGAAGGCGGACACCCGACCTCCGATATCCGAATCGGCGACTGTGCGGTTTGGTCGGTTTGGCGGTTCAACAGTTACCGGAACACCCGGTGGTGCTGCTGGAACGACCAGTGGCGAGGTGAAGGCGAATGTCCCGTTTGCTTGGGGCGGTTGGTCGTACGTTTGGTCGGGAATCCAGATAAACTGACTCGCGATAGGACCAACAGGCGCTTCGATACTCAGGGTCCACAACGGTATGCGCCGGTCTTCGAAATCCGGCAGGATGAACTCTCGAAAGTCAAAAGGATTGACGATGTCGAGGACGCGCAAACCATCGGCTTGCCCCCAGACCGTTTGCTGCTTTCCAACCCGGAGCAAGCTGTTTCCGATACTGGTGTCGAGATATAGCTCCCGCAGCTCCAGGTCGTCGTAATCGCTCGTGAAGTAACGGCGCGACAGGGACGAGCGATTGTCGTTGAGCGACGTTGGTCGGCCTGGTTCGAGTTTGTCGATTGGGTCGAACCGCAGGTGACCCAGCGCGGTCAGGCGAAGATTATCGTTGAAGTCGACTGTTAGCTCGGGTTTCAAGATAAAGTCCCACTTCTGCAACTTCCCGTCGCTAAGGTCCACGGCGGCGGCGCTCTCAAAAAGCCCGCGTAGCTCGATCTGTTTCACGCCGGTCTCCTGGGCTAGCAGGGTTGTGGCCGAAACGGTCGTCATAACGCAGACCATCAGCAAGAGAACGTGCCGCGGATACGGAGCGGATGCCTGCAATCCCGGCATGTTGCTAGAACCCTCTCTTGAGCAGGCTTTGCTCAAATCGTTGGTCGGCAACGGGGGAGCTGTAGTCGACGTTGGAGAAGGCGAAGTTCGTGCGATGGCCGGTTTTATGATTCACGGCCTGTATTCTCAAGGCTGTCCAAATGCCATCAATCTGTTCGACCTGCGGCAAGGTGATCGTTTTCAGATGATTGCCGTTGGTATCCCAAAACTCCGTCTTGCGTGACATCCAGATCGTCGGATCCACCCTCCAGAGCACGCGGCTGTAGCCCAGCTCTTTTGCCACGTCTTCATCGACAGGCAAACCTTCGACAACAATGGTCGGGTTGCCTGCGACATCCTCCCAGCCAACGCTGCTGAAGGCGTAGTCGGAGAGTTCCAGCTTGTTTTCCTTCTTGATCTCCTCGTATGTGAAGTCGGTGCCCAGGAAGTAGTCACCGCGATTGGAAGCGGATATGCGCCGAACCTTTCTGAGCGCCGGCAGGTAAAGCCACTGATCGTCGTCCACCTCCGCGTCAGGGTAGTCGTAGGTCAGAAAGGCCGTTCCTTTGATGTTGGTTGGGTTGACGTAGAAAATGACCGTCCGCTTTTCGGCCCCGTAGTACTTTCGGAAGGCTTTGGTCTCCTGCACACGCGTCGTGCCGGAGCGATCCGTGAGTTCCATTCTCAGGTCACGCGTAACCCAAGGGCCTTCGTTTCGAGCGACGACCTGCTCCATGACTTTCGTTCCGTCGGGCAGTTCCTCGGCGGCGGCATGAAGTGCGAGCACGCTGGCGAGGCTGCCGACCAGAAGCAGCAATCCGGTGCGCGCTGTCTTACGGCGTACCCAAGCCGCCTGGTCGCTCAAGGTCGGTTGCCTTCCGAGGAACGACGGCCTGGCAAGCTTTACGATTGCGGGAAGCAGAGTCATCGAGGCCAGGAAGGCTGTCGAAACCGCCACTGCGACGAGAGAGCCAAAGCGCACCAGGGGGGGTACGTCACTTGTGATCAGAATGGCAAACCCGAGGGCGACCGCGGCAAAGTTGTAGAACAGCGCACGGCCCGTTTCCGGGTATAGCTTCAGCAACGTCTGATCGGTCAACCCCTCCGCCTGCACAAGGGTTTTCAAGCGGTCCAGCGAGTGAATGGCGAAGTCGATGCCAAGGCCAATGGCGATAGAGGCGAACATGGATGTGCCTACACCCAACCAGACGCCGCCGAAACCCATCACGGCATAGACGATCAGGACCGCAAGGCCTATCGGCAGTATGCAAATTACCGCGGCTACGGGAGATCGGAACACAATGGCTGCCATGGCGGTCACCGCCAGCAGCGCCAGGAGGACGCTGCTGGCGTGGTTGTCGGCGATGTTCTTGATCCAGTGGTAATTGACGTTGATGCGCCCTGTCACCGTACCGACGATGCCGGGTGAATTGAACGAGTCGGTTAGGTATGCCTCGACCGCGTTTACCAGCAAGCGGTTGCTCGAGTGGACGCCAGTGCTCACATTCGCGCGGACAAGGGCGTTCTGATAGTTGGAATCCACTTCCTCCTCGAAGTCGGTGGGATCGGCGGAGGCGGAATAAAGTAGGAAGAGTTGGGAAATGAGGAGGGGGTCGTCCGGAACCACATAGAATTCTTTGCGGTTTTCGTTCACCGCCCGATTCATCTGCTTGATGTAATCGACAAGCGATGTCGTACCGCCGACCTGTGGCAGGGTTTCCAGGAATCGCTGCAGCTGCTCAATTTTCCTTAGATTTTCGGGACGATGCAGGCCCTCCGGATTGGGTGTTTCAACGACGATATCAAGGTAATAGGTGCCGTCCATCGACCGGTTGATGGCCTTGTCCGCCTGATAGATCGGTTCCGAGGGATGGAAGTTTTCGATCTGCTGGTCTTCAACAATGACCCGTGCTGCCCCCAGGGCGCCAGCGACGGCGACTAAAACGCCGAGTGCGACAACTCTTTTTGGATTAGCCAGGACCAAGCGACCGAAGGCCAACATGAGACGGCTGGCGAAATCGCCCTGCCGTTGGGCTGATCTTGGGCGGAAGGGCCGGCTTATGCGCTGGCTGGGCCAGAGCGTCAGCGCGGCCGGAAGAAACGTCATCGAATAGGCCCAGGCCACCGCGACACCCAAGGCGCCGAATAAACCGAAGGCGCGCATGGGCGGCATGTCCGATGCCGCCGCCAGGGCGAGGAATCCCGCAATGGTCGTCAAGGTCGTCAGGGTCACCGGGCGCCACATTGCCGCCATGGCTCGGGTGACGATCTCGCGTTTGGGCGCTGTCGGCCGCGCCCGCTGTTCCTCGTAGTACTGGCTCAGGATGTGGATCGAATCTGCAACGGCGATGCCAATCAGATTGACGATCAAGGCGTTGGTGATCACATAGAAGCGCACGCCGAAGGCGGCCATCGTGCCGAAGGTAAAGGCCGCCGTCGCCAGTACGATAATGTTTGGCAGCAGCGCGCCTCTCACGCTCAGGAAGGTCACCACGAGGACAAGAGTGATGATTAGGCCGGCGAGTGGATTCAGGCGCTGCGCGTCACGGTCTATGTAGGTCGCCAAGTAGCCCGCGACGGCTCCTTCGCCTGCTACATAGACCTGATCCAAACCGCCGAGAGGAGCGTCATCAAGAAGGTTAAGGATGACATCATAGGTTTCCTGGGCCTGCTCCTCATCGACCAATTCCACGACAATGAGCGTGGCCGTGCCATCTCGGGCGACAAGGTTTCCCCGATACAACGGGAAATCGTCAATGGCCGCACGAATCTCATCGGCGCGCGCTTGTGTTCCAAGGGGAGCGGCGAATCCTTCCGCATCTTCCTCGAAAAAATCCTCGACCAGCATCCCGTCGTCGGTGCCGACGATGTTACTCTCAGTCGCGATGCTAAACACCCTCTCGGGATCGACATTCGCGGTGCCTTCGATTTTCTCGGTGAGCCATGCCACCAGTTCAAGACTGGTGGGGTTGAAAACCCCGGTTTCTCCACGGTTGACCACCGCCAGCACGATAGGATCGCGCAAGCCGAAGGTTTCCTTGACTTTGTTTCGATAGATTAGCGCCGGGTTCTGTGGGTCAATGAAAGCATCGGCCCCGGTATCCTTGATGATCTTGGGAACGAACGCGCCCGCGGCAGCGATCGCCAAGAAGCTGAAAACAAGGATCGGCCACCGGAACCCAGTGAGATGCCAGAATATTCTTTGCAGGGTGTTTATCCGGGTCATTCGATCGTTCCTGATTTGTATCTACACATATTAAAATGTAACTACACATGTAGACTCACAGCAGAACTGGCTTATGCAGTCGAGATAATCTCCGACAACAGCGCCTTTGCCTCGATCCAGCGGCCCTTGCCCAATTTGCGTACAAGTTGATCCTGGGCTTGTCGCCAAACAGGCAGGGCGGCGGCCAGTTTCTCCTCACCCAACGGTGTCAATTGCATGCTACGGGCCCGGCGATAGCCTTCAGGCCCAATGGTCGCCAGCCCCTGCTTCTCCAGCAGTTGCAGATTGCGTGTCAGCGTCGTGCGTTCCATGGCAAGCGATTCGGCGAGTTCGGATATCGAATCAGGGATACCGTGTTTGATCGCGACCAACAGCGTGAACTGCGTGACCTTAAGGCCCAGAGGCCGTAGGGCTTCATCGTAGGTGCGGGTCACCTTGCGGGCGGCCATACGGGTCCGAAACACGGCGCATTCCTGCTCGACCACCGCCACGGTCACTTCTTTCTTGGTCATTCGCTCATCCTCTTTTATAAATAATGTATCTACACATGTTATCTGAATTGTCAAGGAACCGCCACGTTGCTGCTTCCCACTTTGGGAGCTATGCGTCCAACGGATTGGCAGCGTTCTAGAGTTGAAGGTTTGCCTGATCGGTAAGATATGCCAGACGCTTGCGGGCCCTTTCGACGGCATCCCTTTCCAAGTCGGCGAAAATGAGAGCAGGGCTATGTTTCGCGGTTGCGAGCTCCAACCCGTCGGGCCCGACAATCCGGCTGCCTCCAAAGTAGCGAAGTTCTTTCTCTATGCCTGCGAAATTGGCATAGGCCAGATAGATGCCGTTCTCGAAGGCGCGGGCCGGTATGACTTTCTCGGCGACCACCGACCATTCCTCTGCAAGTGCGGTGGGCGCCAGGATAAGCTCTGCGCCGGCCAGCGCTGCGGCGCGCGCGGTTTCGGGAAACTCAACGTCGTAACAGATCAACATAGCCACACGCCAACCCGCGAAAGTGCAAAGCGTCAAGCCGTGGTGGCTGTCGAAATAGAGCTTTTCATAAGCGCTCGGGAGGGCAAGCTTGCGGTGATTGGCAAGCAGATTGCCCTCGGCATCGACCAAGGCGACTGCATTGTAGAGCCTATCTCCGGCGGCTTCGGGATACCCGTAGGCGACCGCGACGCCCCAGCGCCGGGTTAGCTCTTGGACGCCTCGAAAAAAGGGACCGTCGCTGGGCTCCGCGCGGTCGCGTATCGCCGCGCCCGCATTATAGCCGCACAAATAGAGTTCCGGACAAAGCAGGAGTTGCGTTTCCGTTTGAGCAGCCTGCTCGATTGCCGATTCGAGTCGTTCCAACTTTCGGGCCGGCGCATCGTAAGCCGCATCGGGTTGTAATACTGCGATCCGAAGGTTGTGCATGATCATTGGGCCTCAGACAACCAATAGGCGGCGAGGGTAGTCGGTCAGGTAATCGCAGCCCGTTTCCGTCACGACCACGGAATCGCCAATGCGGCCCCCGCAGGAACCATCGACGGAAATGCCGCCATCGACGGCGAAGGTCATGCCCGGTTGAAGGATTGTCTTGTCGCCTTCCTTCAACTCCGGGGCTTCCAGATAAGCCACCCCGATCGATCGCCCTGTGCGGTAACCGGTTTTATAGCCCCGCTCCCGGTAGACCTCGTTGGCTGCGAAAGCGATCTCCTCGGCAAGGACGCCGGGGCGGATTGCGGCGATGGCGGCCTGCTGTGCATCGATTGCGGCCTGTTGGACCCGTGCGGCCTCATCGCCCACCTCGCCAATGTGGAACATGCGGTCGAAGCCCAGCTTGTATTGTTTGAACTGGGCCATGTTGCAAAAACAGAAGTAGACCGGGTCGCCGCGGCGGTAGGTCTTTACGCTGGCGCGACGATGAACCATAGAGGTATCGCTACCGCTCTGCAGTATCTGCAGATTGTGGATCATCGGCGACACAAAGGCCTCCCAGCCCTTGGCAGTCAAAAACCCTGCGGCTGCGCGTGTCCCGGCGTTGATGACCGCCAGCGCGGACTCATACTCGGGCAAGCCTTCCTTCAGGGACCCTTCCGCCGCACGCATCATGTCTCCGGCGATACGGCCCGCCTGTCGCATGACGTCGATTTCCTCCGGTGCCTTGATCATGCGCTGTGCGCCCAGAATCTGAGAGATATCGTGCAAGGGCACACTGGGATAACGTTCGTCAAGGAAGGCGCGCGCGACTGCTGGCAGGCTCATGCTCTCGACCCAGATTTTCTCCGGTGCGCTACCAAGGGTCTCGTTGAGCACCCGGGTCCAGTTGTTTTGGCCAAAATCCTCCCATGGCCGGATGTCGCTCACCCAAGTCATGGCCGAGACCATTTCGCTTTCCATCAGTGGCGTGATCACCGTGGGTTCGCCTTCGGGACGCAGGATCAGGAAAGTCGGACGGCCAAACTCGATACCCAAGTACCCCCAGAACCCCGCCAGATAGGCTATGGAGCTTTCATCGGTGAAAAGGGCGAGATTGATACCTGCTTCCTTCATGCGGCTTTGCAGTTCAACCGTCCGGCGTTTCGCGTGGTCAAGCATCCGCTATCCCTCCTGTTTCGCGCGGGGGCGGGATCGCAGTCACATTACGCGCTGCGTTTCCGCAGGTGATAGGATTTAGGCCGGGTTAGGTTGTGGTAGCCAATCTCCGACAAGGCCCCGCCACGGCCGGTGTTTTTGCAACCTGTCCAGCAGAGCGCAGGGTCCAGATAGTCTGCCCGGTTCATCATCACGGTGCCGGTTTCGATCCTTGCCCCGATGCGCGCGGCGCGAACCGGGTCACTGGTCCAGAGCGACGCCGTAAGACCGAACTCACAGTCGTTCATCAGGGCTATGGCTTCCTCATCGTCTTTGACCCTCATGATCCCAACAACCGGGCCGAAGCTCTCGTCACGCATCACGCGCATGTCATGGGTGACGTTGACCAGGACTTGAGGCATCAGATAGGTGCCGCCATCGTCCTCCGGAAAAAGCGTCGGGTCGACCAATGGCGTTGCTCCGGCCGCTATGGCCTCCGCCGTCTGCGCGCGAACCTCGGATGCGAAGCGCGCGTTGGCCATCGGCCCCAGGGTGGTTTCCTGCACCAGGGGATTGCCGAGTTTCAACTTCCTGGCCCAGGCCGCGGCCTTTTCGACGAAGGCATCATAAAGTGTATCGGTTACGTAGATGCGTTCGATACCACAGCAGCACTGCCCTGCATTGTAGAGCGCGCCATCCATCAAGACGTCGACGGCCCAGTCGAGGTTTGCGTCTTCCATGACATAGCCTGGATCCTTGCCGCCAAGTTCCAACCCCAGACCGGTGAAAGTACCCGCAGCAGCGCGCTCGATCGCGCGGCCGCCGCCGACGGAGCCGGTGAAGTTGATAAAATTGAAGCTCCCCGCGGCAATCAGTGCTTCGGTTCCTTCGTGGTCAAGGAAAAGGTTGATGAAGAGGTCGTCCGGGAACCCGGATTCGGCAAAGGCACAGACGATCCGCTCTCCCACCAGCAACGTCTGGGTCGCATGCTTCAAGACGACGGCGTTTCCAGCGATCAGTGCGGGGACAATAGTATTGATGGCGGTTAGGTAGGGATAATTCCAAGGCGCGATGACCAATACGACCCCTTGCGGCTCCCGCTCAATCCTCCGTTCGAAGGTCTCGGATTCCTCGACGACCATGGGCGCCAGCGCGCGGGCCGCGATCTTCGCCATGTAGTCGGCTCGCTCGTTCACGCCACCGAACTCACCGCCATAACGCACCGGACGCCCCATCATATGGGCCAGTTCCGGGACGACCTCGTCGGACATGCTGTTCAATTGGCGAACCCCTGCCTGCACCAAGGCGATACGTTCCTCAAGCGGCCGTCCGGCCCAAGCTTTCTGGGCGGCGCGCGCGCGGGCAACGGACGCGGCGGCCTCTGCCGGTGAGGCGACGGGACGCTCCGCAAAAACCGAACCGTCGATCGGCGAGATGCATTTCAGGGTCTTGCTCATTGTCTTATGATTCCCGCTGTTGATGCTGTAATCCCGGGCGCTGGACGTGGAAGAAGGTCCGCGCACTTCTCCGCAGCCTATGCCGGATTGCGGGCTGGCGGCAAGGTAGGCTGCGGTGGCGCGCTGCGGTTAATTAGGCCGTCTCCTCATCGTCCAGCAGGAAGGCTTCGAACTGAAAAGGCTTGGTGGCGATAGCGCGCCAGTTCTGCACGACCTCCGGGTCGAAAACGGTCAGGAAGTGCCACCACCACTCAATCTCTTCGGTAACATCATCGAGCCATTGCGCATCGAGGTCTTCGTTATGGTGCCGCATTTCCTTGGTGCAGCGCTTCGCCAGCACCCGTGCCGTGTGCTTGAAGGCAGCGCATTTGTCGAAGAAGACCTTCGTGGTTCGCGCAAATTCCGCCCGCTCTTCCGGCGGCAGAGGGCGCCCTTTCCGGATTGAGGATATCAAGCGGGTGATTTGCTCTTTGGTAAAACGTTCATCCATTCGCTTTTCCAGCTACCAGAGTGGATCGGAAAATAGAGTAACGTTTCAAATGTTTCGCCAATGTAATGATTTGTCGTGCAGTGAGGACATGCCAGCCGTCAGATTTAGATCCTTCATGGTGCCAGGTTGGCGGGTTATCCTCGGGGTCAGATAGTGTGGGAAAGCGCAATTGCAGGGAGTATCGGTGGCAATGGCTCTGAGTGATTCTGAGATGGAGACTTACAACAGGGATGGACTCGTAATTCCGAACTTCCGGTTATCCGAAGAAGCTCTTTTGCGCATCGGCGGGGCCTACGACCGCCTCTTGGAATCCCATAAGGATGATCCGAAATTTTCGCCCGATTTTATTCTGGGTCCTCACTTGCAGTCCGGTGGGTACGGCGTCAAAGGCGACCCCGAGTGGCTGCGCATCGCCACGCGGCCGGAGATACTGGACATGGTCGAACAGGTCATGGGCCCGGATATCATCCTTTGGGGCGTTACGATCTTTGGTAAACCGGCGGGGCAGGGTAAAGCCACGCCCTGGCATCAAGACGGCGACTACTACCCCATCGAGCCGCTGGAGACCTGCACGGTTTGGATATCCTTGGACGGGTCTTATCCGGAAAACGGCTGTATGCGCTTCATTCCCGGATCGCATCGGGAACGGAAGGTCTTCAAGCATCACTGGGAAGAACGACCGGACTACACACTGGCGCAGGTCATTGACGAGGATCAGGTGGACCTAGCTTCTGCCCGCGACATCGTCTTGGAGCCGGGGCAGGTTTCCCTGCACGATGTCTATCTGGTGCACGGCTCCAATGCGAACACCTCCGATCGTCGTCGCATGGGCCTGGTCCTACGTTTCATGCCGGGCAGTTCCTATTACAATCACGCCGGGGGCCAGTCGACCGAGCAGGCGGGATCGGCGCACGGCTACTCCAAGCGCGCTCTCTTTCTGGTGCGCGGCGAGGACCGCACGGGCCGCAACGACTTCACGCTTGGGCATTGAGCTGTCCGGTGCTTGATCCAGTCACCAACCCTCTGTTCGGCGACGGCTTACCCTCCGGCAAGGTAGCGCTGGAGTCAGGCCGAAAGCGCAGCCGGGAAGTTCAAGTGGGCGCCAGTGCCTTCCTCGATCACTACGGCGTCGATTGCGAGATAACCTACAAGCGCCAGGCAATTGCCGAGGGGCGCATCATGCAACATGCGCAGATCGGCTTCCGTGACCCGGCATTGAGCCGAGAGGCTTGGACCGCGATTGCGCGTGCGGTCGAAGCCGAAGGAGGACGGGTTGATCGGTATGGCATTTGTCTCGATTGGTCGATGGGTTACCCGCTTGCCGAGCGCGCGCATCGCGGCAAGGGCACAGGGCTGATACTGGAGGGTGCCGAAGCCTTTCGCGCCTTGACGGCGGCTGGTCCCGTTGCACCCCACTTCGGTGATTTCGTGATTGGGCTTCCCGCTGCGCTGGAGAACACCACGTTCGCGTTGCAGGCCGGGGCGACGGCTATCGGTAACTTGGGTCAGTATTTTACCTTCCGCATGCCAGGTTGGGCTGAGGATGTAGCGACCACCCAGGCGACCGTCGAAGCTTTGGCGCTCTGCGCCGCTCAACCTGTCCCAATCCTGATTCATTCCAATCTGGACGACGGCTTTGCCGCGCTCTTCACGGACCTGGCCTGCGCCTTCGGGGCGGTACTGCTGGAACGCTACATTGTCGAGGACCTGATCGGCGGTGTTATCGGTCACTGTTACGGCCATACTTTTTCCGATCCCCTGGCGCGTCTGGCCTTTCAAAGGGCGCTGGCGTGGGATCGCGACATTCCCGGCACGATGGTCTACGGCAACACGACGCTTTACCGCGAGGCCGTACCCGCTGCGATCAATCAGGCGAAGCTGGGCAGTTACCTGACGATTGATATGGTGGCTCAGGTCTTGCTGCCCAGCGGGCACGCGGTGACGCCCATACCCGTAACCGAAGCCGATCGCATTCCCGACATCGGCGAGGTGATCGACGCGCAACTTCATGCCGTCGGATTGGCGCCGCGCGCTGCCGCCCTCGCCGATCTATTCGATATTGCCGCCGCCGAGGCGCAAACGGCTTTACTGCTGGAGGCGGGCGGTCGATTCAAGCAGCGTGTTCTCGACGGGCTTCAAACCGCCGGTGTTGCCATCGACGATCCTTTGCACCTGTTGTTGGCACTCCGCCGGATTGGTGCGCGTCGCTTGGAGGAACTTTACGGCCCGGGTGAGGCGGATCCGGCGGTGTTGCGCGGCAGGCGGCCGGTGATCGAGGCTTCCCCGGTGCGTGAGTTGCGCGATCAGGCGGAGGCCGTGACGGCCTGTCTCAGCGATACCGAGCGGGACGCGCTTTCAGCGGCGAATCTGTGTGTCTGCATCGCCTCCAGCGATGTGCATGAGTACGGCAAGATGCTGTTGGCTGAGACGCTCCGGCGCAGCGGAATTCGGACCTTGGACGCCGGTGTGCATGCCGAGCCGGAGGCACTGGCCGCGCTTGCGGCGAAGGAAGGCGCGAGTGCGTTGGCCATCAGCACCTACAATGGTGTGGCGCTTGATTATCTGCGCAGCGTGAAGGCGGCATTTGAGGCCGCCGGGCTCTCGATTCCCATCTTTATCGGCGGCAAGCTGAATCAGATTCCCAAGGATAGCAATTCGGCCTTGCCGCAGGATGTGAGCGGCCAGCTCCGGACCCTGGGCGCCGTCCCCTGCCGACGGGTGGAGGACATGCTACGGACGTTGGCCAAGGGACTCTGATAGCGGATTGGGACCGCCTGCTGCCAACCTTGTTGGCGAGCCGGAAATCAGCCAGCGTGGTTCCTGGAGAAGAAAAAAGACAGGCTGCAAGGTTGGGTCGGTGATCTGGAAGGTGAATTGAGCGGCCGCGCCGGAATCGACACCGCCGTCGATAAAGCTGATCCGGTCAAGCGGTTCGTCGAGTTGGTGCCAGATATTGAAGCTGTCGGATTCAAGCTTGCGCTCCGAACCTGCCATTTGCCCAAATGAGAGACCGTCGCCATAGGGGCTGGGTGTGTTCTCCTCCTCACGCAGTTCCATATCGAATGCCGACCATGCGCGCTCCGTCCGGTTGATGACGACCTTGATCACTGACAGGTTCAAAGTTGAAGTCATACCGGATTTGCCCCTGTGCAAATCCAGCGTGTCACTGTCTGCGCGAATCACCAGGAGTACCGGTCCAAAGTCGGTTATCTCCTCGACAATCACCAGGGGATCCAGCTTGTGTCCGCTTCCCGACACGGACAGCAAATTGAAGCCGCCGCGTTCGTCGCTGAAGGTGAAGCCGGCGGCGCGAAAGCTTTCGCCTGCTGCACCCCTACCCGACGAGAGGAGGCCGCAAAACAGGAGCGTCATGACGGCAAGGCTTCTCATGGAATGCCCCCCGGTTTGGTTGCGCCATGCGGGCGCCTTTCTGTCCACCGGTTACTATGCACCGCGATGCCGCCTGCTGCCAGAGGCGTCGGTTCAAGGATCGATCATGTTTCTGTTGAGGAGTGTTTGGACGAAGTGCCATTCGTCGAGGCCGGGAGTGATGGCCGGGTGGTAAAGCAGCTTGAGGGCGGCTAGGGCCTTGGCCTGTTCCTCCGGGGTTACGGGGCCCTCCTTAAAGAAGAATGCCTCGGTCGGGTGCAGCCCCAGCGTCACCATCAGCGCGCGAAAGAGGCAGTGTTCCACCGTCGGCTCCCCCAGGCGATGAAAGATGCCTATGCGGCCCTGATGCACCCGGTATTTTTCGGCGGGCGGCATTTCACCCTCTCCAGTCCAGGCATTCTCCGTGGCATGGAACGCTGGATGGGCGCTGCAGCCCTGCGCAACCATGCGCTCGCCGATCTTGCCCGACAGGAACGGATTCCAGGCGCCGCCGCGATGTTTTGGCTTCCACTCCTTCAAGGCGGAATAGACGCTGATCTCCGCATTGGTTTCGGGGTCCCCAGGCGGCGTATCGTCACCGATTGCCAGATAAGCTTCGGGCAGTGCAGGTACCGCTTCGCGGATATGGCTGTAGAAGTCCAGCACATAGGTGTTGCCAAATTCACCACTACCGGCTCCCCAAATCCCTACCGGTCGCCCATCGAAGCGCCGAGTGACGAGGCCAAACCGCTCCGGGTCGGTGAGGGGAATGTCGTCTTCTGTTCCCTCTTGAAAGAAGAAGCGCTTGAGATCGGCGCGGGTCAGGCGGGGCAGTGTCTGCACCCTGCCTGACCCGCTAGAGGTCTCTGCCCCAGAACCCTCAGGTCCCAAAACCTCAGGTCCCAGTATCGCGGGCCAGGGTGCAACCGGGGCCGGGGCCGGGTCGATCTCATCGGGCGGCAGGTAGCTGCCGTAACCATCGTCGGTGAAGTGCCTCCAGAAAAAGGGGATGTCATCGATGGTCACAAGGAACATGATGAAGAGCGTGCGGTAGATTCCCTTGCGGGTGGGGCGAAATATCTCCCAGAACAGGTGCATTCTAGCATTCCTACAAAAATACTATTTTCTTTGCAACTGGAAAGAGATAAGAACTTACTTCTTATTGATGATGATCTCCACCAGATCAGGAGAGACGCTGAGGATCTGTCCCAAGAGCTCCAGGTCCTCTAGATTACCCACGACGTCGATCGCCTTTTGTGGGTCCTCGCGCAGCAAACGCGGCAGGTCGTCCAGGCTGCCATCCGCCAGCATCTGCTGCAGGCCAGCGACCGTCCCATCGGTCAGCCCGCCGAAAACAGCCCCCTTTGCAAAACCGCCAGCGGCTCTCGTCACCATCCGTGGAACATTGGGAAAGGCCTTCGCACCCTCTAGCGCCCCGGTTGCTACACCGCCGATCAAACTCCCCTCTTTTATCGCCTCGCCGACCTGGAAGACCTGATCCAATACCTCCCGGCCATTGCGGGCCTCCACCAAGGCCGCCAAGCCGTGGCCGACTTCCAGTTGGATCAAGGTCTTGGACTTCTCCGTCAGGGTCTCCTGCGCTGTTGCGGCTTCTTTTGCAGCATCGCTTTGCTGGTCTTTCAGTTCGCGCAGTTCCTGACGTTCGCCCGCAGTCAGGGTCCCGTCAAACTTCTTCTGTTCCAAGGCGGCGATGGGTGCGGCCAGAGTATCTAGCGCCGCATTCTTCTCCTCCAGCGTTTTGGCCAGCTTGGGAAGGTCTGAGGCATCCTCACTTCGCTTGTTATAAAAGCCCTTTGCCGCGTCATTCAATTCTCCCCTGGTTTCGGCCTGCTGGCGTAATTCGCCCAGCCGCCCGGCGGCTTCTCCAGCCTTTGCCGGATCGCCGAAGGACGATTGTTCCAGGGTCCGCGCACCGGCGGCCACAAGCCCCTTGTTGAACTGCTCGTGGATCGGATCCTCTGCACCAAAAGCCGTTCTGGCCTGGGCCTGAGCCTCCTTCACGGAAGTATCACCCGTTTCAAACTGTTTCAGAATGTCGTCCCGAGCCATTACCCGGGCCTTACCCAGGTTGCGTTGAGCCTCCTCAATGTCCTTCGCTACGGCCTGTTGACGTTGGGGTCGCATCGCAGGGTCGTCACGCTCCTCAGCCGACTGTTCCAGGATCGCGCGTTGGCGCTGGCGTTGGCGCTCCAAATCAGCCTGCGCCCGCTCTACGTCTTCGAGGTTACGGCGGGTTGCATCGTTGAAAGGTTGCAGGTTGCTCTCGCGTTCTCGCGCATCGGCCTGGGCTGGTGCCTCGTTGCGTGTGGCATCAAAGTCAGGGGACGATGACCGCGACGGCACGGAGGTTTCACGGATTTGCTTCTCGCGGGCGAAGTCGGTTTCCATCTCGCCCAGGTCTTCCTCCATGATGGCCAGACCCTTGCGCTCCAGTCCGTCGTTGGAGGCCGCCCTGCGGCCGCGCAAGGCCGTCATGCCTTCGTCCAGGAGCTTGCCGGTGGCCGCGAACTCCGCCTCGTCGGTCTGGCTCAGCCCCTGCCGGAAGGCGGTCTTGCGGGCCAGGCGTTCGCGGCTGTTCGGGGTAAAGCGCGCACCGGCGTCCTTGGCCAGGCCCGAGAGGATGCCGGGCTGCGCGCCGCCCTCCCGCAGGCCCCGGCCCGGCGTCAGGTTAAGCGGGTTGCTGGAGCGCTCCTGACCCTCACCCTGAGGAGAGGCCGGATCGAAAAGCAAAGCCCCGCGGGGCCCGAAGGCAAAGCCGTCACGGGCCAGCGCCCGGCGCTGCTCTTCGCCGATGCGGTCCTGGGGCGCGCGGGCCTTGTCCAGCAACTGGCGGTTCATCTTGAGGGACAGATCGGCAGGGCTACCCTGTTCCGCACCCAGAGCGTCGCCGCGCTCGAGCGCCTGCATGACCTCGGGCGTGCGGCCCCGCGTGCCATCCGCCCGCTTGGGCTGCGCCAGCGCCTGGCCCAGGGTCTTCTCAGCCCGCTGCCGGCGCGTCTCCTCCTCCGCCATGAAGGCGGCCAGAAACTCTTTCATAGTCATACGATCCTTGTCGCTTGTCGGGGAAAGGCCGCAGTTTCAGCAGCCCGCATGGTATTACGGCCGACAAACTACAAGAAAAGACGACAACAAAACCACAAGAAAAGTGTATTAACTTGTCACATCAACAACCACCCGCCCGAAATCAGGGCAGAGAGGACGGGTCGACAGTGTTGCTGCTGGAAAGGCTAGAGGCTCTGTAGGTTACCAGCGCAGCCAGTCCTGGGCGTAGGTCGGATACAAGCCTTGCGAGGCACAAAAATCAGACAGCGCAGTGGGGGAGGGCGCCGTATCAGGCGTCAGGTTGAGCGCCTGCGCATGGATGCCCGATAGAATCCAGAGCGAGTCGAGTCCCGCGACCTGGGCTCCGGCGACATCCGTGCGCAGCGTATCACCGATGCAAAGAATGGGGTCGCCAGGTGCAAGGCCGAGCAAGCCCAGCGCGCGTTCATAGATGTCGGGGTGCGGCTTGCCGTGGTAACGAACGTCACCACCCAAGGTTTCGTAGTAGGCGGCCACCGCGCCGGCGCAGATTTCCCGCGTTGAACCGCGCAGGACCTCCAGGTCCGGGTTGGCGCAGATCATCGGCAAATTTAATGCGGCGCATCGCTGGGTGACCGCGGCGAACCGCTCTAGGGAATCCTCTGGCATGTGCGCGCCGGTGTGCAACACAAAGTCCGCTTCCTCAGGCGCTTCGACGAAACTGAGGTCCAGGCCCGCGCGCATTCCCGGATCCTGATCGGGCCCCATGTGAAAGCAGCGATTACCCAGGTTCGCATACCAGGAATCCGGCCTCTCTTTCAGGTGCCGCCAGGTTTCCTCGCCCGAAGACAGGAGTTCATCGTACACACTGCCATCAATGCCCATGGCCGCGCAGCTTTCCCGCACGGCGCAATTGCGGCGCGGGGCGTTGGAGAGGATCAAGAGTTTCCCGCCACCAGCGCGGTAGCGCCGCGCCGCCTCGACGGCTCCTGGAAGCGCCGCAACACCATTGTGCAGCACACCGAACAGATCGACGATCAGGCCCTTGTAACGCTTGGCCAAGGGCTCAAAGCCGCTCATCAGTGGAATGTTGCTGTTCATACAGGGATCCCGATACTCGGATGGCGAGGCAAGGTGGAGAGGAATTAGCCCGGAAGCGCCTAGGCCTCAAGTGCGCAGTTGCCAAAAGCACCTTGGTTGCCGGATTTTTTGCTAGGAACGGCTCCTGGATTTCTTGGAGCGCCGGGCTGCGGCCAAGGCGCTTTCGGCCCAGGCCGTGAAACGGTCAAAATCCTTCATGACCGTCGCTGGCGGACGCCAATAGGACATGGCGACGGCCTTGCCTTTGGCGTTATAGGTGAATTGCTTGGCCTTTGCCTGTCGGAAGGTTGCTTCGTTTTCAGCGTCGGCTTTCAGATAGAGGTCGCCGTCCGCAACCAGAGCGAACATGATACCGTCGAGAAAAATGCCCCAACCGCCGAACATCCGCCGCGGCGCCACGGGACCCAATGGCATCAGCATGGCCTGATAGCTGGCAATGTATGGCGGTTCTTTACGGCGCGTATCGTTCATCATTGGCAGCATAGTGTGGGTGCCGGAATATGAAAGCCTGAATGGCGCCCCTGCGATCGGCAATCTACCTGCAAAGCAGGACCGACCTCAGGACTCTTCGATTTCCTGCCGCAGAATTTCAAGCTCCAGCCAGCGTTCCTCGGCCTGCTCGAGAGCGCCGCGTTTTGCTTCCAGTGCTTTTGCGATTTTCTCGAAAGCTTCCGGGTCGCGCTGAAACAGCTGAGGATCGGCAAGTTTTTTCTCGAGTGCCGCACTTTCAGCCAGCAGGTTTTCAATGTTGCCGGGCAGGGTTTCAAGCGCGTGCTTTTCCTTGAAGGATAATTTCCGCTTTGCGGTCAGGCGCGCTTTGGGTGTCGCTTCCGGCGCTTCCTTTGCGGGTTTGGTCGCTGTTGCCACCAAACCTAGGCGTCCCGGAAGCGCTGTACCGCGCTGGTTCAGCATATCCGAATAGCCACCGGCGTACTCGGTCCATAACCCTTTGCCTTCGGCAGCTATGACGGAGGTGGCGACACGGTCCAGGAAGTCGCGATCATGACTGACCAGGATAACCGTACCCTCGTAGTCGGCCAGAAGCTCTTGCAGTAGATCCAACGTTTCCAAATCCAAGTCGTTGGTCGGCTCGTCAAGCACCAGAAGATTGGCCGGCTGAGCGAAGGCGCGGGCGAGCATCAACCGTCCGCGTTCGCCGCCCGACAGACGCGATATAGGGGTGCGTGCCTGCTCCGGCGAAAAGAGAAAATCTTTCATGTAGCTCATGACATGCCGTGATTGGCCGCCGACCCACACGCTATCGCCGCGACCACCAGTCAACGCCTCGGTCAGGGTCCAGTTCGGGTCCAGGCTTTCCCGCTTTTGGTCAAGCGTCACCATTTGCAGGGTCACGCCCAGTTTCACGCGGCCGGCGTCCGGCACCAGGGAGCCGGTCAAGAGGCGGAGCAGTGTGGTTTTCCCCGCACCGTTCGGCCCGACGATTCCGATCCGGTCGCCGCGCAGAATCCGTGTTGAGAAGTTTTCGATAAGAGGGCGCTTACTATAGGCCTTCGACAGGCCTTCCGCTTCGATCACCAGCTTGCTGGATCCACCCGCCTTCTCCAGGGTAACCCGCATTTTGCCGGGTGCCTTGCGCTGCTCCTTGCGTTGCCGCCGCAGATCTTGCAGGGCGCGCAGGCGGCCTTGGTTGCGCTTACGTCTTGCGGTCACGCCGTAACGCAGCCAATCGGCCTCGGCGACCAGCTTTCGATCCAGCTTGTGCCGCTCCGCCGCTTCTTGCTCAAGCACGTCGTCGCGCCAGGACTCAAAGTCGCCAAAACCCTTATTCAGCAACCGCGCTTGGCCTCTGTCTATCCAAACAGTGCTGCGCGACAACGCTTCGAGGAAACGTCGGTCGTGGCTGATCAGCACGAGCGCCGAGCTGCTGCTCTGCAGCTCGCTTTCCAACCACTCGATGGTTGGCAAATCCAGATGATTAGTCGGCTCGTCGAGCAGCAGAATATCGGGAGCCGGCGCCAGCACCTTTGCAAGGGCCGCACGGCGTGCTTCCCCGCCGGAAAGCGTCGCGGGGTCTTCGTCTCCGGTGAGCCCAAGGTGTTCCAGCAAGTAGCGCGCCCGGTAAGGGTCGGCGACCTCGTCGAGTCCGTCTTCCACGTAGGCCAGGGTCGTCTTGAAGCCTGATAACTCCGGCTCTTGAGGCAGGTACCGGAGTGTCACGCCTTTTTGCAGGACCCGGTCGCCGCGATCCGCTTCGATCATTCCGGCTGCGATCTTCAGCAACGTCGACTTGCCGCTGCCGTTACGGCCAACCAGGCACAGCCGGTCACCCATACCGACGGTCAAGTCGGCGCCCTCCAGCAGTGCCGGACCGCCGAAGCTTAGATGAATATTCTGCAGGGTGAGTAATGGAACCGCCATGACGTGCGAAGGTGTAGAGTGCCGACGCCGCTGCCGCAAGGGGTCAAGTGCCGACCTCCAGCCAGGTTCCCATTCCGGCAGCGTGGTGTTCGAGCATGTGACAGTGGAACAGCCACTTGCCCGGGTTGTCCGCCACAAAGCCGATCTTGAGACGCTCGCCCGGGAACATCAGCACCGTATCCATCCAGTCCTGATGACGCGCTGGTTCGCGATCGATTTCCAGCACTTGGAAGTGGTGGCCATGAAGATGCATCGCATGGGGAAAGCGCGTGTCGTTGAACATGTCGATTGCAACGCTCCGGCCTCGCTCGACACGCAGCAGCGGGTCGTGCATGTCGCTCATGTCGCCTGCAACCCCGTTGAATGTCCAAATCTTACCAAAAGACATTAACTCTCTTGGCGTCATTTCCTGGCCTTGGAACCGTCCGCTTTCCATTCTGCCCATAGCGCCGCCTTCCATCAGCAGACCCTGTTCGACCATGTTGGCATGATCCAAAGGCGGTCGTTGCGGCGCCTCGAGCGCACCTTCGGGACGGCCCGCGATGCGGTCGCGCCCTTCGGTTTGGTCATACTCGAAAACCGCAGCCTCAACGGGATCTCCACCGCTCACGGCGTTCAGCACCAACCTGCTTCCGGGCTCGCCCGTCAGATCGATGATGAGGTCGGCGCGTTGACCCGGCGCCAGCTTGAGCGGCCCGTCCAAACGCCGCGGCGTGACGGGCTGTCCGTCCAGCGCAATCAAGGTCGATTCGGCGGGCGATAAGTCGAGGTCGAAAATGCGCGCATTCGCGGCGTTGAGGAGACGCAGCCGTAAGCGGTCGCCGGCGCTTACGTTGAACTTGGCGAGCGATTTCCCGTTGACGGTGAGCCAATTGCCCATGCGCCCGGCATGCGACAAGTCCATCATCGAGCCGAATGAATCCTCGTGGATTTGCCCGTCGTCGGCTATGCGCCAATCGTCGATTGCCAAGGTCAGATCATGATCGACTGCCGGAGGGTTCTCTTCCTCAACCACCAACGTGCCGTAAAGACCGCGCGCGACCTGTTCCCAGGAGCGGTTGTGGCTGTGATACCAATAGGTGCCGCTGTCCGGCACGACAAACTCATAATCGAAGGTTTCGCCGGGCTCGACCGCGGCCTGTGTCAATCCTGCGACGCCGTCCATGGCATTGGGGACACGCAGGCCGTGCCAGTGAATGCTCGTCGGCTGTTCCAGTCCGTTCTGCAGGCGGATTCTTGCGCGCTCCCCCCGGCGAAACCGCAAAGGGAGACCGGGAACCGTCCCTTCATAAGCCCAAACGGCTGTCATTGGGTCATCAGGCTTGCCGTCCAGCAGCATCGCCGCTGCGGGAGCCGCTCGCAGCCGTGTCCAACCGCCTTCGTCGCTTCGGGCAACGCCGGGCAACAACAGTCCGCCGGTGGTAAGCGCCGCAGTCTGTAAAAATTGCCGCCGGGTGATAGTCATAGTCACTCCCAGATCGCTAGATTGCGTGTTCCATCATATAGCGGTTTTCGGTTTGAGTATCGATAGTTGGCTGCTTGGCTGCGACAAAGCGGCCACTGGTAAGACGGCTTGTTGGCAATTAGATGGGCAGGTGATGCTCAACCGCCGAATGTCTGGTAATCTACACGAACCAAGAGGGAGGTTCCCAGTATGGACGGCTTGATGGACAGCTTGTTCGATCCCGTGATGTTGGCACGGATACAGTTCGCCTTCACGATTTCCTTTCACATCATATTCCCGGCGTTCACGATCGGTTTGGCAAGCTACCTGGCGGTTCTTGAAGGTCTCTGGTTGTGGAAAAAGGACAGCGTCTATCTGGACCTGTTTGATTTTTGGAAAAAGGTCTTCGCGATCGTGTTTGGAATGGGCGTCGTCTCTGGGATCGTGATGAGCTACGAGTTCGGTACCAACTGGAGCGTCTTCTCTGATAAAGCAGGTCCCGTTATTGGCCCGTTGATGGGGTATGAGGTTCTTTCCGCCTTTTTCTTGGAAGCGGGGTTCCTGGGTGTGATGCTCTTCGGGAAGGAACGTGTCGGGCCCGGATTACACTTTTTCGCCACTCTGATGGTTGCAGTCGGCACCTTGTTCTCGGCTTTCTGGATTCTCTCGGTCAATAGTTGGATGCAGACGCCGGCAGGATACGGGATGAACGATGTCGGACAGTTCATTCCAGTTGATTGGTGGGCCGTGGTGTTCAATCCCTCCTTCCCCTATCGGCTGGTGCATATGGTTCTGGCCGCTTATCTGACCACCGCATTTGCCGTGGGGGCCGTGGGGGCGTGGCATCTTCTGCGCGACAGGGATAATCGTCCCGCACTGATCATGTTCTCCATGGCCATGTGGATGGCGGCCTTGGTGGCGCCCTTGCAGATCGTCGCCGGCGACCTCCATGGTCTCAACACGTTGGAGCACCAACCAGCCAAGATCGCGGCGATGGAAGGCCATTACGAAACGCGGCAAGGCGCACCCTTGATCTTGTTCGGCCTGCCGGACGACGAGGCCGAAGTTACGCGCTACGCGGTCGAGATTCCAAAGCTTGGAAGCTACATCCTGACCCATGACTGGGACGGTGAATTGAAGGGCCTCAAGTCCTGGCCCAAGGAGGATCGGCCTCCGGCTGCGCTCATATTCTGGAGCTTCCGGATCATGGTCGGCTTGGGCTTCGCGATGGTGCTGATTGGCTTCTGGAGCCTGATACACCGTCGCTGGGGCGGCGGCTTGGCCAATGCGCGGCTGCTGCTGCGGGCGAGCGTCCTAATGGGGCCGGCCGGTTTCGTGGCCATCCTCGCGGGCTGGATCACGACGGAAGTCGGGCGTCAGCCTTTCACCATTTATGGGTTGCTGCGTACGGCTGAGTCGGTTTCACCGCTGGAAGCGCCAGCGCTGCTGGGATCCTTGCTGCTGTTCTTCGTGGTTTATACGACGGTGTTCGGAGCCGGCATTTACTACGTCCTGAAAGTCATGGCCAAAGGGCCCAGCCGCGAGAGCGAAGACGAGATGCAGGTACCGACACGGGCGGCAGGTATCATGCCAGGGGCGTGGCAGGCCTCTAAATCACACGGTCACCCGGGCCAAGGGTGAGGGAGGAAGCAAGATGGAAGTCGATCTCGCATTCATCTGGGCCGGACTGATTGCTTTTGCCGTTCTGGCCTACGTGATCCTGGATGGGTTTGATCTAGGCGTCGGTATTTTGTTTCCCTTCATCAAGGGCGAGGGCAGCCGAGACCTGATGATGAACAGTGTGGCGCCGGTGTGGGACGGGAATGAAACTTGGCTGGTACTGGGCGGCGGCGGGTTGCTGGCTGTTTTTCCCTTGGCCTACTCCGTGGTTCTTCCTGCGCTCTACGCCCCAATCATTGCAATGCTGGCGGGGTTGATTTTCCGGGGCGTCGCGTTCGAGTTTCGCTGGCGTGCCTCAAAAAGCCGTTGGCTGTGGGATGCGGCCTTCTTCGGGGGCTCACTGTTGGCAACGTTCGCACAAGGCGTTGCCTTGGGCGCTCTGGTGCAGGGAATCGAGATCGAGGGCCGGGCTTATGCAGGGGGTTGGTGGGATTGGCTGACACCCTTCAGTATCTTGACTGGCATAGCGCTTGTGGTCGGTTACATCCTCTTGGGTTCAACTTGGCTGGTCATGAAAACCGAGGGCTTCGTTCGTTCTACAGCGCGGCGCTATGCCTATTGGTCGGCGTATGGAACGCTGGGCTTGATCGGGGCGGTCAGTCTTTGGACGCCATTCCTGAATCCGACTTATCTCGATCGCTGGTTCAGCGGACCCACGACGGCCTTCACGGTTATCGTGCCGTCTCTGGTCCTGGCTTCCGCATTCTTCCTTTTCCGTGGGCTTCGCGAGGGCCAGGACGCCTTACCGTTCCTCTCGGCGCTTGCCTTTTTCATTCTATGCTTTGCGGGCATAGGGATTAGCTTCTATCCCTACATGGTGCCGCCAAGCCTGACGATCTGGCAGGCTGCGGCGCCTGACGACAGCCTGAGTTTCCTGCTGGTGGGATCGGTCGTGCTCTTGCCATTGATTCTGCTCTACAGCGGCTACAGTTACTGGGTCTTCCGCGGCAAAGTCGATCCGTCGGAAGGTTACCATTGAGTGGCACCAAATCCAGCTTGGTGAAGAAGCTGCTGTGGTTTGCCGCCTACTGGATTATCGGGGTGCTTGCGGTTGGTGCACTCGCCTATGGACTGCGCGCCGTCATCAACGCCTGAAATAATATCCTGACATCGTAAACGGTCAGGGTTTTTGCGCCATGAGGGCGCTATAGGCACCATAAGTCGTGACCAGGAAGGGCACGCAAAAGGTCAGGCAAAGCTTGACCCAGTCGATGGGCTGTGAGGTGAACAGACTGTCGCCTTGGTTGATAACATTCAGAAGCGATCCGACAATGAATGTGACGATCAGGGAGCGTCGCAGGATGGCGCCTGTGAGAACCTGTCCGAGAATTGATTTTGGTTTGTCCGGCATAGCGTTTTCTTGCCTAGCTTTCCTAGATCATGCCAAAACAAACGAAAGATCGGCAAGAATCAAGCGCCACAATGGACGCTTGCATGCTGGGGGGCATAACAGTGATGCAATCCGAATCAAGCAAGGTCGTGGCTAATAGCCAGCCCATCTGCGGGTGGAGCGAATATCTCATCGGTCACCACAGAGACGGCCTGTTGGTCGTCATTCTGCTCTGTCTGATCGCCTATGGCTTCGTCATGTTCAACATGACCCTGGCGGGAGATGACTGGTCCGCCGTCTGGAAAGAAGGCAACCAGTACGATGTCGTCGTTTCGCTCGGACGATGGTTGCAACGCTACATCTGGATGGTGTTCGCCGACAAACTCTTCGCGCCGGCCTTCACGTTGAGTTTTATGGTCGCATTGTGGCTGGTGGGCGGGTTGTTGGCGCTGCGTTTTCTGGCGGTGGATGATCGCTTCGCGGGGTTTGCTTTCCTGGGTTTGTTCGTCTTGACGCCTTTTTGGGCCGAGATGGTCAATTTCAAGAACAATCATCCCAACGCGGGCCTTGCAACCTTGCTGGCATTGGCGAGCGGTCTGCTCGCCTGGCGGATGGTGCAAGGTCAACCCCTAGGCCTGCTGAAAGCCCTGTCCATGGGCCTAGCGTCAAGTTTATGCCTGGCGCTTTCGGCCTCCGGGTACCAGGCGATGGCGCCAATGGCGCCAATGATTTTTCTCCTTGGCTGGATGCGTGCGTTGCTGCGCAACGGTTTCGACGAGGTCGCACCCACTATCTTCGTCAAGCGTTTGGCCCTTATGGTCGTGATCTTCGGGTGCGGGATATTCCTCTACGGTCTGTCCGTCTACGTGACGCAGACGGCCTACGGTCTCGGACAAATGGCCAAGGGCTATGCACTATCCGGGTCTTTGGTGAGTTCGACGGGCGAATTGCAAATGACCCTGGCGCGCTTCCTGGCCTATTTCGAGCAGTTTTTGTTCTCGCCACAACACTTAGTCCCCCAGTTCGCCAAGTGGCTCTTTCTCGGCCTGCTGGCGGTCTATCCCTTGGCGCTCATCCATCGCGGTTCGAAACAAAACCCGTTGAATGCGGTCTGGTACATCGGGGTCGGATTATTGTTGGCCTGCGGATTTTTGGTCCTGCCTTGGCTGCTGGGGATCATGCGTACGCCCAACAGCTACCGCTACAACGGGATCGTGTCCTTAGCGCTGGTTTATGCGGGCTTCGCCTTGCTTGCGCTGGAAGGTGCGCCACGGCTGCTGACCGGGAGGTTGGTGAAGGGCCTTGCTCTGACGCTGATACTGATCTTCGTGTTTCAGCACAATGCGGCGAGTTTCGTCACCTACAACCTGAACCGCCGGGACTGGTCGATCGCCACGCGCATGATAGAGCGGATCGAAGCGATGAGCGACCTGGAGGCGGTTACGGAGAACGGCGCCAAGCCCCTGATTGTTTACCCTGTCGGGCGCCTTCCGACTGCTAGTGAACGACCCTACGCAATGCCCGCCCACGCGGGACCCATGGACAGTAGCATCGTTGAATGCGGTGTTTTGAATTGCCACCCCACTCGCCTGTACAATCTGCTGCAACTCAGTGCATCCAACACGATCCGCTATGACCGGCCTACCGGTCGGCTGCGAGACAAGGAAGTGCGCCGATTGTTCCGAGAACCTCTCTCGACCATGCAACCCTGGCCACACCCGACCAGCATCAAGCTGTTACCGGAAGGAATACTGATCGTCCTGCTGGGGGACGATGTCCCTTAGAGCGCTGTGGACTCACGGTCCGTCAAGCGCAGACAGCTTGTGACCCAGTCACGATCCAGGTAACAACCTTCCAGGTGACGGCGGCCGGCATTCGCGTCGTAGGCTTCCCGACCGTGCAGGACGCGGACATTGTCGAAGATCACCATCTCGCCGGGTGCCAGCATCGGGCGCAGTTGATAGCGGCGATCCCGGATCAGGCTCCAGAGCTTTGCATAGGCACGGTACCAGGCCGCCATGCTCTCCACCGGTGCACAAGTTTGATTGCGCAGCCAGTTGTTGAAGCGTAAGCGCCGTATTCGTCCCTGGCGGTCCAGTTCGACGACCGGCGCCAGATGGCGCAGATCACAGGTTTCATCCTGGAAGCGAAACTCGACAGGAACTTCGGAGAGCAATGCGAAGGCGTCCGGGTCCTGGAGCCTCAGGGCCTCGGTTACGGTCATGGCGTTGACGAAAATGGAACGACCGCCGCCCGTGCTATTCTCGATGCAGAAAAGCGCCTGAAAATCCGGCGGGCAGGCCCAGTTAACCAGATCCGCGTGCGGTTCCAGGCCCAAGGACGTGTAAGCGCTTGAATTGGGCTTTGGCTTCGAAAACACCTCGAACAGCGTGCCGAAGTTGGTCTCCTTGGGGTTTTGAACACGGTTGACGATTTCGAAAAGTCGTCCAGGTTCCGCCGGGGCTTCCGTGACGATGGCTATACCGGTTTCCAGCAAACCCTTTAGCCAACGGGCAAGCCCTTCCGAACCCATCATCACCTCGGCGAAAGGAAACCTTGGTATCTCCATGTCGGCAGCCCACTCGACCGGTGGCTGGTCGCGTTCGGCCAAGGCCCAGGCATCGTAAGCCTTGGCTCGGAGCCAGCCCGCATCGAAGCTTGAGGTGTGTCCGTCTGCAAAGGTCGCTTCGAGGTGCCCACCGGGCAGTATCGTCGCGGCTCTCAAGCTTGGCTGTTCAGCGTCCAGAAGCAAAAAGGTCCGCTCCTGGGTCGCGGGGTGGCGGCAGGTAGCGCAGGCGCAGTTATCGCGCAGCCAGACAGCGTGGAACTGGCTTTCCCGGTCGTCATTCCACAGCGCTTTGACGGCATCGTCGGTGGTCTCAAGGCCAACTAGCCTCGAAACCAATGGATAGGGCGCCGGATCGGCCATGTTCGGGCGCGGAGCGTTGCGCGCTTGGAGGCTCGAACCGGCTTGGCTTGCTGTAGCGATCATCGTTTCCGAGGTCCTTGTGGGTTGGGGCGCAAAGCTAGCCATGAAAATGCGGTGATTGGCCTAGCGCAAGCAAATGACTAATCTTTGGCCTAAGAATAAGTTTAACTAAGGCTAGGCTTTGTCATGAGTATTACCTTGCCCCCCTTGATCTGGTTACGGGCCTTCGACGCGGCCGCGCGCAATGGCAGCTTTGTCGGTGCGGCGCAGGAGCTGGGCGTGACACCTTCCGCGGTCAGTCAGCAGGTGCGCTTGCTTGAGGAGCGCTTGGGACGGCCGCTTTTCAAGCGGCTGCCGCGCGGTATCAATCTGACCGAGGCGGGCGAGGCCTATAGGCCGGTCGTCCAGCAGGCCTTCGAGAGCTTGCTACGCGGCACGGATGCGCTCTTCGGTCGGCGGGAAAAAGAGGGCGTGCAGTTGCGCGCTACGGCGTCTTTTCAAGCCCACTGGTTGCTGCCAAGGATTACGAACTTCTTGGATCGGCATCCGGCCGTGCCGCTCCGCATTCTGACCACCTTATGGGCCTCTGACTTTGATCAGGCCGCTATCGATCTTGAGATTCGCTATGGCGATGGCCGATGGCCCGGTAACGAAGTGTTTCGCCTCACCGAGGACTATCTTGAGCCTTTTGCGAACCCGGCTTTGGCAATGGCGGCCAAAGAACGGGACAAAGGCGAATGGCTATCCCAACAACGGCTCATTGAAGTCATCGGATACCGGGAGGGTTGGCAGGAGTGGTCGGCAGCCCAATCCAAGATGGAGCTCTCTTCGGCGAATGCGGCGCCGGCTGTATTGGAAGTCGATACCGTGGCTACCGCTTTCGCATTGTGCGAGGCGGGGCAGGGTGTTGCTCTGCTACGGCGCTGGATGGCCGCGGCGGCCGTCCAGTCCGGCCGCCTGGAAGCTTTGGGCATTGGAAAGGCAATCCTGGCCAGCGATTCCTTTTATCTGCTTGTTCCGCAAGGTCGGCGACTCTCGGCTTCGGCGCGGATACTGCGCGATTGGATCCTGGAGGAGACCGCCGGGCATGCGTAGTCGCATCAGTATGGTGAAAATTCTTGCATCGACAGAAATTTTCATGAAAAAATCTAAAAAAATTTCATGTGGCAGGGAGCCGCGCTTTGGACAAAGCGACCTTCGAGGCGGAAAAGGGTGGCGTCGGCGCGGATTTGCGCGCCTTGCGGCGGGCCCGCGGCCTCACGCTCCAGGATATTGCCTCAAAGCTAGGGCGCTCGGTTGGCTGGGTTAGCCAGGTCGAACGGGGCTTGTCGGAACCTTCGATCGCCGACCTCCGGCACATTGCGGCCCTTTTTGGACTACCGCTCGGTTTCTTTTTCCAGAACGACGCGGCGCCGCAGGAAGAACGCGGTTACATCGTGCGCGCCCAGTCGCGCCGTGTTCTGGGCGACCGCAAGGATGGGTTGCTAGAGGAATTGCTGTCGCCTGACCTGGGGGGCAGCTTCGAGATTTTCCGGAGCGTGTTCGAACCTGGATCCGCATTGCCGGAACCGGCGCTGCGTCCCACCGAGGAAGCCGGCTATTTGGTTGCTGGCCGGCTCGATTTGTGGATCGGCGAACGCTCATTCCACCTCAATCCCGGCGACAGTTTCCGATTCAAGGGGGAAACGCATCGCTGGGCAAATCCCCATGATGAACCGGCGGTGGTGATCTGGGTGATCGCTCCGCCGGTGTACTGATCAAAGAAGAGGAAAAAGCGACCATGGCCCAACTTCCATCCCATGCCCGTGTCGTGATCATCGGTGGCGGTGTCGTTGGCTGCTCCAGCCTATACCACATAGCCAAGATGGGTTGGAGTGACTGCGTGCTGCTGGAGAAGAACGAGTTGACCTCCGGTTCGACCTGGCACGCTGCCGGCAACTGTCCAAGCTTCTCCGGTTCCTGGTCTATCATGAAGATGCAGCGCTATTCGACCGCGCTCTACACCCGTCTCGCCGACGAGGTGGACTATCCGATGAACTACCACAATACAGGTTCGATCCGGCTGGCCCACAGCAAGGACCGCATGGAGGAGTTTCAACACGTGGTCGGCATGGCGCGCCACCAGGGCATCGACTTCGATATGATGACGACCGAAGAGATGCGCGCCGCCCACCCTTTTCTTGAAACCCACGATATTCTCGGTGGCGTCTGGGATCCGACCGATGGCGATATCGACCCGGCCCAGCTTACCCAGGCCTTTGCCAAGGGCGCGCGCGATCTGGGTGCCAAGATTATCCGTTTTGCGCCGGTTACGGATGTGCGCCGCCTCGCTTCGGGCGAATGGGAAGTGATCACGGCGCAGGGCAGCATTCGCTGCGAGAAGGTTGTGAACGCAGCAGGTTACAGGGCCGCAGAGGTCGGTCGTTTCTTTGGGCGCGACGTTCCCAGCGTCGCGATGGCGCATCAGTATCTTGTCACAGAGTCGGTGCCGAAACTGGCTGCGCTCAATGGGAAAGTGCCATTGCTGCGCGATCCCGATATTTCCTATTACCTGCGTCAGGAGCGCGACGGCTTGATCCTGGGTCCCTACGAGTGGCAGGCGACGCCGCATTGGGTCAACAAGAACGATCCGATGCCCGAGGATTTTTCCTTTCAACTCTATCCGGACGACTTGGAGCGATTGGAATTCTACATCGAGGATGCCTGCCGCCGCGTGCCGATCCTGGGCAAGGCAGGCATACAGAAAGTCATCAACGGACCGATACCTTACACACCGGACGGCAATCCGCTGGTCGGACCCATGCCCGGCGTGCCCAACGCCTTCGAAGCTTGCGTCTTCTCCTTTGGCATCACTCAGGGCGGTGGCGCGGGCAAGGTCCTGGCGGAGTGGGTCGTCGAGGGCGAGACCGAATGGGATATGTGGTCGATCGACCCAAGACGGTTCACCGGCTACGTTACCAAAGAATATACCCGCGCCAAGGCCGTAGAGCTTTATCAACGTGAATATGCCATCGGTTATCCCAACGAGGAACGGCCCGCGGGACGCCCCGCCAAGACCTCACCCCTCTATGAAACGCTCCGGGCCAAGGGTGCCGTCTTCGGTGCGCGGGCCGGATGGGAACGCGCCTGCTGGTTCCCGAGAGCCGGTAAGGACGAAGCCGAAAACCAACTCTCCTTTCACCGTACTAATTGGTTCGATGCCGTCGGCGAGGAATGCAAGGCCGTGCAGGAGGCGGTTGGCATCCTCGATCTTCCCGGCTTCGCACGCTTCGAGGTCTCCGGCGACGGTGCCGCGGCCTGGTTGGAAGATCTGATCACCGGCACGTTGCCTAAACCGGGGCGGATCGGGCTGGTCTACTTTGCAACCAAGTCTGGCCGCATCCTGACCGAAATGACGGTAACGCGTTTTGCCGAGGATCACTTCTGGCTGATGACGGCGTCAGGGGCTGAATGGCATGACCGGGACTGGCTGCTGGCGCACTTGCCGGCTGATTCCGGCATCAAGATCGATAACGTGACGGCAGCTTGGGGCACTCTGGTTTTGACGGGTCCCAAGAGCCGCACCGTGCTGGCCCAGGTTTGCGAGAACGACCTTTCCAGCGAGTCCTTCCCTTGGCTAAGCCACCAGCCGATCGTGATCGGGATGGCTCGTGGGCGCGCGATCCGGGTCAGTTACGCCGGCGAGTTGGGCTGGGAAATTCACCTGCCGAACGAGTACATGGTCGGCGTTTACCAGGCACTGTGGACGGCAGGTGAGGCCGAAGGCATCCGTGACTTTGGCATCTATGCTCTGAACGCAATGCGATTGGAGAAGTGTTACCGATCCTGGAAGGAAGACCTTTCCACGGACTTCTCTCCGCTGGCGGGTGCGCTGGACCGTTTCGTCAAGCTCGACAAGGCAGCGTTCGTCGGGCGCGACGCCCTGTTCCAGGAAAAGCAGGAGGGGCCAAGCGAGCGTTTCGTGCCGCTGATCGTCGATGCTGGGACTGCGGATGCGCCCTATCTGGCGACGATCTGGAAGGACGGCGAGCGGGTCGGGCTCGTTACTTCGGGCGGCTACGGGCACCGTATCGGCAAGTCGATTGCGCTTTCCTATGTGCGCCGCGATTTGGCGGTCGAAGGCACCGCCCTGGAAGTCGATATTTTTGGCGAGCGTTTTTCAGCCGTGGTCGGGAGCGAACCGCTCTACGACCCGAGCAATAGTCGATTGAAGAGTTAGGAGAGATTTCGAATGAACGATTTTCCCGGGTCAGCGCGAGCGGTCATTATCGGTGGCGGCGTGATTGGCTGTTCCGTTGCCTATCACCTGGCCAAGCTCGGTTGGCGGGACGTCATACTGTTGGAACGCAAACAACTCACCAGTGGGACCACCTGGCACGCGGCGGGGCTGATCGGGCAGCTTCGCGCATCCTACAACATGACCCAGCTAGCCAAGTATACCGCCGAATTGTATGCCACCTTGGAAGAGGAAACAGAGGTTGCGACCGGGCTTCGCCAGCGCGGCTCGCTAGCCCTGGCTTTGAGCGATGATCGTTTCGAGGAGCTAAAGCGCGGCGCATCAATGGCGGCGACCTTTGGTTTGCGGGCGGACGTCCTGTCACCGGAGCAATGTCTTGAAAAGCACCCATACATAAATCTCGATGGGGTGAAGGGCGGTGTCTTCCTGCCGACCGACGGGCAGGGCGATCCGGCCAACATCGCGCTGGCACTGGCCAAGGGTGCGCGCAACCGGGGGGTCAGGATTTTCGAGAATACCAAAGTGACCGCCATCCACCAGGAGGCCGGGCGCGTTACCGGCGTTTCGACCGACAAGGGCGAGGTCCGTGCTGAGTATGTCGTGAACTGCGCCGGCATGTGGGGCCGCGAAGTTGGCCGCATGGCGGGGGTGAATGTGCCGTTGCAGGCGTGCGAGCACTTCTACATCGTCACCGAACCGGTGCCCGGCCTGCCATCGACATTGCCGGTTCTGCGGGTCCCGGACGAATGCGCCTATTACAAAGAAGACGCGGGCAAGATTTTGCTGGGTGCGTTCGAGCCTGTCTCAAAGCCTTGGGCGCTGGACGGCATCCCCGAAGATTTCTGCTTCGATCAGCTGCCCGAGGATTTCGAACACTTCGAGCCGATTCTCGAAAAGGCGGTGAACCGCTTTCCGGTTCTGGAATCGACCGGTATCCATACGTTCTTCAATGGCCCGGAAAGTTTCACGCCGGATGACCGTTATCTGTTGGGCGAAGCGCCGGAGTTGAACAATTTCTTCGTGGCGGCGGGGTTCAATTCCATCGGGATTCAATCGGCGGGCGGCGCGGGAAAAGCACTGGCCGAGTGGATGAATGCAGGCGAGCCTCCCTTTGACCTCTGGGATGTCGATATCCGCCGAATGCAGCCCTTCCAGGGCAACAGGCGGTATCTCAAGGAGCGGGTCAAGGAGACGCTGGGGTTGCTTTATGCCGATCACTATCCTTACCGCCAGTATGCCTCTGCGCGGGGCGTGCGCACCTCGCCCTTGCATGAGCGTTTAGCTGCGCGCGGCGCCTGTTTCGGCGAAGCAAGCGGCTGGGAGCGGGCCAACTGGTTCCTGCCGCCCGACGAGATCGAGAAGGGCCGCAAAGCCGAATACACTTACAGCTGGAAACGGCAAAACTGGTTTGCTTATGCCGCAGAGGAGCACAAGGCCGTCCGCAGCGCAGTTGGGCTGTTCGATATGTCTTCCTTTGGCAAGATACGGGTCGAAGGCCGCGACGCAGAGGCGGTTTTGCAGCGTCTTTCCGGCAACGACGTAGCGGTTGAGCCCGGCGGCATCGTTTATACGCAGTGGCTCAACCGGCATGGCGGTATTGAGGCGGACGTGACCATTACGCGCCTGGATGAAACCAGCTTCCTAGTGGTCACGCCGGGCGCGACATTGCAGCGCGATATGGCTTGGTTGAAGCGCAATATCCCGGACGAGGCGCATTGCGTGGCGGTCGATGTTACGGCGGGGGAGGCGGTAATCTGCGTTATGGGTCCCAAGGCCAGGGACTTGTTGCAACCCCTGACACCGCAATCCCTTTCCAACGAAGATTTCCCATTTGGGACCATGCAGCAGATCGAGATCGGGCTCGGGATCGCACGCGCTCACCGAATTTCCTATGTCGGTGAGTTGGGGTGGGAGCTTTACGTCTCCAGTGAGATGGCCGGTCATGTGTTCGACAGCATAGCTCAGGCAGGGCCGTCGCAAGGACTTCGGCTCTGCGGTCTCCATGTGCTGGACTCCTGCCGTATCGAAAAGGCTTTCCGTCACTTCGGCCACGACATAACCGACGAGGATCATGTGCTGGAAGCGGGCCTGGGATTCGCGGTCAAAACAGACAAGCCGACGTCCTGCTTCGGCGACTTCCTAGGGCGTGAGGCGGTGCTTGCGAAAAAGCAGACAGGGGTTGGCCGCCGGATGCTGCAGTTCAAGCTAACCGACCCCGAGCCCTTGCTATTCCATAACGAGCCGATCCTGCGTGACGGCAAGATCGTAGGCCGCTTGACCTCCGGCAACTATGGGCACTGGCTGGGTGGGGCCATCGGGCTGGGCTATGTGCCTTGTGTGGAGGGCGAAAGTGCAGCCGATCAACTGGCCTCGCACTACGAGATCGAGGTCGCCGGCGTTCGGTACCCGGCTGAAGCCTCGCTCAAACCACTCTACGATCCCAAGGCGGATCGTACCCGACTATGAACAGGAAGCATTGAAAACCTCAGCAAGAAGGAAATCGGGCCATGACGGAAGAAACAGCAGTCCGCGAAGGCCGAAGGAAAGGTGGTCGAGAGGCCCGGAGGGCGGCACGCGCTGCACCTCTTCCCGACGATTTGAAGCCGATCCGAGCCGGGCTCGAAGGCGGTGTGTATCGCCCGCTGTCCGATGACCAGGTACGGCGCGTCCATGAGGCGGCCCTGGATGCGTTGGAGCAGATCGGTCTAGCCGATGCAATTCCCTCTTGTATCGAGTACTGCACCGCCGCGGGTGCGATTCTGGGTGACGACGGGCGGTTGAGATTTCCCAGAGCCATGGTTGAGGACATGGTTGCGAAGGCATGGCGCAATAGACCGCTGTACGGTCGCGACCCGCTGTACGACCTCCATCCGCAGGGCAAGAAAGTGCATTTCGGAACCGCAGGTGCGGCGACGATGATGGTGGATGTCGAGCAGCGTATCTACCGCAACGCCACGGTTCAGGACCTTTATGATGCCGCGCGGTTGGTCCAGCAGCTGGACAACATCCACTTCTTTCAGCGCCCGCTCACGCCCTGCGACGTGAATACCCTGGAAGAGCTGGACATCAACACGCTTTATGCCTCCATCGCCGGAACCACCAAGCACGTCGGTTGTAGCTTCACGCTCGGCGAGAACATGCCCAAGGTGTTCGACCTTCTGCATGCGGTTGCCGGCGGCGAAGCGGCTTGGAGAGACCGGCCTTTCGTATCCAACTCGAACTGCTTTGTCGTTCCGCCGATGAAGTTTGCCGAGGATGCTTGCCGCGTTCTCGAAGCTTGTGTTCACGGCGGCATGCCCGTTCTGTTGCTGTCGGCAGGCCAAGCGGGTGCGACGGCGCCGCCTGCCCTGGCCGGCGCGGTAATGCAGGCCACCGCGGAAGTCCTGGCTGGCATTTGCTACGTCAATGCGATTCAGCCCGGGGCTCCGGCGATTTTCGGAACCTGGCCTTTCGTATCCGACTTGCGAACTGGCGCGATGTCCGGTGGCTCGGGCGAGCAGGCATTATTGTCAGCCGCCTGTGCGCAGATGGCGCAGTTCTATGATTTGCCGGGCGGGGCGGCGGCGGGCATGGCCGATTCGAAGCTTCCCGACCTTCAGGCGGGTTATGAAAAGGCGATCTCGAACGTGATGGCCGGGCTGGCCGGGCTCAATATGGTTTATGAGTCGGCGGGCATGCACGCATCGCTTCTCGGTTTCTGCCTGGAGAGTTTGTTGTTGGATAATGACATGCTGGGACAGTGCCTGCGTTGCGTGCGTGGAATCGAGGTGACCGAGGATTCCCTGTCGCTTGAAGTGATGCGGCAGGTCTGCACCGAAGGGCCGGGTCATTACCTGGGGCATTCCTCGACGCTGGAGTTGATGCAGCGAGATTACGTCTATCCGGAGCTCGGCGATCGCACCAGCCCCAAGGAATGGGTGGAGAAAGGTCGTCCCGACGTGGTCGAGACCGCGACTGCAGTCAAGAAGGAGCGCCTTGCCAGCTTTTTCCCGCGGCATGTCTCCAGCGAACTGGATAAAGAGTTACGCCAGCGCTTGCCAATCCTATTGGCTCGGCAGGGGATGGGTTTGGACTAGCGGAGTGTTTTCTTCATGTGAACGCAGACGCCCCCCGTGATGGTGTCCTCGCGTCTGACCTATTTCCGCCTTGCCAGCGAGGATCACCATCGTGCTGTTTTGCTATACCAGTGCCGCCGACTTTGGCACTGAGATACCTCAGTGATCGGAGATCGGCGCGTCGCTGAACAGGCGTTCTTTCATCTCTCTGTCGAAGGTCTCGTTGTTCCGCCGAATCCATTCCAGCACCATCATCGCGTGCTCGATTTCTTCGTTAGCATTGTGGATCAGGATGGCCTTGAGCTCCGGATCATCGCAGGCATCGGCACGCTGCTGATACCAATCGACCGCTTCCAACTCCTCCATCAGGGAGACGATGGCACGGTGCATGTTGATGGTTTTCTTGCTGAGCTTCTCAATCGGCTCGTGAAGGCCTTCACTGGACATTTAGTAATCCTCTCCAAATCTTTCTCAAAGGGTGTCACAACAAAAGCTATCAAATAGATTTGCTGGTTCAAGGGGTATGGTGATTACCGAGAATGGAAGGCTGGCAAATTTCTGGGGCCTATAGTTTCGTAAGGACAGTGCGATAGGGTTGAGGGCATGACATCTTCCAACAGCAAAGCGCGGCTTTGGATCAAGATTACGCTGCCGGGCGGTGGTCAGCTTGGCCCCGGCAAGATTGCGCTATTGAAGGCGCTCGATGAGCATTTCTCGATTGCCGCGGCAGCCCGCGCGCTGAATATGTCTTATAGCCGTGCCTGGCGGCTGGTCGACGAGTTGAACAGTTGCTTCGCGTTTTCGGTCGTGGAAACGCATGTGGGCGGAAAGCAGCGCGGCGGCGCGCGCCTGACGACGGAAGGGCATGACCTCGTTCGTCGGTTCGAAAGTCTTGTGGCTGCCGCCCAGGCGGCGACGGCAGAAGAGCTAAACGCCTTTGGCTCCGCCTCGACGCTGGCTGGAAAGAAGGAATAAAAGAAGTGGAAAAGGCCCTTCATTGGACCGAAAGGTTATTCCATGCCGCCGTTGGTGAGGAGGATGGGCGGCTCTGCAAGGATATTAGCGAGGCAGCCTGCCACGACCAGCCGCGTAGTTTCGTTATCCAGACGGCGGCCATGGGCCTCAGCAAAATCGGCGACGGCCTTGCCGATTCCAAGGTGGTGTTACCCTGGTTGCTCGGCGCGCTGGGTGCTCCGGCCTTTTTCGTAGGGCTTCTGGTGCCGATCCGCGAGTCTCTGTCTCTCTTGCCGCAGTTGCTGGTCGGCGGGTTGATTCGCAGCTTTCCACGGCGCAAGCACTTTTGGGCCTTTGCCAGTGCCGTGGAGGGTCTCTGCATCCTCGCCATGGCAATGGCCGGCATGGCGGGGCTTGAGGGTTTTTCCGCCGGTGTCGCGGTCATTGCTTTGCTTGCGGTCTTCAGCCTGGCGCGTGGCGTGGCGTCCGTTGCAGCCAAGGACGTGCTCGGCAAGACGGTGGCTAAGGCGAAACGAGGCCGCTTGTCGGGCTATGCAGAGTCCATCGCCGGTGCGGTCACGGGACTGGTGGGCATCTATTTGACGCTCGTGCCTGAGGATCAACGCAGCGATGGCCTGCTGTTCGCTATTATTGCCGCCGCCGGGGTTTCTTGGCTGTTGGGGGCGGTCACCTTCTTGATGCTGGACGAAGAGGAGGGCGCTACCGAAGGTGGGCGCGACTTGAAGTCGGTGTTGACGGGACAGATCGATCTGTTGTTTGCGGATGCCGAGTTGCGGCGCTTCCTGTGGGCGCGCTCGCTCCTTTTGAGTACTGCGTTTGCAGGCCCAATATATGTCGCTTTCGCGCAGCAGGGTACTGACGGATCGCTCGCCACTCTTGGATTGCTAGTCGTTGCGACTGGCCTTGCGGGAACTCTCAGTTCGGCGGTTTGGGGCGGCTTATCCGATCGATCAAGCCGCCGAACCATGACCTATGCAGCCGTCGGTGCCGGGCTTCTTGGCGCGGTCGTTCTAGCCATCCATATCGCCTTGCCGCAGGTTCTGGGCAGCCTCTGGTTTCATGGCGCGGTACTGTTTGTGCTCGGCGTGTCGCATTCCGGTGTCAGGATCGGTCGCAAGACACAGTTGATCGATATGACGACCGCCGAAACCCGGGCCCAGTATGTTGCTCTCAGCAACAGCCTTATCGGCGTGGTCCTGCTTGGCAGTGGCGTTGTGATCGGGCTGGTAATGTCTTGGAGTCTCTTGATGGCGCTCGCGATTTTAACCCTGGGAGCCTTTGCGGCAGCATTCGCCTGCTGGAGGCTTGAAGAAGCTCAGCAGGACTGAATGCGCCGCATTTGTTGCTGTTTACCACGTGCCGGTGTTGGGCATTGAAGTCCAGGGTTCGCGCAGTTCCAGCGCTTCACCGGCCTGCAACAGTTCAATCGAGATGCCATCAGGTGAGCGGATGAAAGCCATGCGACCGTCGCGGGGCGGGCGATTGATGGTAACGCCGCTATCCATCAGCTTCTGGCAGGTGGCATAGATATCATCGACCTCGTAGGCCAAGTGGCCGAAGTTGCGGCCGCCGTCGTAAGCCTCGGGGTCCCAGTTGTAGGTCAGTTCCACGACCGGGGCGGAACGGGCTTTTGCATTTTCCCTGTCTTGGGAAGCGGCAAGGAACACCAGCGTGAAACGTCCCTTGTCGTTGTCGTAGCGCCGAACTTCGGTCATGCCGAGTTTAGTGCAATAAAAGTCGAGCGACTTTTCGAGGTCGGTCACGCGGACCATGGTGTGCAGATACCTCATTGTTTGGAAAATTCCTTCTCGTCGATGCCGGAATGGCGGTTGCTTCAAGCTAAAGTGGCGAGTGCTATTGAGTTTGGCAACCGGGTATCCGGCAATTGGGTGGAAGGGGGCTGGCATCCGGCGCCGGGAGGCGATAGCCTCCCGATATCATGAAACAAAAACCTGACCCCAACGGATTCTACCAGCTTTGGCCTACCTTGCTTTTGCGTCGGGAAATTCCCCAAGCGGAGATGGCGAATAAGGTGCTCGCTGCGGAAATCCAGAGTCTGGAAAGCGCACGCAAAGATCTGACGACGGATTATTTGGCGGAGAACTTCCTCGATCGCGACCACCCGGCGATTGGCTGGTTGCGCGAGTGCATAAACAAGAGCGCCATCGACTATCTGCGCCAAGCGGGAATCGACTACCGAGTGGACTGGGCGATGCAGGGTTGGGCAAACGTTAACCGCTTCGGGGATTATCACGATCTCCACAATCACCCGCATGCATGGTTGAGCGGCACCTACTATGTTGCGATCCCAGAGAAGTACGAAGATCTGCCGGGGCGCAAGGACCGCCGGCCCGGTGCCATTTCATTCTATGATCCGAGACCGCAAGCGAACATGACGGCAATCCGAAACGATCCGCAGATCGAGGCCGAATTCACGGTCCAGCCAAAAGCCGGAACGATCATGATTTGGCCCGCTTTCCTGCATCATTTCGTACACCCGAACCTGTCTCGTGAGCAGCGAATTTCTGTGTCGTTCAACCTCGTGTTGAAATGGTCGGACAGCTATTTGCCCGCACAAAATTGATCGGCGCGACAGCTTTGGTTGCTTAGAGGGGTCGCTACGTCTTATTCTGTCTGCAATTGCATATTGTGGATTGAGTGGAGCATTCTATGAGGCCACTGAGAAAAATTTGGATCGGCGTTGCCTTGGCGCTGCCGCTTCTCGCGGCTCATCTTGCCTCGGCGCAAGGTCATCCTTGTGATCGGCGTGATGAGGGCTTGACGCTGATCGGATGGGTCGCTGGCAACAGCTATGACAGCTACCTTTGGCCGCAGGTAAGGCAGTATGCCGGTGTAACCGGGCACGATTACTTGAGCCTTGCTTCAGCGGGTTGCAGCGGTGGCGATCAGGAAGCCGAGGCGAAAGCAAGCTACAGACTTTATCAGAAAGCTTTTGCAAGCGGTCGGGCAGATCCATTCGATCAGGCGGAATCGCTCAGCCGTTTGCGCCAGGCGCAGGATATTACCCAGGAGTTGCGGCAGATGAACCGGTAATCACCGGATTCTTGCCGGCATCCCAATCGGGGGCCGATTGCCACGACTTCTCATCGGCTTCAACAAGCGTAAGAACAGGGAGAAAGCGACATGCGTTTATTCTTTGCGGTTCTGGGCCTGGCTGCCCTGTTGCCTTTAGGGGCCGCGGATGCGCAGGTGGGACAAGTCCTCCAGTGCAACGAGGAAACCACCGGCGGTATCGAGTTCAAGGACGGCTCCAGTTCAGTTCTGCCGTTTCAGGGCGATGGCTTTGCGATGGAGTTTATTTCCGAGGTGGAGATGGTCATGACCCATCCCAAGCGTCCCGGCTCTCAAACGCTTGGCAAGCAGGAAAGCTTTGTTTGCGCCAAACCTTACAAGGATCTGCAGCCAATGCTTTATGTCTGCACCTTGGGCGCTGAAATGGTCGCATACGATAGTATGAAAAAGACCTTCACCTGGGGTTACCTCTTTTCAGAGAACATTTCGACATACGGCGCGCCAAATAGCTTTGTCGCCGTCGGCCGTTGCAGCGCTTCCTAAGTTACTCGGCGTTTTAACGAGAGGGCGTGGTCAGCAACAGGCAGTCCTGACCACGCTCGCGGAGTGCCAGGCAGAGCGTTTGTGCACGATCACGACTGTCGAAAGCGCCGACCTTCACACGATAGAGGGTTGGAGCGGCGTCCCGACGAACCACCTCGATAAAGACAGGAGCATCCTGGAACAGATCGCTGTAGCGCGAGATGAGCTGCTCTTTGCGCAACTCCGCATCGTTGCGATCTCCAGTCGCCAGGAGTTGCAGCCTATATAGGCCGGATCGCCGCCCGGGTAACGGAAGCGATACTGTCTGGAAGGCCGCTGTGGAGGCCTGGGGCGCCGCGGGTTTTGCAAGCGGTAGAGATACCGACGACCCCGGCCCTGGTCCTAGTACGGCGGAGGTCTGGGGTGATGGGTCGCCCGAATCGCTTTTGGGGTCGGCGAGGCGCAGTGAGCTTCTCTCTGACAAATGGGGATCGGGGTTTGGGCTGAAGGCTTCCTCCGGCGCGGCATCGTCGGGGGATTGCCGGGTCAAGGGAACGGCATCCGGCAGAAAGTCTGAATTGATCCGTGAAGGCGCCGTGCTGCTGCCCGTCGGTTCGGAGCCAGCCAACCGCGGCGACGTACTTTCCGATTCAACATTTTCGCCAGCGCCCGGAAGCGCTTGCTGTGTGGTTGGTGTCGATTGTTGAGGTTCCGGGGCCTGGTCTTGTGGGGCTTCCAAAGCGGCGGTCTCCGGAACGTCGGCGGGAGCGGAGTTGGTTGTGCCATCGCTGTTCGTTGACGACGAAACCGCTCGGATTGGCGCGGTCGGGGCCGCAGGCGGAACGATCCGCTCGATAATCTGGCGCGAAGCAGGGTCGAAGGGTATCACTAGCGTTTCGGCCGAAAAACGGGAGTTTTTCGTACCTGCAAATCCTTTTTTGCTCGTCGTGTTTCCCGGGAGTTCAACGGTCGGGGACGGTTCCGCTGTCTCTGTTTCCGGAGTTTCTGTCACCGCAGGATGCTGGGCGGACGGCGCTGTGATAAATGGCGTAGTCGCGGTCAGGTTATCATCGCTCTGAGCGTCCTTGCCTGGGAGGCTGGTAGGCGGTTCAGTGGAGGTCTCAGCAACGGGCTCCATGGGAGAGATTTTTTCCGGTGCCAGAATGGCAATTTGCGGACCGTCGCGGTTGAGATTCAGGAGAAACAGGAAGATCAGAACAACCGAAATCGCTGTTACCACTGCGGAAAGGACTAAAAGCCGCAAAGTGCGCCGACTGGTTATCGACTCGCGCCCATCAGGCTGCGTGCGCAAATCAAGAAGGGCATCGGGCAGGGTGTCATCGAAGCGCTTGTTCTTCAGGACCATGCCGTCTGCGGGAAGCGGCCGGACGTCCGCTCCACCGGGTCTGAATCTGCCGGAGCCGATGGTTTCCGCGGCCGTTGGTCTGGGGCTAAAGCGTGCGGTCGGCGCATCGATCGGCGGCAAGCGGTCGCGTTCTTCCAAATCTTCCCGTCGCCGGTCATCAGGTTCGCTCGACGCCAGTTCAAGCCGCTCGTCAAGCGTATCTGTGTGACCGCGTAGCGCTATATCCCATGCGTCCAAATCCGAATCTTCGTCGTCCCAAACTTCGGAATCTGGATCGTCGGAATCCTGGCTGCTTAACATGTCAGAACGCGGGCTATCGGGGTGGCGGCTGCCGGGTCGAAGATCCTCGCCAACGTCGAAAATGGTGTTATGTCGGGCAGAGGCCGATTCATCGGCGTGGGGCATTGGCTCCGGCGCAAAAATATCGCCGGTTTCCGTGATGCCCAAATCGTGTTCAGCCGGTGACGCCTGCTCGGCGGGTGGCTCGTTCCAGGATTCCGGCACCCAGTTTGCCGAAGTCCACTGCTCTTCGGCTGGATCGTCTCGGACCCAATCGACCAAATCCGTTTCATCCAATGAAGAACCGGGTTCCGTCTTGGATGAAATGCTCTCAGATGGTTCAAGCTGTGTGTCCGAGGAGTCCGCTGAGGGGGCGCCTTGCGGGATCGGTGCGCTCAAAAATCTACGGCCAAGGGGGGTCAGCTTACAGATACCCAAAGCCGCAACGCCGGGCGTCCAGGGCTCTACTAATCCATACTCAAGAGAAACCTGAATCAACGCCTTGGGAATGCGCTCCCCGTTTGCGTCGTACAGCGGCAGCTTTCCACCAGGCTGTTTCTCGCCCGCCTGCAACCAATCCAGCAATCGTGCTGAAAGATCATCATGTTGCGCTGGTTCATCGGTCATCAATTAGCCGCCCGGCCTTCCTGGTTCGGAGGTATGTGTAAATTATTCTGCATTTTAATACAAAAGCTGCGAGTCGTTCTGCCTGTGGATGATGGGAATTGGGGGGATAAACGGAAAATAGACCTCCGGATCACGTATTTCACAAGATCGTGTGGCGCGGTGGACGGGTCCGTGGTTACAGTGGTTATCTAACTAGAGCTACAAAAGCGGAGAGGATCAAAAACTCTTGTTTGGGGCAGATGGGGCTGCACTGCAAAACGCAGGTGGCGACGCGATTCTTTCGGTCAACGGCCTGCAGAAAGCCTTTGGCGGCGTGCAAGCACTTTCCGGTATGGATTTAGAGGTGCGACGCGGCACAGTGACAGGTTTGATCGGCCCCAACGGGGCTGGCAAGTCAACGCTGTTCAACTGCATGTCGGGCGTAATCCCGCCGGATTTCGGCGAGGTCCATGCGTTCGGGCGGAACATCACCGGATGGCCATCGCATCGTTTGGCGCCCTTGGGTGTCGTTCGCACCTTCCAGCTTAGCCGGGAACTCGGCCGTTTAACCTGCCTGGAAAATCTGATGCTGGCGCCCCTCGCGCAACTTGGCGAGCGTTTGCTCCCGATTTTTCTGCAACCGGGTGCAGTGGCGCGGGAGGAAAGGGCGCTTTATGCAAAGGCGTGCGAGGTTCTCGAGTTTGCGCGCCTTGCGGACCTCCGCGACGAGTATGCGGAGAACCTCTCGGGTGGCCAGAAGAAGCTCTTGGAACTTGCGCGGGCCTTGATGCTGGATTGCGAGCTGATCCTGCTGGACGAACCCGGAGCGGGAGTAAACCCGGCACTGATGAAAACCCTGGAGGAGATCATCATCACCCTTAACCGGGACCAGGGCCGGACTTTCCTGATCGTCGAACATGACATGGATATCATCGCCCGCCTATGCGACCCGGTCATCGTCATGACCGAAGGGCGCAAGCTGACCGAGGGCCCCTTTGACCTGGTGCGCCGAGATCCAACGGTGATCGAAGCTTATCTTGGGGGAGTGGCATGACCGGGCCTCTGTTGGCGGTAGAGGGGCTCTGCGCCGGCTATGGAAAAGGCGACATCATCAAGGATGTCACTTTCGAGCTATCGGCCGGGGGTATCACAACAATTATCGGGCCGAACGGCGCGGGGAAATCGACACTGATTAAGACACTGGCAGGTGTTGTACGTCCTCGCATGGGAAGTGTACGCGTCGATGGTGATGATCTGACGGGGATGGTTGCGAACAGAATGGCCGCGCACGGCGTCGCTTATGTGCCGCAGGAGGCCAACGTCTTTCGTAGCCTCACAGTGCAAGAAAACCTGGAGATGGGTGCTTGGACCGCGACGGATACGCGTCACGAACGAATGGCGCGCGTCTTTGAGCTATTCCCGGTGTTGCAGGAGCGATCTGCCGTACGTGCGGGCAATCTCTCCGGCGGACAGCGGCAAATGGCGGCCTTCGGCATGGCTATGATGGTCGCGCCAAGACTCTTGCTTCTGGATGAGCCTTCCGCGGGGCTCAGTCCGAAGATGGTTGGCCAGATGTTTGAAACGGTCCGGCGTGTCAACGAGACCGGCGTAGGTGTGCTGATGGTCGAACAAAATGCAATCCAGGGTCTTGGTATTGCTGATCGTGGCATCGTCATGGCCGCCGGCGAAATCAAGCTGAACCTTCCGGCAAGCGAGTTGCTGGACAATGCCGAGGTGGGAGAACTCTACCTCGGTACCCGGCAATAGAGGGGACGGGCCGATGGGGCAGGTTTTGATCAACGCGTTGGTGAATGCCGCATTGATAGGTCCGCCGGCGGTGGCCTTCAGCATGCTTTTTGGCATCTTGCGGTTTCCAAACTTCGCGATCGGCGGATATATCACCGTCGGTGCGTTCGCGGTTTTCGCCTTCAATGTGACACTGGGCTTGCCGCTCGTGCTGGCGACCTTGCTGGGTATGGCGGTGACCGGAGCATTAGTGTGGTTGAGCGATGAGATCGTGTTCAAGCCGATGCGCGAGCATTCGCCGATTACCCTGTTGATCGTCTCCATTGCGCTGACATTGATTCTGGAACAGGGCGTGCGGTTGTTCTGGGGTGCGGATGTGCGCGGTTTCGATCTGCCGCTTACGCGTCCGATGAAATTCGCGGGGATGCGCATCACCGTCGAACAGGTTTGGATCATCGGTCTGGCTTTGGCTGTAGCTAGTCTGACCCACGCAATCCTTCGCTACACGCGTATAGGCAAAGCCATGCGGGCGACATCCGATAACTTCATGCTCGCGCAGGTGCGCGGTATCAACACCGGCCGCGTCATCGCTTTCACCTGGCTGTATTGCGGCGCGCTTTTCGGGTTGACCGGCACTCTGGGGGGACTCGATCTGGTGATCGAGCCTCTATTGGGCTGGAACCTTACAATTCCGATCTTTGCGGCAGCGATCCTCGGCGGCATCGGCTCTGCCTACGGCGCGATGCTGGGAGCGTTGTTGGTAGGAATTGCCGAAGAACTGACCGTTCTGGTTCTGCCCAGTACCTACAAGGTCGGTGTCGGTTTTATCATCATTGCATTGCTCTTGCTGTTGCGGCCTCAGGGGCTGTTCGGCGAGGCGCAGATCAAGAAATGAGGGAGAGGCAGCCGTCATGACCTTCTACTTCGTTTCCATCGCCACCTATGTCGGTTTCTTTATGATCATGGCCCTTGCCCTGAACCTGCAGTGGGGCATGACCGGCATGGTGAATTTCGGTGTCGCCGGATTCTACGCCATCGGCGCTTACACCAGCGGGCTTCTTAGCGTGAAGGCAGGGTGGCCGGTTGAATGGGCCATGCTTGCAGCGCCCGTCATGGGCTTGATCTGGGGCGCGGCCGTCGCGCTGTTGTCGATCCGACTGCGTGAGGATTTCCTGGCGATAGTAACGCTGGGGTTTGGCGAGATCGTCCGCTTGTTCGTTCTCAACGAGGATTGGCTGACGGAGGGACCGCGCGGCCTGCGTATCGATGCCCGCCCGTTGGGCGGAATGCTTAATCGTGACCAATACGCTTATTTCTACCTCGCTCTGGTTGCCGTCACCGTACTGATCATATTCCTGATTAGCGAACGCATCCGCCGCAGCCCTTATGGACGGGTCCTGCGCGCCATTCGCGAGGATGATGTGGTTGCCGGGGTTTTGGGAAAGGTAGTGCTGCGATACCGGATCCAGGTATTCGCCCTGGGTGGCGCCTTTATGGGCCTGGGCGGGGCGCTTTATGCCCATTACGTCCAGAACATCAGCCCGGATGTATTCATGCCCATGGTCGCTATTTTCATATGGATGTCGGTGATCGTTGGTGGGGCCGGTAACAACAAGGGGCTGCTGATCGGCGCGGGCGTGGTCATGGCCTTGCTTGAGGGCACGCGATTTCTCGGCGATTTCATGACCTGGTTGGACGCGGAGAAGCTATCAGCGCTGCGAATCATTCTGATCGGCGTTCTGTTGATTGTCGTACTCCGCTTGCGCCCCCGTGGTCTCATGCCAGAGGAGAAATTTCAATATAACCCTTGAAAAAACCGTAATTAACAAAAAAAGAAACATGGCATAGTGTGAAAATCCTAGCGACACGAGAACGAGGAAACCGGTGGGCTACCCGCCAGGAAATGGGGACAGAGGAGAACGAAAATGAACAAGCTGATCACGCGCCGCAGGGCGCTTCAAGGAACGGCGGCGGCCTTTGCCGCAACGGCAATTGCGCCAAAGTTGGTCCTTGGCGCGGACCCAATAAATGTCGGAAGCCTGACACCCAATACCGGTGGCGGCGGCCCCTTCGGCCCTAATATCGCGGCGGCGCACCGCCGGGTGGTTGAAGAGGTGAATGCAGCGGGCGGGGTCTTGGGGCGCGAGGTGCAGCTGACCCAGGAGAATTCGGAGACGAACCCTGAAACCGCGGTCCGGGCGGCCGACAAGCTGATCAACGTCAACCAGGTTATCGGAATTCTGGGAACCTGGTCGTCTTCGGTGACACTGGGCATCATGCCGAAGTGCCAGGAAGCTGGTGTAATTCAGATGTGCACGTCGTCCTCGGCAGACATTCCGACCAAGGACGAGAAGGGTCTGGTGTTCAATTTCCAGGCGCTTTCGCCGGTCTGGGGCGATGCCATTGCCGACCTGGCGCTGCGGCGCGGCTTCAAGACCTTTTCCCTAATGGCGCTGAACAACGACTTCACCGGGTCGATGATCGATGCCTTCGCCGCCAAGGTAAAGGCGAAGGGCGCCCAGGTAATCAACGAGCCTTTCTTCTACAACGGTGGGCAATCGTCTTACCGTACGGAGGTGGAGCAATTGATCGCCGGCGATCCGGAAGCCGTCTTCATCCCTGCCTACGTCACCGACTTTACGGCGGTCTATAAGGAAATCTTCCGTTCCGGGTACGAGGGTCAGGTGATCTCCGTGTCGATTGCGACGGGCGACAAGTTCAAGGAGGCCGTGGGCGAGGCCGCCAACGGCCTGTTGCATGGCGTGCCGGTTCCCCCGATCGGCAGCAAGGCCTATGCGATGTACCTTCAGGAAGCGGGCCTGGAAGATACCGGCGAAGTGCAACACCCCTTCGGCACCGCCGGGCGCGACCAGATGTCATCGTTGCTGTTGGCCGTCGAAAAGGCCGGTTCCACGGATACGGCAAAGGTCGCCAAGGCAATCTGGGAGGTGACGACCGGGCCCGGCAAGAAGGAAGTCTTCAGCGTTCTGGAAGGCTTGGAGGCCATTCGCGCCGGTGAAGAGATTAACTATTCCGGTGCCAGCTCGTCGGTCGAGTTCGACAACGAGGGCATGGTGCTGGGTAGGGACTTCCAGCTTACCGAGGTTCAGGACGGCAAGGATGTCGTCGTGGAGCGCTTGGAGTTTAAAGGCTGAGATAGCGGCGATCGGGTTGGGGGCGGTGACTTGTTCGCCGCCTCCGCCGTTGCCATAGTAATATGAAGGTTTGAATCAAGGAGAGTTGAGATCATGGCGAGGGTACGCGATATTGAAATTCATGAGGTTCCCGAGGACGTTCGCGGAATCTACAAGCGCTTCTCGGAGGAGTATGGCCCCTTCCTCAATCAAGTGAAGGTGTTTGCGCACCGGGCTCCGGTCCTCAAGCACATTCAGGGTCTTCTGCTCGACCTTAAGGATGAGCAGATCCTCGACAAGCGATACCTGGAGATTGCGCTGGTGGTGGTCTCCAAAATCAACGAGTGCACCTACTGCGTGGCCCACCATGCCCCCCGGCTTGTCGAGCAGGGTCTGGGCGCTGAGACGGTCGCGAACATCTTGGAGCCGGACTGCCCCGGGTTGAATGACGTAGATCGTCTGGTACGTGACTTTGCGGTTCAGGTGACCGAAAAGCCCCAGTACATGCGCGATGCGATCTTCGATGAGATGAAGAAGCATTTCACCGAAGAGCAGATCGTCGAATTGACGGTGCGGACCGCGCTCTGCGGCTTCTTTAACCGGGTGAACGACGCGCTGCAGATCGGCATGGAAGAAGGTGTGATCGAGGATTACCTGTCGCATGGTTCCTCGACGGAAGCCCTGCCGCAGCACGACGCGGCGGAGTAAGCGCCGGAAAACCCGGCCAGGAGGCAGCAATGTACGGTTGGCGTGGACGGATCGGCCTGATGGTGCCGACCGGTAACACGGTCATGGAGCCAGAGTTCGCGAGACTGGCGCCGGAGGGCGTCTCGGTTCATGCCAACCGCGTTTATCTCAAGGAAGTTTCGCCCGAGGCGCTTTTGGGAATGGAGGCCGACGCCGCCCGTTCGGCGGAGCAACTTACACAGTGCCGACTGGACGTGATGTGCTTTGGCTGCACCTCCGGTAGTTTCGTCGGCGGCCTGGGTTATGACGCCCGCTTGATAGACGTCATCGAAAACGCCAGTGGTCTACCATCGACGACCACCTCGACCGCAGTGCTCAGGGCGCTGCGTCTTTTGGGGATTAGCAGAGTTGCCTTGGCTACGCCCTATACGGACGAAGTGACCGAGATCGAGAAACGCTGGCTCGAGGATAACGGGATCGAAGTCACGGCCTGGCAGGGGGGTGGCTTGGTCCAGACGGCCGACATTCAGGAATGCGCACCGGAAGTTTCCTATCGCCGTGCCAGGGCGGTCGACAATGATCGCGCTGAGGCGGTTTTCATCTCTTGTACTGGATTTCGCACGATCGAGAACCTTGCGAAACTGGAGGCGGATCTGGGGAAGCCGGTAATCTCCTCCAATCAGGCGAGTTTCGCCGACTGCCTGCGCCTGATGGGCGTGGGCCAGGTGCAGCCCGGGTTTGGCAGCTTGTTCGAGCGGGTATTCGCCGAAAGGAGTGACCACGGCGGCGAAACCCCGTCAAAACAGGGAATCGCCGCCCAGTAACTTCCGCTTCCCTTAGCTGGCGAATTTCCGCTTTGCTTCGATCCGGCGACGATGAAGCACCGGCTCGGTGTAGCCGTTGGGTTGCGCCGTTCCCTTGAAGACGAGATCACAGGCTGCCTGAAAGGCGACGCTGCCGGCGAAGTCCTTGGCCATCGGCCGGTAGCTCGGGTCGCCCGCGTTCTGACCGTCGACGACGGCAGCCATGCGTCGTAGGGTTTCCATCACCTGATCCTCGCTGCAGATTCCGTGGTGCAGCCAGTTGGCGATGTGCTGGCTGGAAATTCGTAGCGTCGCGCGGTCCTCCATCAGGCCCACATTGTTGATGTCGGGAACCTTCGAACAGCCAACGCCGGCATCAACCCAACGCACGACGTACCCCAGGATTCCCTGGGCGTTGTTGTCCAACTCCTGTTGTATCTCTTCGCTCGACCAGTTTGGGCGGTCGGCCAGGGGGATGGTGAGGATGTCGGCCAGTTTGGCCCGTTGACGTGATTTCAGCTTTTCCTGGCGTTCGGCAACGGAAACCTCGTGGTAATGGAGCGCATGGAGCGTGGCCGCCGTGGGCGACGGGACCCAGGCGGTGTTGGCGCCGGCTTTCGGGTGGCCGATCTTCTGAACCAGCATGTCAGCCATACGATCCGGCATGGCCCACATGCCCTTGCCGATCTGTGCGCGACCCTGCAGGCCGCAGGCCAGACCGATATCCACATTCCAGTCCTCATAGGCCGAAATCCAGGCCGCTGATTTCATGTCGCCCTTTCGGATGACGGGACCGGCTTCCATCGACGTGTGGATTTCGTCGCCCGTCCGGTCGAGGAACCCGGTATTGATGAAGACGACACGGGTTTTCGCGGCGCGGATGCACTCCTTGAGGTTGACGGTTGTGCGCCGTTCCTCGTCCATGATGCCCATCTTTAATGTCGACGGCGCCATGCCGAGCGCCTGTTCGACGCGTCCGAACAGTTCGTTGGCGAAGGCGACTTCCTCGGGGCCGTGCATCTTCGGCTTTACGATGTAAACCGAACCGGCGCGGCTGTTGGCGCGACGCTCCCTGATATCATGCAAGGCGATTAGAGACGTCATCATGCTGTCCAGGATGCCTTCCGGGACCTCATTGCCGTCCTTGTCAAAAATAGCGCCGATGGTCATCAGATGCCCCACGTTGCGAACCAGCATCAGGCTTCGGCCAGGCAGCCGCAGTTCGCCGCCGCTAGCGGACTTGTACAACCGGTCTTCGTTCAGGCGCCGCTCGATGGTCTTGCCGTTCTTCTCCAAGGTTTCCGTCAGGTCGCCCTTCATCAGCCCTAGCCAGTTGCGATAAACCGCGACCTTGTCCGCCGCATCGACGGCTGCGATCGAGTCCTCGCAGTCCATGATCGTGGTGAGGGCCGATTCCATGATCAGGTCCGCAACGCCCGCCGGGTCGGTCTTGCCGATAAAATGCGAGCGGTCGATAACAATTTCCACGTGCAGACCGTGGTTAACCAGCAAGATAGCGGTCGGTGCGTCGGCCTCGCCGCGGAATCCGGCGAACTGGTTCGGGTCCTTGAGGCCGCTGTTGCCGCCGCCGGCAAGACTGACTGTCAGCTTGCCGTCAGTGATGCGGTAAGCAGTGGCGTCTTTGTGCGATCCGTTGGCCAGCGGCATGCGTTGGTCCAAGAAATCACGTGCGAATGCAATAACTTTTTGGCCGCGCTTCGGATTGAACGCGCTGCCGCGCACCGCGCCATCAGTGTCGGGGATAGCGTCCGTGCCGTATAGCGCATCGTAGAGACTGCCCCAGCGGGCGTTGGCCGCGTTGAGTGCGTAGCGGGCGTTCATCACCGGTACGACGAGCTGCGGCCCGGCAATCTTGGCAATCTCGTCATCCACGTTGTCGGTCTCTACCGAGAAGTTATCGCCTTCAGGCAGCAGGTAGCCGATTTCCGAGAGAAAAGCCTTGTAGGCCTCGGCATCGTGGGGCTGGCCTTTGCGCTCCCGGTGCCATTGGTCGATGGCGGCTTGCAGGCTGTCACGCTTGTTCAATAGTTCACGATTGCGAGGCGCGAGATCATGGACAATCCCATCCAGCGCGCTCCAGAAGGCGGCTTGTTCCACGCCTGTGCCCGGAAGAGCTTCCTGGTTGATGAAGTGGTAGAGTTCGTTGTCGACCTGTAAATCGCCGACGGGGAGGCGTTCGACCATAGAAGGGTCACTCCTGCTAACTAGAGAAAAACATCGGGTGTTCGTTTTGTTTGCGGCAGAATTTAGTGTTTTGTGCGCGAATTGAAAGCGGCAATGCTGTTGGTCTTCTCACCAAACCCATTAGGCGTTTGCCTTGAAAGCGCTTCTTTGGCACAAGAATAGAAGGGTTGGGAGCGTCAAGTCGAGCAGTGCAGCAGGTACGGCGCTGACCGGAATAAGGCGGCGAGGGAAGGAAGCTTCGTGCGAGGAACTGCGCTGATTACCGGGATCACGGGCCAGGATGGAGCCTATCTGGCCGCACACCTTCTGGGCTGTGGGTACAAGGTTTTCGGCACGCACCGGCGCACCAGTTCCACGAATTTCTGGCGTTTGAAGGAACTTGGGATTGACTGCCATCCGAATCTCAGCCTTGTCGAGCACGATGTTACCGACCCCGGGTCCAGCATCCGTTTAATCGAGCGCAGCGAACCCGATGAGGTCTACAACCTTGCTGCCCAGAGCTTTGTGGCGGTTTCCTTCGACCAACCCATTACGACGGCGCAGATCAACGCCTTGGGCGCACTTCATTTGCTGGAGGCGATTCGCAGCGTCAATCCGGGTATCCGCTTTTATCAGGCTTCATCCTCGGAACTGTTTGGCAAGGTGCAGGAAGTTCCTCAAAGTGAAACGACGCCATTTCATCCCCGCAGCCCTTATGCGGTATCTAAGCTTTTTGCCCATTGGGCCACGGTCAACTATCGCGAGTCCTACGGCTTGTTTGCGGCAAGCGGTATCCTTTTCAACCACGAGTCGCCATTGCGCGGCGAAGAGTTCGTCACGCGCAAAATCACGCAAGGCTTGGCACGTATTCGGCTGGGCCAGCAGGAATGCCTGGAGTTGGGCAACCTTGATGCGAAACGCGATTGGGGCTTTGCGGGAGAGTTTGTCGAGGGGATGCGCCTGATGCTCACTGCCGCCGAGCCGGACAGCTTTGTGTTGGCGACCGGGCGTTCGGAGACGGTCCGCAATTTCGTACGTCTGGCGAGCGAGGCGTTAGGAATGTCCCTGGAGTTTCGCGGTAGCGGATTGCAGGAAGTCGGTATCGATACCGCCACGGGCAATCGTGTCGTGCGCGTGGCCGAGAAGTTTTACCGCCCGGCGGAGGTCGATCTCTTGATCGGCGATCCTTCAAAGGCCAAGCGGGTTCTTGGGTGGGAGGCCAAGACGCCGTTAGAGGAATTGGCCCGAATGATGGTGACTCGCGATCTGGAGCGCTGCCAGGGACGCACACAGTAATGTCACCGATCTTTCCGGTCATTCTGAGCGGTGGTGCGGGTACGCGCTTGTGGCCGCAGTCGCGTCAGGCCTACCCAAAGCAGTTCCTTTCGCTGACGTCCGGGCAAACCCTGTTGCAGCAAACCGCGGAGCGTTTGTTTGCGGTCGCGTCTACACCACCGCTTGTGATTTGCAATGAGGTGCATCGCTTCATCGTTGCCGAGCAGCTTCGGACGCTGCCGGCGGGGTCTGCAAAGATAATTCTGGAGCCGGTTGGTCGAAACACTGCGCCGGCGATCACCCTGGCTGCCTTGGCGGCTACAAAGGATGGCGCCGACCCGATTGTGGTCATTTCACCGGCCGATCATGTGGTGATGAATTCGCAGGCCTTTGAAGTGGCAACCGGCCAGGCGGTTAGCTTGGCGGAAGACGGCTTTGTTGTTACTTTCGGGGTAACTCCCGATCGCCCTGAAACCGGCTATGGTTACATCAAGCCCGGTGAGCAGATCAATGGGAGCCCAGGTCATCGCATCGCCCATTTTGTGGAAAAGCCGAACGCAGACCGGGCTGCCGTCATGCTGTCCCAAGGCGGGTTTCTGTGGAACAGCGGTCTGTTCGTCTTTAAGGCTTCGGTCTTACTTTCGGAACTCGAGCACCTGGCGCCCGAGATACTGGCCGCCTGCCGGTTTGCTTTGGACGGCGCCGAGCGCGACCTCGATTTTTTGCGGCTGGCGTCCGAGCCTTTCACGGCCTGTCCTGCCGGCTCCTTCGATGTCCTAGTGATGGAACGAACCGACAAGGGAGCGGTGGTCGAACTTGATGCGGGCTGGACTGACATAGGTTCGTGGGATGCACTCTGGCAATTGCTGGACAAGGATGCGGACGGGAACGCCGGGCGGGGCGACGTGATTGCGTTGGAAAGCAAAAATTCCCTGGTTTGGTCGGAGAAAAGCCTGCTGGCGGTCTTCGGCGTCGAGAACCTGATAGTCGTCGAATCAGATGATTCGATTCTGGTCGCCGACCGTGGGCGGGCGCAGGAAATTCGCAAGGTCGTGGCCAGACTGGATGCCGAGGGCAGCACGCGGCATCAGGTTCATCGGCGGGTCTATCGCCCTTGGGGTAGTTTTGATGCTCTGGATTCCGGAGAGCGATTTCAGGTTAAGAGCATTGTCATCAAGCCAGGGCAGGGAACCTCGATGCAGCTGCACCATCACAGGGCCGAGCACTGGATCGTTGTGCGGGGCTGCGCCAAGGTGACCTGTGAGGATCGAGAGATTATCCTGGAGGAAAACCAATCGACCTATATTCCACGCGGCGCGAAACACCGGCTGGAGAATCCGGGAAAGGGAGATCTGGAGTTGATCGAAGTTCAAAGTGGCAGCTATCTGGGTGAAGACGACATCGTTCGATTCGATGATGTCTATGGGCGGGAGTAGGTACCGGCTCCTCGCCAGATGGTACAATGATTGCTTGCACTGTGATCAGGCGGGCAGGACGCGTCAGTGTTCTCCGCCCATCCAGTCTTCGTCCTTGATGACAGCCGTGACACGCAGGCTACCATAAGCAACAAGTCCGATCAGGATGGCGACGGGCGTACCGATCAAGGCATACCAATACCCTTTTAGGAGTAGCAGCAGAATGGTCCCCGCCGTCAAACAAGCTGCCAACAGGCAGGCATAGGGGTGTGACCCGGCAAAGGATTCTTTCTTCTGTAATGCCTGCGGCATTCGCTTGATGCTCCGTATGTTCGCTGTTGCCGCCTTGTTGCGACCTGTTGATCTTTGCCGACTAAAGTAAAAAAAACTTTAATTCTAGGCGATTGCCGCAGATCGGATCGTACTGCGTCATAATTTTACGTGCACCGGCGGGAGAATCCGGTAGAAACCTGCTATAGACTACGACAGGAGGTGCTTTGTCATGCTGCAAAAATTGTTGGAGAACAATAAGGTTTGGGCCGCTCGCAAAATCGAGCGCGATCCGGATTTCTTTCGCCGCCTGTCCCGACAACAAACCCCCAGGTACTTATGGATCGGATGCAGTGACAGCCGCGTACCTGCCAACGAGATTGTGGGCATGGACCCAGGTGAGATTTTCGTTCACCGCAATGTCGCCAACCAAGTGCACCCGGTTGACCTCAACTGCAGCTCCGTCTTGCAGTTCGCCATTCACGGCTTGAAAACCAGCGAGATTATTCTTTGTGGCCACTACGGCTGTTCCGGGGTACGCGCGGCCCTGGAGGGGAATGCGACCGGTTTGTCGGAACATTGGCTGGCGCCGATCCAATCAATCATCGACAGCAACAAAAGCGACCTGGATTCCTGTCAGGAAGAGGAAGAGCGGCGCGACCGTCTTTGTGAATTGAATGTCGCCCAGCAAGTGCTCAATCTGGCCGAATCGCCGGTTATCAGGGCAGCCTGGCGCGCCGGGCAGAAGGTGAACATTCATGGTTGGATCTATGGTCTGAAGGACGGGTTGATTCGCGACCTGGATATCAGCCTCTTCGGACCGAACCGCTAGGCGGCTTGCGATCTTCGCCGCGCAGGACAGAAGGCGCGCTATCGAATCTTGTGCGAAAGGCGCGGGAGAATGCGGAGCGATCCTCGAATCCGCAGGCTGCGGCGACATCCGTCATGGGCAGGTCGGTTTGCAAAAGCAGGCGGCGAGCGGCGTTGAGTCTGATCCACTGGTAGAAGCGGGCAGGCGAGGTCCCCATGACCCGATGAAAATCGCGCTGCAATGTCCGTTCGCTGACGCCGATGCGGGATGCCAGCTTCATCAACGACAATGGTTGTTCCAGATTTTGCTCCATCAGGTCGATGGCGGCTGCCAAATGCGGCTCGGCCCATTTCAGACGGCCCAGCGATAGCATGCGTTGCGCGTCGCGCGGCGACGATTCCTGCTCGTAGATGAAGGTGCTTGCGACTTCCAATGCCAGGGCAAAGCCCTGTTGTTGGCGAAGCAGATGGATTGCGAAATCCAAGGTAGGAATAGCGCCGCTTGTGGAGGCTCTGTTGCGGTCGACCACATAACGGTCACCGACTGTCGCGACCCGTGGAAACTCGGTTGCGAAATGGTCCAGATCCTCCCAGTGAGCCGTTGCGCGATACCCGTCGAGCAGACCGGCGCGCGCCAGAACGAAGACACCGGATTCCATGCCGCCGATAGGCAGGCCGCTGGCCGCGATGCGACGAAGGTCACGCAGGACCGCTGGCTTGCAGAACTTATCCACCTCATAGCTTGAAACCACGAACAATTGATCCAGTTCCAGGCGCTCGCCAAGGCTCGCGTCGACGGCGATCTCAAAGCCACTTGTGCTCCTTACCGGCTTGCCATCCGTGGAGATCAGACAGGTCTCGTATAGCGCTCGGCCTGCCTGCCTGTTGGCTGCGCGCAATGGATCCATGATTCCCGCCAGTGTCATGTGCGAGAATGACGGCACCAGCAATAGGCCCACACGCTGGCGCTGGTCGGCGGCGAGCGGTCGGAAGAAATGCGTATGTGGCGGTTTTTGCATTAATCTTGTCCGAATCTGCAAAACAAGCTTCTTCATCTCAGGTTTTGATTGCGGCCACAAGCGCCTCGTCCAGCAAGCCTGCGGGAAAACGGCAAGGCAGATCTACGAAGGGAGATAGTGATGAACCGGGAAGTTTTCATAACCTGCGCGGTCACCGGCGCCGGAGATACGGTCGGCAAGAGTGACAAGGTGCCTGTGACACCCAAGGAAATCGCCGACAGTGCAATCGAGGCTGCCAAGGCGGGCGCCGCCATAGTGCACATTCATGTGCGCGATCCGGAAACCGGGCGTGGGTCTCGTGACCCGAAGCTCTTCAAGGAAGTCGTGGATCGCATCCGCTCCAGCGATGTCGATGTTGTGTTGAATCTGACGGCTGGCATGGGCGGCGACTTGGTTTTCGGCGAGGGGGAGCAACCTCTGCCGCTGGATGAAAGCGGCACCGATATCGCTGGACCGTTGGAGCGCTTGGCTCATGTGGAACAGCTATTGCCGGAGATCTGTACGCTGGATTGCGGATCCATGAATTTTGCCGCGGGTGGCAATTACATCATGTGCAATCCGCCCGCCGCCTTGAATGCTATGGCGCGCCGGGTCCAAGAGCTGGGCGTGCGGCCGGAACTGGAGGTCTTTGATTTCGGCCACTTGGTCATGGTCCACGATATGATCAAGGACGGCGTACTCGACGACCCCATCATGGTTCAACTCTGCATGGGTATTCCTTACGGCGCGCCGGACGATCCAGGGACGTTGATGGCACTGGTTAATCGCCTGCCGAGGGATGCGGTTTTCTCGGCCTTTTCCATCGGCCGCAATCAACTTCCTTACGTTGCCATGGCGATGTTGGCCGGTGGCAATGTTCGGGTTGGATTGGAGGACAACATTTACCTTGATCGAGGCGTGTTGGCGACCAACGCACAGCTTGTCGAGCGTGCGGTTCATATCCTTGACGGCATGAACGTCAAGCTTCTCGGGCCGGACGCCGTGCGCGAGAAACTCAAGCTCAAGAAACGCGGGTAAGGGAAGGAACCGAGATCATGTCAGTGATTGGCAAGGCAGCCCTCCTTGGCGGCGGCGTTATCGGCGGCGGCTGGGCGGCGCGCCTGCTGTTGAACGGGATCGATGTTGTTCTCTTCGATCCGGACCCACAGGCCGCACGCAAAGTGGGCGAAGTCATGACGAACGCACGACGCGCCTTCGCCGACCTGATTCCGGAAGGGCGGCCCGATGAAGGGCGTCTGACGATCACCGCCGATCTCGCCGAGGCGGTCAGCGGCGCCGCCTTCATTCAGGAGTCCGCACCGGAGCGCCTTGAATTGAAGCAGAACCTCTTTGCCGAGGTGGACGCTCTCGCGCCGGAGGATGCGTTGATCTGTTCATCCACCTCCGGCCTCTTGCCGACGGAACTCCAGGCAAAGATGAAGCACCCCGAACGTCTGCTGGTCGCACATCCATTCAATCCGGTTTACCTCTTGCCGTTGGTTGAGCTTGTCGGCGGTGAAAAGACCGCCCCGGAAGCGATCGAGCGCGCCAAGACCCTCTATGTGTCTTTGGGGATGAAACCGCTGCATGTACGGCGTGAGATCGAGGCCTTTATCGCTGACCGCTTGATGGAGGCGCTGTGGCGTGAGGCCCTGTGGTTGGTCAAGGACGGCATAGCCTCTGCCGAGGAGATCGATGACGCCATCCGGTATGGATGCGGCCTGCGCTGGGCGCAGATGGGTACCTTCCAAGTCTTCAATATCGCGGGCGGCGAGGCTGGCATGCGCCATTTCATGGCGCAGTTCGGACCGGCCCTGAAATGGCCCTGGACAAAGTTGATGGACGTGCCTGAGATGACGGAGGAGCTTATCGAACGCATCGCCGAGCAAACCGACGCACAAGCCGGCGGTCGATCCTTTCGAGAACTCGAGCGCATCCGCGACGAAAATTTGGTGGCGATCATGCAGGCACTGGAGCCCAAGGACTGGGGCGCGGGCGCGGTTCTGAGGCAGTACCGGGCGCAGCTTCGTGGCGACAAGACATAACGATCCGGGGGTTAAGACGATGCGCAAGGTCATCATCACGGCAGGCGCCGGCGGAATCGGGAAGGTTTTGGCTGAAAGCTTCCTGGGCGAAGGTGATTCGGTGGCGGTCTGCGACGCGTCGCCAGAGACCTTGACGCGCTTCAAAGCCGATCACCCGGACGTCCCTGCTTATCGGGCGGACGTTACGGATGAACCTCAGGTCACGGCCTTCATGGCCCAGGCGCAGGAGACGCTGGGTGGGGTCGACATTCTGGTCAACACCGCCGGAATCGCCGGACCGACCGGTCGTCTTGAAGAGCTATCGCTAGCGGATTGGCGTGCCTGTCTTGCGGTGACCTTGGACGGCAGTTTCCTTTGCAGTCGCGCGGTCATTCCGGCGATGAAGGCGCAGGGCAGCGGTTTGATTGTAAACTTTTCCTCAACGGCCGGGCTCTTTGGTTTTGCGCGGCGCAGCCCCTACGCCACGGCTAAATGGGGCGTGATCGGCCTGACCAAGACCATGGCCAGCGAACTGGGCCCGCATGGCATTCGGGTTAATGCCATCTGCCCCGGTTCGGTTGAAGGAGAACGTATGGACCGCGTGATCGCCGCCGAGGCAAAGGCGACCGGCGACAGCGAGGAGACGGTGCGCGCCCGCTACACCAAGGACTCGTCGCTGCGGCGGTTCATTCGCCCGGAGGAGGTGGCTGGTATGGTGTTGTATCTGGCATCTCCCCTGGGTAGCGCTGTGTCGGGACAAGCCCTGGCGGTGGACGGTAACACGGAATCCAAGTAGTCCCCATCGGGACGGGAAGGAGCCAAGCGATGCATTTCGGTTTGACCCAGGAACAGGAGATGGTGGTCGACACCGTTCGCAGCTTCGTCGAGAAAGAGCTTTATCCTCTGGAAGCGGAAGTGGAGCGCAGCGGCATCTGCGCACCGGAGATTGGCCGTGAGATCCAGCGCAAGGTGATGGAGATGGGGTTCTATGCGCCCAACATCCCGGAGGCCTACGGCGGCGGCGGGTTGGATCATCTGACTTTTGCCTTGCTTGAGCGTGAATTGGGCCGCGCCTCCATGGCGCTTTCGGTTTGGTGGGGCCGCCCGTCGAACATCCTGTGCGCCTGCAACGACGAACAACGCGAGCGCTATTTATTACCCAGCGTGCGCGGCGAACGGATCGACGCCCTGGCGATGACCGAGCCGGACGCGGGGTCTGATGTACGCGGCATGAAATGCTTTGCGCGGGCCGACGGCGATGACTTCGTAATCAACGGAACCAAACATTTTATCAGCCACGCGGATATCGCTGATTTTGTGATCGTTTTCGTGGCGACCGGCGAGGAGGAAACCGCACGCGGCCCGAAAAAGAAAATCACCTGCTTCCTGGTCGACCGAGGTACGCCGGGCTTCGAAATCCGCAAGGGATACAACTCGGTCTCGCATCGGGGCTATCATAACAGCATTCTCTCGTTCGATGATTGCCGGCTTCCTGCCAGTCAAATTCTTGGTGAACTGGACGGCGGCTTTGCCGTCATGAATTCGTGGCTCTATGCGACGCGGATCACCGTTGCCGCGATGTCGGTCGGGCGGGCGCGGCGATGTTTCGATATGGCGGTCGATTGGGCTGCCGAGCGCAAGCAGTTCGGCCAGCCAATCGGCAAGTTCCAGGGCGTGTCCTTCAAGTTGGCCGACATGGTTACGTCGATCGATGCGGCGGACTGGTTGACACTGGCTGCCGCCTGGCGGCTGGACCAGGGGTTGGATGCCAATCGCGAGATTGCTCAGGCCAAGGTCTTTGCATCGGAAACCTTGGCGAAAGTGACCGATGAGACGCTACAGATTTTCGGCGGCATGGGCTTGATGGATGAACTGCCCATCGAGCGCTTCTGGCGGGATGCCAGGGTCGAACGTATCTGGGACGGCACCAGCGAGATTCAACGCCATATCATTAGCCGGGAATTGCTGCGGCCCAAGGGGGCTTGAGGAGTCGCCATGGACGAACGGCCCGCCGATACTAAGTTGAGCGGTTTTCAACGCCTTTTGCACCCTCGCTCCATTGCCGTGATCGGCGGGCGTGAAGCCGCCGAAGTCATACGTCAGTGCCGCCGCATGGGCTATAGCGGACTGATTTATCCGGTGCATCCACGCCACGAGAAAGTCGAGGGTGTGCCTTGCTTCAGAACTTTGGCCGATCTGCCCGAAGTTCCCGATGCTGCCTTCGTGGCGGTCAGGCGGGAGCTTTCCATCGACGTGGTGCGTGAACTAGCCGCCATGGGCGCAGGGGGAGCCATCTGCTACGCCTCCGGATTTCGCGAAACCGGCGGGGCGGGCGAAGACCTTCAGGCCGCACTGGTCGAGGCGTCCGGCGACATGCCGATCCTGGGCCCCAACTGCTATGGCCTGATAAACTACCTGGAGGGGGCTTTACTCTGGCCTGATCAGCATGGCGGCCAGCGCCGGGAGCGGGGCGTGGCCATTCTGACTCAAAGCGGCAACATGGCCATCAACTTGACCATGAACCAGCGCGGCCTGCCGATAGCCTTCCTCGTCGCCATGGGCAATCAGGCAAAGGTTGGTTTGGCGGCGATGGCTGATGCCCTGCTGGAGGACCCCCGCGTCAGCGCCATCGGCCTGCATATAGAAGGACTGGGTGATGCCGCCGCTTTCGTGACGCTTGCCGCAAAAGCACGTGCCAGGGGAGTGCCCCTGGTTGCGCTGAAAGTAGGGCGCTCGGAGGCGGCCGCGGCGCTGACCTTCAGCCATACGGCTTCGCTGGCGGGGGCTGATGCCGTCGCTGACGCCTTTCTTCGCCGTTTGGGTATCGGCCGTGTCCACAACGTGCCCGCGTTCCTGGAAACCTTGAAGCTGTTGCATCAGGGCGGTCCCTTGACGGGCCGCGACCTCGCTTCGATGAGTTGTTCAGGCGGCGAGGCTTCGCTCATTGCCGATGCCATTGATAGCCGCAAATTGCGGTTTCGAAGCTTGGACCTGGCGCAGCGCCAACGGGTCAAAGATACCCTGAGCGATCTGGTGCACGTCTCCAATCCGCTGGATTACCACACCTTCATCTGGGCCGATGAGACGCGCATGACCGAAACCTTCGCAGCCATGCTGGGCTGCGGTTTCGATCTCAGTTTCTTGATCCTGGACTTTCCGCGGGCCGATCGTTGCGAGACCCACGATTGGGATATCACGCTAAGAGCACTGGAGGCTGCATCGCGACGGACGGGCGGGCGTTGCGCTGTTGTCGCCTCCCTTCCCGAAAATTTACCGGAAGCCAGGGCCGAGGATATCTTGGCTCGCGGGATGATCCCCTTCGGGGGTATCGAGGAGGCCTTGACCGCCGCCGAGGTCGCCGCTGCCATCGGCGATGCCTGGCGTCGGGATTGGCCTGAACCTGTTACCATCCCGCCTCTGATGAAAGGTGAGGCCGTGTCCATGAGCGAATGGGCGGCCAAGCAGCGCCTGCGAGCAGCCGGGCTCACTCTACCGCGAGGCGGTCTTGCGGCGAACGCCGCCGAAGCCATGGTGATCGCTGAGTCGCTGGGTTTTCCGGTGGTGTTGAAGGCGGTGGGCGAGGGGTTGGCGCACAAGAGCGAACTAGGGGCGGTGCGTTTGGGCCTGGCGGATGCCGATAGCGTGGCCCACGCGGCCGAGGAGTTGCTGCCCATGGGCAGTGGACTGTTGGTAGAGGAAATGATCGGCGACGGCTTGGCCGAAGTCATCGTTGGCTGCCAGCGCGATCCTGTGATTGGTCCTTATTTGCTGTTGGGGTCCGGTGGTGTTCTGGTGGAGTTGATCGCGGATTCGGTGCTGCTGCCCCTGCCTGCCAGCCGGGCCGAGATTGAAGAAGGCCTGTCTCGCTTGAAGGTGGCGCAGCTATTGGCGGGTTATCGCGGCAAGCCTCCGGGGGACCGGGCGGCGCTGATCGCTGCTGTTGAGGCGATCCAGCGGTTTGCCTTGTCCGAGGCGGGACGCTTGATCGAACTGGACGTCAATCCCGTCATCGTCCGGCCGCAGGGCAAGGGCGTGGTCGCGGTGGATGCATTCATGCGGATTGTGAAGGGAGAGAAGAATGGGTAAGGAAGCCATCAAGGTGGACCGCCGGGGCGCGGTGTTCGAGGTTACGTTGGACCGGCCAAAGGCCAACGCCATCGACAACGAGACCAGCCGTGCCATGGGGGATATCTTTGCTGGGTTTCGCGATGACCCGTCACTGCATGTCGCCATCGTAACGGGCGGCACCGGGCGTTTCTTCAGTGCGGGCTGGGATCTGAAGGCGGCGGCCGAGGGCGTGCGGCCCGACAGCGATTATGGGGTTGGAGGCTTTGGCGGGCTGCAGGAGCTGCCAGGCCTCAACAAGCCGGTTATCGCCGCGGTCAACGGCATGGCGGTCGGTGGCGGCTTCGAGCTGGCCTTGTCCTGCGATATTATCCTGGCGTCCGATCAGGCCCGTTTTGCGCTGCCGGAGATTAAGGCTGGAACCTTGGCCGATGCAGCGACCGTTAAACTTCCCAAACGCATGCCCTACCACGTGGCCATGGAATTGCTCTTGGTGGGCCGTTGGATGGAGGTCGAGGAAGCCAAGCACTGGGGCGTGGTGAACGAAATTGTACCGCATGACCAACTGATGCCGCGCGCAAGAGAAGTCGCCGATTTACTGGCCGCGGGGCCGCAGCTTGTTTTTGCGGCCATCAAGGAGGTGGCCCGCACAGCGGAGAATCGCACCTTCCAGGAGACCATGGACTTGATAAACGGCGGTAAGCTTGCCACCGTCCAGAGGCTCTACAACAGTGCTGATCAGTTGGAGGGCGCCAAGGCCTTCGCTGCCAAGCGGGGGCCCGAATGGAAGGGGCAATAGAGCTGGCGTCTTTGTGGGTAGGCCGGTAAGGGAGAGGCAGGAGCATGAAAGCGGCTTTTTACGATAGCCAGGGTTCGGCAGCCAGCGTATTGACGGTCGCTGAACTTGAGACGCCGAAGCCCAGGGATGGCGAGGTTCTGGTGCGCCTTAGGGCCTCCGGCGTCAATCCTTCCGACGTTAAGCTGCGCTCGGGCGCGCGACCCGGTGGTATGCCTTTTCCGCGCATAGTGCCGCATAGCGACGGCGCCGGCGTCATAGAGGCGGTCGGGCGCGGAGTCGATGGCGCCAGGATCGGACAACGGGTGTGGATTTGGAACGGCCAGTGGCAGCGCCCCTTCGGCACGGCGGCCGAATATATCGCGCTGCCTGCGATCCAGGCTGTTCCGCTGCCGGACAATACAGCGTTCGAGGCGGGCGCCTGCTTCGGCATTCCTGCCTTGACCGCCCAACGTACGGTGTTTGCCGATGGGCCGGTCGAAGGTCAAACGGTATTGGTCACGGGTGGCGCGGGCAGCGTGGCGCGCTATGCCATCCAAATGGCCAAGCTGGGTGGTGCCCAGGTCATCACGACGGTCAGCGGACCGGAGAAGGCGGCTCACGCCCGCAGCGCCGGGGCCGACCATATCCTCAACTACCGGGACGAGGACGTCGCCACCGCCGTCATGGATATCACCAATGGTCGCGGCGTGGAGCGCATCGTCGAGTTGGAGTTCGGGGCGAACCTGGAGACGACGGCAAAGGTCATCGCTCCCAACGGTGTGATCGCGGCCTATGGCTCGGCCGCCAATATGAACCCGACCTTCCCCTTCGCCGACTTCCTGTTCAAGGACGTGACCTTGCGGATCGTGCTTGTCTACCGCCTGACACCAGCCGCCCGCCGCCAGGGGATCGAGGACCTGACCCGATGGTTGTTGGACGGTCGCTTGACCCACGCGGTCGCTCGTACCTTCACGTTGGATGATTGCGCTAAAGCCCACGAACTGGTTGAGAGTGCCGGCAAGCTCGGCAGCGTCGTCGTGACGCTATAGATCGTTAGACAGCGCCTTTGAGCTGTAGCACGCGCAGGCGGCTCTCAACGTCTTCCTTGTTGATGTAAGCACCAGCCAGCCGGCGTTTGCCCTGGTAGGCCTTGCGGCCGTGCAGCGTGCGCCAATTGTCGAAAATCAACATGCGGCCGGGGGCCAGGCGCTCGATCATCTGGAAAGCCGGGTCGTTGGCTAGGCGATGGAACAGGCGGAGCCCTTCGTAAAAGGCTTCCAGTCGCTCCCGGTCCGGCAGGAAAGCGGCACGGTCGTGATTGTTATAGCTGACTTGGATTAGCGCGCCGTCCGAATCGTGGCGCAACACCGGTCGTTTGGCCAGCAGATGGACGCCGCGCTCGTGATCCAGGTATTGGCCCGGTACGGCAATTTCGCCGAGGACCCGATAGAGGTCGGGCGCGCGCTCCTGGATTTCCCGGGCGACGCGGAAGCCATCGACCAGCAGGCTTTCGCCGCCGGTTCCCTCAAATGCGAGGCAATGGAACATCTGATAGCCGGGACCGTCGAAGCTGTAGGTTCCGTCCGTGTGCGGCCCGATCTCCAGGGTCGTGTACGCTGTGTCCTTGTGTTCCATATTGGCGGTGAAATCCCAAAAGCCGCCAAAAATCGTTTCCCGAATGTAGGAGATGCGACGGGCCACGGCCTGAGTTGCCTCGGGCGTTGGATCGAGACCTTCCACGAACAGAAAGCCGCGCCGGTCCAGCTTGGTCAGCGCCTCGGCCAACAGGTCATCGTCGGATAAAAAGCCTTCCGCCGGTACTTCACCAAGGCCTTCCTCGGCAAGCGTCGCGGCGTCCCAAAGGGTCTTTGCCACGGGATCGGTCGGTTCTTTGCCATCAGCCAGACGCCGCAACAGGTCCGCCTCGTACCGACTGCTGTGGCGCTCCGGCGACCAAGTTAGGATCAAGGCCCGTCCATTGTCCGCCACCTGCGGATCCTGGGGCATCAGATCGTCCGGTAGCGAGAAGGTATCCACTAACCGCTGATGCGTTTCCGGATGCAGGCAATCTGGGCAGCCACAATGGTCGCGCAACCAGAGGGCCGGGAAGGCGGTCGTATGACCGTCGCTCCAGGTGACATTGCAGAGGGACGCATCTAGTGCTGCTGAACGGATAAGGCTTCCCATGTCGGGCTCCTCACGGGATAGTGACGCGCTGATTGATATCCTTGTTGTACGAGTGTACAATAAATAAAGCAAGAGGAATAGGGGCTCTGGTGCAAAGACAACCGAAATACAGCCGCGATTTGCCGGAAGAGCGTCGCCGCAAGTTGATCGAGGCAACTGCGAGATGCCTTGCGGAGTTGGGCGTGGCGGGCACGTCGGTGCGAGAAATCTCGCTGCGTGCGGAGGTTTCTCCCGGCCTCGTCAATCATCATTTCGCGGGCAAGGAAGACCTGATAGCGCAGACCTACTGGCAGATTGGAGAAACTGTCGACAGGACACTGGACGCCGCGTTGGTCGCCGCAGGCCCGGATCCGGACGCGCGTCTGACGGCATTCGTGAAGGCGAGTTTCGAACCGCCCATTCTGGACAGCGACCTGTTGGCGGTCTGGATCGGTTTTTGGAGCCTCGTCAGGACGGATACGCGGGTTTTCGGTATGCATCGGGAGGTTTATGCAGCCTATCGCGAGCGGTTGGAGGGGCTGCTCGGCGCGGCGGCGGAAAAGCGCGGCGTTACACTCGACACCCGGCTGACGGCGATCAGTCTTTCTGCAATGCTCGACGGCCTTTGGCTGGAATGGTGTCTTGACCCCGAGGTGTTTTCCGCCGACGAAGGCTGCCAGACGGTGCTTAATTGGATCGGGCGGCTGTGGGGGTTCCCCGATACGGGAACCCGTTCAGGCTAACTTTCCAGTATAGCGGGCCAACCGTGCCACGGCATCATCGATGGTATCGGTATCGACCGACAGGCTGACCCGAAGGTGACCTTTGCCCATGTCGCCAAATCCTTCTCCTGGCATCAGGGCCAATCCTTCTGTATCCAAAAGGCCCCAGGCGAAATCTTTCGCTGAAACACCGGTTTGGCGAACGTCCAGCATCACGAACATGCCAGCCGCAGGCCGTTGAAAGGACAGTTGGGGAATCTTCGCCACCTGATCGCAAAACCGGTCCCGGCGCTCCCTATAGAGGTCGCGTATCCACACGGCGGTATCAGCGCTGCTTTCGATGGCCTCTAGCGCGCCGTCTTGGGCAAAGGGCGGTTGGCCGAAGAACATGCAGCTTGAAAGCTGAATCATGTGTTCGATCAGGTCTGCCGGACCCGCCCCCCAGCCAATACGCCAACCGGGCATGGCGTGGGATTTGGAAAGCGAACCCAGAACCAACGTGCGGTCCGACATGCCAGGCAAAGTTGCAATCGACCGGTGCGCACCCTCGTAGACCATCGCCGCGTAAACCTCGTCACTTATGATCCAGAGGTTATGATCACGCGCGAGTTGAGCGATGGCATCAAGGCTTTCCGCGTCGATCAGCGCGCCGGTTGGGTTGTGGGGCGACGTCAGAACGATCCCGCGAACACTGTTGTCGATCGCGTGCGCAACATCTTGCGGATCCAACCGCCACCCGTTCTCAGGGTGTAGCGGGACGCGCCGCACCTCGGCGCCGCTCGCGCGGAGCGTTGCTTCATAAGTGGCGTACATTGGGTCGGGAACGATGATGCTGTCACCCGCTTGGAACAGGCAGCGCGCGCCCGTGTAAAGTGCCGATTGGGCGCCGGGCAGAACAACGACGTTTTCCTGTGACAGGCGTTGGCCATTCAATTTGGACTGCCACTGTGCGACAGCATCACGCAAGGGTAACTCGCCGCCCGCACGGGTATAGTGGTGGCGACCGGACCGAAGCGCAGCCACGGTTGCCTCAATCGCTGCCGTTGGAGCGTCGAAATCGTGATCACCAATCGTCAAACGCAAGATGTCCTGCCCGGCCGCGAAGCGCTGTGAGGCTACAAAATGAATCTCCCAGGCACGCGCGCCCTCGCCGGATATCTGTTCAACGACGGACGAGAATCGGCTTTGGTCCGTACCTTGCCGGGCGCTCTTTGCAAGTGACATGGTCTACCGTTTTCTTGTTGTACGAATGATCAAGAAGTTTAATCTAACGGCTGCTTGGGAAAAAAGCTCGCGCGATCTTCGCGAACTTACTCCATGATTAGGGCAACTGTGGAGCTGAATTTCGCCACAAGCGATTGTGTTCAGTCTTACCATCGAAAAGAGACAACGATAGGGAGATGAAGTAATGAAAGTTACAGGATTCATATCAGCGAGTCTGTTTGCAGCAGGGATTGTTTTGACACCAATTGTGGCTTTTGCCGGCGCTACGCTGGACCGGGTAATGGCCGAAAAGCAACTTGTCATGTCTTCCGATCCGGCCTATCCGCCGCAATCTTTCCTGAACGATAATAACGAAATGGATGGCTTTGACGTCGACGTGGGCCGCGAGATCGCAAAGCGGTTGGGCGTGGAGCTGAAGATCATCACGCCTGCCTGGGAGGTGATCACTGCCGGAAACTGGCAGGGCCGCTGGGACATGTCGGTCGGCTCGATGACGCCAACGACCCAGCGCGCCGAGGTGCTCGACTTCCCTGCGATCTACTACTACGTACCGGCGGCATTCGCCGTGCATAAAGACAGCAGCGCGCAATCGCTGGCCGATCTCAATGGCAAGACGATCGGTGTATGCGGCGGTTGCACCTACGAGGCTTATTTGAACAAGAACCTGGTTATTGATGCCGTCGGCACACCAGAGTTCACCTATGATGTAGATGCTGGAGAAATCCGGTCGTATGAGACCGATACCAATGCCTTCGACGATCTCCGTCTTGGTGACGGCACTCGTTTGGACGCAGTGATGTCGGCTCTGCCGACGATCATGGAAGCCATCAAGAACAACTATCCCCTGCGGGTCGTCGGTGAACCGGGCTTCTACGAGCCGTTGGCCGTCGCGACCGATAAAGGCGACGACGAATTCAACGCCAAGATCGCAGAGGCCGTTCAAGCGATGCATGACGATGGCACGTTGGCGGCTCTTTCCGAGAAGTGGTACGGCGTCGACTACACCACCGTAAAGTGACAGGTGGTGTGATCAAGAACCGAACGCAGGGTGCAGCGTCCTTGCCGGGCTATGGGGCTCGGCAAGGCGTTGCCGCCTGCCCAGCGTTGGCGGCCGTATCATGATGGATTCCGTCTTTACTTTATTCGAGAGGCCGCTGGCGCGCCGTTGGATCGGCTATTGGTTCGGTGTCAGTCTCTTTGCGCTGGTCGATCTCCGCGACACCATGATCGGCGAATTCCTCCGCCCGGCCATTGGCGAGCCGGGCGATAGTGGTTTATGGGGGCGCTTTGCCTGTGGGCTGGTGGTCACGGCCTTAATCTGGCTCGATGCTATCATTGTCGGTTTGCTGCCAAAGCGCGTGCGCTTACCGCTCGTTTGGGGGCAACTGTTTGTCCTCTTCATGGCCTTTTTCTATTCCTTCGACCTTAGCTACAGTTTTATCGGCAAAAAGGTCGGCTTCCTGATCACGCAGGGCGCCTTCACGACGATCTATATCTCGCTTGTCTCAATCGCCATTGCCTGCGTCATTGCGTTGGTTGCGGCGCTGGCCAAGCTGTCGAAAAATCCAATCGCCTACGGCATATCGTCCTTCTACATCTCCTTTTTTCGCGGCCTGCCGTTACTGATGCAGATCTACCTGATCTATATCGGGCTGCCGCAGATGGGTTTTGTCGTGGATCCCGTACCGGCGGGAATCGCGGCGCTCTCGCTTTGCTACGGCGCCTACATGGCGGAGATATTCAGGGCCGGAATCATCGGCGTCGCCCAGGGCCAATACGAGGCTGCCTCGGCACTGGGGCTGAAGCATGTGGTGATCATGCGTAAGATCGTGCTGCCTCAAGCCATGAAGTTGATAGTGCCGCCGACGGGCAATCAGTTCATCGCCATGCTGAAGGATTCCTCCTTGGTTTCGGTTGTCGGCGTTTGGGAGCTGACGTTTCTTGCCAAAACGCAAGGCCGGGCAGAGTTCAAGCACCTGGAAATGCTCATCACCGCATCGCTCGTATACTGGGCCATGTCGATCTGCTTTGAAATGGTTCAAGCACGGATCGAAGCTCATTACGGTAAGGGCGACCGGCGCTGAGAAGGTTCCGATAGTTCGAAACAAAAAAAGGGCCGATACGCGAGCCAGCGCATCGGCCCTTTGCCGTTGGTTAGCTTACCGGTGCTCAGCCATGGCCGCCCAGGACCGTTTCAGTGTCACCGCCCAGATGCCGGTCAGGCAGCAGCGCATGCAGCGCCACGCCCACGATAGCGGCAAGCGCCATCGAAGAGATTGTGAACTGATCGCTGATCTGCAAGGTCGCGCCACCAATTCCGATGACCAGAATGACGGATGCAACGAGCAGGTTGCGGCGCTCTCCGAAATCGACCTTGCCCTCGATCAAGGTACGGATACCCGAGGAGGCGATGACGCCGAACAGGGCAATGGAAACGCCGCCCATGACCGCCGTCGGAATCGATCCGAGGAAGGCCGCCACCGTGCCGAGGAAACCCAGGAGAATGGCCAGGACCGCGGCGCCACCGATAACCCAGACGGAATAGACGCGGGTGATCGCCAAAACGCCGATATTCTCGCCGTAAGTGGTGTTTGGAGGACCGCCGATCACGGCCGCTGCCATGGTTGCCAGGCCGTCGCCCAACAGGGTCCGGTGAAGACCCGGTGTCTTGAGATAGTTACGCCCGACGACACGGCTAAGCACGACCGTGTCTCCGATGTGCTCGGCAATGGTGACGAGCGCGACCGGCACCAGGATGGGCAGGACACCCCAGGGAATCCCGCCTTCGCCGAACCCGCCGAGGAAGCTGACGAAGCCGGGAACGCGGAACAAGGGAGCTTCGGCAACCGGCGTGAAATCCACGAGGCCCGCGATCAAGGCAACGATATAGCCAATGCCGATACCCAGAATAATGGGGATGACGCTGAAAAAGCCCTTCAGCACCAGAGAGAAAAACAGGATCGCGCCCAGGGTGACCAAAGCCACGAGAAAATTGGTCAGGTTGTAAGGTCCCCCGGCGATGGTGCCCTGAGCCATGCCCACAGCGATCGACGCCAGCCCTAAGCCAATGACCATGATGATCGGCCCAACGACGACCGGCGGCAGGAGCCGCATCAACCAGCCCACCCCAAATCCGCGCACCAGGGCGGCAACGAGCAGATAAACGCCACCGGCACAAAACGCGCCAAACAGCGCGCCGCTGGTTCCCGCAAGCGCCGCACCGGCGACGATGGGACCGATAAAGGCGAAGGAGGAGCCCAGATAACCCGGCACCAGCCCACCGGTGCAAAGGAGATAAATCAAGGTTCCAAGACCACTGCTGACAAGAGCCACCTCAGGCGGCAGCCCGGTTAGAATGGGAACCAAAACGGTTGCGCCGAACATCGCAAAGAGATGCTGCAGGCTCAGAATTGCCCAAAGGCCGCCGGTTGGCCGTTGGCCTACATCGATAGACTGGATATCTGACATGACGGATTACTCCCCTGTATCGGCCGCCCATCGTTTTTGACACCGGGTCACGCTTGGTGCTGGGTCGTATTGGGTTCAGGCAAGATGAAAAGCAGTCCCCCGGATTGCTCGTCTGACCCAGACTCCAAAAAGGCAGGCAGCCTTCAATGACAGGTCTTAATAGAACGCCTTATCGATTCTGAGAAGTAAAAGGAGTCTTTGCCGGGCGTTCTCGTTGGAACGGGCAGACGCTACGACTCAGACTTGCCGCAATAAAGGCTGTGGAGGAGGGTCAGAAGCTGCCGTGCTTCCTCGCTGGCGATAGAGTAATAGATGGCCTTGCCATCGCGCCTAGCCCGCACCAGATTGTCGCTGCGCAGGCGAGCCAGCTGCTGCGAGACTGCGGGCTGACGCATGCCGAGCGTCCGTTCAAGCTCCGTCACCGCTTTTTCGCCTTCGGCCAGCAAGCAGAGTATCAACAAGCGGTTTTCGTGGCTGACGGCCTTAAGGAATCGACTCGCCATGCGCGCATTGGACCGCATCTGCTCATGCAGGGTCGCGGGTTGATCCTCGGCGCCAATCTCGCGCTTGCTATTTATTGTGATGCTGTCCATAGCCGATGGTTACTAGGTCCCTGACAAATGAGCAAGGGGGCTGGAGGACATGTCTGGTATACTTGACCACTCTTAAGTCATTGCGTAAGCTGAACTTATGGAATTGATGCCGAAACAACGAAGCGGGCTGCGAATTAGCGACCCGGCGCCCTGCGGGCGACCGGGATTTAGCTGTTTGTCTGCCTGGAACCATGCTTCGGAGTTTCAACGTCATGTTGGGTACAGAACTACATGCGGTCGCCGAGACCGCTAATAAACCCAAGCCGGGATTTCCCCCGGCTCTTCGACCTTCAACCTTTTGCTTCTCGTTGCTTGCTCACGCCGACCCGGGTGTGATGCCGCGTGTTTTGGAACTGTTTGCCAAGCGCAATATCGTACCGGACCGCTGGCACAGCGACCGCGCCGGGCCACGCGGGGAGAAACTGACCATTGACCTGCAGGTCCAAGGACTGGAACCTGACAAAGGAGATTATATCGCGCGGTGCCTGCGCCAGATTTGGGGTGTGGAGACGGTGCTGACTGCGGTTAAATCCTGAAGAAATGACCAAGGCGCAGCGACTTGCGGCGCGTGATCGAGGTTGGTGTTCGCCCGCATGGAAATCGTTTTCAATATCGCTGCGCCGGTTTTCGGCCTCGCTTTACTGGGATATATCGCCGCACATTTCGGCTGGTTGAAGGAAGGTGCCGCTCAGACGCTGGCGACATTCGTGTTCAACTTCGCCGCACCCGCACTTTTGTTTCGCGCCATGGCTCGCTCGCCGCTGCCCGGCGACCTACCCTTCGATTTTCTGGTCGCTTACTACGGGAGCAGTCTGGCGGTGGCGCTGTTGACTTGGTTTGTGGGGAAAGCGGTGTTCCGGCAAGGCGCGATGGAATCCGTCATCGCCGGTATGACCGGCTGCTTCTCAAACTCGGTCATGTTCGGGATTCCGCTGGTGCTGACAGCCTTCGGCGATGCCGCGGCACAGCCTTTCTTCCTGCTTCTGGCGTTCCATGGAATTCTCTATTTCTCGACAGTGACCGTCGCCCTTGAGTTGGTCCGCGCAGGTGGCGGCGGACTTCTGTCCACGCTGATCCAGAGCTTGAAGGGTATTCTTGGAAATCCGCTCATCCTAGCGCTGGTCATCGGTATTTTCTGGGGTGAGACGGGCTGGGGGCTGCCTGCCGCCGCCGACCGTTTCCTGGACTTGCTTGCGCAGGCGGTGATTCCTTGCGCGCTCTTTAGCACCGGGGCGGCGCTCCGGCAGTATCGCTTGGCCGGTAATCTGATGGACTCGATCACGGTCAGCTTCATCAAATTGATCATCCACCCGTTGATCGTCTGGGTAGCGGCGGCTTGGATCTTTGAGCTACCGCCTCTTTGGACCGCTGTTGCGGTCTTGCTGGCAGCCATGCCGACCGGCGTGAACGCCTATATCTTTGCCGAGCGCTACGGCGCATGGCATCGCCGTGCCGGCAGCGTCGTGCTGCTGACCAGCACGGCTGCTATCATAACCGTCACACTGGTTTTGCTGTTACTTGGCAAGCCGACGTGAGGATCCTTTGCCGTAACAGGGACCGACGCATTTCACATGTCTTTCCTCCACCACATTCAGATCTGCAACAGATGGCCCGCCGAGCGGTTTATGCCGCTTTTCATCGCCGGACAGCGGTTTGGCTGGGTGACACAGGCTTTTGCGGCTGTCCTGGAAGGATTCGGACCACCCTTTGCCTTGACGCAGGGCGCTGTTGTTTTTGGTGCGGAGCTACCAACGGCGGTTGAGCGTACGAAGGCTTTCGATGAATCCTTGGACGCCTTGGTTGAAAAAGCGGGTGCGCAGGCCGGGCACAACTTCCGCCGTCGCGGGGAACTCTATCCCGTTGTTCGCCGCTGGGGAGACGCGCCCGTGATGTTAATGGATCGCGGGGCCGTGGCTTCTTTTGGTATTCGCTCGTTCGGCGTCCACTTGAACGGTTTCGTGCGGGACAAATCGCGGCTATCCCTTTGGGTTGGCAAACGCGCTCTGGATAAAGCCGTGGCGCCCGGCAAGCTCGATCACTTGGTCGCCGGAGGTCAGCCCTACGACCTATCGTTGCGGGAAAACCTGATCAAGGAAGCCGGGGAAGAGGCCTCCTTGAGCCCGGAGATTGCGGGTCGGGCCAAACCTGTAGGCGCGCTGAACTACCTTACCTATTGGGAGAACCAGATTCGTGACGACGTGCTTTTTGTCTACGACCTGGAATTGTCGGCGGGCATGGAGCCACACCCGCGCGACGGCGAGATGCAGTACTTTGAGCTCTGGCCATTGGCGAAAGTTATGCGTTGTGTGGAGGAAACCGACGCCTTCAAATTCAACGTCAACTTGGTTCTGATCGACTTCTTCATCCGGCACGGTGCGCTTGATCCGGAGCGGCCTGACTACCTGGACATTCTGAGTGGGCTGCACAGCCCTCTCGACTAGCGCCCAATCTTTGCCTCGCGTTCAATGGCTCGCCAGCCGATGTCGCGGCGGCAGAAGCCTTCGGTCCAATCAATGCGATCGACCGCATCATAAGCGCGCTTTTGCGCCGCGCCGATACTGGAACCCAATGCGGTGACATTCAGCACTCGCCCGCCGTTCGCGAGGACTGCGCCATTGGTCCCGGCTTTGGTGCCCGCATGGAAAACCACTAGATCGGGGTCATCCTGAAGCGCATCGAGCCCGGATATGACGCTGCCTTTCTCATAACCGCCGGGATAGCCTTTTGCGGCCATGACCACAGTCAAGGCTGCGTTGTCGTGCCATCGCAGATCGACGTTTCGCAGTAGGCCGTCGCTACAGGCCATCAAGGCGGGAAGCAAGTCGCTTTTCAGGCGCAGCATCAACACCTGGCATTCCGGATCACCGAATCGAACGTTGTATTCCACCAGCTTCGGTCCTTCGTCCGTCAGCATCAGGCCCGCATAGAGCACACCCTTGTAAGGGCAGCCGCGGGCTTTCATGCCGTCAATCGTGGGGCGAATAATCTCGCGCATCACTTGGTCGGCGAGGGCCGGCGTCAGGGCCGGTGCTGGGGAGTAGGCCCCCATGCCGCCGGTGTTGGGCCCTTCGTCGCCATCGAACGCGCGCTTGTGGTCCTGGGCGGAGGCAAGTGGTAGCGCCGCTTCACCGTCCACAAGGACAAAGAAGCTGACCTCCTCACCTTCCATGAACGCCTCGATCACGACTTCTGCACCCGCTTTACCGAAGGCCTCCTCGCTGAGGATTGCACGGGTCGCGGTTTCGGCTTCTTCGAGTGTTTGGGCAACGACAACGCCCTTACCGGCCGCCAATCCGTCGGCCTTGATCACGATCGGCGCCCCCTGCGCGCGCACGAAGGCCAGAGCTTTCTCAAGATCGCTGAAACGGCCGTACTTTGCCGTGGGTATCCCGAATTCACGGCAGATATCCTTCATGAAGCCCTTGGACCCCTCGAGTTGCGCCGCAGCCGCGCTGGGTCCAAAGGACTTGATGCCTGCGGCTTTCAGGCTATCGGTCAGGCCTTTGCACAAGGCAACCTCCGGGCCAACCACGACGAAATCGACCTTGCGGTCGCGGGCAAGCGCAGTCAGGGCTTCCACGTCTTCGGCGTTGACGGGAACGCATTCGGCATGGCGAGCAATACCTGCATTGCCGGGCGCGCAGATCAATTCTTGCACCAGTGGCGAGTTTTCAAGCGCCCAGCAAAGTGCATGTTCGCGTCCACCGCCGCCGACGACCAGAATTCTCATTGCTTGCTTCCTCGCTCTTACGTTTCGTATCTCATTGTCTCGCGACTGGCATCCGCTGCGCCGCTCTTGTAGCATGGCTGCGAAACCATGAGTGACTTATCCGACCAGGCGTCTCCTTTGTCCAGTAACCTCCCGGAATTTTCCGTATCGGAGTTGTCCCAGGCCGTAAAAAAGGTCGTCGAGGGCACCTTTGAGCATGTCCGCGTCCGTGGCGAGATTTCACGCCCGAGTTTTCCGGCTTCCGGGCATTGCTATTTTCGCCTGAAAGACGAGAACGCGGTGCTGGATGCCGTTTGTTGGCGCGGCGTTCTTGGGCGCTTGTCCGTACGTCCGGAGGATGGTTTGGAGGTCGTGGCGACGGGCCGCATGACCACCTATCCCGGCAAGTCCTCCTATCAGTTGGTCATAGATCAAATTGAGGTTGCCGGTGAAGGCGCGCTTTTAAAGCTGCTGGAAGAGCGCAAGCGCAAACTCGCCGCCGAAGGGCTTTTCGCCGAGGAGCGCAAGCGACGGCTGCCTTATCTGCCCAATGTTATCGGCGTCGTTACCTCGCCCAGCGGTGCCGTCATTCGCGATATTCTCCACCGATTGCATGACCGCTTTCCCAGCCATGTCCTGGTCTGGCCGGTTCCGGTTCAGGGGGAAACGGCGGCGCCTTTGATTGCCGCGGCGATCGAGGGTTTCAACAAACTGCGGCCCGGCGGCGCGCTGCCACGACCCGATTTGCTGATTGTGGCCCGGGGCGGCGGGTCCCTGGAGGACCTCTGGGCCTTCAACGAGGAAATCGTTGTGCGGGCCGCCGCCGAGTCGGCGATCCCGTTGATCTCTGCGGTTGGGCATGAAACCGACACCACGCTGATCGACCATGCGGCCGACCGGCGAGCGCCAACACCGACGGCGGCTGCGGAGATGGCGGTACCGGTGCGCAGCGACCTGATCGAGCAGGTGGCAGCCCTGGAGTCCCGGATGCTGGCGGCCGGGAGCCGCGGGTTGCGCCAAAGGCGGGAATTCCTGGATGGCCTGGGGCGTGGCTTGGTGCACCCGGGCCGGATGTTGGAGGAGCGCAGCCAGCGGCTCGATGATATGGGCGAGCGCCTGGGCCGCGCCCTGCTTGGTTCCCTGGAACGCCGTGCCGGCGTTTTGCGGGAATGGAGCGCACGCCTACCGCATCCCCGCCAGCAATTGAGCCAGGCGGCGCGCGAGGTTGCGGACTGGCACAAGCGCCTGGCCCGCTTGCAGTATAGGCTGACGGAACCGCATGAGCGCGCGCTTGCGCAGCTCGATCCAGGACGGCGGATCAACCGAGCCTGGAGTCTGCGCGTTCAGGATACCAGGCAAAAGCTCGACAGTTTCGGGCGGTTACTTGAAAGCTACTCCTATCGCAACGTACTGCAGCGCGGCTTCGCGGTGCTGCGCGCCGGGGGTAAGGTCGTGACCGATGCGGCAAGTGTTGGCAGCGGCATGGCATTGGACATAGAAATGCGCGACGGGCGTTTGCAAGCCATGACGGTCGGTAGCGGCAGTGGTGGAACGCCGGACAAGACGCCGACCAAAAGTAGCCGGAAGAAGCCGAGGAACGAAGACGATCAGGGAACCTTGCTATGAAGCTCACCAGCTTGCTGATCGGGTTTGGTTTGCTGGCGTCCGCGGCCCTGGCACAGGCCCTGGAGCCGCCGATCCTTCAGGGCGAGGCCACCCAGGGCGGTTTGATACGGGGCCGGACCGCACCGGGCAACGAGGTGTTTCTCGATGACCGCAAACTCAGAGTTTCTTCGGACGGACGGTTTGTTTTCGGTTTTCATCGGGACGCCCCTGGTCAGGCAATTCTAACGCTGCGTGAACCGGGCGGCGCTGGATTGATGGTGCCTATCACGGTTGCTCAGCGCACCTACGACATACAACGCATCGACGGTCTCCCCAACAACATGGTGACACCGCCACAGGACCTGCTGGATCGGTTGGAGCGCGAACGCGCCGAGGTTTATGAGGCGCGTAGCCGGGATCGGGACCTGCCCTTCGCGCTGGGTGATTTCATTTGGCCTGCCACGGGGCCCATCAGCGGCGTCTACGGCTCGCAGCGGATTCTCAACGGCCAACCAAAGCAGCCACACTACGGCGTCGATGTCGCGCGGCCGGAAGGCACGCCGGTGGTGGCGCCCGCCGGAGGTGTCGTGACCTTGGCGGTAACCGATCACTACTATACCGGCGGTACAATCATCATCGATCACGGTTTTGGTCTGACCTCGGCTTTTTTGCACCTGAGCGAGGTCGTGGTCGAAAAGGGGCAGGAAGTCTCTCAAGGTGATCTGATCGGCCGCATCGGGGCAACCGGACGTGTCACCGGTGCGCATCTGGATTGGCGGATGAACTGGTTCGAGGAGCGGGTCGACCCGATGCTCGTCGTCGGGCCCATGCCACAGCAGTAAATGGCCTGAGATTCGACGAGGGTTCTGCGTTAAAGCCCGGCTTGGGCATATACCTCTTCGCTCCAACGTCGATGCAACCAGAACCAGTTTTCGGGCCGGCGTCGGATTTCCGTACCCAGTCGTTGATTGATCTCTCCCACCAATCGGGCGATTTCCTGATGCCGGTCGGCGGTCTGCTCGCTCCAGATCAAATCGGATAGGGTCATTATGAAATGCGCCCCTCGCTTGCGTTCCATGGTGGCAACGACCAGCGGGCAGTCAAACCGCAGTGCCAGTTGTGCGGCGGCTGTCGGCGTTTGCGCGGGGTGCCCCAGGAAATCGGCGGTGATGCCGCGATTCATCCGCTGGTCTACCAGCATGGTGAGGCAGAAATTCCGCTCCAGATAAGCAATCAGGCTGCGCGCGCCTTGGTGTCCTTTCCCGACGCGCTCGCCGCCACCGACCTTGCGGAAATGCTCGAGCGCATCGCGGATCATCGGGTTGTTGGGGTCGCGTACCACAGTGGCGGTTCGGACAAGTTCCCGCGCGCCGCGAACGTGCATGGCTTCGAAGTTGGCGAAATGCCCGGAAACGACAATCGCCGGTCGCCCGCTTTTGACGTGATTCGTAACGGGGCCGCTGTTGCGTAATTCAAGGCGTCCGCTTCGTGGGTCCGTAATCTCTGCAAGATGCGGGTATTCAGCTCCCAGACGACCAAGATTGTCCCACACCGCGCGCGTGATGCGCCGACGCTCGCTGTCCGGCATGTCGGGAAAGACCAGCCGCAGATTGCGGGCGGCGCGCTCACTGGCGCTGCTGTAGGGACCGAGTGTGCGTCCTAGGAACCCTCCTAGGGCAGAAGCGGCATCGAGCGGCAAGAGGCGCATCAACCCCATCGAAAGCCGGAAAGCGGTTACCTCTAAGGCATGCTGCAACAGACGTAAGGCTCCCCGTCGTCCGGACACAGGCGACTTCGAGAGTTTTGACCCCGTCGGATTTACTTTTGTTGGCGTCATTGCCCGTCCAGAATTCTGTCGAGGAGCGCGTCGATCTCAGCCTCTTGCTGCCAGATGAAAGCGGCCGGAACGGCCAGTACCCTCTCGGCTAGTTCCGGGTCGAGGCGTTGCCGGTCTTTTTCGGTGGTAACCGCCAATGCGTCAAGGTCAGCGGCCTTGGACAGGATCAGTGCAAGGTCGGCCGCCCGGTAGGGATGATGATCTGGAAAAGCGACGGCGCTTACCAACTCGGCCCCGATCCGGCGAAGCCCATCGAAGAATTTTTTAGGTCGACCGATTCCGGCGAAAGCGATGACCCTGCGACCCTTGAGATCAAGCGGCTTGTTCAAGGTTCGAATCGCAGCCTTGAAGAGTGGGAGTGAGGTGCCGCTCAGTTCATCCGGCAGACCGCCGCTGTCGCCGACCAGGATAACAGCATCACAGCGGGCAAGGGCGGTGTCAGGTGCCTCGCGTAAAGGTCCAGCGGGGAACAAGCGGCCGTTTCCCAGCCCATAATCGGCGTCGATGACCAGAAGTGACGCAGTTTTCTTGAGACCTGGATTTTGGAAGCCGTCGTCCATGACGATGATATCAGCTTCCTGTTGCCTTGCGAGTAACGCGCCGGCCACCCGGTCGCCCGAGACGATGGTGGGCGCGTGGCTCGCCAGGAGCCGCGCCTCGTCGCCGACTTGCCGCCAATCATGCCGCGCAGGATCGACGAGCAATGGACCGGATCGCTTGCCGCCGTAACCGCGCGTCAATGCAAAAGGCTTCAAGCCGCGTGCTTGCAGCCTGACCAGGAGGTCGATAGCGAGCGGGGTCTTCCCCGCGCCGCCGACCTCCAGATTCCCGATGCAGATAACCGGTAGGCCACAGTCGATGGGTTCTGTCCTTCTCCAGCGAGAGGTGGCGATGGCGCCGTATGCCCAGGCAACGGGCAGCAACGCGCTGGAGATCGCACCCCTGGACTGCCAAAACCGTGGTGCACGCAGGGACATCAGGCCTCCGGCTGTGAAGGGGTTGCCTGCGCCAGCGGTCTGAGCAATGGCTCCAATTCAGTGAGGAGACGACCAAGCACTTTTGCCTCCTCCCTGGCCAGAGCGCTGGCTGCATCGGCCATCTTGGCGCTTTCACTTTCGTCCTGCAGCAGCACTTTCAAGCGCGCGCTTAACTCGCCAGCGTCGCGAACCTCAAGCGCGCCGCCGCAGGCGTCGAGAGCCCTGGCAATCATTGCGAAGTTCCAGCAGTTCGGACCATGGAGCAGGGCGGAGTCCAGTCGGGCGGGCTCAAGCATGTTCTGCCCACCTCTGGGGATCAAGCTGCCGCCGACGAATACAATCCTGCAGAGGCGATAGAATAGGCCCAGTTCGCCAATGGTATCTGCGAGGTAAATGGCAGTTTCGGTTGTCGGAACCTCGCCACGACTGCGTCGTGCTACCGCCAAGTTCTGGCGGTCGAGCGCTTCGGCGATACTGTCGGCGCGCGACGGGTGGCGCGGCACAATGATCGTCATAAGCCTGGGGAGGTCCCGCAGCAGCGTCTGGTGCACTTGAGCCACGATCTCCTCCTCACCCTGGTGGGTCGAGGCGGCAAGCCAGATGGGTCGATCGCCGATGGCGGCTTTCAATCCTGCCAGTTCAGCCGGGTCGAAGGGCAGCGGGTCTGCCGCGTACTTTACATTGCCGACGACCTTGACGCGTGCTGCGCCAAGTGACTTGAGACGGTCGCCTTGGGCCTCGTCTTGGGCCAGACAAAGTTGAAAACCCTCGAGTACTGGTCGCAACGCCCCCGGCAGAAGTCGCCACAACCTCGCAGAGCGCTCCGAAACACGGGCATTCAACATCATCATCGGCATGCCTGCATGGCGACATTCGATGAGGATATTCGGCCAAAGGTCCGATTCGATCCAAAGCGCGGCGTCAGGTCGCCAATGCGCAAGAAAGTTCCGCACCCACGGCAAGCGGTCGATAGGCGCGTACTGATGTATGACTTCCGCAGGCAAACGGTCGGCCATGATGCGGGCCGAACTGACGGTGCCGGTGGTCATGATCATCCCCAGATTGGGATACAACACACGGATAGAACGGATCAGCGTCAGGACGGATTGCGCTTCGCCGATGCTCACGGCATGAAGCCAAAGAAGCGGTCCCGCAGGGCGCGGTAAACTTGGCTTCCCCTTGCGTTCGGAGAATCGCAAGGGATCTTCGCGACCCCTGGCAAGGCGCCGGCGAAGGATGCCGCGGATAATGGGCGCGCCGAGTTCAGTCAGAATGCGGTAAAGCGACGTCCAGTCCATCAGTGCGGGTCAACTCCTTGAGAAGGGGTCGCCGGTTCATGGCCGAGCGCGGCATCCGCTTCTGCGGTCAGCATGTTCAAGTTTGTTTCCAAATCAAGACGATATCTCTCAAGGTCTGCGTCGCTCGCGTTTCGCGGCACCTCGATCGGCGCCCCCCAGGCAATATAGGCTCGTGCAAAGGGCAGCGGTAACAAGAAGCGGTCCCACGAGGTGAAACGATGGCCGAAGCGGGCGCTGGCCGACAGAGGTACGATGGGTGCGCCGGTAAGCTGTGCCAGCTTGATGGCGCCGATCTTGGCTTGCTGGATCGGCCCTCTTGGGCCATCGGGCGTAATTGCGACGATCCGCCCTTCGCCGCCGACTGCCTGCAATAGTGCCCGCAGACCCTTGACGCCGTCCCGGTTGCTCGATCCGTAATGCGGTTTGCACCCGAGGCGCACCAGGGCGCGCGATAGCAGCAGACCATCGCGGTGCGGCGATACCAGAAAATCGACAGCTTCCGGCGGAACTTGTCTCTGTCCAACGAGGGAGAGCAGGCGCCCGTGCCAGAAACACCCGATTACGGGCCCCGGCCTAGTCAGAACTTTACGGGTTTCCTCAGGCACATGCTCTTCGCTTCGCAGGGAGGCTCGCAGCAAGCGCACGAGCATTCCGGCGCACCAGCCTGCCGCGGTTTGCATTTGCCGATTGTCGAGCAAGACCTTCATGAGCGATCACTGTTTCCGCTCGCTTCGGCGAACTGTGCTCGGTAGAGCTGTGCATAGCTTCCGCCTTTCGCGAGCAGCGCTTCGTGATGACCGCGCTCCACGACCCGGCCGGCGTCCAGCACGACGATTTGGTCGGCGCCGATGACGGTTGAAAGACGATGGGCGATCACCAGGGTTGTGCGGCCTTTCATCAAACTCTCAAGCGCTTCCTGCACGGCACGTTCGGTTTCGCTATCCAAAGCCGAGGTCGCTTCGTCCAACAACAGGATCGGTGCGTTCTTCAATAACGCTCGGGCGATGGCAATCCGTTGCCTTTGACCGCCCGACAGCTTGGCCCCGCGTGGGCCGATCAACGTATCGTAACCATCGGGCAAGGCTTCAATGAAATCCGTGGCGCCCGCCGCTGCCGCCGCCGCTGTGATCTGTTCGGGGGTGGCGTCGGGACTGCCATAGGCAATGTTCATGCCGACGGTGTCGTCAAACAGCACGATCTCTTGACTGACCAAGGCGATGTTCTTGCGTAGGGAGGCAAGCTGAACGTCTCGAATGTTCTGTCCGTCGATCAGAACCTGCCCGGAATCGGGATCGTAGAACCTCGGTATTAAGTTGAGGATCGTTGATTTCCCGGCCCCCGAGGATCCGACAAGTGCGACGCGCGAGCCCCCTGGTATCTCAAGAGACAGATCGGCCAGAGCCGATTGGCCGGGGTGGTATCCGAAGCTTACATCCCGGAAGGCGATGGCGCCCTGATCCAACCGCAGCGGCTCGGCCTCATTGCGGTCGCGGATTTCCGGCTGGCGGTCGAGGATATCGAAAATACGTTCCGCCGCGGCGAGCCCCTCCTGCAGCTTGGAGTTCAGGCGGGCAAGGCGCTTGACCGGCTCGTAGGCCAGCAGCAGGGCAAATATGAAGGCAAAGAAGCTACCAGGCGTGCGGTCGCCGTCGATGACCGTATAGCCGCCGTAGAGCAAGACCGCGACGATGGCCAGACCGCCCAGCATCTCCATGATTGGATGCAACAGGTTTCGCGTTTGCTCGGCCTTGAGATTGAGGCGGTAGACCTCGTCGATGGCGGCGCCGGCGCGGGCCTCCTCGTAACGTTCCATGCCGTAAGCCTTGACGTGCCGGATGCCTTGGAAGGTTTCGTCCAACAGACTGGAAAGACGACCCACTTCGGTTTGCGACCGCCTGGAAACCTTCCGCATCCGCCTGCCGATCCGCACGATAGGGAAGATCGCCAAGGGGAAAGCGAAAAAAGCGATACTGGCGAGAAGCCAGTCCTCGTAAAACATGACGGCGACCAAGGCAGCAGCGGTCAGAAGGTCCTTGCCGACGCCGGTGACCGATTGCGTGACGGCCGTGCGCAACAAGGTCACATCATTGATGAATCGCGAGATCAGGCTGCCCGGTGCGGTTTCGTTGTAAAACGCCAGATCCGCGCCGACCAAGCGGCCATAAAGCTGCTTTTGCAGGGCCGCGACGATGCTGAGGCCAACCTTGTTCATCAAGACCGCTTCGCCGTAGCTGGCCAAACCTTTGATGGCGAAGACGGCCAGCGTGAACCCCGCAATTGGAAGCAGCAGATCCGAGTCCTGGTGTAGGAAGATTTCGTCAACAATGGGTTTGATGAGCTGCGTGAAAGCAGCGGTAGTAACGGCGACCAATCCCATGCAAACGAAACCGACAGCCAGGCGCCCGATCTGGTCATGCAGATAGCCGCGCAGCAGCCGTGCAATCAAACGTTTGCTATGTTCCGGTCGCGCCCCCCGCAGTCTACCTTGGGGACACGCCGTACTATCCGATTGTTCTGTCACTCGTAACCCCGCGCCAAGCTCCCCTCAGCAAGGCGGACAATAGCACGGGCTCGGATGATTCCCTAGGCCGTGGCTTGGGGTTTCAGATTACTGATGAATTGTTCGGTGCAGGTCTGCCAGGAGAAGCCCTTGGCGTGGTTGAGGCAGTCTTCTTTCGAAACATCGAGCGCTTTGATGCAGGCAGTGCGCAAGTCCTCATCCAGTATTCCGGCAGGGCTGTCCCCGACGACATCCAATGGGCCGGGGACCGGATAAGCGGCGATCGGCAGACCGCACGCGAGCGCTTCGAGGAGAACCAAGCCGAAAGTATCGGTTCGACTGGGAAAAACAAACACATCGCCGAGCGCATAGTGGCGGGCAAGGTCCTCGCCTTCCTTAGCGCCGAGGAAATGAGCTCCGGGAAAACGTCGCTCAAGAGTCGCCCGGTGAGGGCCGTCGCCGATGACAACCTTGCTGCCGGGGAGGTCAAGGCGGAGGAAGGCCTCCAGATTCTTTTCCACCGAGACACGGCCCACCGAGAGAAAGACGGGCCTTGGAAATTCGATATCGGGTGGCGGAAGCGGCCGGAAAAGCGAGATGTCGGCGCCGCGAGTCCAGGGCTGAACCCGTGTGAAACCGCGCTCGGTCAGTTCCTGTCTCAGGCTCGCGGTAGCGACCATGGTTCCGACGCCGCTGTTGTGAAACTTGCGTACGAAGCCGTAGACCCAGTCGAGCGGTACAGGAAGGCGCTCGGCGAAATATTCGGGAAACCGCGTGTGATATGAGGTGGTGAAAGGTAGCTTGTTTCTCAGACAGTAGCGCCGTGCCGCCAAGCCCAAAGGCCCCTCGGTCGCGATATGAATCGCCTCCGGCGCGAACCGGGCAATATGACGTCCGACCTGGCGGCGAGGGAAGATCGCAAGCCGTATCTCCGGGTAAGTAGGACAAGGCAAGGTTCTGAACTGGCCTGGATGAATTAACTCCACATCGTGCCCCAGTTCCAGCAACTCCTTATGCAGGCGCTGTAATGTTCGGACGACGCCATTGATCTGCGGATACCAGGCATCGCTGATAATGAGGAGGCGCATCAGGCGGCAAGCTCCGTGTCGTCGTCCGGTGTTGACGGATCGACCCGACGTTCAAGCATCGAAAAGTTACGCTGTTCGGCCCAGGCTATGATCTCCAAGCGACCGTCATGGTGTTCCACAAGTGCCGTGCAGCTTTCGACCCAGTCTCCATCGTTGATGTAGAGGATATCACCGATAGTCCGCATCTCGGCCTTGTGGATGTGGCCGCAAACAACGCCATCGACGCCGCGCCTCTGCGCTTCTTGCGCGACGGCACGCTCGAAGCTATCGACGAACTTCACGGCGTTTTTTACCTTGTTCTTCAGATAAGCCGACAGCGACCAATATCCGAGGCCCAGTTTCCGGCGTGCGAAGTTGAACCAGGTGTTGATGGTCAGGGCCAGCGTGTATGCGCTGTCACCCAGTAGCGCCAACCAGCGCGCGTAGCGTACCACACCGTCGAAGGCATCGCCGTGCATTACGAGTAGGCGCTTGCCGTCGGCGGTGGTGTGGATCATGTCCTGCGCCACGACGACTCCGCCAAAATGGACACCGATATACTGTCGCAGCGCCTCGTCGTGATTGCCCGGCACATATACGAGCTTTGCCCCTTTTCGTGCCTTGCGTAGTAACTTCTGCACCACATCGTTATGGCTTTGCGGCCAGTACCAAGAGCGTTTCAGCCGCCAGCCATCGATGATATCGCCGGCTAGATAAATAATTTCCGCATCATTGTACTTCAGGAAGTCGAGCAGATATTCCGCTTGGCAACCACGCGTGCCGAGGTGAATATCAGAAAGGAAAATGGCGCGATATTGACGTGACTTGGTTGGATTGTCAGGTTCGCTGCGGGTTGCAACCATGCCTCTTTCGGACCCTTTCCTCTTGTTCAGTCGAATGGCCATGCCCTTCCTGCCGCTTATCAGGAAAGTATTGTCAGACGTCAATTTTATTGAGCTGAAATCGAGGAAACTTCACCCCGTTGACTTTGAAATGAAACAGAAATGACATGAAGGATTTATTAGTAATCAGCAGGCTTTTTAAAGGAATCTATATTGTCGAAAAGCTTCAAGGCGAGCACTACTCGTGTCCTGCCCGTTATCTACAATCCCTCTGCCGGCCAGCGCCACGGTCGGCGACTTTCGTCGGTCCTCGCCGCACTTGAACAGCTTGGTTGGCGGGTCGAACTGCGAACGACTGCAGGTCCTGGGGATGCAGAACGCCTGGCGCTCGAAGCGCTTGCCAGCGGTGTCGTTCGCCTTGCGGTCGCCGGTGGTGACGGCACCGTGCATGAGGTGGTGAACGGTCTGGCGGCATCAGGCATAACCAACACCGGGCCGCAGATAGGTATCATTCCGCTTGGAACGGCAAACGTTCTGGCGGCTGAAATCGGTCTGCCGCGAACCGCCGCCGGTATCGCCGCTTGTCTTGTGGAAGGTGGCATTCGCGAGGTGCGTTTGGGCGAAGTTCGATTTGGGAGCAGCGGACAGCGTTATTTCATTCTGATGGCGGGCGTAGGGTTCGATGCCGAGGTTGTAGCGCGGGTTTCCAGCGATTTGAAGCGCAGGTTGGGAAAGGGTGCCTATGTGTGGGAATCGCTGCGGCTTGCTTTTCGATATGCTTACCCAGCTTTCTCCGTTGTCCGTGACGGGAAGGTGGAAACGGCACATGCCATCATCGCGGCCCGGTCTTCAAGATACGGCGGTCATTATTTGCTCACCCCCGCAGCGGGTCTCTCGGCACCGAAACTTCAAGCGTGCCTCTTTACCCGCCGTGGCCCCATGGCGGTGCTAAGCTATGGGGCGGCTTTGTTGGCGGGTAAGCTATTCCGGCGTCGCGATCTCAAGGTCATCGCGTTCGATGAATTACGTGTAATCAGCCCGATCGGTCAACCGGTACAGGCTGACGGCGACAGTATCGGCATGACACCGGTCAGCGTCAGCCTTTCAGAGCACAGAGTGCGCCTTACGGTGCCGGCCTGACGGTGACGCCAAGGTCACGCGCCGCCGCCGGCAACCGTTGCTCCGTCGATCCGTAGCGTTGGGGTATTGGCTCCATAGCGAAACACGAGATCGTCGGCGGGAGTCAGCTTCGCAAACATGTCCTTCAGGTTACCGGCAACCGTGGCTTCGCTGACCGGGTAGGCAATCTCACCGTTTTCAATCCAAAAGCCGGCTGCGCCTCGGCTGTAATCGCCGGTCACGCCGTTGACGCCCGTTCCCATCATCTCGGTGACGTAGAAACCCTGCTTTATCTCACCGATCAAACTGTCGCGGGTAATCTTGCCGGGCGCCAAATAGAGGTTTGTGGAGGAGGGGTGTGGCGGCCCTCCGGTCCCGCGCGAAGCGTGGCCGCTGCTTTCAAGGCCCAGTTGCCGTGCGGTGGAAAGGTCGAGCAACCAAGTCGTCAGGCGACCGTTCTCGATGAGGTTATGTTTGCGATTGGCTAGCCCTTCGGCGTCGAAAGGCTTGGACGCAAGGCCGCGCGGGCGGTGCGGGTCATCAATGATGTTGATCCCGTCGGCGAAAACCATCTCGCCAAGCTTGTCCTTGAGAAAGGAGGTGCCGCGGGCGATTGCCGCGCCGTTGATGGCGCCCGCGAAATGGCGCAACAGGCTGTTGCCGACCCGTGGATCGAATACCACCGGGTAGCGACCGGTTTTAGGGCGTCGTGCGCCCAGACGCCGCACTGCCTGCTCGCCGGCCTCGCGCCCAACCTCGGCAGGGTCGCGCAGGTCGCCGCCGTACACGGCCTGACTGAAAGCATAGTCCCGCTCCATCGATACACCTTCGCCTGCCAGGACCGACACGCCGTAGGAATGGGAGGAACGCTCGTAGGCTCCGGAAAAGCCGTTGGAACCGGCGAGGACGACGAAACTTTGTCCCCATCCGGCTTCCGCGCCCTCGGAGTTCGTGACGCCCTTGACCGCGCGGGCCGCTTCCTCCGCGGCGCGTGCCAACTCGATCAGCCGTTCAGGCGCCGGCTCCTGGGGATCGAGGGAATCGATATCAGGGCGCTGGGTGACCAACTGCATCGGTTCAGCTAAACCGCAATAGGGATCGTCGGGCACCACCTTGGCCATCGCAACCGCACGTTCCACAAGTTGATCGAGCGTTGCCGAGTCGAAGTCGTTTGACGAAACGACCGCCTGCTTCTTGCCGATCAGAACGCGCAATCCCAGGTCCTGTTCCTCGGATCGCTCCAGCTTTTCAACCTCACCCAGTCGCTGGGCGTGAGACAGGCTGGTCGATTGCGCGAGCAGGGCATCCACCTGCTCCGCGCCGGCTTTCTTGGCCTTGGCAATAACGCTGTCAAGCAACGCCAGTGCGTCGTCTTTGCTGATCGGCATAATTCATCCCTAAGATTCTGTACCTCAGGGATATAGCGGCCCGGGCCCGTCAGTGAAAGGGGGCTTTCTATTCTCTGCCGGTCAGGGCCGTCGCATCGGCCTCGCCAAGGTCCCACCAGAGGCCCGCCATGATGCCCAACGCCTCACGCAGGACCGGTGCAAGTACGTGCTCGTTTGGCGCGTGCTGGGAGCAGGCTGCATAGGAATGCGGAACCCAGACGGTGGGCAATCCCAAAGCCTCCATGAAACAGTCGTTGGGAATTGAGCCGCCAAGGTTTGGCAATACCGCCGGGGGCCGTCCGGTCGTCGACCTAAGCGAGGATGCCGCCCAACGCATCAGGGGATGATCCGGGTCCATGCGGGTAGCGGGCATCACGGTTTCGGGGGCGGCGTCGACTTTCACACGCTCGAAACCCTCCCGGTTCAGGTGCCGCTCTATCGCGGGCAGTGCACCCCGCCAATCGCAGTCCGCGACAAAACGGAGTTGGCAGGCCGCCGATGCTTTGCCGGGTATTGCATTGACGGGGTGGTGCGGCGTTCCGGTTTCATAAGCCAAGACCTCCAGGGCGTTATAGGCAATGACGCGCTCAATCGGCGTAGTCCCCGGTTCGCCCCAATTGGTATCCGGCTCTAAGCCACCCTCGACTCCGGGAAGCGGCAGGCCCCAGAGGGCTCCACGGATCGCTTCGCCAGGCTCGATACGCAGCTCCGGAACGCGAATCTCACCCTGGGGGCCGATCAAACTGGCGATCGCGTTGGCAAGGATGGTGCCGGGATTGGCCAGCAGACCGCCCCAGTTGCCGCTATGGTGCGCGCCTTCGCGCAGATCGCAGTGCAGGAAGAAGTTAAGGGCGCCGCGCGAGCCGCCGAAGAGGGTCGGCAGGTCCGGGCGCACGCGCGGGCCATCGGACGCTATGAAGATGTCGGAAGCCAACTGATCGGCTTCGGCCTCGCAAAAGGCCCTGAGCCCGGGCGAACCAACCTCCTCGCCGGTTTCCAGCAAGACTTTGACGTTGAAGCCGAGATGGCCGCCGCGCAATTCGAGCACGGCCTTCAGTGCTGCCAGATTGAGGCTGTGCTGTGCCTTGTTGTCCGCCGTGCCACGACCATACAGCCGCTCACCCTCGCAGGTCAGTGTCCAGGGGTCACGCCCGCCCGCCCATCGTCCTTCCATGCCCCGCACGGTATCGCAGTGCCCATAGGTCAGCACCGTCGGCAGCGCCGGATCCTCGACCCGTTCGGCGGTCAGAAAAGGAACCTCAGCCATCGCCGGGTTCTCGTGTATGCGCCAGGTAAATCCCATCGCCTCCAGGTAAGGACCTATCTCCTCGCGCACATAGGCCGCCAAGGCCCAACGCTTGTCTTCCTCCTGGCTGGTCGAGGGAATGGCGATACGCTTGGCGAGCAGGGCTGTGAACTCTCCACTGTCGAAGAGCGGATGGCTTGCGTCGATGGCATCTTTGCGCGTCACTTTGAATGCCCTTTAGCTGACTGAATCGCGGGCTTATTTCCAGATGGGTTTTCCAGACCCGGGTAGACCCAGGTCGTCCCACATGGCCGATACCCGGTCGACCACGTCGTCGTCCATACGGATGACATGACCCCATTCGCGTTTGGTTTCCGGATACCATTTGTCGGTGGCGTCCAGGCCGATCTTCGACCCGAGGCCGCTTTCCGGGCTGGCGAAATCCAGGTAGTCGATGGGTGTGTGCTCCAGCATCGTGATGTCGCGGGCAGGGTCCATCTTCGTGGAGACCGCCCACCAGACGTCCTTCCAGTCGCGTGCGTTCACCGTATCGTCCACCACGATGACCCACTTCGTGTACATGAACTGGCGTAGGTAGGACCAAGCGCCCATCATCACCCGCTTGGCATGGCCGGGATAGGCCTTCTTCATCGAGATGACGGCGATACGGTATGAGCAGCCTTCCGGCGGCAACCAGAAATCCGTGATTTCCGGGAATTGCTGTTGGAGCAGAGGTATGAAGACCTCGTTCAAGGCCTCACCCAGCACGCTGGGTTCATCCGGCGGTCGACCGGTGTAGGTCGAGAGGTAGATGGGTTTCTCACGCCGGGTGAGGGCGGTAATGGTGAAGACCGGGAAGGGTTCGACCGAGTTGTAGTAGCCCGTGTGGTCGCCGTAAGGACCCTCGTCGCCGTAGTCCTCCAGGCTGACGTAACCCTCCAGCACGATCTCCGCAGTCGCCGGAACCTTCAGGGGGACTGTCTTGCAATCGACGAGTTCAACCCGCTTGCCGCGTAGCAGACCGGCAAATTGATACTCCGACAAGGTATCGGGAACCGGCGTGACCGCAGCCAGAATAGTGCCGGGATCGGCGCCCAGGACAACGGCGGCCGGTAGCGGCTCTCGTTTACCACTGGCCTTCCAGCGGGCGTGGTGCTGCGCGCCGCCGCGATGTTTAAGCCAGCGCATCAGGGTTTTGTTCCGGCCCAGCTTCTGCATGCGATAGATTCCGAGGTTGAAATCGTCTTCCCTGCGCTTGCCGGGACCTTTCGTGACGACGAGCGGCCAGGTGATGAGCGGTGCTGGTTCGCCCGGCCAACAGGTCTGGATCGGCAGGTCGTCCAGGTTGACGTCGTCACCTTCAAGCACGACCTCCTGCACGGGACCCTTGGCAACTGTCTTGGGGCGCATGGCCATAATGGTTTTCAAAAGGGGCAGCTTGCTCAAGGCATCGCGCAGGCCGCCGGGCGGTTCCGGCTGGCGAAGAAAAGCCAGGGTTTCGCCCACCTCTCGCAACTGCTGCGGTTCGCGGTCCATGCCCCAGGCGACTCGCTCGACCGTGCCGAACAAATTTACCAGAACCGGCATGTCATAGGTGCCGCCATCGGGTCGTTGCACGTTCTCGAAAAGCACGGCCGGGCCTTGCTCTGCCAGCAGGCGTGTTTGTATCTCGGTCATCTCCAGAATGGGAGACACGGGATGAGAAACCCGGCGCAGCTTGTCGGCAGCTTCCAGGCGGGCGATGAAATCTCTCAAGGACTCGTATGGCATGGCGGACTCAATCTAGCGCAGAAGCGGCGCGGCGCCAGTCCCGTCTGCCGGACCGGGTCAGTTTTTCCCCCCTGCTGCGGGCTCCCCTGCTTCCGCCGACTGTGCTTCGACCCGGAGCGTCGCGCCTTCCGCCGCGATGACCCGAACGACGGTGCCAAGCGGCAGGTCCGGCCCCAGCACCTTCCAGCGGCTATCGTCCAGGCGCACCATGCCCACACCGTTGACGATCGGCTGATCCAATGTCGCAGTGCGCCCAACGTACTGATTTGCGCGGCGATTAAGACTGGGTTGGTCGCTGTCTTCGCCGCTGCCGCGGACGAAGCGCCACCAGATTAAGACCGACACGACCGAGAAGAGTCCGAAAAGCAGCAGCTGCAGCTCCCAGCTCATGTTCGGGGCAAGCAGCAGGACAAGCCCGACAGCACCAGCCGCCAAGCCCAGCCAAATGAAAATGAAGCCAGGGGCGAAAATCTCGATGCCACCCAGGACAAGCGCCAGCACCCACCAGTGCCAGAATTCGATACTACTCAGGAATTCCATTGACCGCTCCCCGCCTCAATCTTTGGATGCCCAGGGGCTTTTGCCTTCTGGGTCGCGGCCCAAAGCCTCCTTGGTGATTTCGGCAATGCCGCCCAGCGCACCGATGATGTTGGAGGCTTCGACAGGCAACATGAAAACCTTCTGGTTGGGCGAATCGGCAAATTTGCCGAAGGCCTCCAGATAGCGCTGGCCGAGGAAGTAGTTGATGGCCTGAGCATTGCCGCCGGCGATGGCTTGCGACACGACCTCGGTCGCCTTGGCTTCGGCTTGGGCTTCGCGCTCCCGTGCCTCGGCGTCGCGATAGGCCGCTTCCCGGCGACCCTCGGCGGCCAGGATCGCCGCTTGTTTCTCACCTTCGGCACGAAGGATCGCCGACTGACGCTTTCCTTCCGCTTCAAGAATCTCCGCACGTTTCTCGCGTTCTGCCTTCATCTGCCTGGCCATGGCCGTAACAAGGTCGACCGGCGGCGAGATGTCCTTGATCTCGATTCGTGTGACCTTGATGCCCCACGGCGCGGTCGCCTCATCGACGATTGCCAGCAATCGAGCGTTGATTTGGTCGCGTTCCGATAGAAGCTCATCCAGATCCATCGAACCCATGACGGTACGAATATTGGTCATGGATAAGTTCAGAATCGCCCGCTCGAGATCGTTCACTTCATAGGCGGCCTTCGGCGCGTCGATGATTTGGAAAAAGACCACGCCATCCACGCCAACAACCGCGTTGTCACGGGAAATGACGTCCTGGGAAGGCACGTCGAGAACGGTCTCGCGCATGCTCATACGTGACCCAATCCGGTCCACGAAGGGGACGATAAGGGCCAAGCCGGGTCTTAGGGTGTTCGTGTACCGACCGAAGCGTTCGACGGTGAACTCCATCCCCTGCGGGACGGCCTTCACGCCCATGAACACGATGATGACGGCGAGCGCCACAAAGGCAATTACGAAAAGTGCAAAACCAGTCAAAGGTATTTCTCCTCTCTCACGCGGATAGAGCGGTCTTGGCGACCGCAGAGTCCGCTTGACGGCGGTTATATGCCGCATTATTCCCTGCCAGGAATTAGGGTATCTAAAGGCCGGATTTGCAAACAAAACCGTCGGATTGGGGGCAACCTCTCCGAGGATAGCTTAGTAGATTGATACGGTGGGGCAGATATCAAAAGGTAAAAAATCCTTTTCGTTGCGGCTCTTACGTGGTCAAATTAAGATACTCATGCAGACCTTTGGCGTAACGAAGCCGAAGAGGCAAAGGCGACGATGCAGAAGTACTGGGTTGTAGGCGGCGAATACAAGGACACGCGCTTCGACTGCGCGATAGCGGGCGGCGAAGACTGGGCGGGACCCTTCGAGACGTACGAAGAAGCAGAAAAAGAATGGGCCCGGCTGGCTTGGATGACGGTCGATGACTGTCACAAACGCTATCGGATCGAGCGCATGGATCCTGAAGTGCCGCCGCGTTGCACGGATTGATCGGGCGGCCGGCGGAACCACACCTGGCGGTTTTATCCCGAAAGATCGCCGGCCGATGGCCGCAACAGGAAGGCCTGCCCGTTCCCCGCTCTTTCGCTCGATCTGTCGCCCGATCTTTCGTATGAGCCGTTGATATCATGCCCTGGAAACTCCCGGAGTTGGATGCAGACCTTTTGGCGTTGGCCAAAGGATACCCCTATGAAGCACCGACGGAATCCTACCTTTACCGCGATGGGCGTACCTTTCCGATAAGCCAGGCCGATTTTGCCGGGCGGACGCCGGTGATCGGTCACGGCTCCAACCGAGCGCCGTCGCAGCTGCGACGGAAGTACGGGAACCTGTCAGGCCGTCAATCCGAAATTCCGGTAACGCTGGCATGGTTGCACGGTTACGACATCGTCTATTCGGCCCACGTGACGCGCTACGGCGCGATTGCCTCAACCCTCTGTCCGGCTCCTGGCTGTCGGGTCGTGGTCGCCATCAATTGGCTCGATTCCGAACAATTGGCTTTCATGCACCGGACCGAGGGCTTCTATAGCTACGGCAGCCTGCGCGGTGTCGATTTACGACAGTTTGACGGGCAGGGGCCGGATTTGTCGGAAGCCTTTGTATACCGTGGAGATCACGGTTGTCTCTTAAAGGACGGAGCTCCTGTGGGATTGGCGGCGTCATGGGGCGAAAACCGGCCACACAGAGAAATGAGCCAGGCCGAGGCGTTGGCTCTGGTTCACGCGCGTCATGGTCTTGTCGATGATCTCGACGGCCACATTCTAGCGACCATTCGTGATGAGCAGGCGAGGCTCAAAATTTTGGAAGCACTGGGGGCAGAGGCGTTGCACCAGGACTGGCCGCACTTCCATCTGACCTCCCTCTAAGCACCGCCGCCGATCAAGGATCGATCATGTTTCTGTTGAGGAGTGTTTGGACGAAGTGCCATTCGTCGAGGCCGGGAGTGATGGCCGGGTGGTAAAGCAGCTTGAGGGCGGCTAGAGCCTTGGCCTGTTCCTCCGGGGGTACGGGGCCCTCTTTAAAGAAGAATGCCTCGGTCGGGTGCAGCCCCAGCGTCACCATCAGCGCGCGAAACAGGCAGTGTTCCACCGTCGGCTCCCCCAGACGATGGAAGATGCCGATGCGGCCTCGATGCACCCGGTATTTCTGAGCGGGCGACATAGCGCCCTTTCCGGTCCAGGCCAGCTCTGTAAAGTAGAAATCCGGATAGGCGCCGCAGCCCTGGGCGATCATGCGTTTGCCGATCTCGCCATCGGGCCTCCAGACGCCAACGCGATGTTTCGGCTTCCACTGCTTCAAGGCGGAATAGACGCTGATCTCCGCATTGGTTTCGGGGTTTCCGGGCGGTGTGGCGTCTCCAAGGGCCAAGTAAGCTTCGGGCAGCGCTGGCACCGCTTCGCGGATGCGGTTGTAGAAATTCAGCACATCGAGGTCCGCATCGCTATCGCTACTCGCGTCCCAAATCCCCACCGGCCGTCGATCGAATCGCCGGGTGACGAGGCCAATGCGCTCCGGGTAGTAGAGGGTGATGTCGTCTTCAAAGCCCTTGGGAAAGAAGAAGCGCTTGAGATCGCTGCGGGTCAGGCGGGGCAGTGTCTGCACCCCGCCTGCCACGGTAGAAGTCTCCGTCACTCCGAAAACCTCGGGCCCCAAGATTGGCGGCCAGGACGCGACCGGGGCCGGATCGATCTCGTCGGGCGGCAGGTAGCTTCCATAACCATCGTCGGTGAGATGGTACCAGATGATGAGGAGTTTCCCGAAGCCATCGGTGGCAAGCATGCCTGCTAGAAGCCCGGCAAGGGATGATCTGATCAGCGCCCGTTTATGTTTCTTCAGGTAGGCCCGCAGCTTCTTCGGGTAGCGTCGCCATTTCATCATGCCGCAAGACTAGCCGTCCGTCAGCGCACCGCATAGGTGGTATTCTGTATCATTTCTTCTCGTATACAAAATGGCGACGCGCCTTATTCCAGGACCTTGCCGACCCCGCGCTCAATGCCCTCCTCGGTGAAGGCTTCAACGGCACCCCGAACCCCCTCCTTCACGCCCCGGGCGATGATCTCCGACTGCTGGAATATTTCCGAACCTTGATTCTAAGGTTCGTCCGAAGGCGACGGCGTCATAAAACTGGCAGCCCTCAGAATCAACCCGGGATTCTGAGGGAGAGTTGGACTAGGACGGGCAGCCGCGACCGGCTCATCTGTCTTCAGCGTTGCGGGAAAGCCGGGAATCCATCCACAGTCGGTAGAGCAAGAGCGCTGCGGGAAGGAAAAAGAAGTAGAATATGGCCGCATGGACCAGGCTGAAGAACGCGAAGGCTACCCATTTCAACTGGCAATAGAATCCCGATATGGGGTTATCGCCCGGGATGGAGAGGTCGTAGGGTTCTCCGTAGTAGACGATTGTACACATGTCCGCCACCAACTCGCCATTCGTGGCGTAGAACAAGAACAAGGTGAAGGCGCAACCGAGAAGGTAGCAAAAAATGAACCCCCCTCCGAAGAGGTAGGCCCGGTCCACCGGCTTTCGCCAGATCATTCGCGCCCGCCCGTCACAAGCATTCGAAAGTCAGGGCCCGAAAATCAGGGGGTTCAATATCAGGGGCTGTCAGGTTCGAGCTCGCTTCGAGCCCAAGGTTTTTCTTCATAAATCCTCCGCACACGCGCACCAAACGCGCTGACCTCTTCTTTCGCCATAGAGTTCCATAAAGTAGCAGCCTTTGCAACCGACGCGTCAGGAATGCGAGCGGCAATACCCTTCAACAGTCGCGCGCCAGCGCGGATATTGGCTTCGGGATCGCTGGCCTTTGAAGGGTCGCTGTCAAAGTATTTTGACCACTTCTTCGGGTTGATGTTCATTGGGAGAATTGTATCGGAGACATTTAACGCTTCCCCAAGATGTCCGTACCAACCACGCGCATTCTCGGTATAGATGATTGCGGTAAGAAGGGTGGGGTCAACTCCCACCTCTTTCGCGATCTTTCCGATGGTCAACCCATGTCGGTTCACAGCATCAATTCCCTGCAGATCGAATTCGTAAATGGCTGGCCCCGATTCGGCGGCGGGATTCTCAGCAACTGGAAATTCAGCGGGCAAGCCGTCCCGCATGGCGCGCTCGCGCGGTCCGCTGTTATAGAGCGCAATCGTGCCATTTCGTTGTCCCGCCGCGGCTTGATCGAGGATGGCGTGCTCCACGAGGGTTCGCTCGTCGTTGTCCGATTCGCTATCGATATTATCGGCACGCAACTTGTCAATATGCTTGGTCAATTCTTGGTGTTGAGTATCGAGCTTGTCTGGCGACAGCGTGGCCAGACTGGCTTGGCGCTCAGCAAATTCACCGGTCGGCGTCGGCGTCTGCGGACCGGCCGCGCCTGTCGCGTTTACCGCTTCCCGGCGTGCTTTATCTGCGATCTCTGGACCAATTCTTTCGAGATCGGCTAGAAGCTTCTGTCTGCCTTCCAAGGCAGTTTCTTGTGAACCAGCACGAGAATCCTTGTCTAGTGAGGCTTGAGCCAGGAGCCTCTCGACTGGGCCCCTTTCCTTTTCGACGCCAAGTTGGATTGCCCCCTCGACCGACGAGGGGGATGCATCTGGCTGAGTACCGGTGTCCGCGCTCGCAATCTGGATGCCGCCCGCAGCCGCGCTGGTGGTACCGTCGCTACTGCTCCCACTGTCGCTGGAGAATGGCGTGGGTGTGTCCTTGGGGCGCTCGCCGGGTTTGTGCCGCGCCTCGGTGGTCTGGATGATTGGGCCACTGCCTTCGTTCTCCTTGAGATGAGGTCGCGTCTTTACATCCAGACCGCCGAGGGCGAAGGAGGGCGACGGCACGGAGGTTTCGCGGATTTGCTTCTCGCGGGCGGAGTCGGTTTCCATCTCGCCCAGGTCTTCCTCCATGATGGCCAGACCCTTGCGCTCCAGTCCGTCGTTGGAGGCCGCCCTGCGGCGGCGCAAGGCCGTCATGCCTTCGTCCAGGAGCTTGCCGGTGGCCGCGAACTCCGCCTCGTCGGTCTGGCTCAGCCCCTGCCGGAAGGCGGTCTTGCGGGCCAGGCGTTCGCGGCTGTTCGGGGTAAAGCGCGCACCGGCGTCCTTGGCCAGGCCCGAGAGGATACCGGGCTGCGCGCCGCCCTCCCGCAGGCCCCGGCCCGGCGTCAGGTTAAGTGGGTTGCTGGAGCGCTCCTGACCCTCACCCTGAGGAGAGGCCGGATCGAAAAGCAAAGCCCCGCGGGGCCCGAAGGCAAAGCCGTCACGGGCCAGCGCCCGGCGCTGCTCTTCGCCGATGCGGTCCTGGGGCGCGCGGGCCTTGTCCAGCAACTGGCGGTTCATCTTGAGGGACAGATCGGCAGGGCTACCCTGTTCCGCACCCAGAGCGTCGCCGCGCTCGAGCGCCTGCATGACCTCGGGCGCGCGGCCCCGCGTGCCATCCGCCCGCTTGGGCTGCGCCAGCGCCTGGCCCAGGGTCTTCTCAGCCCGCTGCCTGCGCGTCTCCTCCTCCGCCATGAAGGCGGCCAGAAACTCTTTCATAGTCATACGATCCTTGTCGCTTGTCGGGGAAAGGCCGCAGTTTCAGCAGCCCGCATGGTATTACGGCCGACAAACTACAAGAAAAGACGACAACAAAACCACAAGAAAAGTGTATTAACTTGTCACATCAACAACCACCCGCCCGAAATCAGGGCAGGGAGATCGGTGAAACAATATCGTCGCTGGGGATTAGAGGTCTGGCCAGCGCGGGTCGTCGCGCAACAGGGCATAGAGCAGGTGGTCGTGCCAGGAGCCGTTGATCCTCAGGTAGGCGCGGGCGCAGCCTTCACGTTGAAAGCCCAGTTTTTCGAGTAGGCCGCTGCTGGCTCGGTTCTCCGGCAGGCAAGCCGCCTCGATGCGATGCAGGCCGCAGTGATCGAAGGCGAAGTCACTGGCGGCACGCAACCCCTCGGTCATGTAGCCCCGGCGGGCATGGCGCGCGCCGATCCAGTAGCCGAGATTGACCGATTGTGCGACGCCGCGCTGAAGGTGGCGCAACGTAACGCCGCCGAGCAAGGCGTCGTCGTCACGTCGAAACAGGAAAAAGGCATAACCCAGGTCATGCTTTGCTTCGGAGTTGCTATGCCGCAAGCGCTGCCGGAAGGCGCTGCGCGATAGGGCATCGCGAGCCCAGGTCGGCTCCCAGGGTGCCAGAAAGTCGCGGCTCTCGGCCCTGAGCGCCGTCCAGGCCTGATAGTCCCGCGCCCTTGGCGCCCTGAGGTAGACACGGCCGTAACCCAGTTTTAGGCCCAGGGCATCTTTGCGGAAGAAACCAAGGCTCATGGGCTTGCGGTCCCTTAGGCGGCGAGGCGCGACCTCAGGCTGTCGAAGCTTTCGAGCTTGGACAGCGGGCCGATGCTGGCGAGGGTGGGCGGTAGACCTGCCAGACGGGCGGCGAGGCGCTTGATCTGTGCCGCATCGACTGCGGCAAGCTTGGCTTCGATCTCCTCGATGGTGAGTACGCGACCGAATGCCAATAGTTGCTTGGCCTGGTTCTCGCAGCGGCTGGCAGAACTCTCCAGCCCCATGAGTATTGAGGCGCGAAGCTGAGCCCTGGCACGATCCACCTCCTCTTCACTCAAGGTGACGGAGACTTCGGAGAGCTGATCGCAGATGACAGGCAGCAGTGCTGCTGTTTCTTCCTCGCCGGTGCCGGCATAGATGCCGAAAAGCCCCTTGTCGCTATAGGCCGAATGGAAGGCAAAGATCGAATAAACAAGGCCGCGCTTTTCACGCACCTCCTGAAACAGTCGTGACGACATCCCGCCACCCAGCAGTGTCGCCAAAAGATTGACGGCGTAATAATCGTCATCCAGCCGCGAGAGGCCCGGAAAACCCAATACCAGGTGGGCTTGCTCCAGGCTCTTGTTTTCCCTGAACTCGCCGCCGTGATAGCTGGCGTTATCCAAGGGCTCCGTGGCGCCAACCTGCGGCAACGAGTCGAAAGCGGCTGCCACGCGCTCTACGAAGTCATCGTGTGTCAGTTGGCCCGCCGCGCTGACGACCATGTTGCCGGCGTGATAGTGCTGTTGCATGTAGCCCCGCAGGTCATCGGCGGTGACGGCGCGAATGACCTCCGGGCGGCCTAGAACCGGGCGGCCCAGCGGCTGATTCGGAAAAGCGGTTTCCTGGAAATGATCGAAGATGATGTCGTCGGGCGTGTCGGCGGCCTGACCCAGCTCCTGCAGGATCACGCCGCGTTCGCGCTCCAGTTCCTCTCCGACGAAAGTGGAGTGCTGCAGGATGTCTGCAAGCATATCGAGTGCCAGCGGCATGTCGGCGGCCAGTACCTGGGCATGATAGGCGGTCGATTCCCGGCTGGTATAGGCGTTGAGGCTGCCGCCCACGTCTTCGATCTCGCGGGCGATATCAAAGGCGCTGCGCCGCTCGGTGCCCTTGAAGGCCATATGCTCGAGCATGTGGGCGATGCCGTTCAACCTTGTGGGTTCCTGCCGCGTGCCGACGTTGACCCAAACACCCATGGCGACGCTGGCAACATCGGGGCGGGCGTCGGAAACCACCGTGAGCCCATTATCCAACCGCGTGACTTCAACCTTTTGCATTTATGCTTTGTACCTAAATTGTGGGCGCGCCTTGCTGCGCGACTTTATCGCCGTCGTCGATGAGTCCCTCCAGGTGGGCCAGATCCGCAGGAACATCAAGAGCATATTCGGGCCGATCCAGAAGATCGGCAAGGCGGGTTGGTAGGGCAGGGCGCAGTCCCGTGGCTTTCTCCACCGCATCCGGGAACTTCGCCGGATGGGCTGTCGCCAGGGCAACGAGTGGGCAAAATGATCCTTCCGCCGTCGAGCGCGCCGCCGCGATTGCGATGGCGCTGTGCGGGTCTGTCAGTTCGCCGTCCCGGGTGTGGCGACGAGCGATTTCCGCGAGCGTTCCCTCGTCGTCGAAGCGGACGCCCTGGAACAACGCGGTCGCCTGCGCCAGAGAGGCCGGGTCCAGCGTAAAACGGCCTTCCTCTCGGAATTGGCGCATTGTTGCGGTAACGGCCGCGCCATCGCGCCCCAGCAAATCAAACAGCAAACGCTCGAAGTTGCTGGACACCTGAATGTCCATCGAGGGTGAATAGCTGGGCGAAACGCCCTCCATGGCCATGGTGCCGCTGTCCAGGAAGCGGGTGAGAATATCGTTGTGGTTCGAGCCCACTACCAGTCGCTCGATCGGCAGCCCCATCTGGCGCGCAGCATAGCCTGCGTAGACGTTGCCGAAGTTGCCGGTTGGAACCGCAAAGGCGACGGGGCGGTGCGGCGCGCCCAAAGCGAGGCCAGCCCAGAAATAGTAAACGATCTGCGCCATCACGCGGGCCCAGTTGATCGAATTGACGGCAGCCAGATTGTGGCGGTCGCGAAAGGCCTGATCATTGAACATGGCCTTCACCAAGTCCTGGCAATCGTCGAAGGTGCCCGCCACCGCCAAGTTATGGATGTTCGCGGCGTCCACCGTCGTCATTTGGCGGCGCTGAACCTCGCTGACGCGACCTTTTGGGTGCAGCATGTAGAGCGTTGCGCGCGCTTTGCCCATAACCGCTTCAATGGCGGCCGACCCGGTGTCGCCGGAGGTTGCACCCACGATGGTCACACGCTGGTCTCGGGCTTCCAGCACCACCTCGAACAACTGGCCCAGAAGCTGCAAGGCCACATCCTTGAAGGCCAGGGTCGGCCCATGGAAAAGCTCTAGGAGCCAGAGATTGCCTTCTAACTGGCGCAAGGGGGTGACGGCCGGATGGCCAAAGCCGGCATAGGCGGCCTCGATTAGCTGCGGCAGCTTGTTCAGTGCCGCGCTGCCGGTCATGAAGGGCGCTATAATCTCGACGGCCAGGTCGCAGTAACTCATGCCGGACATACGGACGAGGTCTTCTTGGCTGAATGTCGGCCAGCTTTCGGGTATGTAAAGGCCACCGTCGCGCGCCAGACCGCTCAACAGTACGTCGTCGAATTCCAAGGTCGGGGCGGTTCCCCGGGTCGAAATATAACGCAAAGGTCGATCCACTCCTTGAGAGTGCGGAAAATTAGGCTCCAGGCCGGCGCATACCTTAAAGGTGCGCCATGAGGCCGACAACAGAGGAATCCGCGGTCATCCCAACTGTGCTCACAGCGATTACCAGGGGTGTCTAGGCTGCTTCAAACATCTTCCAGATAGCGCTGACGCAGGTGGAATTTGAAGGCGTCGGGGTCGAGTGGGCGCCCAGTGGCCTCGGCCAAAAGTTCGTCGGCGCTCAACAACGAGCCGCGGCCGTGTACTTTGCGCCGCAGCCAGTCGAGCAACAGGGTGAAGTCGCCGCGACCCAGCGCCTCCGGAATGTCGGGATGTTCCGCGACGGCAGTCTGGAACAACTGCGCTGCGGTCATCGCGCCAAGCGTATAGGTCGGGAAGTAACCGTATGCGCCATCGTACCAATGGATATCCTGCAGCACGCCAACGCGGTCCTCGGGTGGTCTGACTCCCAGCAACTCTTCCATACCGTCGGTCCAGGCACCGGGCAGGTCATCCAGCGACAAATCGCCGCCGATCAGGGCGCGCTCAAGACGATAGCGAAGAATCACGTGGGCGGGATAGGTCACCTCGTCGGCATCGACCCGTATGAAGCCCCTTTCGACACGGCGGTAATGCTTCACCAGGTTATCGATGTTCCAGGCCGGCCCCTTGCCGCCCAGACACTCCATGGCCAACGGCCGCATGAATGAAACAAAGCTGCGGCTACGGCAGGCTTGCATCTCCATCAAGAGAGATTGGCTTTCGTGAAGCGCCATGCCGCGGGCCTCGCCGACGGGTTGGCGACGCCACTTGGAAGGCAGTCCACGCTCATATAGCGCGTGCCCGGTTTCATGCAGCACGCCCATCATAGCGCTGAGGAAGTTGTCTTCGTCATAGCGGGTCGTAATTCTCACATCCTCCGGGACGCCGCCGCAGAATGGGTGTAGGGAGACATCAAGTCGTCCATGCGCGAAGTCGAAGCCGACCGCTTGCATCAATTTGCGGGCGAGAGCTTGCTGATTGGCGGTGGGGAAGGGGCCTTCCAGGGGCAACGGCGCGTCGGCGGCAGCCTGTTTTTCCAGCACCTCATTGAGGAACGGCGGTAGGAAATCCGCCAGATCGGCAAAAACCGGATCGATGCGATTGGCCCGATTACCCGGATCGAATTGATCCAACAAGGCATCGTAAGGGCTGAGACCCAAGGCCTCCGCTTTGATGGCTGCTACCTCACGGACAATGCTCAGCAGTGTTTGCATGGTGGGTTTGACCAATGAGAAATCCGACTTCGCGCGTGCCTCGCGCCAAATCATCTCACAGCGTCTTGCAGCCTTGGTTTCTTCTTCCACCAAGCGCGACGGTACGGCGTTGGCATGCAGCCAGCGTCGCTTCATCTCTCGCAGGTTGGCCCGTTGCCAAAGGTCCAGATAACCGGATTCTTCCGCCTCTGTCCGCTCAAGACCCTCACCGAGGCCGGGGTCGGTCAGAAGTTCGTGGATCGTGACATTGAGCGCAGACAGTTGTTCGCTGCGCGCCTCGGAGCCACCGTCGGGCATCAAGGTGGCGGCGTCCCAGTGCAACATTCCTGCAGCCTCGCCAAGGGCCGCGATTCTGCCAAAACGGGATTCCAGATCCAGGTAAAGGGGTGTTTGCTCGGTCATGACTTTCCATTGTCCTTGGCGTCGTCGGGTTCCTTGGGCCTTATGCCTCGCAGGAAATAGATCACCACAAGCCCCAAGGCCAGCGTGAACCAGGTGATGGCGTAAACCAGATGGTTGTTGGTTAGCGCGACCTCGACGCCAACCGGTATCGGCAGGTCTCTCTCGCTGCCGCTGGAACGCACCGCGACAAGGTAGAAGCCCTGAACGAGGGGCGCTTCCTTGACGTTTGCCGCCATGGCACGCGTGTCGTAATAGAACCAGTTGTTGCCTGCGGCATCATTATCCGGACGGAATTGGCTGCTGCCGGTCCAGCCGTCGCGCCGCACGATGCCTTCGATGCGGATGGTGTCCGTGGGCAGGCTGAAGGTCCGATCATCGGGCAAAGCCTGACTCTGCGGCACCCACCCGCGATTGACAATAATTGCGCGGCCATCGGGCAAAAGGAATGGCAGGGCGATGTGCAGGCCCTGCACGCCCTGGTGGCTTCGGCCGGGAAATCGAAACTCGGGCTGGGTCGCAAAGCGGCCGGTAACCGAAATTCGGCGAAATTCGAGCGCCGGCGTGAGCGCGGCGGTATCAGGCAATCCGATCAGCGCGTCGGCCGACTGGCGGGCCTGAAGGTCAGCGATCAGCGCCTCCTTCCATGCGAGACGCTGAAGTTGCCAGAAGCCGAGTGCAATGAGAGCTGCAAACAAAAGGACACTGAAAACAGTCAGCCACAGCCCAGGCCGAAACCGTGGCTTGTGATGCGCGTCAGTCATAGCTCTGTGTACCGGAATCGCTTGCCTTGTTTCGAAACTGAATTGCTATCGTGAAGGCCTTCAGCGGGCGCAGTAACAGCAGTGCGCCGCCCAACACCAAGGCAGCGCCAATAATGGCATGCACCCAGATCGCCGGTTGGTAGAGGACTTCCACTGCGATCACGATGGGAACTACCGAAAAGCCGAGAATGAAGATGAGGAAGATTGCCGGGCCATCGCCGGAATCGGCGCCGCGGTAATCCAACCCGCAAAGGCTGCATCGGTCCCGCAAGGATAAAAAGCCCTGGTACAGCGGCCCCTTTCCACAGCGTGGACAACGACAACGCAGGCCCGCCGTGAAGGGCGAGACCTGCGTTGTGTTTCCGTTCGCGTCATCGGTCATAGCGGCGCCCCATGTAACGTTGAGGGGCTGCGTCAGGTTGGATCAAGCCGGTGCGGCCCACCAGTAGACGAAGATGAACAGGAACAGCCAGACCACGTCCACGAAGTGCCAGTACCAAGCTGCGGCCTCGAAGCCAAAGTGATGGTCCGGCTTGAAATGACCGGAAAGGCCGCGGAAGAAACAGACGATCAGGAAGATCGTGCCGATCAACACATGCGCGCCGTGGAACCCGGTCGCCAAATAGAAAGTGGACGCGTAAATGCCATCGCTAAAGCCAAAGGTGGCATGCCCGTATTCATAGGCCTGCAGGCCGCTGAAGGTGATGCCGAGCAGGATGGTAATGCCCAGACCCTGCATGAACTGATCGCGATGACCTTCCCGCATGGCATGGTGCGCCCAGGTGATGCTGCAACCGGAAAGGAGTAGTATCAGCGTGTTGAGGAAAGGAATGTCGAAGGGATCAAACCCTTCGATGCCAACAGGCGGCCAGACGCCGCCGGTTGCTTCGAGCCGCGAATACTGCTGCGCCTCGCCGACAAAGAGGCTGGCGTCGAAGAACGCCCAGAAAAAGGCGGAAAAGAACATAACCTCGGAGGCGATGAACAGAATCATGCCGTAGCGCAGGCCGATTTGAACCACCGGCGTATGGTGACCCTTGTGTTCACCCTCGCTTACAACGTCGCGCCACCATCCGAACATGGTGATTAGCACCAGCACAATGCCAACCGGCAAAAGCCAGCCAAGGATATCGTGCATGAAAAGCACCATACCGGTGGCCAAGACACCTCCGGAAAAGGCGCCAATGATCGGCCACGGGCTAGGATCCACCAGATGGTACGGGTGGTTCTGATGATGACCGGCTTCGCTCATCCGTCGTCCCCCAATAAATTCCGGGTCACTACCTTGTCCCGGGGTTTAGTTGACTTCAAGGGCGATAGCGGCGTCTGAAACGCCGTCGCCCCGGTGTGAAAGCTGCTGTGTCTCTTCCTGCCGTTCCAGATCGTCGGGGTCACGGAAGAAGGTGTAGGACAGCGTAATGGTCTGGACGTCGTCCAGATTCGGATCCTCGGCAATGGCCGGATCGACGAAGAAATTGACGCCCATATCGACCTTCTCGCCTGCCGCCAAGGTCTGCTCGTCGAAACAGAAACAGTGAATCTTGGTGAAATACATACCGGCCTTTAGTGGCGTCACGTTGAAGGTCGCGCGCCCGGTGATCGGGGTCTTGGCCAGATTCTCGGCCTCGTAGTACACCAAACCCTGTTCGCCGACTTGCAGCGATACTTCCTTCGTCTTCGGCTTGAAGCGCCAGGGGAGCGCCGGATCGACGTTGGCGCTGAAGCGCACCGCGATCTTTCTGGCGATCGGCGCATCGGGGAGGGTCTCTGCGACTTGTGTCGTACCGCCGATTCCCGTCACCTGACAGAAAATGCGGTAAAGCGGCACGGATGCAAAGGCCAGGCCGACCATACCCAACACAACGCCGCTGAGCACCATCGCCAAACGAATGTTGCCGCCCTTGCTCTTGTCTTTCAGGCTCATACCCATGTGCTCAGCTTCCTCCCATGCGGACGATCGCGACCACATAGATCAACAGAATGAACGCCAGCAAGGCTGCCAGCATCGCCCGATTTTTTCCGCGCTGGCGGCGATGAACGTCGCTGTCCCCGGGTTTGCGGTTGGCTTCTTGCGCGTTCATCGCACGACTACCAATTCAGCCAATTGCTGTTCGCGCTATCGACGATCAGCAATGCAAAGAGTACGAAGAGATAGAGAATGGAGTAGGCGAACATCTGCTTGGGAGCCCGTTCACCTTCTTCTCGAAGGACACGCAGACAAAGTCCAACGAAGCCAAGTCCCATGACCGCAGCAACGGCACCATAAAGATAACCGGCAGTGCCCAGCAACGTGGGCAGGATCGACAGCGGCAGCAAAAGCACCGTGTAGAGCAGCATCTGGCGCTTTGTCGCCGCGGCGCCGGCGACCACCGGCAACATGGGAATACCAGCCTTCTGGTAATCGCCTGCCCGGTAAAGCGACAGCGCCCAGAAATGCGGTGGCGTCCACATGAAGATCAACGAGAAAAGCACGATGGATTCCAAGCTGACGCTGCCTGTTACCGCTGCCCAGCCAATCATGGGCGGGAAGGCGCCGGCCGCGCCGCCGATCACGATGTTCTGCGGCGTGCGGCGCTTAAGCCAAATCGTATAGACGAAGACGTAAAAGAGATTCGCAATCGCCAGCAGGGTGGCAGCGGCCCAGTTCACCGCCAAACCCATCAGCATGACTGCGAAGATCGATAGTGTGATACCGAAAGCCAATGCGTCGTCGGGCGCGACCAACCCTTGGGGGATGGGGCGCCCTTGCGTACGTTTCATAACGGCGTCTATGTCGCGGTCGTACCACATGTTGATGGCACCGGCGGCTCCTGCGCCAACCGCGATGCAAAGCACCGCCACTGCGGCAAGCACGGGGTGCAGGCTGCCGGGTGCCACCAGAAGCCCGGCAAAGCCCGTAAAGACAACCAACGACATGACACGCGGCTTTAGCAGGGCGATGAAATCGCCAACTGCTGCCTGCCGCTGGCTGACGTCCTCCGAAGGGAGGCCACCAGCCTTAGCCATGTCGATGCTCGTTTCGCTCACGTTAAAGCTCCTCGCTCCACATCACTACTTGATGCGGGGCAGATCTTCAAAAGTGTGGAACGGCGGCGGCGAGGACACGGTCCACTCCAGCGTCGTTGCCCCTTCGCCCCAATAGTTGTCGCCAACCTTGCGGCCGGCCAACAGCGTCTTCGCCGCGATCACCACGAAGAACAACGTTGAAGCAAAAGCGATGTAGGTTCCGTAGGACGCGATTGCGTGCCAGCCGGAGTAGGCGTCCGGATAGTCGACGTAGCGCCGTGGCATACCCTGCATACCCAGGAAGTGCATCGGGAAGAAGGCCAGGTTGACGCCTATGAAGGAGGTCCAGAAATGCAGTTTACCTGCCCACTCCGGATACTGACGGCCGCTCATCTTGCCGACCCAGTAATAGAACCCCGCGAAGATGGCGAAGACGGCACCCAAGCTTAGCACATAGTGGAAGTGCGCAACCACGTAGTAGGTGTCATGCAAAGACGCATCGATGCCGGCGTTCGCCAGAACCACGCCTGTCACACCACCGACGGTGAAGAGGAAAATGAAACCGATGGCCCAGAGCATGGGCGTATCGAACTTAAGTGAACCGCCCCACATGGTCGCGATCCAACTGAAGATCTTAACACCGGTCGGCACCGCGATGATCATTGTCGCCAGAGTGAAGTAAGCCTTGGTGTCCACATCCAGGCCGACGGTGAACATGTGGTGAGCCCAAACGATGAATCCGACCACGCCGATCGAGACCATGGCATACGCCATTCCGAGGTAACCGAAGATTGGCTTGCGGCTGAAGGTCGACACGATATGGCTGATGATGCCAAAGGCCGGCAGGATCATGATGTAGACTTCCGGATGTCCGAAGAACCAGAAAAGGTGTTGGAACAGGATCGGGTCACCGCCGCCCGCCGGGTCGAAGAAATGAGTGCCGAAGTTACGATCGGTCAGCAACATGGTGATGGCACCGCCCAACACCGGCACGGCGAGCAGCAGCAAGAACGCGGTCACCAGCATCGACCAGACGAACAAGGGCATCTTGTGCAGCGTCATGCCCGGCGCACGCATGTTAAAGATGGTCGTGATGAAGTTGATGGCGCCCAGAATGGAACTGGCACCTGCCAAGTGAAGGGCAAAGATTGCCATATCCACGCTGGGTCCTGGGTGCCCCAGAGGGCCGGAAAGCGGTGGATAGATGGTCCAACCCGTGCCGGCGCCCTGGCCGACGAACGCCGAGCCAAGAAGCAGCAGGAAGGCGGGGACCAGCAACCAGAAGGAGATGTTGTTCATGCGCGGGAAGGCCATGTCCGGCGCCCCGATCATCAAGGGCACGAACCAGTTTCCGAACCCGCCAATGAGGGCCGGCATCACCACGAAGAAGATCATGATCAGGCCATGTGCCGTAATCAGGACATTCCAGAAATTGCCCGGATCGTCGGAGAAGACATTCATGATCTGGATGCCCGGCTCCTGAAGCTCCATGCGCATCAGCACCGAGAAGGCTGCGCCGATTAGGCCGGCAACAATCGCGAAAAGCAGATAGAGCGTTCCGATGTCTTTGTGGTTCGTCGAATAGAGCCAACGCGCCACAAAACCGGGCTTGTGGTCGTGATGTTCATGCCCGTGATCGGCTTGCCCGTGGGTTGCAGCTTTGCCTTCAGCCATGATCTTTCTCTACCTCCTGAACGTATTACTGAGCGCGAGCCGAAGCGTCGGCCAGCAGCGTATCGCTATTTCTCTCGACCGGAAGGGCATCGCTGCCGTCGGCAAATTCCACCTTGGCCTGTTCAACCCAAGCTGCGAACTCGGCCTTCGTCACGGCCTTGATCGCGATGGGCATGAAGGAGTGGCCGGTTCCGCAAATCTCGGAGCACTGGCCGTAGAAGGTCGTACCAGCGTATTCAGGCTCGATACGAAGCCAAGTCTCGTTCATGCGGCCCGGAACGGCGTCCTTCTTGATACCGAAGGCGGGGACCGCAAAGCTGTGCAACACGTCGCTTGCGGTGATGAGGACGCGAACGGTCGTATCGACAGGCAGGACGACAACATTATCGGTTTCCAACAGTCGCTTCTGACCGGGCTTAAGGTCTGCGTCCGGAATCATTGTGGCGTCGAAAGTGAAGTCGCCATGATCAGGATAGTCGTAGCTCCAATACCACTGACGGCCGGTGGCCTTGATGGTCATTTCTGCGTTTTCGACTTGTTCGGAATAGTAGAGCAGCCGAAAGGAAGGAACGGCGATGACAACCAGGATCAACACAGGAACGACGGTCCAGATGACTTCGATCAGCGTGTGGTGGGTCGTGCGCGATGGATTTGCATTCCGCTTTTCGGAGAACCGCCACATCACGTAGCCCAGAAGAACCATGACGAATATCGTGATCGCCGTGATCACGACCATCAGCAGATCATGAAAATCCTGGACGCGCTCCATGACGGGCGTCGCAGCGGGCTGGAAATCCATATGCCACTGCTGTGGCTCTGCCGCCAGCGCTTGACCGGAGAGTCCGAAATCTCCAAAACCTAATCCTGCGAGCCCTAATACAGCCGCGACCAAACCAAAGAGAACGCCGAAGCGCGTCCGCATAGTCATACCTTCCAGCCTTTCCTTCTCAAAGCCTGAAGAGCAGCGCCCGACAACAGGCAGGCGACGCCCATAAATTCCGCCGGAAATTGCGCCGGGATGCAACCCCTCAGCCGGTGTCCGTAACCGGAGCCCCGCCCGGTACTCACCCGGCACCCCCGATGCGTGGCGGACCCTACAGCAACTCGCCGCGCCGGACAAGAAGGCGCGCGCAGCTTTTAAGAGGGTCGCTGGCGCGCTATTCCCGGCCGCCAAAGAAGCGACGACGCTGTCTCTGGAATCCAGTTAGAAATATGCATGTTTCGACCGGAATTCCGCTGGCGCGACCTTCTGTCGCAAAATCTGTCGCGGTAAGAATCGACGGTTCAGGAGCCCTTGGCCACCATGCGGCGAATTCGCCTTACGATGACCCAGGTGAGCCCGGCCACCACCGGAACCGCTATGCCTTGAGTAATCTCTACAGGCAAAGGTACGCCGGCCTCTTTCAAACCTTTGGCGACATAGGCGATAAGGCCGACGCCGTAGTAGGTGACGGCTGCGATCGACAGGCCCTCGACGGTCTCCTGCAAGCGTAGCTGCATCTGCGCGCGCCGGTCCATGGAACGCAGGAGATCCCGGTTTTGTGCTTCGAGTTGTATGTCAACACGGGTCCGCAGCATCTGCCCGGCGCGTGCGATACGCTTGGACAGCACGTCCAGGCGCTCCGACACGGACATGCAGGTCCGCATCGCCGGCGCCAGACGCCGATCCATGAACTCCCCAAACTGCTGGTAACCCTCCAAACGGCTTTCGCGTAGCTCTGAAATGCGCCGCTCGACCAGCGCATAGTAAGCCTTGGCTGCCCCGAACCGATAGCTGGTGGCCATGGCCACGCGCTCAAGTTCGGCTGTGAGCCGTGTCAACTCGCGCAGCAGACGACGCTCGTCCTCCAAGTCCTGCAGGTCGGCCATCGATTCCATGATATGCGACAGACCAACCCCGATGCGGTCAAGCTGCTGGCTGGCTTCCTTTGCGATCGGGAAGGCAAGCAGCGCCATGGTGCGATAGGTTTCGATTTCCACAAGACGCTGAAGCAGGCGCCCGGCCCGTCTTGGCTCCAGCCCGCGATCTCGCACAAGCAAATGCCCGAAACCATCGCCATTGATCCAGAAATCCATCCAGGCCATGGCCGCGCCGCTGGCCACGACCGCACCGGCAAAGGATTCCGAACCGAAGTAACGGGCCAGGGCCTCGCCGTTTCTCTCCGGCTCTCCATCAGACTCGAGCGCGGCGTGGATGCCGACCATCAGTTGGCCTGGAATGCCTTCCAGCCAATCGTGTGGCACTGCTTGCAATACGGGATCGCTAAAGGGGTCTTGGCCCACCGGTTCCTGACGGAAGAATGTGTAGGTCGAGAATTCGGTATGACGCTCCCACTTCAGGCGGAAAGGTCCAAAGTCGGCCATGAAATGGTTTTGATCGGACTGCGGCCCGGGGAGCTTGTAGCGCTTGCAAAGGGCGTTGAGGTGCTCGCGGTCCGCATCGGCGCCGTCGCCGCCGGTAAGAAGCGCCAGATGGCTAAGGCGCTCCGGTGCGCTCAATCGCGCATAGGGGCGGGCATGGACCTCAGCGGTCAGATTCTGTCTTTCCGGATGGTCGCTCAGTCCATATCGCTTCGTCGGCATGCGCTTTTCCTGCTTGCTGGCGTCCGTGTGGGGTTTCTTCCTTCCCCTTCCTTTCCATATAAAGGATGTTGAAGTCGCTTACGACCAAAGATCGGAGAGCCGGATACCATGAGTCATATCGCCGCAACGGACGACCTGTTTTTTACCCGCGCCGGATTGGACCGCAGTCGGCTGGAGCGGATTGTGGAAGAGTCCCTCCGGGGCGGTGACGATGGTGAGTTGTTTTTGGAGTATCGGCAGTCGGAGAGCCTTTCCTTCGACGATGGTCGTCTGAAAAACGCCAGTTTCGATACACTCCAGGGATTCGGTTTGCGTTCGATTGTCGGAGAGGCTGCGGGGTTTGCCCATGCCAGTGAGTTGTCCGAGGCCGCGATTCAGCGCGCTGCCGAAACTGTCAAGGCGGTCCAAAGCGGCCACAGCGGTCAATGGGCGGCCGGACCACAAGGTACGAACCGCTTGCTTTACAGCGACGCCAACCCTTTGGAGGCGGTATCCTTCGACACCAAGGTTCGTTTGATGGGCGAGATCGACGCCTATGCCCGTGCCAAGGATAGCCGGGTCAAGCAGGTCAGCGTCTCATTGGCGGGCGAGTGGCAGGCGGTGCAGATTATGCGTGTTGGCGGCGAGCGCATGGCCGATATCCGGCCCCTGGTCAGGCTTAATGTCTCGCTTGTGGTGGGTGACGGCGACCGCATGGAAAGCGGCAGTCATGGGACCGGCGGGCGTATCGCCTACGAAAGCTTGATTGAGGCGGCGAACTGGAAGGCCGGGGTGGACGAGGCGCTGCGCCAGGCGTTGGTTAATCTTGAATCCGTCGATGCACCGGCGGGCGAAATGCCGGTGGTGTTGGGAGCCGGATGGCCTGGAATCCTGCTGCACGAGGCGATCGGTCATGGCCTGGAAGGCGACTTCAATCGAAAGAAAACGTCTGCTTTTGCCGGCTTGATGGGCGAGCGGGTCGCGGCGCCCGGCGTAACCGTGGTCGACGACGGCACGATTCCTGACCGCCGCGGGTCGCTCACCATCGACGATGAGGGAACACCCAGTCAGAAGACGGTTCTGATCGAGGATGGTCGCCTCGTCGGATACATGCAGGACCGTCAAAACGCGCGGTTGATGGGGATGGAGGCGACCGGCAACGGCCGTCGTCAGAGCTATGCGCACATTCCCATGCCGCGTATGACCAACACCTACATGCTGGGCGGTGACCGGGATCCGGCCGAGATCATCGCTTCGGTGGACAAAGGCCTCTATGCGGTTAATTTCGGCGGCGGCCAGGTCGATATCACCTCGGGTAAGTTCGTCTTTTCCTGCACCGAGGCTTACAAGATCGAAGGCGGCAAGATCGGCGCGCCGGTTAAAGGTGCGACTTTGATCGGCAATGGGCCTGACGTGCTCACGCGCGTGGAGATGGTCGGTGACGATATGAAGCTCGATCCAGGGATCGGAACCTGCGGCAAGGACGGGCAGGGCGTGCCGGTCGGTGTCGGGCAGCCAACGATGCTGATCGGAGGCTTGACGGTTGGTGGCACGGCGGCTTGATCTGAAGTATGAATTGCAATGAAAAAGCACAACATGGCGGTTGGATATGGCAGTAAAACGTGTATGGCGTGGCTGGACGACGCCGGAGAATGCACCGCACTACGAGGCACTTCTGAAGAGTGAGGTTTTTCCGGGCATAGAAGCCAAGAAGATACCTGGTTATCTGGCGATCGAACTGTTGCGTCGCCCGGCCGGCGACGAGGTTGAGTTCATGACCGTCATGACCTTCGAAAGTCTGGACAACGTCATCGCTTTTCAGGGGGAAGATTACGAGCGGGCTTATGTGCCCGACGCCGCACAGAAGGTCTTGAAGCGCTGGGATCAATCCTCGGCGCATTTCGAGATTCTGGAAAAACGAAACTATGGCTGATCTGCGGCTAGGTTCGTGGTGATGCGACTGTCCGAGGTGAACACGACGTGCCCTGGCTGATCATGAGTGACGACGATCCCGCTGCCACCCATAAGCGAGCCGACAAGGACTTGATGGCCTTGCATATGGCTTATGAGGAAGCGCACAAGGATATCATACTGGCGGCGGGTAGCCTGCGAAACGACGACGGATCAACACCCGATGGCGGTTTGCTTCTGCTTGATGTCGAGACGCGCGCAGAGGCCGAAGCCTATTATCGCAAGGATCCTCTGACCCAGGCAGGTGTCAGGGGTCGGATCACGATTAGGCGTTGGCACCGCTCAATCCTGGACGGCAAAATTCACTGGTAGCCAACGGCGCTAGGGCCACTTCACCTCGGGTGGGAGCGACATCAAGATGGCTTCAGTGTTTCCGCCGGTCATAAGCCCGAATTTCGTACCTCGATCATAGAGCAGGTTGAACTCGACGTAGCGCCCGCGCCGGATCAGTTGATGTTCGCGTTGCTCCGGGGTCCAGGGTCGGCCGTAATGCCGTTCTACAAGCCTCGGATAGATATCAAGGAATGTGCGTCCGACATCTTGGGTGAAAGCGAATCCGGCGCTCCACTGTTCCTCCGAGTCAGCTTCCAGATAGTCGTAGAAGATGCCACCGATGCCGCGAGGCTCGTCGCGGTGCTTCAAATGGAAATACTCGTCGCACCAAGCCTTGAAGCGGGCGTGGTAATCTTTACCATGCCGGTCGCAAGCGCCCTTGAGCGCGGCATGGAAATCGTCGCTGTCCCTTTGGTCCGGCACCATCGGCGTCAGGTCAGCGCCGCCGCCGAACCAAGCCTTGGTGGTGACGATATGCCGCGTGTTCATATGGACCGCGGGAACCATCGGATTTTGCGGATGGGCAACGAGGCTGATACCGCTGGCCCAGAAACGCGAATCTTCTTCCGCCCCCGGTATTTGCTTGGCGAACTCGGGAGAGAAGGTGCCTTCAACCGTCGAGACGTTGACGCCAACCTTCTCGAAAACCCGGCCGCGCATGACCGCCATCACGCCGCCCCCGCCCTCGGGACGTTTCCAGGTCTGACGCTCGAAACGGCCGGCCGTCTGGCAAGTTGCAAGAGTTGCGGTTTCCGCGGGTATGCTGTCCTCCAATGCTTCGAAAGATGCGCAGATCGAGTCCCTGAGTGATTCGAACCAATGTCGGGCTACCTGTTTACGCCCCCTGATCTCGCCAGTGCTTTCAGTCGCGCCAGTCATTGTGATTCCTCGTTTTTTGTCGTCTGCTCTGTTACAGCAAAGCCGTTCGTCTGACGCAAGGCCTCTCCCAGCACCATGGCGCCGGCGATCGCGACGTTTATTGATCTGCGTCCAGCCTGCATAGGGATGACCAAACGCGCATCGGCCGCTGCGTGGACTTCCTGAGGCACACCGGCGCTCTCGCGTCCCAACATGACATGGTCGTCTGGGTGGAATCGGAAATCGCAGTAGGCAGTGTTCCCGGTGGTGGTCAGCAGTATCAATCGCCCGTTGCGGCTGTTGTTGTAGGTTTCCCAATCCAGGTGTCGCTGTACCGAGGCCAGATCGAGGTAATCCATGCCGGCACGCTTGAGTGAACGGTCGGTCAGCAAGAATCCGCAAGGCTCGATGATGTTCATCGGTACGCCGAGACAGGCGGCCAGGCGCAGCAGGGTTCCCGTGTTCTGGGGTATATCGGGTTGATAGAGTGTCAGTTCGATGCTCATGAGTCTTTTCCTGCCGTTTCGGCCGTTTGTATCCGCGTGCTTTTATCCGGTTCACCAGCGCTGCGCCAATATGCCATGATGCCAAAGCTATTGCTGTCGCCTTAGGTGAGATCATCGTCGAACGCTTGCGATCTGGCTTTGCGTTCAGGCATTTTTTCCTCTATATGCCTGCCTCGACGCGAAGGTTCTCGCCTGGGGTTGGTTCCCGGGCTCGTTCCGGGGTCCGTGACTGTACCGCGAATGCCGGTTCCGAGGTATCTGACTGCAGGTTTTCTCGGGGTATTGTGCGGCGGCGTGTCGCAGTTGGGGCAGCGTCGGGGAATTGGTTGGAAGCACGGGGGCGACCCCCCGTGATTTTTTACTTGGTTTTTCGCCTGCAATGGGCGGAAGGCCGGGGGCTGGATGACCGCGTGGGCGGAGGCAGTCGTTCCAGGGGAGCTTTCGGTAAATCCCAGGGAACTTCCTGGAACTGTCTATGAGGGGCTAGTCCTGGACCTAGTCTCGGGGGTAGTCTTTGGCCTCGCTATAGGCACGCGGGTCGATGGAAGGATGAAGCATGGCTGATACGGCAGACAGCGGACACAAGGAAGGCGGCACGCGCCGCGACTTCCTGTTTCTCGCAACCGGTGCGGTCGGTGCGGTTGGAACGGCTTCGGTCGTTTGGCCGCTGATCGACTCGATGAACCCCTCACGCGATGTGCTCGCATTGGCTTCGACGGATGTCGATCTGTCGCCAATCGAGGTTGGCCAGCGGGTGACCGTCACCTGGCGCGGCAAACCGGTCTTCATCGACCGCCGTCCCGAGGATGCGATCGAGCAGGCGCGCAAGGTCGATGTCGCGGAGCTTCGCGATCCGCAGTCGGATGAAGAGCGTGTGCAAAAGCCTGAATGGCTGATCCTGGTTGGTGTTTGCACCCACTTGGGCTGTGTGCCGCTCGGACAGGGAAGCGGCGACAACCGCGGCGAATGGGGTGGTTGGTTCTGCCCCTGCCATGGCTCTCACTACGACACTTCAGGCCGTATCCGGAAGGGACCGGCGCCCCGTAATCTCGAGGTGCCTACCTACAGTTTCCTGGATGACGCCACTGTGCGGATCGGCTGAGGAGGAAAGACCCAATGTCCGACGGGAATATGAACCGCGTTGTGAAATGGATCGACTATCGCCTGCCGATCTTCAGCTTTATGAACCATGAGCTGCACGAATATCCGACTCCCAGGAACCTGAACTATTGGTGGAACTTCGGTTCGCTGGCGGGTATCGCGCTGGTCATCATGATTGTGACCGGCATCGTCCTGGCGATGCAGTACACCCCGCATGTGGATTACGCGTTCCAATCGGTTGAGCGGATCATGCGCGATGTCAATTACGGCTGGCTCATTCGCTACATCCATATGAACGGCGCCAGCTTCTTCTTCATCGTTGTCTATATCCATATTTTCAGAGGGCTCTACTTCGGTTCCTACAAGGCGCCGCGAGAGATTCTCTGGATGCTGGGCGTGATCATCCTTCTGCTGATGATGGCGACCGCATTCATGGGGTACGTTCTGCCCTGGGGCCAGATGTCCTTCTGGGGCGCCACGGTCATCACCAATCTCTTCTCGGCGATCCCGTTCGTCGGCGAGTCGATCGTGACGTGGTTGTGGGGCGGTTTTTCGGTGGACAATGCGACGTTGAACCGTTTCTTTTCGCTCCACTATCTGCTGCCCTTCGTCATCGTCGGTGTCGTGGTTCTGCACTTGATCGCGCTGCACCGTTTCGGTTCCAACAACCCACTGGGGATCGATACCAAGGGGCCGCAGGACAGCATTCCCTTCCACCCCTATTACACGGTGAAGGACATGTTCGGGTTGGGCGTGTTCCTGATTTTCTTCGCGGGCTTCATCTTTTTCGCCCCGAACTACATGGGGCACCCGGATAACTATATTCCGGCCAATCCACTGGTCACCCCGCCGCACATCGTGCCGGAGTGGTACTTCCTGCCCTTCTATGCGATCTTGCGCGCCGTGCCCGATATCGGTCTGTTCGGCTTCACTCTGATCGAGGCGAAGCTTGCCGGTGTGCTGGCCATGTTCGGCTCGATAGCGTTGCTTTTCGTGCTCCCCTGGCTGGATAACAGCCCGGTGCGCAGCGGAAAGTTCCGGCCTATCTTCCGGCAGTTTTTCTGGATCCTGCTGATTGACTGCATCGCGCTCGGGTTCGCGGGCGCGAATCCGCCGGACGGCATCTGGCTGATTATCGGCCGCGTTGCGACGGCTTACTACTTCCTGCACTTCCTGGTCATTCTGCCGTTGCTGGGCCGCTTCGAACGCCCCCGGCCGCTGCCATCCTCGATCAGTGAGCCGGTGCTAAAAGGAGGCAGCGCTGCTGCCGGTGCGACCGCAAAGCCGATGGAGAAGGCGTAACCATGAAAAAGCTCGTTTCAAAAGCAATCGCCCTTTCGGTTCTGGTTCTCACCGGTTTCGCAACGCCGTCAACAGCAGTACAGGCGGCCGAAGTCGAGACCCCACTGCCGGAAACCAACTTTAGCTTCGATGGTATTTTCGGTACCTGGGACAAGGCTGAACTACAGCGTGGTTTCCAGGTGTACAACGAGGTTTGCGCAGCTTGCCATTCGCTCAAGCTCCTGTCGTTCCGCAACCTTGAGCAGATCGGTTTCTCCGAGGAAGAGGTCAAGGCGATCGCGGAGCAATACACCGTGTTCAATGGCCCCAACGCCTTTGGCGAGGTCGAAGAGGTAACGGCCAAGCCATCGGACCGCATTCGCGGTAAGGGCGTCTATGAAACGGCACCAGACCTGTCCTTGATGTCCAAGGCACGCGCTGGCGGCGCTGAGTACGTTAACGCCCTAATGATCGGCTACCACGAAGCGCCCGCTGACGAGGAGCCTGCTCCCGGTACATACTACAACATCTATTTTCCGGGTAAGCAGATCGCCATGCCGCAGCCGTTGTTCGGCGACGATGTGAGCTATGCCGACGGCACGGAAACCACCGTAGAGCAGCTTTCCAAGGACGTGTCTGCCTTTCTCGCCTGGGCGGCGGAGCCGCACATGGAAACGCGAAAGCGCATGGGCGTGAAGGTGCTGCTGTTCTTGATCGTCTTCACCGGCATGCTTTATGCGGTTAAGCGGAAAATCTGGGCAGACCTGCACTAAGATGAGCCCGACATAACGACCGGAAAAGGGATGCAACTTCTCAGTTGCATCCCTTTTTTTGCGCCTAGTTCATCATCATGCCCATGTTCATGGACCCGATAACCGCCATGAACAGTGCGCCGAGAATGGTCACGATGATCATTGCCGGAATGGAGGCGAGCACACCTTTAACCATCAAGGCGACCATGGAAAGAAAAGGTATCTGAATATCGGTAACGACTACTTGCTGCTTCTCGCTCATTTTTTTCTCCCGTTAAGCGTGAAAAATATTTTGCAAATGTTAGTGTAGCCTTACCGCCGATGTAGTGGATAGGCTAAGGTTCACGTCATATGAGCCAGTGCTGGTTTCAATAGTCGATGGGCTTTGTGCTGGGCGGATAAACCTGCCGAATTCGGCAAGCGAAAAGAGAACGGAAACCTATGCCAAAGGCCCGTGCGCAGAACGATCAAGTCGAACCGGTCATCGGGGTTATCGGCGGTAGCGGCGTATATGAAATCGAGGGGCTGACTCATAAAGCCTGGAAGCGAATCGATAGTCCCTTTGGCGACCCGTCCGACGCGTTGCTCTTTGGTCGACTCAAGGGGAAACGCGTGGTTTTCCTGCCGCGTCACGGTCGCGGGCATAGAATACCGCCCAGCCAGCTTAACTATCGCGCCAACATAGATGCTTTGAAGCGGGCCGGCGTTACTGAAATTCTGTCGCTTTCGGCTGTCGGATCGTTGCGCGAGGAACTGGCGCCTGGTGATTTTGTTCTGGTGGATCAGTTTATCGACCGTACTTTCGCACGCGAGAAATCCTTCTTCGATACAGGGCTCGTGGCTCATGTCTCTATGGCTAATCCGGTTTGTGGGCGCTTGGGTCATTGCCTGCAGCAGGCCGGCGATACGCTCGGTCTGACGATGCACCGTGGTGGAACGTACCTGGCGATGGAGGGGCCACAGTTCTCGACCCGGGCCGAATCGGAGCTTTACCGGAGCTGGAATTGCTCGGTGATCGGCATGACGAACATGCCCGAGGCCAAGTTGGCGCGCGAAGCGGAACTCTGCTATGCGACCATAGCTATGGTCACGGACTATGATTGCTGGCACCCAGAGCATGAGCATGTCACGGTTGACGGTGTGATCGCCACGATGCTGCAGAATGCCAGCAAGGCGCGGCACTTGATCGAAACCGTGATCCCCTTGTTGGCGGAAAAGCGCGCCCTTTGCCCGCAAGGCTGTCAGCGCGCTTTGGACCACGCGGTGGTGACACAGCCGCCGGAGCGGGCGCCGGAAGTGGTATCGCGTCTGGACGCGGTCGCTGGACGGGTGTTGAGGGGCGAAGCCTGATGAAGGTCGCTGGCCGACAGTACCGTACGATCTGGCTGGAAGACGACGGGTGGTCGGTCGGAATCATCGACCAGACCCTGCTGCCTCATTCATTTGAGGTATGTCGCCTGACGACCGTTGAGGACGCTGCCCGGGCGATCGCCACCATGCAGGTGCGCGGTGCGCCTCTTATCGGCGCCACGGCGGCCTATGGCCTTTGCCTAGCACTTCGTGCCGATCCCAGCGGTAGCAGTCTTGAACGCGCGGGGCAGCAGTTGATCGCCACGCGCCCGACAGCGGTCAATCTCCGTTGGGCGGTGGCCTACATGATCGAAGCGCTGCGCGATCCGAAAGTAACGTCATTGGGCGACGGCGAACGTGTCGCGGCTGCCTATGACCTCGCGGCAAAGCTTTGCGATGAAGACGTGGCGATCAACCAGGCGATCGGAACCAACGGAATGCGTTTGATCGAGATGGCCCGGTCAGCGAAAAGCGATAACGCCCAGCCGGTGCAAATTCTCACCCACTGCAATGCCGGATGGTTGGCGACGGTCGATTGCGGGACGGCGTTGGCGCCGATCTATCAGGCCCACGATGCGGGCATCGCGGTGCATGTCTGGGTCGATGAAACCCGGCCCCGCAATCAGGGCTTTAGCCTGACCGCCTGGGAGCTTCAGCAGCATGGCGTTCCCTTTACGGTGATTACGGACAATGCGGGCGGCTTGCTGATGCAGCGCGGCGCGGTCGATCTTTGCATCACCGGCACCGATCGAACCACGGCTGGCGGCGACGTCTGTAACAAGATCGGGACCTACCTCAAGGCACTCGCGGCACATGATAACGGGATACCGTTTTATGTGGCGCTGCCCAGCCCAACGATCGACTGGACGCTGCATGATGGCGGGGCCATTCCCATCGAGGAACGCGATCCCGGCGAGGTCACCCATGTCAGTGGGCGTGACGAAGCCGGGCAACTGCGACGGGTTGCGCTGGTATCTGAGGGCAGCCCGGCAGCCAACCACGCTTTCGACATTACACCAGCGCGCCTGGTAACGGCGCTGGTAACCGAGCGAGGTGTGTGTGCAGCCTCGCGGGAGGGGTTGCTCGGGCTTTTCCCCGAGCGGCGCGATGACGTGTTGGAGGCTTGAGTCGTGGACGAAAAAGCTGGGATGAATGAAGCGCAGGATCAGGTCAGGCTTTCGCTGGTCGAGGCGGCAATCCGACTTGAAGACGCCGGGCTCAACAGAGGCAGCACCGGTAATATCGGAACTCGGTTTGGAGATGAGATTTTAGTCACACCCTCCGGCGTAGCGGTCCGTGATCTTACGCCTGAATCAATGGTGCTCTTGGGGTGGGACGGCGGCAAGATCGACGAGGATCAGCCCGAACAACCGACCAGCGAGTGGCGCTTCCACCGGGATATCCTGGCAACGCGCGCCGAGTTTGGCGCGGTCGTGCATTGCCACGCACCCCACACCACGGCGCTGGCCTGTTTGGGCCGTGATTTGCCCGCATTTCATTACATGGTAGCGGTCGCAGGCGGCATTGATATCCGCTGCACGCCGTATGCGTTGTTCGGCTCTCAGGAGCTTTCCGATCTCGTTCTGGAGGCCCTTGAGGGCCGTAAAGCCTGTCTGATGGCGAACCACGGCATGATCGCCTGTGATACGACCCTTGAGCGTGCAATCGCCCTGGCGATTGAGGTTGAGGCGCTGGCCGGAATTTACCTCGCCGCCCTGCAGGTCGGCACGCCGAACATCTTATCGGCTGACGAAATGGCGGAAGTTCTAGCTAGGTTCCGAGATAGCGGTTACGGACGCCAGGCCCGCTAAGTCGTGGGGTACCACCCGGCCTAGGCCACTAGGGCTCAACAAAACCCAGCGCCGTTCCGAAGAGATCCTGGCTTGCGACCTGCAGCATCCGGCCCTCGCGGCGGTGCGGTAGCCCGCTGGCTTCCAAACAGCGCCCGGCGGTATCGAGTGATTCGACCCCCAGCACATAGGCGGCCAAGTGCGGTTCGTCGGTTTCTTCAGCGCCGACGTCACTCGGAAAACGGGCCGAGAAACCGGCGGGCGTCAGAACAGTGATCTTTCCTCGGCTTGTCTGCACGGTCAGTCGGTCCGCCTGTGCGGCAACCCTGTCGTGCCCTTGCAAACCGGAGAAAAGGTCGACCAGCGCGCGAGGATCAGCCGCGACCATGACGACCTCTTCCACCGTGCGGCTGCTGTTGGCGTGCTTTTGGTAGTCGGGTTTCCAGAAGTACTGCGGGGCGTGCTGCTGACAGGTGAAGAAAACGGCGTCTGGCATGCGCGGGTCCGTCACGAAAGCGAGCGAGAAGCCGACAGTTACCTCTTCGCCGCTCGGCTGTTTGGCTTTGCGTTGAAAATCGAAGGTCGGGTAGGTTCTCAGGCCCGCATTTCCGAACTCTGCCTGATCGCGTCCGGCATCCTTGCTTTCGAAGACCAACATGGAAAAGCCTTCTCGCTTCTCCAGGAAGGCGCGGTTGTAGTCGGCGAAGGAGAAATGACCAGCTGCGGCTGCCGTAATCAGTTCCGGTCGAGTGACCGATAGGATCTCCAAAAACGACCCCTGCAACTGAACCAAGGAATTGCCGGTACCAAAGGGGTGCTCGGCGCGGGGCGTCATGGTGAAGCCCAGGGATTGATAGCGCTCACGCGCCTTCGCTAAGTCGCGCGCGCAAAGCACGAGATGGTCTATACCTCTATCGATCATTCGCCGTTTACCTCTTCGACCAGGGATATTTTGTGTGCGTCGAGTTTGTCGCGGTAGAACGCGACCAGTGATGCGAGCGGCTCCATGCCGGGAATGGGAACCGGGTAATTCCAGGCCGCATCTTTGATGGTTGCGTTTTCGAGCCGCAGATCGAAATAACGGGCATCGCCCTTGTGAGGGCAATGGGTTCTGGTATCGCTGGGCGCCAAAAGCCCGTCGGGAATATCCGTCATTGGCAGGTATAGAACGGGTTGGTAGCCATCTTCGTGCAGTAACACCGCTTTGTCGCTCGAAGCCAATGGGCGCGCAGCGACTTTCAGGGTCACGCGCTTATTCAAGGGATGAAGTGATACTCTCTTCTGGGGCATGTGATCGGCCCTGTTGGCTTAGTGTAGGTGTCGGCGCAAAAACTCGAGACTCCGCTCGAAAGCCAGGTCGGCGCTCGCCTGATGGTAACTTGCGCGCTGGTCGCAGTTGAAGCCGTGACCCGCTGGGTAAAGATGCAACGGCACTTTCGGGACCGCCTCGGCTATTTTGCCGACGCTCTCCAAAGGGATAGCCTGGTCGGTTTCGCCGAAATGCAACATCAGCGGTGCGTGCGGTTTGCGATCCAGCAGATTGACGATCCCGCCGCCGTAGTAGGCGACGGCGGCGGCAATGGGCAACTCGGAGGCCGCCAGCCAAGCCAAATCTCCACCCCAGCAATAGCCGACGACCGCGACCTTATGGGTCTCGCTGATCAAACGCGCGACCGCGGCGCCCGTATCGAGCATCGCTTGCTCGTAGCCGACCTCTGCTTTGAGGGATCGCCCACGCGCAACACCCTCCGGGTCGTAGTCCAGTTCGACGCGGGGTTCGATTCTATCGAAATAGGCCGGTGCCAATGCCGTATAGCCTGCGGCTGCGAAGCGGTCCGTGACGCTGCGTATGTGGCTGTTGACGCCAAAAATTTCCTGCACCACCACGATGGCACCGAGGCTCTCTTGTGGCGGCGTGCTGCGATAGGCCTCGAATCCGTGCCCATCGGCCGCGGTCAAGTGTACCCATTCACCCATCGTTTCGACCTCTCGCTTTATCTTCTACTGCCAGCGGACGCAGTCTTGCACAAAGTGGTCTTACCTGTCTTGCCCGCAGGTACATAAAACGACGTAGGTTACAGAGGTTTAACGGAAAAAAGGGCCGCAGCAAGCCACGACCCTCTTAGTTCCACACCAGATAATAGGTGAAGGCGCCTCAGCAGTGATTACTTCTTGGATTTGCTGGTGCCTTTCGATGCGGGCTGGCCCGCGGACATTTCCTGAAGGGTCGCACCCAACTCGTCGAGGTTCGCGGCGATGCGCTGGTTGATCTTCTCTGCTGCTTCGCTGGTCGACTTGCTGTTGATTTCACTAAGCTCGCGCAGATTGGCGAGCATCTTCTCGTAGCTCTGCTTGACCATTTCAATCTGCAGGGCGGCGCGTTTCTCCGGAGCACCTTGCTCAGCAAGCGCACTGACGGCCTCAACGGCCTCCTCGAGCGACCGACGAATGATCTCGGCCTGGCGCTGCCCGGCGGCCTGCAGGCCTTCGAAACAGATGCGGTTGGCTTCGGCGATCGTCTCGAGATTCTTACGATGAATTTCGGTCCAGGCATTGGCATTGAACCCTGCGCCCTGGAAGGAAGCGGCAATTTTCTGTGGGTCCATGAAGTCGCTGAAGTCGGTGTTGAAGAAGGGGTTGTTGCTGCTGGTCATGACTGTCTCCTGTAACGCTTACTGGAAAAGGTTTCCAATTGGCCCGCGACGCAACATCACCGCTGCGCGGCGTGACGATTATGTTGCACTGCAACAAATCTAACCTCTATATGAGGCAAAAAATCGCAAACGTCAAGTATTTCTGCGGAAAACAGCAATCTCGCAAGTGCGTAATAATACTTATGTGCCGACCGCTTGTGTTTCGCCTTGTCGCTGCGGCCCGCGGCATCGCCGGGCCCAGCCATCCAGTCGCAAAAGCTGGCGGTCCAGCGTTGCCATTGTCGCCGCCAGATCGTTGCTGTCGTCCTTGAGCCAGGTTCTAAGCGTCACCAAGTAGGCGGCCGACAGGCCTTTTATTCGAATGACGCCCCGCAGACCGTGGCTATCCAGACCAGCGGCCTCCAGCATCCACGCCATAGAGCATGCCAGTCTCGGCAGGCTAGTGGCGAGGCTGAGCGGGTCACGCCTGCAGTCATACAGGATTTCACCCAAGGCGACGCGATAGGGTTGCATGGCGTCGAAGCGGCGCATCAATACATCGAACAAGCGATCACGCGCAGATCCTTGATCCTCACTCAGGCGTCCTTCCGCCAGGACCTGCCGATCGATTCGACGAATCAGGAGGTTCAGAATAGCCGACTTGCTTGGTGCGATTGCGTGCAGTTCCGCTAAACCGAGACCTGCGGCCTCACCGATTTCCGCCAGTGAGAGATTGCGCCAGCCACGGTCGACAACAAGTTTCATCGTGGCATCGATCAGGCGGTCTTCCGCCGAGCGGTCGCCGCTTTGTGATTTGGCCCGGCTACTTTTGCCCTTTGCCGCCTTGTTTACAGTGGGTTTTTTCGCGGTAGCCATGGTGCTGATAACCTCCAGTCAGGTGGCTCTCTATGAGTCAGCTAAGTCCGAAGATATCAGGAAACAAGACTTGAGACTGCAATCGTGACCAACAAACTCAGGTTTTCTGCAGGTCGCCGCGCAAACCCTCCGTCATGGCAGCAAGATCGTCGGGCGTCGTTTCAAAGACGCTGTTGGGTGTGCCGGCGGCCGCCCAAATGCGCTCAAAACGCCAAAGTCCCTCATCCAACAGCGTGATGGAGGGGCTGCTATGGCCGACCGGCGGAACCCCGCCGATGGCAAAGCCGGTCGCTTCACGGACAAACTCGGGGTCGGCACGGCCGACTTTCTCGCCGATCAGTGCCGCAAGTTTTTTCTCATCGACACGGCGGTCGCCGCAGGCAATGGCCAAAACAGCCTTTCCGCTTTGCTTGCCGCGAAAGATCAGGGACTTGGCGATTTGACCGACCGTGCAACCGATTGCCGCGGCGGCCTCTTCGGAGGTCCTGGTACTTTCGGAAAAGCTCGTGACGCGGCAGTCGTAGCCAAGCCCGGTCAAGTGATCCTGGACGCGTTGAGCGCTCGGCTTGAGCGGTTGCTCAGTCATTTTCCGCAAGCTCACGGCTGCGCCGCGTGGCCGCGGCGATCGCGCGCGTCATAAGCGGCTGCAGCCCGTCATCGGCCATCAACACATTCAAGGCTTCAAGAGTAGTGCCGCGTGGGCTGGTCACGTTCCGCCGCAAAGTGGCGGCGTCCTCCGCAGACAGGCGTGCCAGTTCGCCGGCGCCGCTGACGGTCACGCTTGCCAACTGCATTGCCAGCGCCTCCGGCAATCCGGCCTCCACCCCCGCTCTGGCCAGGCACTCGATCAGCAGGAAAACGTAGGCTGGACCACCGCCGGAAACGGCGGTTACGGCGTCCAGTAAACCTTCATCCTCCAGTTCGGCGACTTCACCGACGGCCTCGAGCAATTCGCTCGCAATCCGGCGTTGTGCCTCTGTGGCATTGGCGTCGGGTGTGAATACCGTGATACCGCGCCCGACTGCGGCAGGGGTGTTCGGCATGGCTCGGATAACCACGGCGTTCGGCCCCAGCAGTTGCTTCATCGCGGCGATGGTTTTCCCTGCCGCAACAGAGAGGTAACAGCAATCGGGTCGGGCGAATCGCGCGTAGGCTGGCAGAGCCTCGGAGAATTGCTGCGGCTTGGTAGCCAGGAGAATGACGGCAGGCCGAAGGTCTTTGGGCAGACCGCTTTCGTCTGCGCAAACGTTCACGCCTTTGGCCGCCAGCGTCTCACGCATAGCCTGGAAAGGCTCAACGATGAAGACATCTTTCGGCGGCAATCCACGCGCCAACCAACCATCGAGGAGCGCACCCCCCATCTTGCCGCAGCCAACCAACAACAACGACCCCGGCAGATTCAATATTTCAGGCATTCTTAAAGTCAGGCCTCTCCTACGGTCTCCATCATGGCCGTTGCCAGGGCATCGGGGACGGAATGGCCCGCCCAGATGACCATCTGCATGGCCGGATAGAAGCGTTCACATTCTAAAATCGCGGTGTCCATCAGGTCTTCCAACTGTTCGACACTGGGACCAGCGGTGCCGCGATAGGGTATCGTATGGCGAAATACCACCTGACCCTCTTCCGCGCCAAGCTCAAAATGACCCATCCAGAGCTGTTCGTTCATGCCGCCGATGAGGGCGTGAACGGCATTGTATCTGACACGCGGTACTTTCAAATCGAAATGGCAGGAGAAATACATGCCGCCCACCTGCTCGTGCCAGACGAACCAAAGATGATAGGCACACCATCGACCGGAAAGTTCGACCGCCAGTTCGCATTCGCTTGACCTGTCGAAAGGCCAGTCGTTTGCGCTCACCAACTCTTCAAGAAGATCGATGGGATTGACGACCGAACTCGGGTGCGGGGCGAGACTTTCCATGATGATTGGAACCCTCCCGTGATCGTTGATGCCAAAGGCCGGCACCTCCCGAGGGCCGCCTCAGCTCCGCGATATATGGAGAAGATTTCGATGCGACCCACAAGATTTAGCGTGCCACGCTGTATTTAGCGGTGCAAGACTGTATTGGCGAAAACTGTGGAAAAATAACGAAAACGGAGGGTTTTAGGGGCTTTCAGCCGGAGTTTTCCTGCTTCCCGACCCCACTTAATCGGACTATGGGGCCTTGGTCTTGGGCTTCGAAGCCCTGCGGGCGGTGCCCGACTTCGCTTTCGCGGTGCTATTGGCCTTTGCCGTTTTTCCCAGCTCGGCTTCCAGTTTTGCCAGCCGATCTGCAAGCGCCTCTTGCTCCTCTCGGGCTTTGACGGCCATGGCGCGAACGACCTCGAATTCTTCCCGGGTAACCAAATCCATGTTCGCCAGGATTCGCTCAAACTGCTGGCGCAGCCGTCCCTCGGCTTCTTGGCGTAACCCTCCTGCCACACCCAGGGCACCGGTTGCCACGCGGGCAAGGTCATCAAGCAGTCGATTGCGGGTTTGCATCTTTTGCGGTCTCCATGAAGTTGGCCTAGCGGTGAGCGCCTTGTCGATCTTAGGGTTTTCCTCCCTCGGCGACCAGGAAATGTGTGCGTGTCTCGCCAATCGGGCGTTGGCGATTACGGCTCCAGGCGACGACACGAACACTGGCGACGCGACGGCCGAGTTTGGTGACCTCGCCCGCTGCGAAGATATCCTCGCGCCGGGACGAACGCAGGTAATCGACGGTCACGGTGACGGTTTTGGGTAATAGCGGGCTCTTGAGCTTCCAAAGGAGACTCATCATCGCCGTCGTTTCCAAGAAAGCGCCGATGACACCGCCGTGCAGGGCGCTCAAGGTTGGGTTCCCGACCAGATCCTCGCGAAAGGGCATACGCAGGCGCATTTCGTCATGGCTGTCGTCGACAACCAAGCCGAGATAGGCGGCGTAGGGAATTGAATCGACAAGCGCCTGCCAGGCATCCTCCGCATAGGCCTTTTCCAAACGATCCAGAAAGGCGGTCGGCATCATCTCAACCCCCTCCACCAGGCAGGTCACTCAGCATGAAACTGCCCATTGCCGCCGCTATGGGCGAGGCTTCCTCACCCGGATGGAAGGCCTCGGCGCGGGCGAATGCTATGCGGCTGGTGATGCGGTAGCAGAGTGCGCGACAGAGCAAGTCCCGCTCGGCAGCGCCGGGCTTCAGATAGTCGATCCGCAGGTCCAGCGTCGCTACCGGTCTGGGCGGGTCGAGCGCGGCCACTACGCCAAGGCCACAAGCGGTATCGATCAAAGTCGTCACCACGCCGCCGTGCAGCAGGCGCCGATCCGGGTCGGCTAGGAAGATGTCGCGGTAAGGCAGCCGCATCAGCACTTCTTCCCCGGAGAAATGCTCAACGGTGATGCCCAAGGCTTGGACATGCGGCACGGCGCTACCAAATACCTGCTGCATGATGGCCTGAAAGGCCTCTGGACCGAATTTATCGCTGATTGCGGTGCTCATGGCGTTTGCTTACCCCAAGCGTACCCTGGGCACAACTGAAGCCGACATTCGATCGAGCGCTTCCCTTGCCCCCTTCAGGGAGGGGGGACTATAAGGGCGGCGGGTGTCCTGGATGGCGGCCGCCAGGTCGTTGAAGCAAGAGAAAGCCGATTGCTCATGATGTTTGCCTTAGCCTTCCCGCAGATAGATCCCATTGCCATCGAGATCGGACCTATCGCGATCCGCTGGTACGCCTTGGCCTACATCGCCGGGCTTATCCTTGGTTGGCGCGTGTGTTTGCGCATGACCAAGCTTTCCCCCAGCAAGGCGCTAACAACGCAGGTCTTCGACGATTTTGTGTTCTGGGCAACTCTGGGTGTGCTGCTGGGCGGCCGTCTCGGTTACGTATTGTTCTACAATCCCGTTTTCTTTTTTGAGAACCCAGGGAAGATCTTCATGGTCTGGCAGGGGGGGATGTCTTTCCATGGCGGTATGCTCGGCGTGGTTATGGCAATTATCCTGTTTGCCTGGAAACGCGGCCTGCCGCTCTTTGCGCTTTCCGACCTGATCGCTTTCGTAGCGCCTATCGGCCTTTTCTTCGGCCGGATTGCGAACTTCATCAACGGCGAGCTGTACGGACGTCCGACCGATGTTGCCTGGGGGGTCGTTTTTCCCGGCGGCGGACCGCTGCCCCGCCATCCAAGCCAGCTCTACGAAGCCGGTATGGAAGGTTTGATTCTTTTCATCCTTCTGCTGCTATTGGTCCGGAGCGGATCGCTGGCCAAGCCCGGCGTCATTTCAGGCATCTTTCTCGCGGGTTATGGCCTGGGGCGCTTGATTGCCGAGTTCTTCCGTGAGCCCGATGCGCATATCGGTTTCCTGGCCGGGGGGCTGACGATGGGGCAAATCCTATCCTTGCCGATGCTGGTTTGCGGCCTGGGGTTGGCGGTTTGGAGCCTACGTCAACAGAGCGCGTCGGCGCCGACGAGTGCGCATGAGCGGTAAGCGCAATCACAACCTTACCCATCGGCTCAAGCGGCGGATTGCCCTGGAGGGACCGATAAGCCTGGCCGATTACATGGCCGCCGTGCTGACCGATCCCAGTGGCGGCTATTACATGACCGACGATCCCTTCGGCGTATCCGGGGATTTCATTACGGCGCCCGAGGTCAGCCAAATGTTTGGCGAGATGGTTGGGCTCTGGTGCGCCGATCTGTGGCAACGCGTGCTAGACGGGCCCAAGCGTTTCATCCTGGCGGAAGTTGGACCGGGACGCGGCACGCTGATGTCCGATCTGTTGCGGGCGGCGTCGGTGTTGCCGGGGTTTGCCGAAGCCGCTGAAGTTCACCTTGTCGAAGTCAGTCCGGCGCTCCGCAAGGCGCAAAAGAAAACCCTGAAGAACTGGAACGTAACCTGGCATGGCGAGCTTTCCTCGCTCCCGGAAGATGCGCCGCTCGTGATCATCGGAAACGAGTTTCTCGATGCATTGCCGGTGCGGCATTACGAGAAGTGCGAGGATGGCTGGCGTGAACGGTTGATCGGGCTGGATGATAGCGGCGAAAGGTTCGTTTTTCTTCTCGGTCCGTTGAGCCCATCGGCGCCCGCGTTCATTCCTCCGGCGCTTCATGACGCGCCCTTGGGTGTGCTGGCGGAGGTTTCACCGATTGCAGTGTCGCTTGTTCGCAGCTTGGCGCAGCGTCTGGTCCTGCAAGGCGGCGCGGCCCTCTTCATCGATTATGGCCGCCAGCATCCGTCATACGGCGCGACGCTCCAAGCGGTGCGCGGGCATCGCCCGCACGATCCTCTTGTGGAGCCGGGCAGTGCCGATCTCACGGCGCATGTGGATTTCGCCAGCCTCATCGATGCCGCCGAAACCGCGGGTGCTGCTGCCTTTGGCCCAGTAACGCAAGGCGCATTCCTGCAGGCCATGGGCTTGGAGATTCGGGCTGAGGCCCTGCGTCGTCACGCCGATGAGCGGCAACGGCTGGATATCGATTCCGCCTTGACCCGCCTCATGAGTCCTGAGGAGATGGGTGAGCTATTCAAGGTGCTTGCTATAACGCAGGCCGGACACGCAGCACCGGCACCCTTTGCGTCCTAGCTCAGGGAGTAGCGTGTGGTCGACAGCGGGCTGGCGTTTGGTGTAAAGCCGTGAAGGGTATTGCAAGCGCTTGTTGAGAGAGGACGGCGACGATGCTGACGATGGGCAAACTGAACGATCTGCCTGGTGTTCGCCACGCTTTCTTTGGACGCGAAGGCGGTGTCAGCGAAGGCCTTTATGATTCGCTCAACTGCGGCTATGGCTCAGGTGATGCCGCGGACAATGTGTTCGAAAATCGGCGCCGGGCCATGGCGGCGCTGGACCTAAAGCCGGAAAACCTTGTGACGGCCTATCAGACGCATTCCGCCGATGCCATCGCAGTAGATGCGCCTTGGTCACGCGACGCCGCGCCGCGCTGCGATGCGATGGTTACGAAGAAGCGTGGGATCGCCCTGGGAATTCTAACCGCCGACTGTGCACCGGTCGTCATGGTCGATCCCGAGGCGCAGGTGGTGGGTGCCGCACACGCCGGATGGCGCGGTGCCTTTGCCGGTATCTTGGAGGCAACCCTGGAAGCCATGACGCGATTGGGTGCCCGGCGTGAAGCCATTGCGGCCGCTATCGGTCCTTGCATAGCCCAACGATCCTATGAGGTGGGACCGGAGTTCCCGGAGCCTTTCCTGACCCAGGAAAATGCCAATATCGATTTCTTTTGCCCGGCGCGTCGCAGCGGGCATTTTCTGTTCGATCTAAAGGGATACGCGGCGCGACGCCTCTGCAAGGCGGGATTGCGGCGGATCGAAGTTTGCCCCGCCGACACTTTCGCTGAGTCCGACCGATTCTTCAGTTATCGCCGCGCCTGCAAAGCGGGCGAGAAGGATTACGGTCGCGGTCTTTCGGTTATTCTGCTGGAGCCCTGAAAATGCACTTGCACTTTAGTGAAGAAGAGCTTGCGGGACGGCGTGCCCGAACCATCGAAGCCATGTCTGACGAAGGTCTTCACGGCTTGCTGATCTTCCGTCAGGAAACCATGTTCTACCTGACCGGTTACGACACCTTCGGGTATGTCTTTTTCCAATGCCTCTATCTGGGCGCGGACGGCCGCATGGTTCTGCTGACGCGGGCGCCCGATTTGCGGCAGGCCCAGCAAACATCGGTCATAAAGGATGTGCGTGTCTGGGTTGATGTCCCTGACGCGCGTCCGGCTGAGGCGTTGAAGGGAATCCTTCAGGAGCTTGGCCTTTCGGGTAAAACCCTGGGTGTTGAATACGAGGCCTATGGCCTGACCGCGCGTAACGGAAAGCGGCTTGAGGCTGCGCTGGACGGCTTTTGCAAACTGGTCGACGCGTCGGATCTGGTGAACCGGCAGAGGGTCGTGAAAAGCGCCCGCGAGATCGACTATGTACGACGTGCCGGCGAGCTTGCCGATGCGGCCGTGGAAGCGGCGATTCCCCTTATACGGCCCGGTGGTGACGAAAGCGATATCCTGGCAGCCATGCAGGGCGAGGTCTTCCGTGGAGGCGGCGATTACCCGGGCAACGAGTTCATTATCGGATCGGCCGGGCAGGCCTTGCTGTGCCGTTACTATTCCGGCCGGCGCGTGCTTTCTCAGCAGGACCAACTGACCCTCGAATGGGCGGGTGCCTATCGTCACTATCACGCTGCGATGATGCATACGGCGGTTGTTGGGAAGGTGCCGGCGCGCCAGCGTGAAATGCATGCCGTGGCGCGCGATGCCCTGCTGGCCGTCGAGGCGAAGCTGGTGCCGGGCAACACCGTCGGCGAAGCATTCGACGCCCATGCCGCTGTGCTGGACAAGGCAGGTTTCCAAGCGCACCGCATGAACGCTTGCGGATATTCCCTGGGCACCACCTTCAGTCCGAACTGGATGGACTGGCCAATGCTTTATCACGGCAATCCGGTGGTTTTGCGGGCGGGCATGGTGTTTTTTGTTCACATCATCATCTTCGACGACGATGCAGGGCTGGCGATGACGCTGGGCAGAACCTCGTTGATCGGCGATGCTGGATCTCAGTCGTTGTCGCATCGTCCGCTAGACTTGATCGTCGGCGGCTGAACAGACGCCTTGGGAGGCTGCAGGCATGCCTCATCTGATTTTCTTTTGCGGTTTGCTGCTGCTCGGCGGACTGGCGACCTGCGTTCTCCTATGATGCCGAGATTTTTTCCTGTGGTTCTGGTCTTGAGCCTTGCCCTGCTGCAAGCATGCGGTCCGCTACCCAAGCCGTTCCAACCGCAGATAAAGCAAGAGGACCAAGCCTTGATCGGCCCACCGGTCAGCCCGACGATCGTCGTGCGGCCGGTTGCCAACCTGCCACCCGAGGTTGCCATCCAAACGCGTGATGTCCTGGCTGCGATTCTGATCGATCAGGGCCTGACGGTCGACACCGGAGCCGGCAACATCGAAAGCCGTATCGTCGAAGGTCGTTTTCGCGGCAATGCAATCGTTTGGAAGGTTTCCGACGCGCAAACCGGCCCGTTACGGGCAGAACCGCAGATGATGGACGGCAGAGGCGCCGATTTGATCGCGGGCGATCCCGACGTGGTGGATTCTATAGCCCAGCAGGCAGCGCATCTGCTGATGCCGATCATTGCCCCGGTGCAAACGGGTGGCGGATTACCCGGCCGCCCGGGCGGCCGTCTGGTGGTCGCGCCGATAGCGCGGGCTCCCGGCAACGCGGGCGAACTGTTGCCCTTGGCCTTGACCGTTGCGCTCCAGCAGGCGTCTCTTCCGGTGGCGTCGGTCGAGGATATGCGGCCCGACGATCTGAAGGTTGTCGGTACCGTGCGGTTGGGCACGCCATCGGCGGGCCTTCAGCAGGTCGTCGTTACCTGGGACGTACAAGACCCACAAGGGCGGTCTTTGGGCAAGATCGAGCAAGGCGATCAGGTTCGGGCCGGCAGCCTGGATGGGCCCTGGACGCAAGTGGCGCCGCTCATCGCGGAAGCCGCAGTGGCGGGCTTGGTCGACCTACTTTATCAGATTCCGTCGGGACAGTGAGGCACCGTGCGGTGCGGTCGCCCGGCTCGGCAAGGACCGCCTTTCCAGGTAACATATGACAGAACGTTTACAGGGCCGGGGTAGGTTGCTAAAGTCCGCCGCGCTCGACCGGCGTGCCACTCATTGGGTGACCTTATTGGGGCGGGCGGTACAGGCGGGGATTTCAGCAAGAGAGAGGCATTCGGCGGCGGCATGAGCGATGGCAGCAGCGCGGCAACCCGACCCTACAAGATTCTGACGGGTAATTCGAACCGGCCTTTGGCAGAGGCAATTTCGGCCTATTTGAACCTTCCGCTGACCAAGGCCAGTGTGAAGCGCTTTTCCGACCAGGAGGTTTTCGTTGAAATCAACGAGAATGTTCGTGGCGAGGACGTGTTCTTCGTACAGTCGACCTGCCACCCGGCAAACGACAACCTGATGGAATTGCTGGTAGCACTGGACGCGCTCAAGCGCGGATCGGCCCGGCGCATCACGGCGGTGTTGCCTTACTACGGCTACGCCAGGCAGGACCGAAAATCGGGCCCCAGAACGCCGATCTCAGCAAAACTCGTTGCGAACCTGATCACCAGCGCCGGGGCACATCGCGTGCTGACACTCGATCTTCATGCCGGTCAGATTCAGGGTTTTTTCGACATTCCGACTGACAACCTCTACGCCGCTCCGGTCTTTACCAAAGACATCACCGACAATTACGGAACCGACAATCTGATGATCGTTTCACCAGACGTCGGCGGCGTCGTCCGCGCGCGCGATATTGCAAGACGTCTTGACGTAGAGCTTGCAATCATCGATAAGCGCCGCGAACGGGCCGGGGTGTCCGAGGTCATGAACATCATCGGCGACGTAAAAGGACGCCGTTGCCTGCTGGTGGACGATATTGTTGATTCCGCCGGGACACTGTGCAACGCGGCCGTGGCGCTGATGGAGGCCGGTGCAGAATCCGTTTCCGCCTATGTTACCCACGGGGTGCTATCCGGCGGTGCGGTTGCACGTGTTTCCTCCTCTCCGATGAAGGAGTTGGTGACGACCGACAGCATCCAGGCGACCGAGGCCGTGCGCTTGGCGCACAATGTTCGTCAGATCACCATCGCTCCGTTGTTGGGCGATGCGATCGATCGGATCAGCCACGAACGCTCGGTCTCCAGTCTGTTTCGTTGAAAAGAGGCAGCCTCCGGGCGCCTCGTGAAGAAATTTCGCCGCCCATGGTGGGCGGCAACCGCTTGTAGCACCCCTGGAGGCTACTCGCGGCTATGGAGCGGGATTGGTGCTGCGGCGCGTTAGTGTGCCGGCCATCCCGGGTCAGGTGACCGAAAAGGAGTATCGGCTATGTCCGATGAGGTCATTCTGAACGCGGAAGTTAGAGAACGGGTCGGAAAGGGGGCCGCCCGTGCAACCCGCCGCGAAGGTAAGGTACCCGCCGTGATTTACGGTGGTAAGCAGGCTCCCCTGAGCATCTCGCTGGAGGAGAAGGAGATTACCCGGCAGATTCACAAGCCGGGCTTCTTCTCGCATCTGATCACTGTCAAGGTGGGCAAGGACAAGCACACCGTACTGGCGCGTGACTTGCAGTTGCATCCTCTGAAGGACAGCCCGACGCACCTCGATTTCCTGCGCGTCGCGAAGGACGCGAAAATCGAAGTCGCCGTTCCGGTGGTCTTCATCAACGAGGAAAAGAGTCCGGGTCTGACCCGTGGCGGCATGCTCAACATCGTGCGCCATGAAGTCGAATTGCTTTGTACGGCGAATGCGATCCCCGAGGAGCTGGAAGGCGATCTGACCGGTCTCGACATCGGCGATTCCCTGCACATCTCCGCCTTCGCGTTGCCGGAAGGCGTAACGCCGACCATTACCGATCGCGACTTCACGGTTGCCACCATCGCGGCGCCTAGCGCCGTGAAGGCGGAGGCCGCCGAAGCAGCCGAAGCGGCCGAGGCCGAAGCTGAGGATGCCGAGGACGAGGTCGAGGGCGATGAGGACGGCGAGGACGAGAGCGAGGAGTAAGCATCCTTTCGGGGATGACCTCGCGGTCTTGACCGCAAGCGTTGAGCGGGCTCGCCAAGGGATCATTGGACCCCCTGGCGGGCCCGTATTGCGCTTATAGGGAGATTGGGCGTCATGAAGCTTCTCGTGGGCCTCGGCAACCCCGGACCGCGATACGCTGGAAACCGTCATAACATCGGTTTCATGGCGCTGGAGGAGATTGCGCGCAGTGTCGCTGCAGGGCCGTGGCGCAAGCGTTTTCAGGCCCGCACTGCCGACGCGATGGTCGGGGGCGAGAAGGTGCTGCTGATCTGTCCCGAGACCTTCATGAATAACAGCGGCCAGTCGGTCGGCGAGGCGCTGCGCTTCTTCAAACTGGAGCCTGCCGATGTGATCGTCTTTTACGACGAACTCGACCTGCGGCCGGGTAAGGTAAAGGTTAAGCGCGGCGGCGGTGCGGCGGGCCATAACGGTATCCGCTCCTTGATCGCCCATATCGGAGACGACTTCTGGCGCGTCCGGTTGGGCATTGGGCATCCGGGCGTTAAGGAAATGGTGCTGGGTTGGGTTCTGGGGGACTTCTCCAAGGCCGATCACGATTGGCTGCAGCCCTTTCTGGAGGCTGTGGCCGGAGAAGCCGGGTTTCTGGTCAAGGGAGACGAGGGGAGCTATATGAGCCGCGTCGCCCACCTGACCACGCCGCCCAAGAGCAAGGAAGCAGCCCCCACCAAGGGCGGACAAGAAAGCAAGGACGACTGAATCATGGGTTTCAATTGCGGTATCGTGGGTTTGCCGAATGTCGGCAAGTCGACTCTTTTCAATGCGTTGACCCAGACGGCGCAGGCCGAGGCTGCGAATTACCCCTTCTGCACCATCGAGCCCAATACCGGTCGCGTGGGCGTGCCGGACGAGCGGCTGGACATCATCGCCGCTATCGCCAAGCCCCAGAAGGTCATCCCGACCGCGCTGGAGTTCGTGGACATCGCCGGGCTGGTGCGCGGTGCCTCGAAGGGCGAGGGGCTGGGCAACCAGTTCCTGGCCAATATTCGCGAGGTCGACGCCATCGTCCACGTGTTGCGGTGCTTCGAGGGTGAGGTGACCCATGTTGACGGCACGGTTGATCCGGTCCGCGACGCAGAAACGGTCGAAACAGAGCTGATGCTGGCCGATCTGGAAAGCCTGGAGCGCCAGCATGCCGCCGCCGTCAAGAAGGCGCGTGGCGCGGATAAGGAGGCCAAGGAACGCATCGCTGTCATGGAACCGCTGCTCGCGGCGCTTCAAGATGGCCGCCCGGCTTCATCGGTGTCCTTTTCTGCAACGGAGGCGCTGGTCGCCAAGCAACTCAATTTATTGACGGCCAAGCCGATCCTTTATGTTGCCAACGTCGAAGAAGAGAACGCCGCTTCCGGCAATGACCACGCCCGGCGCGTCGCCGAGATGGCCGTCGCCAAGGGGGCTGCTTGTGTGGTGATTTCCGCCGCTATCGAGGCCGAGGTCGCGATGCTGGAGGAAGCCGAGGAGAAGGCCGCTTTCCTGGCCGAGTTGGGTTTGACGGAAACCGGGCTTGCGCGGGTCATCCGGGCGGGATACGGCCTCTTGGGCCTCATCACCTTCTTCACCGTTGGGCCTAAGGAAGTGCGGGCCTGGACGGTGCGCAAGGGCGCGAAGGCCCCCGAAGCTGCCGGGGCCATCCACAGCGATTTCGAACGCGGCTTCATCCGCGCCGAGACCATTGCCTACAGCGACTTTGTCGCCTGCAAGGGCGAGGCCGGCGCCCGCGACGCCGGTAAACTGCGCATGGAAGGCAAGGAGTACGTCGCCCTGGATGGCGACATCTTCCACTTCCGCTTCAACGTGTAACTCCCTAACGCCGCTGTTCAGACCCTCCCCGTATCGGTAGGGATCGCTCACTCCATTTTGGCGATTGCCAGCGCGCGCCGCCAGCGAATGGCGTTCGCTTGCTTGTGGAAACAATAATAATTGACAATATAAATATATTACGCTATTTATATGGTCAATCATACAAGAAGATTGGCGATGAACCACAAAGAGGGTGCCGACCTTCGGGGCGCCATCCGTTGTTAGTCCTCCCCCGGGGCCACAAACGGATAGGCGCTCTTTCCTTTGGGGGGTGATGAGGTAGATCCATGCAGTTTCCCTTCGGGCCGGACAGCGACGACGAGAATGACAAGAAAAACAAGAACGGTGGTGATCGGGAGAGAGGGAAGCGCGTAAACCCCCTGGGCAATCCCTTCCTGGTACGCGCGATGGAACAGCGGGCGGAGGTCAAGGGCGCGGCCCTGGAGGCGGAACCCATGGGGGCGATGGACCTTTCCATGAAGATGGGCCGTCGGTTGCTGGACCAGGCGCGCAGGAAGGAAGGCGCTTTGGGTGCGCGTCTGCGGGCTGAGATGGAGACGGCGGGCTTTTCCTTCGGGTCCCGTGGGGCCATCGGCTTCAAGGATCCCAAGGAGCAAACAAGAGGCGGGGACGGGCGTGAGCCCGGACAGGGAACGCAAACAAGAGGCGGGGACGGGCGTGAGCCCGGACAGGGAACGCAAACAAGAGGCGGGGACGGGCGTGAGCCCGGACAGGGAACGCAAGCAAGAGGCGGGGACAAGTCCACCTCCACCTCCATCGCCTTGACGCCGGGGCGGGGCGCCAAGCGCCAGGAGGGTCAGCCGATGCAAACGACCGAGATGGTCCGCAGCGCCTTGAACCGTCCCTTTGGGGGCGAGGGCGCGCGCAACCAGGGTGATCCCCTGGCGTTCCTGAATGCCCGGCTGCCCGATACCGACGAGGATGACCTGCTGGAGGCCGAAGGCCTGATCTCGGCGGCCGAGACCACGCTGGCCGAGCAGAGCGCCAACGCCGATGACCCCTTGACCGCCAAGCTGATTGCCACCCGCGCCGAGGAGGCCAAGGCCATGATGGCCGCCCTGGCGGGCGAGAAAGCCATTCGCGAGACAAGCGTGCCCTCGCCACCCTTCGAGACGCCCTCTGCGAGGGCTCCTCAGGATGAAGGTGACAGCGGAACACCAAACCCTCACCCTGAGGGGTCTTCGACCCGTCGCAACAATCCTCACCCTGAGGAGGGGTCGAACGACCCCGTCTCGAAGGGTGAGGCGCAGGATACCCCAGCGACCGAAGCCCTGCTGGAAGGGGCCGACCGCGCCCGACAGGCTGGCCCGGCAGACGGTATCCAGATCGCCAGCGCAGATAGCGGCATCCAAAGCGATGCGGCGGCGCCTTTGGGACAGCAGGCGCAGAGCGGGGGCGCTGAACCGGAAAACAGTCCGCAGGTGGCGCAAGCGATTCCACCGGGTGCTGCGCCGTCAAACCAGCCGATGCCAACCTTCCGCACCCGCTTGAGGGACAGCCAGGGCAATGTCGTTGGGGTGGGGGAGCGGCCGCGGGCGGACGACCCTCAGGCCTGGCAGGCCCATCAGGATGCGCTGGACAAGGCCGGGGTCGGCGCAGGCCAGCACCGCGCCTTTCGTGAAGTCTGGGCGGCGGAAGGCGGCCTTAAGAGCGACGGCGACACCGTTGCAGGCATCACGCCGGATACCTTGAAGGAGCTGCATGAGCATGACGACAAGCGCGCCAAGGCCGATTTCCGGGCGCTGGGCATCGATCCCAAGAGCGACCCCGCCTCGCTGACCCCGGAACAGCGGGTGCAGGTTTATCAGGTCTTCTTCGATGGCCATTGGAACCCGGCGGCGGAGGCGATCGGTCAGCGCATCGGCCAGCCGGACATGCGCGGTCGCGACGTCCTTGATTACATCGGCGACCCCGAGGCCGCCGCAGCCCTGGCCGATACCTTCTTCCGCGGCAGCGTCAAGGGCAAAGCCGAGATCGGCAGGGTGGTGCAGATCGCGATCAACGCCACGCGCGCTAAGGTCGGCCAAGCCCCCATCAACGCTGATGGTGTCTTCGGGAGTGGCAGCATCGATGCCTACAAGGACCTGGCGGCTGATCCCAAGAGCCGCAAGCTGCTGCTGGATCACCTAGCCGACGAGCGGCGTAAGCTGCGTCCTAGTTCCTTCGGCGAGGCGGCCCGGGCCGATCACTTCCGGATCGAGCGGTAGAAGTCCTCCAGAAGGGGCCAGGGGTTTCGTTCGCGTACTGTTCGCGTTGTCACCGCCCACCAGCGACCTTCGGTCCAGCGCAGCACCACCGAGGCGGGACCAAAGGGCACGTAACAGTCATCTTCCGGCAGGCGCGCGCGCAAGGTCGTGAAGTCGGGGTCGTCGGCCAAAGCCTCCTCCCAGAAGGTGCCGTAGGACACCGGCCCCCGGCAGATGAAGCCAAGCCGCAGGACGATTAAGTCTCCCCGTCGGATCTGATAGGGGTTCTGCGGCGCGTCGTCATAGCGGATGTCGGGAAAGACAAAGCCATGGGCTCGGTAGATCACCAGGCCAATCCCCGGCTCCAAAAGACGCATGAAGGCGTTGGAGAAGGTCCGGGGTTCGGCAAAGGGGGCATGGTGGGGGGTATAACGCAGTGGCTGACAGAGCGGGTGATAGTAATCCTTCCAGTCCGGGCCGTAGGGGTAGCCGGGCGCGCCCTGTCCGAACTTATGCGGCTGCCAGGCGCTGCAGGCATGCATGGTATCCACCACGCAGTCGAGGCCTGCGGTCATGTCGCCCAGACAAGGGCTGTTGTGCCGCCCGTCACCATGAATGTAGCGCCAGCCCGTCGGCAGACCGAGCGCATGGATTTCCGGCTCCGGCGGCTCCTCGGGCCAAGGCTGCGCCAGGACACCCGACGGCGGCGCGGCCCCGACCACGACAAGGGCGCATAACAGCAGTAAAGGCATCCGGGGCCATAGCATAACGTCAAGCCTCCCTTATAGGCGTATTGCTGCCCCCTATATTCTAGCATTGATATGGCAATAAAAAGGCGTGAAGGCGCGGGGTGGCCGGATGTTGCAACAGGCGATCAACGCCACGCGCGCTAAGGTCGGCCAAGCCCCCATCAACGCTGATGGTGTCTTCGGGAGTGGCAGCATCGAGGCCTACAAGGACCTCGCCGCCGATCCCAAGAGCCGCAAGCTGCTGCTGGATCACCTAGCCGACGAACGGCGTAAGCTGCGCCCTAATTCCTTCGGGGAGGCGGCCCGGGCCGATCACTTCCGGATCGAGCGGTAGAAGTCCTCCAGAAGGGGCCAGGGGTTGAGGTAATCGGCGGTCCAGGTCTTCACCACCCACCAGCGTCCTTCGCTCCAGCGCAGCACCACCGAGGCGGCGCCGAAGGGCACGTAGCAGTCATCTTCCGGCAGGCGCGCACGCAAGGTCGTGAAGTCAGGGTCGTCGGCCAAAGCCTCCTCCCAGAGGGTGCCGTAGGACACCGGCCCCCGGCAGATGAAGCCAAGCCGCAGGACGATTAAGTCTCCCCGCCGGATCTGATAGGGGTTCTGCGGCGCGCCGTCATAGCGGATGTCGGGAAAGACAAAGCCATGGGCGCGGTAGACCACCAGGCCAATTCCCGGCTCCAGAAGGTGCATGAAGGTGTCGGAGAAGGTCCAAGGCTGCGTTTCTCTGTAAGCAGGGTCGTAAATACCATCATCATCATGAGGCACGCTTTTCAGTGACTGGCAGAGCGGGTGATAGTAATCCTTCCAGTCCGGGCCGTAGGGGTAGCCGGGCGCACCCTGTCCGAACTTATGTGGCTGCCAGGCACTGCAGGCATGCATGGTATCCACCACGCAATCGAGCCCTGCGGTCATGTCGCCCAGACAAGGGCTGTTGTGCCGCCCGTCACCATGAATGTAGCGCCAGCCCGTCGGCAGACCGAGCGCATGGATTTCCGGCTCCGGCGGCTCCTCGGGCCAAGGCTGCGCCAGGACACCCGACGGCGGCTCGGCCCCAACCACGACAAGGGCGCATAACAGCAGTAAAGGCATCCGGGGCCATAGCATAACGTCAAGCCTCCCTTATAGGCGTATTGCTGCTCCCCATATTCTAGCATTGATATGGCAATAAAAAGGCGTGAAGGCGCGGGGTGGCCGGATGTTGCAACAGGCGATCAACGAGACTATCCGCAGCCATGGCCTAACACTGGCCAGCCTGCCAGTGGACGGCAAGCCGGGTCTTGGCACCCTGGAGGCCTACAAGGACCTGGCCGCCGATCCCAAGAGCCGCAAGCTGCTGCTGGATCACCTAGCCGACGAAAGGCGCAAGCTGCGCCCTAATTCCTTCGGCGAGGCGGCCCGGGCCGATCACTTCCGGATCGAGCGGTAGAAGTCCTCCAGAAGGGGCCAGGGGTTGAGGTAATCGGCGGTCCAGGTCGTCACCACCCACCAGCGTCCTTCGGTCCAGCGCAACACTGCCGAGGCGGCGCCGAAGGGCACGTAACAGTCTTCCTCCGGCAGGCGCGCACGCAAGGTCGTGAAGTCAGGGTCGTCGGCCAAAGCCTCCTCCCAGAGGGTGCCGTAGGACACCGGCCCCCGGCAGATGAAGCCAAGCCGCAGGACGATTAAGTCTCCCCGTCGGATCTGATAGGGGTTCTGCGGCGCGCCGTCATAGCGGATGTCGGGAAAGACAAAGCCATGGGCGCGGTAGACCACCAAGCCAATCCCCGGCTCCAGAAGGTGCATGAAGGTGTCGGAGAAGGTCCGGGGTTCGGCAAAGGGGGCATGGTGGGGGGTATAACGCAGTGGCTGGCAGAGCGGGTGATAGTAATCCTTCCAGTCCGGGCCGTAGCGGTAGCCGGGCGCGCCCTCGGTCAGATTGGCGTTGTGGGGCTGCCAGGCACTGCAGGCATGCATGGTATCCACCACGCAGTCGAGGCCTGCGGTCATGTCGCCCAGACAAGGGCTGTTGTGCCGCCCGTCACCATGAATGTAGCGCCAGCCCGTCGGCAGACCGAGCGCATGGATTTCCGGCTCCGGCGGCTCCTCGGGCCAAGGCTGCGCCAGGACACCCGACGGCGGCGCGGCCCCAACCACAACAAGGGCGCATAACAGCAGTAAAGACATCCGGGGCCATAGCATAACGTCAAGCCTCCCTTATAGGCGTATTGCTGCCCCCTATATTCTATCAATGATATGGCAAGAAAAAGGCGTGAAGGCGCGGGGTGGCCGGATGTTGCAACATCCTTCGAGACGGTGACTGCGTCACCTCCTCAGGATGAAGGTGAGACGGAGAACAGCAAAGGGTTGAAGACCCCTCACCCTGAGGGGTCTTCAACCCCGCGCCATAACGCTCACCCTGAGGAGGGGTCGAACGACCCCGTCTCGAAGGGTGAGGAAGGCCAACAAGAGGCGCGGAGGGGCGAAGCCCCGACAGGGACAAGACAAAACCCCGTCTCGAAGGGTGGCGACGCTGGCAGCAGCGGCGCCGGTAGCCCCAGCCAAGCCGCAGCCAAACCGCAGGATGATCCAGTAATAGCCGATCCGCCTCAGTCCGATCCACCGGCTGCCTTTAAAGTGCTTAATCGCGTTCCTCGATCGGTGGCGGCGCGAAGGCGGTGATCGGCGGCAGCGGACCCTCGAACTTCTCGACCTCGACCAGGGTGCTATGGGCAGAGGGGCCTTGGCCCAAGCGAGAGGTGCCCTTGTCCCGGGTCAGGACATTTGGGTTGCCGTGCTTGCAAAGGCTGCCGACGACTCCTGGCTCCAGAGGGTCGTACCAGGCGCCGGTCGAAAGCTGTACAACGCCCGGCATCACTGTATCCGAGAGGATGATTCCAGCCAGGCAGGCGCCACGGTTGTTGAACACGCGCACGACATCGCCTTCGGACAGCCCGCGTGCCGCGGCGTCTGCTGGATTCATGGTCATGGGTTCGCGGCCCTGTATTTTGCTCGCCCGGCTGACCGAGCCGGGGTCGAACTGACTGTGCAGCCGGGTCCTCGGCTGGTTGGAGACAAGATGCAGGGGATAGTGTTCTGCATCCGGCCCGCCCAGCCACTCGTATGGCTCCATCCAGGCGGGATGTCCGGGGCAATCGTCATAGTCGAAGCCGGCGATCCGTTCCGAGAATATCTCAATTTTTCCGCTCGGGGTCTCCAAGGGATTGCCCTCGGGGTCGTTGCGGAATGACTCAAGCAATACCGGATGACGATCGGGATCGGGCAGCGTGATCATTTCGCGTGCGCGAAGCTCCTCCAAGCTGGGCAGTTCGAAATTCGCTTCGGCGGCACGTTGGCGCGCCTGGTCCCAAAGGTGACGCAGCCAGTCTTCGGGGCTGCGACCCTCAGTGAAGGTCTCACCCACGCCCAGCTTGTGGGCAAGCCCCGAGAAAATTTCGTAGTCGTGGCGCGCCTCGCCGACCGGCTCCACCGCCTGGCGCATAGCGACGATCAAGGGCTCCCAATGGGTCATGGCGATGTCTTCGCGTTCCAACACCGTCGTAACCGGCAATACGATATCGGCGTGGCGGGCCATCGGCGTCCACCAGATTTCGTTGACGATAATGGTCTCCGGGCGCTGGAAGGCCGCCACCAGCTTGTTGATATCCTGATGATGGTGGAAGGGGTTTCCGCCAACCCAGTAGACCAATCGCAGGTCCGGATAGGTCGTGCGCCGGCCGTTGAAATCGTACGGCTCGCCCGGATGCAAAAGGGCGTCGGAAATGCGGGCAACGGGAATGCCTTCGGCAATCGGGTTTTGACCTTGCGGAACGGCGGGAAACTTGAAGGGGAGAACCGGGTTTCCGATGCCGTTCTCGCTGCCGTAACCGATGCCGAAACCGCCGCCGGGCAGACCTATCTGACCCAACATCGCCGCCAGCACGATGGCCATCCAACCGGGCTGTTCGCCGTGATCGGCACGCTGCATCGACCAGGAAACCGTGATCATGGTGCGCTTGCCCGCCATGCGCCGGGCTAGGCTGCGGATCATCTCAGCCTCCAAGGCACAAATTCCGGCGGCCCAGTCCGCGTCCTTGGGTTGGCCATCGCTCTGGCCTGTCAAATAGGGCAGGAAGCGGTCGAAGCCGGTACAATAGCGATCAAGGAAGGCCTGATCGTGTAATCCCTCGCTGTGAATCGTGTGCGCAAGCGCCAGCATCAATGCGGTGTCGCTATTTGGCCGCGCAGCGACCCAATCGGCGTCCAACAGGTCGATGGCATCGCTGCGCAGCGGCGAAACGGAGACAAATTGCGTGCCGTTTTGCTTGGCTGCCAACAGTGCCTCGCGGGTCGTGTGCCGACCAACGCCGCCCGAGGTTACCTGGGCATTCTTGATGGCCATGCCACCGAACATCACCATCAGCTCGCAATTCTCGACGATATGCGGCCAAGCCGTCGCCTGATTCAAGACGAGGCGGGCAAAGTGGCCGACCACGTGGGGCGAAATGGCACTGACCGCCGCATAACTGTAAGTGTCGATGGAGGGTGTATAGCCACCGATGCAGTTCAGGAAACGGTGTACCTGGCTCTGTGCGTGATGAAAACGGCCGGCACTGCCCCAGCCATAAGATCCGCCGAATATCGCTTGGTTGCCGTGGGCCTTACGGACCCGGTCCAGCTCGCCCGAGGCGATTTCCAGAGCCTCATCCCAGGGAACGGCGACGAAGGGTTCGCGGCCGCGGCCACTGCGGTCGGAATCCTTACCCTTTTCCAAGAAGCCCTTGCGGATCATCGGCCGACCGACCCGCGTCGGATGTTCGACCATATCGACGATACCAGGGCCGATGACCGCAGGATCGGGATCGTCGGCATAGTCCCTGACGCCAACCACCTTGCCGCCGCGAACCTCCGCGTGATAGGTGCCCCAGTGGGTCGCGAAGGGTGTAACGCGAAGCTGACTGTCGTTGTCCATGGCCTTGATCCTGGTGGTTTAATAGATCTCCTATCTACTTAAAGTGCAACGCGCCCGCAATCCAGCGCTAAGCCGTCGCAGCGTGGTTCGGAATTCTTATTCCCCGGTATCAGTCTCACAACAATTTTCGGCTTGCTCCGACGGCAGACTTCCGTTCGTAATAAAAACATCATAAAACGTTAGCCAAGTGAGCTTCTTATAACGCTCCGTAAAACAGACCAGGGAGATACCCGATGAAGTTGCTTTTAATGGCGCTTGCCGCGCTGACCTTTCTTGTGAGCCCCGCGCGTGCCGAGTTCACGTTGGATAGCCGTTTCACGGACAGCGACGGTGACTTGATCGCCGATATTCCGAGCGATGCCTCTCAGCAGATCGATCCGGACACCTTGATCTTCGCTTACACACCGGTCGAGGATCCTGCCGTCTACGCCAAGGCTTGGTCGGACTTCTTGGCCCACATGGAAAGCGTAACCGGCAAGAAGGTGCAGTTCTTCCCGGTGCAGTCCAATGCCGCCCAGATCGAGGCGATGCGCGCCGGTCGCCTGCATATTGCGGGCTTCAACACCGGCTCGAATCCGCTGGCTGTCGCCTGTGCGGGCTTCCGGCCCTTCACCATGATGGCGAGCGCCGACGGCTCCTTCGGTTATGAGATGGAGATCATCACCTATCCCGGCTCCGGCATCACCAAGGTCGAGGACATCAAGGGCAAGAAGATGGCCTTTACGTCTGAGACTTCGAACTCTGGCTTTAAGGCGCCCTCGGCGATCCTGAAAGCCGACTACCAGTTCGTTGCCGGCACGGATTTCGAGCCTGTCTTCTCCGGCAAACACGATAACTCGATCCTGGGCGTCGCTAACAAAGACTATCCAGCGGCTGCCATCGCCAATTCGGTTCTGGCGCGCATGCTGGACCGTGATGTCGTCAAGGCCGAGCAGATCGTTTCGATCTACAAATCCCAAACCTTCCCGACGACCGGTTACGGCATAGCCTACAACCTGAAGCCGGAACTGCAGGAGAAGATCCAAGAGGCTTTCTTCTCCTTCAAGTGGGAGGGATCATCTCTTGAAGAAGAGTTCGGCAAATCCGGCGAAGCCCAGTTCGTGCCGATCACCTTCAAGGACCATTGGGCCGTCATTCGCAAGATCGACGAAGCCAACGGTGTTTCTTACGCTTGTCAGTAAGACGCTTGATTTAGCTTTTTCGTCGTCTTTCCCGTGTTGGGAAAATCGGAACTTTAACGTATAGCGGTTCGCCGGACATTTGGTTATCCAAGTGTCCGGCGGCACGCGACGTTCATCCGGTTCCGTTTTTGGTACTTGCTTATCTGGAGATGCCCGGTGCTTAAGGTCACCAATCTCTCAAAAACCTATAAGACCGGAGATAAAGCGCTCAGCGATGTTTCCTTCGAGGTCCCGTCCGGCGAAGTGGTCGGGTTGATTGGCCCCTCCGGCGCCGGCAAGTCTACCTTGATTCGCTGCGTAAACCGCTTGGTGGAGCCGACCGCAGGCAAGGTCTTCCTGGGCGATTTGGATATCACCTCGTTGCCGCGCAAGGAACTGCGCCGCGCCCGGCGCCGGATCGGTATGATCTTCCAGGAATACGCGTTGGTCGAGCGGCTGACCGTTATGGAGAACGTGCTTTCTGGCCGATTGGGCTATGTTCCTTTCTGGCGGTCGTTCACGCGACGTTTCAATCAATCCGACCTGGATAAGGCCTTCAAGCTCTTGGATCGTGTTGGCCTGTCCGATCAGGCCGAAAAGCGTGCCGATGCGCTGTCAGGCGGCCAGCGTCAGCGTGTTGGTATCGCACGGGCGTTGGAGCAAGACCCCGAACTCCTGCTGGTGGATGAACCCACGGCATCGCTGGACCCCAAGACCTCGCGACAGATCATGCGGCTGATCGGCGAGATCTGCGCAGAGCGGGACTTGCCGGCCATCATCAACATTCACGACGTGATCCTGGCGCAGAACTTCACGCGCAGGATCATCGGCCTGCGGGCCGGGCAAGTGGTCTTCGACGGCCCGCCGGATGCGCTTGACGATAAGGTGCTGACCGAAATCTACGGCGAGGAGGACTGGACGGCGATGCGTAAGGCTGCGCACTCGGATGACCATGATGACGCTGCGCTGGTGAAGGAAGAACGTTTGGCGGGACTGACTTGAGATGACAGACGCCGCCGTCAAACCGCGCCGTTGGAAGCGTCCGCCCGTACTGATCCGGGACGCTCGATGGCGCTTGGGAATATACAGTGGTGCGGTCATCTATCTTATCCTGGCGATCAGGTCCGTCGAGGTGAACTGGGTCCGTGTCTATGACGGACTGGAGCGAGGCTGGCGCTTCGTGCAGGGTTTCTTGGTTCCCGATTTCACGAGTCGTTGGTCGGATATCTCACAAGGGTTGGTCGAAAGCTTGACCATGACCGTAACGGCAACGGTCGTCGGCATTCTGATATCCGTTCCCATCGGCGTCGGGGCTGCGCGCAATCTGGCGCCGCGTCCCGTTTACTACGTTTGCCGCTCGATCATTGCGCTGTCGCGGGCCCTGCAAGAAATCATCATCGCCATTCTTTTTGTTGCAATGTTCGGTTTTGGCCCCTTCGCGGGATTCTTGACCTTGTCGTTTGCCACCATTGGTTTTCTCGCCAAATTGCTGGCGGAGGATATCGAAGACATTGACGAGAGCCAGGCGGAAGCGGTTCGCTCGACCGGTGCAAGCTGGCTTCAGCTCGTGAATTACGCCATTCAACCGCAGGTCATGCCGCGATTGATAGGCTTGTCGCTTTATCGTCTGGATATCAACTTCCGAGAGTCGGCGGTGATTGGAATCGTCGGGGCGGGCGGTATCGGCGCCACCTTGAACACGGCGATTGATCGTTACGAGTATGACTCGGCCGGCGCAATTTTGCTGATGATCATCGCTATCGTCATGGTGGCGGAATATTCCTCCGGCTTCGTTCGCAAGTGGGTGCAGTAATGCCGATTACAAAAACTTCCGATTCGGCTGTCTGGCGCAAGCGCACAACCTTGCAACAGTGGGTGTTGTGGGGCGGTTGGTTCCTTCTCGTGGTCTTCTTTATCTTCTGTTGGCAGGTGATGACGAAGGATACGATCTGGTATTTCGTGGCCGATGCGCCGACCCAGGCCGCCGATTTGGGCGGACGGATGTTTCCGCCTCGCTGGTCTTACATCGAAGTCCTTTGGGCCCCTCTTTGGGACACGCTGAACATCGCAACCCTGGGGACGCTCCTAGGCATCGCCATTGCTATACCGGTGGCCTTTCTGGCCGCCCGAAACACGACACCCAGCGTCCTTTTCGTACGACCGATAGCGCTTTTCATCATTGTGTCGTCGCGTTCGATCAACTCGCTGATATGGGCTCTGTTGCTGGTGGCGATCATAGGTCCGGGGATTCTGGCGGGAATCGTCGCCATCGGCCTTAGGTCGATCGGCTTTGTCGCTAAGCTCCTTTATGAGGCGATTGAGGAGATTGACGAAACTCAGGTCGAGGCGATCTCTGCGACCGGCGCATCTGCCGCACAGGTCGTGGACTACGCTATTGTGCCGCAGGTGTTGCCAGCGTTCTTCGGCATTTCGGTGTTTCGGTGGGATATCAACATCCGAGAGTCGACGATTCTGGGCTTGGTCGGCGCCGGAGGCATTGGCCTCCAACTTCAGGCATCGCTGAATGTACTGGCCTGGCCGCAAGTAACCATGATTTTCATCGTTATCCTTGGAACCGTGGTGTTGAGCGAATGGGTGTCCGCGAAGGTTCGCCACGCGATCATTTAGGCCCCCGGCATCTTTCTTCGTTGTTGATCGCACCATTAGTTCGGCAAGATCGTTCTCTTGTCCGCACTTGGGAGGGTGTACCTCATGTCCGGTAATGCTGTGGCGAGCCATGATGTGTTGGAAAACGTCTGGATAGAGATGGACGACGGCTGCCGGCTCGCGGCGCGCATTTGGCTCCCGCGCGGCGCCGATGTGGTACCCGTTCCGGCAATTCTTGAGTTCCTCCCTTACCGCAAGCGCGATGGCACCGCGCAGCGTGACGAAACCAATTATCCGACCTTTGCCCAAGCCGGATATGCCGGTGTGCGTGTTGATATGCGTGGCAACGGCGAATCGGACGGCCTGATGACCGACGAGTACACGCAGCAGGAATGGGATGATGCTGTCGCGGTCATCCACTGGATTGCGGCGCAACCTTGGTGCAGCGGCAAGGTCGGCATGATGGGAATCTCGTGGGGCGGCTTCAACGCCCTGCAGGTAGCGGCGTTGGCGCCCGAGCCCTTAAAGGCCGTGATAGCGCTCTCCACGACAGTGGATCGTTACAACGATGATATCCATTACAAGAACGGCTGCCTTCTAAACAGCAACCTCAGCTGGGCTGCTTCGATGCTGTCGCGCAGCTCCCGCCCGCCCGATCCTTTGTTGGTTGGGGAGCGTTGGCGCGAGATGTGGCGCGAAAGGTTGGAGAACCTACCGCCGTTGGTCGCGATTTGGTTCGGTCATCCGCACCGTGATGCCTACTGGAAGCACGGCTCCATCTGTGAGGACTATGGTGCCTTGAAAGCCGCAGCCTTGGTGATAGGTGGGTGGGCCGACGGTTACAAGAATGCGCCGCCGGCTGCTGTGGCGGGCCTTGGAGGCGTTGCCAAGGCCATCAACGGCCCATGGATTCACAAGTATCCCCATTTCGCCTATCCCCACCCGCGCATCGATTTCTTCGCTGAGGCGCTGCGTTGGTGGGACCGCTGGCTCAAGGAGGAAGACAACGGCGCGGAAAACCTGCCCGCCTATCGTGCCTATATCACGCAAGCCGTTCGACCGACACGCTGGCGCGAAAGAGACCCTGGACGTTGGGTCGGAGAGCAGACCTGGCCCTCCGATAACATTGAACCATTTAGCCTGTTCCTTATCCGGGATGGCAGCCTGTCGGATGAAGGTGGCACCCAGGTTTCGGTGTCATTGAAGTCACCGCAGGATCTGGGGCTGGAATGCGGGGAGTACTTCTCAGTCGCACCTGATGGTCAGTTGCCCGGCGACCAGCGGATCGATGGCGGCGGGTCTCTTCTGTTCCAGTCTGATGTTTTGGTTGCGCCCTTGGAAATTCTGGGGCGACCGTTTCTCACCTTGAAGGTCGCAATCGACGCCGCAGTCGGTCATCTGATCATTCGACTGATCGATTTGGCGCCGGACGGTGCGGCACACCGCGTTTCATGGGGCGTCCTCAATCTCACGCACCGGCGCGGCAATGAAACGCCGGAGCCAATGGTCCCCGGTCAAGTCGAAGACCTACAGATCGTGCTTGATGAATGCGGGCATCGCTTTTTGGCGGGGCATCGTTTGCAACTGGCAATTTCCACCGCCTACTGGCCTCTCATTCAACCGCCGCCGACGGCGGTAACCGCAACGCTGGAGTTGGGTGCGGCGGCGCGTCTGACCTTGCCCTGCCGTACCGTTTGCGATGATCGCTATGACTTCGAAGAGCCCGAACTTCCGCCTGTTCCAACTTACAAAATTTGTGAGCCCAAGCAGAACCGGCGCTGGATTGAACGCGACCTCAATAGCAACGTGACCCGATACTGTATCCTGGAGGACAGCGGCGTGGAGGAGTTGCCGGACCACGGGTTGCTGCAGCAGGAGGTGCGTCGGGAAACCTGGTCGATTTCTCCGGAGGATCCGACAACGGCTACTGCGGATCTGCATTTCACGAGTTGGCGCAAGCGCGGCGACTGGGAGGTCCGTACCGAGATTCAAGTTGAGGCGACGACCGACGGTGAGCTTTTCGTCTTCGATACAACCTTGGAGGCCTACGAAGGCGATCGCGAAGTCTTGGTGCGGCGTTGGCGCGATACGATACCTCGCTTGCTTCTTTAGGTATCCGAATTGAGTCGGGCCGTCTCGCCCAGAAGAAGATTGTTACGATACGTGACGGCGGTGTAATATTTCTGTAATAATTTTGCCGCGAAACCGATAGAGTTCGGATTCTAAAAAGGCAAATCAACGAAATTCACCACAGGGAAGAGGTCTTCTGACATGAAATTATCTCAACGTAGTTTGCTGGGGGGAGCATTCACCGCCCTGGCCATGTCCATGATGCTCAGCACCGCCGCCAAAGCGGAGGCGTTGACCGTCTATACGGCCATCGAAGCCGAGGACTTGCAGAAATATGCCGAGCGCTTCAATGCGGCCCATCCGGATATCGAAGTTAAGTGGGTGCGCGATTCGACGGGCATCATCACGGCCAAGCTTTTGGCTGAGAAGGACAACGCCCAAGCCGATGTAATCTGGGGCTTGGCCGCTACGTCGCTGCTTCTGATGAAGAGTGAGGGCATGCTTGAGCCTTACGCGCCCAAGGGTGTGGAAAAGCTCGATCCAAAATTCCGGGATAAAGCCGATCCGCCAGCTTGGGTGGGCATGGACGCCTGGGTCGCGGCCATCTGCTTCAACACCGTCGAAGGCGAGAAGAACGGCCTGCCGGTTCCCACATCTTGGGAAGATCTGACCAAGCCGGTCTATCAGGGTCACGTTTCCATGCCGAACCCGAACTCTTCGGGCACGGGCTTCCTGGACGTTTCCAGCTGGCTCCAGATGTTCGGCGAAGATGGTGGCTGGGCCTATATGGACAAGCTCCATGAAAACATCCGCTACTACACGCACTCCGGCTCCAAGCCCTGCAAGGACGCTGCTCGCGGCGAAATCGCCATCGGCGTGTCCTTCGCCTTCCGTGGCGCGAAGTCCAAAGCCGAGGGCGCCCCGCTTGAGGTTGTGATTCCTTCCGAGGGTATCGGTTGGGACATGGAAGCGGCGGCAATCGTTAAGGGTACGGATCACATGGATGCCGCCAAGACGCTCATGGACTGGCTCATTACCGAAGACGCGATGAAGATGTACAACGAAGGCTATGCCGTCGTCGGCATCCCCTCGCTGGCCAAGCCGGTCGAGCATTTCCCGGACGGTATCCTGGAAGCCATGATCGACAACGACTTCGAGTTCGCTGCTCGTAATCGCGAGCGGATTCTGAAGGAATGGCAGACGCGCTACGACAGCAAGTCGGAGCCCAAGAGCTGAGTAAAGCGAAAGGGGACCGTCGGTTCTCAACGTGACAGCCAGGGGGCGCCTGTTCGCAGGCGTCCCCGCCATTCATTTCTTAACGCCGGAACCTCAGGAGCGGAATACATGGCCGTAGCCGAAACCGCAGGTATGGGTAAAGCAAAGCTCTCCACACAAGAACCCTTCCTGCGCATCGAAAATGTCATAAAGCGCTTCGGAGAGTTTGTTGCACTTAAAGAAATCTCGCTGGAGATATACCCTGGCGAATTCGTTTGTTTTCTCGGCCCTTCCGGTTGTGGAAAGACGACCCTTCTGCGGGCGATAGCCGGGCTCGACATTCAAAGCGAAGGGCGCATCTATCAAAATGGCGAGGATATTTCCGCGTTGCCGCCCAGCGAGCGGGATTTCGGCATCGTGTTCCAGTCTTATGCTCTGTTCCCCAACCTGACGGTCTCGAAGAATGTGGCCTATGGGTTGGAGAATCGCCGCATGCCGCGCCAGCAAGTGCAGCGGCGTGTTACCGAACTTTTGGAGTTGGTCGGGCTGCCCGATCAAGGAGACAAATACCCAGCACAGCTCTCCGGCGGCCAGCAACAGCGCGTCGCCTTGGCGCGGGCCCTGGCTCCTTCGCCGAATCTGCTGCTGCTCGACGAGCCGCTTTCGGCACTCGATGCGAAGGTTCGCACGCACCTGCGCCACGAAATCAAGCTATTGCAGCGCGAACTTGGCGTGACCACGGCGATGGTGACACACGATCAGGAAGAAGCTCTGACCATGGCAGACCGCATCGTCGTGATGAACCACGGCGTCATTGAGCAGGTCGGGACGCCTGAGCAGATTTATCGGGAGCCTGAATCCGCTTTTGTAGCCGATTTCATCGGCGCCATGAATTTCCTGACCGGAGAAGTCACCGGCCAAGATAGCATCACGATCGAAGGTCGCCAGTTGCGCTGCGAGACAGGCGAATTAGCGGTTGGTAAGGCCGTAACCTTGGCGCTGCGCCCGGAAGAGGTTGAAGTCCAAACCGACACCGGCGCGCAGGACAACAGCCTTGATCTGAAGATTGTCTACCATGAGTTCCTGGGGCCGGTGGTGCGCCTGCACCTGGGGTGGGAAGTCGGGCAAGCGCCGCTGTTGCGCCTTGAATTGCCTGCAGAACAAACGCGGGCGGATTCCCTGAAGAACGGCGCGCCTTTGACCGTTCGCTTGCCGGCGCGTGGCCTGAGGATATTCGGACGAGGCGAGCGATGACTGCGCCGAACCCAGCAGTAGCCTTGCAGCCTGCGCGCCCGTCGAGCGGTCCGATCAAGGCGAAAGTCAGTCGCGACGACTGGATGATGCGCGGGCTGATAATGGTCATTGGCCTCTATCTTCTGATAACCCTGGCCTTTCCCCTCTATGCGATGATGTCGCGCTCGGTCGAGGTTTACGATTTCCGCTTCGATGCGGTGATGATCGAATTTGAGGAAGATGGTCAGTGGATTGACAAGGGCTCGGCGGCGGACTGGGTGGAACGCCTGAGCCAGCCAATCAATAACGGACTGCTGCCGACCGCACGTACACGCATCGCCGCGTCTGAATTTCTTTTGAAATCGGAGCGCCAGGGCATTGACGCTTTTCGTTTCACCGACACGACCGAAGAGGGAGGGACGCTTCTCTACGACGGCAACCTGACGGAATCCGGACAGACATTGGAAGTCGGGCGCGGCGATCTTTCCCGTGTTTTCTTGCGCCCCATGCCGCAACTCGGCGCGCGGAACTACCAGATCTATTTCCAGACACCGACGTTGCGTCTGTCGATCGTCAACAGCCTTTTCATTGCCAGCCTGACAACCATCATTACGGTGTCGCTGGCATTCTTTTTTGCTTACGCGCTAACGCGAAGCTGCATGCCCTTCAAGGGGCTGTTCCGCGTGATTGCCCTTGTTCCCATTCTGGTTCCTTCGCTGCTTCCCGGCATTGGGCTTGTCTACCTGTTTGGTAATCAGGGGATGATCAAGGAAATGCTGATGGGGGAGTCGATCTACGGCCCCATTGGCATCGTCATAGCATCGGTCTTTTATACCTTTCCGCATGCCTTGATCATCATCCTGGTAGCCTTGTCGATCGCCGATGCCAGGCTCTATGAAGCTGCGATCGCCCTTCGGGCCTCCAAACTGAAGACGTTTTTCACCGTAACTCTGCCCGGTGCGCGCTACGGTTTGGTTTCTGCAGCTTTTGTGGTTTTCAACCTGGTGATCACCGACTTCGGCGTGCCCAAGGTTATCGGTGGCCAGTACAACGTGCTGGCGCTGGACATCTACAAACAGGTTGTCGGCCAGCAGAACTTCGAAATGGGCGCCGTGGTCTCGGTCGTTCTGCTGTTCCCCGCGGTCTTGGCTTTTGCCATTGATCGCTCCATGCAGCGTCGCCAGGTGGCGCTGCTCTCGGCACGCGCCGTTCCCTATTCGCCCAAGAAAAGCAGGCTCTTCGATTTATCCATGTTCGGTTACTGCACGTTGGTCGGACTCTTCATCATGGGTCTTCTGGCGGTCTGTCAGTATGCCGCGTTGGTGAAGTTCTATCCCTATAACCTGGAATTGGGCCTGAAGAATTATCAGTTTGGACGCATGGATGGCGGCGGTTGGGGTTCCTACCTGAACTCAATTCGTCTTGCGCTTTACACCAGTATTTTTGGAACCGCGGTGGTTTTTATCGGTGCTTATGTCGTTGAAAAAGGCCGCGGGTTCCAGTTCGGTCGCTCCAGTTTTCAATTCCTCGCAATGATGCCGATGGCGGTGCCGGGTATGGTTTTGGGACTGGCCTATGTGTTCTTTTTCAATGATCCAGACAATCCGCTAAACGCGCTCTATGGCAGCATGACCATCCTGGTGATCTGTACGATCACCCACTTTTATACCGTGTCGCACCTGACGGCCGTCACCGCGCTCAAACAGATGGATGCCGAGTTCGAGTCCGTTTCGGCTTCATTGAAGCAGCCGTTTTACCGAACGTTTGCGCGTGTGACGGTACCGGTTTGCTTGCCCGCGATTCTCGATATTTCGATCTATCTGTTTGTCAACGCCATGACCACTGTGTCTGCTGTCGTCTTCCTCTATTCGCCCGATACCACGCTGGCATCCATCGCCATGTTGAACATGGATGACGCCGGTGATATCGCACCGGCGGCGGCCATGGGGATGATGATTTTCTACACCAACGCCTGCGTTCGATTGATGCACGCGGGTTTGACGCATGGCTTGATTGGCAAGACGCAAGCTTGGCGGCGCGCCTAGCGTGCCCAAGCCCATGTTTCGTATCGGCGGGTCTTGCTTCCCGACGGTCTCTTTGGCTTGCCGAAAGGAGTGAACGATGACGCTGAGCAGGACAGTTGCGGGGTGCGGCAGGATCACCGACCGTGCGGCGACCTCACCCTCGACGGGCTCCTTTCCGGCGGAATTAGAGGCCGTTCTTTCCTCCACGATGACCGCAGCCGCTCAGCGTGAAATCACGACTTGGCCGGGCTATGAGCCAACACCCTTGCGGTCGCTGAACCACCTGGCGGAAGAGCTGCAGCTGGCCGAGGTGCTCTACAAGGACGAAAGCCCTCGATTTGGATTGGGGAGCTTCAAGGCCTTGGGTGGGTCCTACGCCGTGGTTTGTCTGATGGCCGACTTGCTGGAAGCGCAAAAGGGTGAACGTCCGCCTTTGGCCGCGTTGCGTAGCGGCGCGCTGGCGCGTGCGGTGGAGAATATTACGGTGGTGACGGCCACGGACGGCAACCACGGGCGCTCGGTGGCCTGGGGCGCGCAGATGGTCGGCTGCGCTTGCCGAATTTATATTCATGCCGAAGTTAGCAAAGGGCGGCAGGAAGCCATGGAAGCGCTGGGCGCTGAAGTTGTCCGCATCGATGGCGATTACGATGCCTCTTTGCGGCGTTGCGCGGAGGAAGCGGCGGCTAACGGATGGTATGTGGTCTCCGACACCTCCTACGAAGGTTATATGGACCTGCCCCGCAATGTCATGGCTGGGTACAGCGTCATGGCCGCCGAGGTGCTGGACCAAATCGAGGGTCCACCACCGAGCCATGTTTTCATACAGGCCGGCGTTGGCGGCGTGGCGGCTGCGGTCTGCGCGACCTTCTGGCAGCGCTTGGGGGCCGCCCGCCCGCGCTTTGTGATCGTTGAGCCCGCAACGGCGGCATGCATCCTGGCAAGCGCGCGCGCCGGTCGCCCCGCGACGGTGCCGATCGAAGCGGAGACCATCATGGCCGGGCTTTCTTGCGGCGAAGCTTCGCTGCTGGCCTGGGATATTCTATCCCGCGGCGCTCAAGACTTCCTGGCCATCGAAGAGCAGGGTGTCGAATCGATGATGCGGCTGCTGGCATCGGGTGAAGCCGGAGGCGGTACAATCGAAGCGGGCGAGTCGGCCGTACCAGGATTGGTGGCTCTTGTCGCTGCGTGCCGCGACCGGGATCTCCGCCGTTCTCTCGGACTGGACGACACCTCACGTGTCTTGGTTTTTGGCTGCGAAGGCGCAACCGATCCGGCCATCTATCAGCAGATTCTGGCAGGGAACGATGCCTGACGCCGGGAACGACAAGCAATCGAGCGCACCGCGACGTGGATTTCCAGACCAGGAGTTCGTGAATCGGACCACGCGGGCCCAAGCGCTGATGGAAGCCCAGGGTCTGGATGCCTTGCTGCTGACGACCGAGCCGGAAGTCCGTTACTTTTCCGGCTTCCTGACACAGTTCTGGCAAAGCCCGACGCGACCTTGGTTCCTGATCCTCCCCAAGCAAGGAAAGCCGGTCGCCGTCATTCCCGCCATCGGTAAGGAATGCATGGCGCGTACCTGGGTCGAGGATATCCGCACCTGGTCTTCGCCTGCTCCCGACGACGAAGGCGTATCGTTGCTTGCCGCGACCTTGTTGGAGCTTGTTGGACCAAACGGCGCGGTAGGTTTGCCCGAAGGGCCAGAGACGCACCTGCGGATGCCGCTTGGCGATTACCGGATTTTGCTGGAGTGGCTGCCGGGGATCGCCATCCAGGATGCCTCAGCGATATTGCGAAGCCTTCGTCAGGTTAAATCAGAAGCCGAAATCGAGAAAATCGCCTACATCTGTGACTTGGTTTCAGGAGTCTTCGAAGACCTGCCCGGCTTGCTGCACCAGGGTATGAGCGAAATCGAGATATTTCGCCGATTCAAGATCGAATGCCTGAAGCGCGGCGCCGATGACGTTGCCTACCTCGTGGGAGGTGCCGGTCCCGGCGGATATGGCGATATTATATCCCCACCATCGAACCGGCCCGTCGCCGCCGGTGACATTTTGATCTTGGATACAGGCTCGATTTTCGACGGTTACTTCTGCGACTTCGATCGCAACTATGCGTTTGGTCATGCGTCCGATGCCGTGAAGCGAGCCTACGCCGCGGTTTACGAGGCAACGGAAGCGGGGCTGGCAGCAGCGAAGCCGGGCGCAAGTTGCTCTGAAGTTTTTGCCGCTATGCAGGACGTGATGGACCGGGCAGGGGCAATGGGTAATGACGTGGGGCGCCTTGGGCATGGCCTGGGAATGCAGTTGACCGAATGGCCATCGAACCGACCAGGTGACGAGACACGATTGGAACCCGGCATGATATTGACTCTGGAACCAGGTATGACCTTCGAGCCGGGGCATGTGATGGTACATGAGGAAAACATCGTGATTCGCCCGGACGGCGCGCATCTCCTGACGCGGCGCGCCGCGGCCGAGATTCCGATTATTCGATAGTTCCAGCATGAGGCGGGCCGGTCAGAGAGGGGATCGATAATGCAGTTACCTTACCGACTGAATGAAGGCAGCGATGCGCGCCGGAAACTCGGGCTGATCGTGCTAAAGACCGATGAAACCATTGAGCGGGATTTCCGTGCGCTTAGGTTGCCCGACGATCTTTGGCTTTATCACAGCCGGATTCCCAGCGCTCTGGAAGTCACGGTAGAGACATTGAGTGAAATGGAGCAGGCGCTGCCGACGGCTGCGGGGCTTTTTCCAACTGCCTCAACGTTCGATGTCATTGGCTATGCCTGCACCTCTGGCGCCACGGTCTTGGGCGAGTCACGCGTAGAGGCCATGGTGCAACAGGCACATCCGGAGGCCCGGGTTACCAATCCCATGACCGCCCTCAAGGCAGCATGCCGGGCCTTGGGGATAACGCGCCTGGGAATGGTCAGTCCCTATGTGGAGAAGGTTTCCGATGCCTTACGGCAGCGGTTGGAACAAGCCAATGTCCAAGTCACTTCGTTTGGCGAGTTCGGTGAAAAGGAAGAGTGGAAGGTCGCCCGCATCGACCGCCATTCGATCATTCGGGCGATGGTAGAGGTCGGAAGCAGTGACACATGTGATGCGGTTTTTGCTTCCTGCACCAATCTACGCGCCTTCGAAGCCATCGAGGAGGTCGAGTCGCTGATCGACAAACCCGCGCTTTGCAGCAATCAGGTGCTGGCTTGGCACATGCTGCGCGTGACCGGCGTCGCTGATCCCATCGCGGGGGCGGGTCGTCTTTTTAGTTTGGCTTAGCGGTGCCAAGGGACCGTCAGAGGGCAAAACGGATTGCTGCGCTTATGCCCCAAAGGATCATCCCGATGATGCCGGCACGCAGGGCGTATTTGTAGTAAACGCGCTGCAGTATCAAGCCCAGAACCGCCTGTACGCGCTCTCGCGGTACGCCACCGAAATCTCCACCCAACATGATCCAGGCATGGGTTGATCGACTGTCGCGTCGCGGGGCCGTTAAACCGCGGAGAACCAGGATTGCAGCCAACAAGATGGATAAATTAGCGCCGATCAGAAAGGCCAATGCGGCATCGTAGCTAAGGCCCATCATTAATATGGTAATGCCAAAGCCGATAAATGCCAGGGCTCGCAGCACGGAAAGCTCCGCCGTTCGCTCGATCCGCTCCATAACGCTAGCTCAAAAAGTGGATCTTCACCGTAAAGCATGCCTTAAAAGGCCAACATTTGTGAACCTCCATTCACCCAAATGACTGAAACAGGAAGTTCAAAAAATGATGAGCGCTCACCCAAAAGGCCCTGCACCGGCGCGCCCGTCAGATGTGCTTAAAGCTGTATTGTGAAGGAGGTCTGCTATAATATATAATCATATTCGGATAGGCGAAGGAGTTGTTCTATCCGATATGCCCCGGGTAATTGATGCGTTTGCAGCGGTTATCCGGGTTCATCTGCAGGGGGAATAGGTCGGGGAATGACTTGTATTTTTCCCTCTAGTTGCAATGCTCTGAAATAAGAGCGCCCGATTTGGCCGAGGGTTCTCGGTTGGTAGCCGTCTACAAATAAATAATAAAGAGTCGGGTACAGTAAAACGGTGAACTGTTTAGCGGGAGGCACGCGCAACTTAGTTCCGAACCTACCAAAATGTTTGTGTATTCCTGCTTTGCATTCGACGAAGTCCTAACACCGCGATTTGAACGGGAGGAAACTCGGTGAATACGGATACAACACAACGTCGCGAAGAACACTGGAAGCGAACCAAGTCGCTGATGATCAAGCACTTGATCGTATGGTTTTTCTTCGCTTATTTGGTGCATTTGTTCGCGTCCAGCCTCAACAGCATTAACTTCTTCGGCTGGCCGCTTGGCTTTTACATGGCTGCCCAGGGTTCCCTGATCGCTTTCGTTGTCCAGCTCTTCTTGTTTGCGAAGCAGCAGGACAGGATTGATCAGGACTGTGGCGTCGCTGAAGAAAGCTGAGGGGGGACACGATCATGTCAAACGCAAACGATCCATTCGGTGGCCTCTTCAGGATGAAGGGGAACTTCATCGACAATCTGCCCAAGATCTACGGATTCTACACGGGTGGTTTTCTACTATTCTTCGCTCTAATGGCGGTTCTTGAAACGATGGGAGTGAGTGCTGATGTCATCGGCATCCTGTTCCTGTCCTTCACGATTTTCATCTACGCCCTCATCGGGTGGCTTTCCCGCACCATGCAGGTCGACGCCTACTATGTTGCCGGGCGGCAAGTGCCTGCGGTGTTCAACGGCATGGCAACAGCGGCAGACTGGATGTCTGGTGCATCGTTCGTGGCGATGGCCGGCGGTATCTACTTCGGCGGTCACGGTTACCTTGCCTTCGTGGTTGGCTGGACCGGCGGTTACGTGCTGGTGTCGGTCTTGATGGCACCCTATCTGCGCAAGTTCGGTTGTTATACGGTGCCGGACTTCATCGGTACGCGCTACGGCGGAAACCTGACACGTTTCCTCGCTGTTCTGGTTTTGGTGATCGCTTCCTTCACCTACGTGACGGCGCAGATCAACGCGACGGGTACCATTGCATCGCGTGCCTTGCAGATCCCGTTTGAAGTCGGTGTCTGGTTTGGACTTATCTCCATTCTGCTGTGCTCCATGCTTGGCGGAATGCGGGCCGTTACCTGGACGCAGGTCGCTCAGTATATCGTGCTGATCATTGCCTACCTGTTGCCGGTGTTCTGGATGTCCAACAAGCAGGGCTTCGGCGTCATTCCTCAGTTCGTCTACGGCGATGCCGTCGCACGAATTCAGGAACTCGAGGGTATGTTGCAGGTCGGTATGGCGCCCGTCGAGGGAGCTGCTTCGACCTTCCCGGGTTTGAAAGCCCTGACAACCCTTCACGCGGACACCGGTGGTGGTCTTGCCGCGTGGAAGTTCGTGACTCTTGCAGCGGCTATGATGCTCGGTACGGCATCGCTGCCGCACATTCTGATGCGCTACTTCACCACGCCGTCCGTCAAGGCGGCGCGTAACTCGGTGACGTGGTCATTGGTTTTCATCTTCCTGCTCTACTTCACGGCCCCTGCGCTTGCGACTTTCACCAAGCTGCAGATCATGGATCCCAATCTCGCGACGAGCATCATTGGTAAAGCCATTGCCGATGTGAACGCTATCGAGTGGATTCAACGGTGGAGCGAGGTCGGTATGCTTGCTGTCGCCGATGGTAACGGCGACGGAATCTTGCAGATCAACGAACTGTTCATCCGCGGCGACATCGTCGTGTTGGCCACACCGGAAATCGCCGGTTTGCCTTATGTGATCTCTGGCCTCGTGGCCGCGGGTGGCATGGCAGCTGCGATGTCCACGGCCGACGGACTGTTGCTCGCCATCGCCAACGCCTTGTCGCATGATCTTTACTACAAGATCATCGATCCCAAGGCTGAGACGAGGAAGCGTCTGGTCGTTGCACGCGTCCTGCTGATCGTCATCGGGGCCGCCGGCGCCGCTGTCGCCAGTCTGAAGCTCACGGGTATTCTCGGGGCGGTGGCCTGGGCCTTCTGCTTTGCCATGTCGGGTCTGTTCTTCCCGCTTGTGCTTGGCGTTTGGTGGAAGCGGGCCAACCGACCAGGTGCAATTGCCGGTATGGCGGTCGGACTGGGTGTTGGTTCCTGGTACCTCTACATGGTGAAGTTCGCCGGTATGGCGCCATGGATTGGGCTTGATGATTTGCGCTTCGGCATCGTCGGTGCCGCGGCAAGCCTGATCGCCATGGTGGTGGTCACCTTGATGACCAAGGAACCGGATGCTGAGACTCAAGCAATGGTGGATGAAGTCCGCGTTCCAAGCGGCGATACCATTCTCGGTTCACAGCACTAGTCGCTATGTTGCATTTGAAGCCGGGGCGAGAGTTTCTCGTCCCGGCTTTTTTTCTTCTTTTCTGATCTTTATCACGGCAGCATAGCGCCGGAGGATTTCTATGCTTAGTGCGATTCCCTTATGGGCAATTATAATCGATTACCTTCTCGGCATGATCATGTGGACCTTGATCGGGCGATTTGGGATGGGGCTGTTTCTGCCGGAGAAAAGCCAATTCTTCTTTATGCAGTTTTTCGTGAAGGTTACCGACCCGATCCTTCGCGTTTTCAAGCCAGTGACACCAGGTTTTTTGATTCCACCAATGGTACCGCTGTTTGTGGCTTGGTTCTTTTTTATGACGCGATTTTATCTTATGCCGTGGCTGCTCGGATACTCGGTCATGGGAATGCTTTCCTTTCCGCTGGAAAGCGAGATTGGCCAGGGTGTTGCTTATCTGATCGGTAAGATCGTCAATTAACCTGAGGAGAGCTTGGGCATGCCAGGCAAATTGCCACCTGCTGGTCACACGCCGCTGGTGGCTTTGCCTGTTCTGGTGCTGGACCTGGAGACCACCGGACTCAACGTGAAGGAGGACAGGCTCGTTCAGATCGCCGGTATTGCCATGGCAGGCGCCCGCGTGCTCCCGGAACCACAATTGAACCAACTGGTAAATCCCGGGGTGTCCATCCCACCGGCAGCCACGCGCGTTCACGGCATAGATGACCAACAGGTTGCCGATGCGTCCCGGTTTTCCGATCTGTACGGGTCCATCGCCGATCTGATTTCCGATCGGGTCGTGGTCGGCCACCATATCGCTTTTGATTTGGCGATACTCAAGCATGAGGCTGCGCGAATAGGGGTGGCTTGGCGTGATCCGCAGCAATTGGATGTCGGTCAATTGCTGGGCGCCTTACAACCAGCGCTGCCTGATCTTGCCTTGGAAACAGTGGCGGCGTTTCTGGATGTAACGATCACCAGGCGGCACGACGCAATGGGCGATTGCGAGGCGACAGCGCAAGCATGGTCGCGTCTTTTGGACCTGCTTCGGGAGCGTGATATCAGGACGCTTGCGGAGGCGCAGGCCTTTGCGGCCGGGCGCGACGATATCCAGCGCCGGGAGGTACAAGCAGGCTGGCACACGGCACCCGGAAATCACATGGATCCGGGCGAAACGAGCGGTGAGTTCCGGATCGATAGCCATGCCTTCCAGGCACGGTTGGCCGATCATATGCGGCGTCCGCCGATCATGGTTCCCGGTGCTACGCCCCTCCGCAAGGCGGTGCAGCGGATGGTCGAGTGCAAGGTGGGGGCTTTGCTGATCGGCGAACCTGCTTCGCCGCCAATCGGAATCTTTACCGAACGTGATCTGCTGCGCCTGTTGGCGGAAGGTACGGTCGATATCGATGATGCGCCGGTATCATCTGTGATGTCTGCACCGGTGGAAACCCTGGGTGCCGAAGATATGCTTTACCGGGCGCTTGGCCGAATGGACCGGCTAGGGATCCGGCACATTTGCGTGGCGGGAAACGACGGTTCGGCGCTCGGCATGATTTCCCAGCGGGACCTGCTGGATCATCGTGCGCGCGGCGCTGTGATGCTTGATGACGCTCTGGTGACGGCGAAAGACCTGCAAGGCTTGGCTGCAGCCTTCGCGCGGGTTCCGGAGGTGGCGGGCGGACTGTTAACGGAAGACCTTGACGGGCTGGAGATCGCGCGCTTCGTGTCGCAGGAATTGCAGTCCTTGACCGCGCGGGCGGCCGAGCTAGCGGCACAGGCAGTGGAAGCGCAGGGATTGGGACCGGCGCCGGCGCCTTGGTGCGTCATTGTGCTGGGGTCGGGAGGTCGCGGAGAGAGCCTTCTGGGCGCCGATCAGGACAATGCCCTGATCCACGAGGGTGGTGAGGCGGACGATCCCTGGTTTGCAGCCCTGGGGGAGCGCATGGCCGATCTTCTGGATGCCGCAGGAGTGCCGCGCTGTAAAGGCGGTATCATGGTCAAGAATGCGCTATGGCGCGGCAATGTCGCCGACTGGCGTGGCCGCGTCGACGGCTGGCTGCGCAAGGCAAGCCCCGAGGATCTATTGAATGTCGATATTTTCTTCGATCTCGCCCCGGTCGTGGGGCCCGCCGAAATTGCGCGCGCAATCAAGAACGACGCTATCCAACAGGCATCGGAGTCCATCGGGTTTTTGACCTATCTGGCAGACTCCGTTTCCGCCGTTGCGCCGCGTTTTAGCCTTTTCAATCGCTTGCCGTTGGAGGAGGGAAGGGTAGACCTGAAACGCGATGGGCTGTTGCCTCTCGTTAGTTTGGCCAGAACGCTGGGACTGAGGGCCGCATCAAAGTCCCGGGCAACGCCTGAACGCCTGCGTGACGCAGTGGTCTTCGGCAATCTTGCCGAAGCGGATGCGGAGATTCTGCTCACCCTGCAAAGCCAACTTATGACAGCAATACTGCGCCAGCAGCTCTCGGACCTCGCAGAAGGGATTCGTCCTTCCAGTCGCGTTGCCCTGAAAGATATGCGTCGATCGGACAAGAAGGACCTTTTGTCTGGTCTGGGGCATCTGAGGGAAATCGTCGATGATCTGCGTAACGCGGTGTCCCGATAGAACGAAGCGTACAGGCTTCAAATTGTAGGCGGCAATCTCTGGACTAGGGATTCGGCATCCAAGAGATCACGATACTCGCGGCGGATCTCCTGCCATCGATAGCGCACGGAATTGCGGACGATGGATGCATCCAATTGCTTTAGCTCATCGATGATAGGGGTCCAGGTAACAAGGGAGTCCGGACTTCGCGAAAAAGCATCTTCGCCGTCTTCTATGGTGCTCCAAGTGCAATGCCGAATGCGCGTCAGAACACCTTCGGCGTGTTCCGGGAAGGCCATCCCGGCTTCGTGGGGCCACCCGGCATCGGCAATAATGGATTCAACCAGAGACTCCATGAACAGCGCGAGGCGATCCTCTTCAATGTCGCTGCGCTGAATGACCAATGCTCCGGTGTAGATTGACAGATCGCTCAGACAATCCAGCCAGATCTGCCACTTGGCGATGTTGATGGACACAACGAAATTGTCATCGTCGAAGAGGTCAGGATAGCGTGACCCGGCACGGGTCCGCAGATAACCGTACAGTGAGGTTTGCGCGACCAAGCTGGCGCGTGTTTCCAGAAACGTGCGTAAGCTTTCCGGGTCGTTGAGCGGTTCGCGTTTCCTACTGCCCGACAACCCCACATATTGACGAAGCGTTCCCAGGAACGCTGATATCCGCTGCCCGATACCTTCGGAATTCGGTTGGCCGCCCATCACGCCGGAGTCTCCCCGTCAGTGCTAAACCCGGTTTTGGCTGACTGCATCGATTGATGGCTCCCAAACGGTGTTTCGGCAGAACGAAATGGCTCGATCAATCACTGTCATACAAACCTATAGTTCCTCGCTTATGTCCGGACCGCAAGTGCGGCGTGGTGCTTGGCGATACCTTCCGGCGGCAAGCGTGAGGGGAGCGCTGCGATCACATTGCACGGCTGCCTGGGATAGGGTAAAACCCGCGCCGACTCCTTCATCACGCGGTGCGATATAAGAAGCGACCCGATAGCAATCGGGCGCGTCCTGCCAAAACCCAAGGGATACCCATGGCTTCCTATCAATACATCTACCACATGGACGGCGTGTCCAAGACTTTCCCTGGCGGTCGTCAGATCCTCAAGGATATCAGGCTGTTTTTCCTACCCGGCGCGAAGATCGGCGTTCTCGGTCTGAACGGCTCGGGTAAGTCGACCCTGATGAAGATCATGGCGGGCCTGGACACCGATATCAGCGGCGAAGCCAAGGCGGCCAACGGTGTGCGCGTCGGTTATCTGGAACAGGAGCCGACGCTGAACCCGGAGAAGGACGTCCAGGGTAACATCCTGGAGGGCGTCAAGGAGATCAAACAGTTGATGGACCGGTTCGAGGAGGTGAGCGCAAAGTTTGCCGAGCCGGACGCCGACTTCGACGCTTTGATTGCCGAGCAGGCCGAACTGCAGGAAAAGATCGACGCCGCAGACGGTTGGGACTTGGACCGTAAGGTCGATATCGCCATGGATGCCTTGCGCTGCCCACCGGGCGATGCAGATGTTGCCAAACTTTCAGGTGGTGAGCGTCGCCGTGTTGCGCTGTGCCGCTTGCTGTTGAGCGAGCCGGACATGCTGCTGCTCGACGAACCGACCAACCATCTGGATGCGGAATCCGTGGCTTGGCTGGAGCGCTTCCTGGAGAACTACGCCGGTACCGTCGTGGCCGTCACCCACGATCGCTACTTCCTGGACAATGTTGCCGGCTGGATTCTGGAACTGGACCGCGGCCGCGGCATCCCTTTCGAAGGGAACTATTCCGCTTGGCTGGAGAACAAGCAGAAGCGCTTGGCTCAGGAGGAGAAGGAAGAAAGTTCCCGGCAGACGGCTCTTAAGCATGAACTGGAATGGGTCCGGCAAACGCCGCGTGCTCGCCAAGCCAAATCAAAGGCGCGCTTGCAGGCCTATGAACAACTACTCAACCAGCAGCGCGACAAAGCGCCGGACCCTGGCCGCATCGTCATTCCAGTCGGCCCGCGTTTGGGTGATTTGGTGATTGCGGCCGAGGGTTTGCGGAAAGGCTTTGGTGATCGCCTGTTGATCGAGGACCTGGATTTCAAAGTGCCGCCGGGTGCAATTGTCGGAATTATCGGCCCTAACGGCGCGGGTAAGACCACATTGTTCCGTATGATTGTCGGTCAGGACAAACCTGATGGCGGCAGTCTGCGTGTCGGCGACACGGTTCAGTTGGGCTATGTCGATCAATCCCGCGATGCCCTTTCGCCTGGCAAGACGGTGTGGGAAGAGATTTCCGGCGGCACCGATGTCATTGAGGTCGGCAAGCACACTGTTCCTTCGCGGGCCTATGTCGGTGCGTTTAATTTCAAGGGGCCTGATCAGCAGAAAAAGGTTGGGGCATTGTCCGGCGGTGAGCGCAATCGTGTCCACCTCGCCAAGATGCTCAAATCGGGCGCCAACGTTCTTATGCTTGACGAGCCCACCAACGATCTTGATGTCGACACCTTGCGTTCATTGGAAGAAGCCGTGTTGGAGTTTGCTGGTTGCGTGCTGGTCACGAGCCACGATCGTTGGTTCCTCGACCGAGTCGCGACTCATATCCTGGCATTTGAAGGCGATAGCCGGGTGGTTTGGTTCGAAGGTAATTATGAAGACTACGAAGCCGACCGTAAGCGCCGACTAGGCGCCGAGGCCGACCAGCCGCACCGCATCAAGTACAAGCCATTGAAACGCTGAACGGGATTCGGATCGGCAATAGAGGCGGGGAGCCTTTCGGTTTCCCGCCTATCCGCCTAACGACACTTCCCGAGAAAATTACTGAGCGTTGGTGATAGCCGGATCGCCGACGTCACCGGCGGCAACGCGGCGACGCAGTTCCTTCGCCAGCGCGGCCATGTCGCCGTTGTGACGCTGCAAGAGCGAGGTGTACTCAGAGCGAAGCGTGATCGCCATGCTGAGGTTCTCGACCCGAACATCGACGATTTGGTAGACGCTGTCGGTTTCCAGAATGCGCCAAGCGATGCTGACCGGTTCACCAACCGGGCGCACCAGCGTTGAGAAGACATCGATCACCCGAGGGCTGTCCTTGTCGTTCACTACGCGATTGACTTCCAGTTCCATGCCTTCCTCAAAGTGATCGAAGATAGGCAGGAAACGCAGGGTTATGACATCCTGGAACACATCCAGAAAATCCTGTTGAGCCGCAGCATCTGCGCGCCGCCAATATTTGGCGGTGACAAAGCTGCCAATGGCAGGGATGTCGAAACCTTCGGCCAGTAACTGGCGGAAGCGCTGTTTACGCTGTTCGTGCGGAACGGATTTGTCGGTCAGTTCCTTGACCGCGGAATCACGCAGTTGCCCGATAAAGGCTTCCGGCGTTCCAGATGCTCGCAATTCGACAGGTACCAAAAGCATGAATGCAGCTAGCGCGAAACCAGCCAAGACGGAAACGACAGTCCGGCGCCCGGTCATGATATCGTTCAGTTTATCCATGGCAGCAAAACCCGTTCGCGAAATCGGCTCCAGATTTGTGATGTAGTAACAAGTCACTGGGAATCTAGGCCTGGTGTTGGGAACGAGCCCTGGTCGGCCTCGCCGTTGACGATCTCACTTCGGCGCTTTTGTGTGTATAGCGAGCGGAGGCGAGCGTAGTAGTCAACCGAGTCTTCCCGCAATTCGTCCAGCGCCTCCACGTTTCGCGCTCGCGCGTCCAGGCCGCCTGAAGCGCCTATATATCCAGCAGTAATACTGGACGTAGCCCAAGTGATCGGGTCAATCAGGATGTCCACGACCATGCCGACGGTATCACGCGTATTGGACGGCCCAATGATTGGCAGGACTAAGTAAGGCCCTTCCACAACACCGCCAACCCCCATCGTCTGGCCGAAATCCTCATTGCGGAACGGATAGCCCTCCAGTGCCGCAACGTCCACAAGACCGCCGGTTGAGGCGGTGTTGATGAAGAAGCGCTGTGTGGTCACCAATGCCTGATCCCAGTCACCCTGCAAGATGTTATTCACGAGCTGTACAGGGGTTGTCAGATTTCGAATGAAATCGCGCACGACATCCCTGGCGCCCGGCGCCAGCACATAGCGGTAGCCGTCTGCAACAGGGCGTATCAGGAAATCGTCAAGGAACAGGTTGATATCAAAGATGACGCGGTTCACATCCTCGAAGGGATCTTCCACGGCACCGGGCTGTTGCGCTTCCTGTTCTTCCGCCGGTGTGCCTGCACAGGCAGACACAAAGAGCATCATGGCAACAGCCATTGCCCGGGTCAGGCCCGTCAGCGTTCGATCAAAGGCTCCGACAGTCATGGCGGCCTTTCCATTCTCAAAATCGGTTCGCACGGAACCCGTGCTTATTTCACCATGCACGTTGTTCTGCGCATCTTCACGTCTTACTCGATCCATACTAGATTGCCCCCCGGCGCGTCGCTAGCCGTCATACCCTAGATTAATACCCCATAGTTCTTTCGAAAAGTATAACCCAGGTTTATCTGCAAGCGTCATCTCTTTGAAAAAAACAGCAAAAAATATCCTGTGTTATTAATGCAACAGTGATTAAAACCTAGCATCACGTTCTGGCAATCCGCTGGTACAGGCGTTTTTGCAGTGCCGGCAGAGTGTACATCGGTATCTGAGCGACGGCAAAAAAGAGCGCGACTCCAGGATCGGCGCCCGCGGGTAGCGCCGCCAGCAGCAAGCCCATGTTGCGGTTACCCATCATCAGACCGACGGTCAATCCACGGTTGCGACCCAGGAAACGCGTTCCTGCGTAGCCTAGGACCTGTAACAGAGGATTGGCGGCAAGACCGGCCAGGGTCCAAAGCGCGACACGTTGGGGATCGACCATCGCCGTGTCTGTCACGCCTTCCATGATGGCGACGGCAAATCCGACCATGCAAAGGACCACTAGACCGTCCAGCAGTTCATGATTCTGTGCCAGAACAACGCTGCCCAGCTTGCGCCGCACCGCAACGGCAAGAAGCAGGGACACACCGACCAGTATTCCAAGGCGCCCCATGAAGGAAAGGAGGCTGATGTCGAGGTCGAGGCCAAGCAGTATGAGTGCGACCGGCGGCACCGTTATCGGCGTCAGCAAGGTGCAGCAAAGACAGACAACCAAGGTCACGGCGCCATCAAGACGCAACAAGAATGCGATTGCCGTCGCGCCTAGAATCGGCGGTCCGGCAGCCATCAGCACGATGCCCGTGCGCAGCCCTTCGGGAATTGGCAGGGGCAATAACAGAACCCAGGTTAAGACGGGGGCTGCAATCATCAAACCCACGACCAAACCACTTATCAAGAATGGCCGCCGCAGCACTTGGCCCAGCGCGCTCCAATCCACACGCAACAAAGAGATGAAGAGCAACAGAAAAACGAAAGCGGGCAGCGTCGGTCTTAAAAAGCTGGCTGCCGATGGCAAAAGCAAACCCAGGAAAATCGAACCGAACAGCACTGTCGTACCATGCCGTCCCAAGGCCGCCATCCATCTTACTGCCGCCATGTTGGTTGCCTCTTCCTTGCCCGCGGCTCACGCTCGCCCGTTGACCCTTCCAGCCTTTGCTTTATCGTCGTCGAGACATTGGAGCAAGGCGCATTACGGAGGAGAACTGAATGTCGGCAGCAGGACCGTTGAGATTGTACCGTACGACCGTCTCGCCGGATTGGATCGATTACAACGGTCACATGAATGTTGCGTACTATGTCTTAGTTTTCGATCAAGCCACGGATGTATTCCTGGAGAGGATCGGCCTTGGTCCTGAGGAACGCAAGACCTTGCAGGGTTCCATTTTCAGTGTTGAAGGACATATTACCTATCAGCGAGAGGTCAATCTCGGCGATCCGCTGGTCTGTGATGTGCAACTGCTTGGTTTTGATGAGAAGCGTATTCGTTTTATCACGATCATGCGGCATGAGACCGAAGGATTCGTTGCAGCCACCATGGAGTGGGTCCATCTCTACATGGATATGAATCTGCGCAAGGTCGCGCCTATGCCCAAACAAGTACGCGAGGAACTTCAGTCCATCATGAATAACCATGACCTTCTTGAATTGCCGACTGAAGCTGGTCGCGCCATTGCCAAGCCACCGCTTCCAGGGACAAGACCCTGATGCGAAATCGGTGGTTGTTGAACCTGTGTTTATCTTTGGGGTTTGCAGCGCTTGCCTTGGGTTTGGACGCGCGGGATGCTTCAGCGGCCTGCACGGACCCGCCACAGCCTTTGGTTAATTGGCAGCGCTGCTCGTTGGATGGTTTGGACCTTAGCGGGCTTGACGTCACCGGCGGTAGAGTACGAGAGGCCTCTTTTGTGCGGGCGAATCTCAGCAACAGTGTCTTTGCTGAGGTGGAGGGGTATCGGGCCAAGTTCGTCAACTCGGTGATGATCGGGACGATGCTCGACGGTGCCAAGTTGTCGGATGCTGACCTGACGAAAGCGGATCTGACGGACGCATCGTTGGTTGGGACTGATTTGCGGAATGCAATGTTGTTTCGGGCGAACCTTCGTGGTGCCAACTTGACTGATGCGCGCCTGGAAGGTGCAAACTTGACCTTTGCCGATCTGTCGGGTGCTACCTGGACGGACGGCAAAACGGTTTGTGCGGAAGGCTCCAAAGGTCGCTGTAACTGGCGCTAGGTTCTGTCGGAATCGGCCAGGGTTTTGAGACCGTTCCCTGAAAGGCGATAGGCGCACCACTCGTTCATGTGAGTCATTTCCAATGACTCGTAAAAGGCGCGTGCGGGATTCCAATGCAGCACTGACAGATCCAAGCGGCGGCAGTCACGCTCGATCGCAAGTTTGGCGATACGCGCCAATAACGCTTTACCCGCGCCTAAACCTCGGGCCTCCGGCTTGACGAAAATGTCTTCCAGGTAAATTCCCGGCCGCCCTTCGAACGTCGAGTAATTGTGGAAAAAGAGAGCAAATCCAACAGCTTTTCCCTGCCATTCGGCCAAGAGGCATTCAAAGTACGGATGGCTGGAAAACCCGGTGTCGAGAAAATCCTGCTCGGTGGCCCGCACGTCGTCGAGAAGGTCTTCGAAGGCAGCCAAGTCTCGAACGAGGCCCATAATAACGCCTGTATCGCCGGGCTCCGCTTTGCGGATCGAGAGGGTCATTGGTCACACTCCTCTGCCAGCGTCGCTAACGCCGCGTCCTCGCTTCGCATCACGGATTCACCGGGCGCGAAAAGCCCCAGGCCTTGATAAAACGCAATAGTCTTTGGGTTGTCCCCGCGCACGTTCAGCTCCAAGCGGATGTAGCCTCGACGCCTGCCTTCGGCGGCGGCGGCGGCGAGCAATTTGCGCCCTAACCGCTGGCCGCGGAGCGCCTCGCGAACATAAACATTTTCGATCAGGAGAACCGGGCCGCCTTTGAACAGCGAGAAAGCGCGATAAAAGGCCAAGTAGCCGACCACACCGGAGTCTGTTTCCGCTACCAATAACTCGAAAGCAGGCGCGGAACCAAAAGCCCAGCGTTCGATAAATTCAGGTGTGCAGGCACCGACCTTGCCTTCGAAGCGCGCCAGTTCAGTGACCAAGTCAGCGATGACCGCTGCATCTTCCCTACGTGCGAATCGGATCTTCGGTGATGAGGTCATGGGCTCTTTGCTTTCAGGCTGGATTTGGAAAACGCAGACGCTAGCATTGCATTGGTTTATCCGACAACGGGTGATGCGCCGCGCGTTCCAGGGGGTTTCATACCATCGCCGGAAAGCGTTTAATCCGATGGACGAACCAGAGGACGCGGGGATGATTTCAATAGCCGACTTTGATCTTGGGCGTCGCCTGCGGCGTCAACGCCGTATATTGGCGCTGCGGTGGTATCGGACCCGCCGTGCCCTGCAGTCGCCCCATCTAAAGCTGTTCTTGTTATCGATCCTAGTCGGACTGGCGGGGGGCTTGGCCGGAATCGGCTTTCGTCTTGGAATTGATTTCTTCCAGTGGTTAGCGCTTTCGGTTCGCGGCGAGAACCTCCTGGCCGCTATCGATGCTGTGCCCTGGTGGCGGATACTGCTGTCGCCGATGCTCGGCGGCTTGATCATCGGGCTGTTTGTTTATCATTTCATGCCCGGCCGCCAGCAACCGCAGGCTGTGTCGCAGGTCATCGAAGCCAGCGCTTTTCGCGGCGGCCGCATGTCGTCGATCGTCGGTTTGAAGGCTGCGGTAGTCAATGCCCTGTCCATTGGGTGCGGAGGCTCTGTGGGCCGTGAAGGCCCGGTTGTGCATCTTGGAGCCAGCATCGGTTCGTTCTTCGCCAACCGCCTCCATCTGGGACGCGCCATGAGCCGGACATTGCTCGGCTGCGGTGTCGCCGCTGCGGTCGCGGCGTCCTTCAATGCACCTATCGCCGGCGTGTTCTTCGCGCTGGAGGTTGTTGTTGGCCATTATGCGTTGTCGGCTTTCGCGCCGGTCGTCGTTGCCAGCGTCTTGGGTACGATGGTCAGCCGCATGTACTTCGGCGATTTTCCGGCCTTTGTGCTGCCGGCGACGCGGGAGATCACTTCCTTCTTCGAGTTTCCGGCGTTTGCGTTGCTAGGCATCATCAGCGCCATTGCCGCGATCTTATTCATGCGTTCCATCATGGCGGTCGAGGATACTTGGTTGCGGTTCCCAAAAGTGCCGTCGTGGGCGCGTCCGGCGATCGGCGGCCTGGCCGTGGGCTGTATCGCATTGGTCTTTCCCCAAGTCTTGGGGGTCGGATATGGCGCGACCGATGCCGCGCTGTCGGAAACCCTGCCGTTATGGCTGCTCTTTGCGCTTATTCTGATGAAGACCCTGGCCACCGCGCTTTCGTTGGGTTCTGGCTTCGGCGGGGGAATTTTCTCGCCGTCGCTGTTCTTGGGCGCGATGGTGGGAGGTGCGTTCGGTGTGCTGGCGACCAGCGTCTTTCCCGATCTATCGTCCGGTCATGGGGCCTACACGATAGTTGGAATGGGCGCTGTTTCCGGCGCAGTGCTTGGCGCGCCGATCTCGACGGTCTTGATCATTTTTGAGATGACCAACGACTACGCGTTGACCATCGCCGTGATGATTGCCACGGCGATCGCCTCGATCATCACGCAGCAGCTATTCGGCAAGAGTTTCTTCCAATGGCAGCTGGAGCGGCGCGGCATCAGCCTCGCAGGCGGTCGCGAGGTCGGTTTGCTGCGCGCCCTGGAGGTCTCGGGCTTCACCGACAAAGCGGTCGAGAGCGTGGATCCTGGCACACCGTTGGCCGAGGTGCGGCGCAAGCTGGCGGCGGCCCCCTGGAGTTTGCTGGCCGTTGTCGATGACGATGAACGTCTGGTTGGTCTGATTTCCTTTCCGGATTTGGCGGAGTTAGCCTTCGATTCCTCCAGTGACGAAATCATGGTGGCCCAGGATACGATGCATAAGGCGGGGTACCTCTTGACGGCCCGCGACGATCTGCAAACCGCTGTGCAGGCCTTCGGCGCCAGCGGCGAAGTGCATCTTCCCGTCGTCTTCGATCGCGAGGAACAGCGCTTCCTGGGTTTTGTCCACGAACACGAGGTGATGGTTGCCTACCACCGCACGTTGCAGCAGGCCCGTCGCGAGGAGCGCGGCGAGGTCTGAGAGCCGGTCAGCGATTTTCCAGCAAGACACCGACCCGATCCTCGAGGATTTCCTCACCAACAATCTTCGCAATCGAAAAACCCGGAACGGCCCACTTGTGCTGGCGTTTAGACAAAAGAACGCCGTTTGTCCCGGCGTGTAGCGGCACCCTCGCTCGTCCCAAGGTATCGGCCGCCGGATCGACGATCTCAGCGATCAGATCGCCAGCTTTGATCTGCTGGCCAAGCGCTGCTTTATAGGACACAACCCCCGCCATTGGCGCGCGCAGAATTTCGGTTGCGCGCAAATCGGTGGCGTCGCAGATGGGCTTGGCGGGTGGTGGCGCTTCACCGTCGATAATTCCGCGGCGCTGTAGCGCCTTGAATATTGCCAAGGCGTCTTTTTCGGCGGTGGCGTCGTCCACATCGGGCCTGCCGCGAAGCTCGACGGTTGCCGATAGCGGTGGCGCTGGAATGTTCGCATCCGGGAAGGCACGCGCCAGTTTGGTCCAAGGAGCAGAGAAACATTCGTCAAACGAACCGCCGCCCGAATCTTCTGCCGTCATGACCGCCGCACAGCCAAGATCCGCCGCAAGGTCGGCGGCATCCGGCCAGGATTGTGGAGCGATAAAGAGGTGCATCAAGGCGTCGTCGTCGCAATGAAGGTCGAGTACGATATCGGCATCATAGGCCAGACCGAGCAGCGTCTTGCGCCAAGTCTCCATCTCGCTATTCGGTTTCCAGTCGTTGAGCCATGTGACCACTGCCGTGCGAAAAACCTTCTGGTTAGTGACGGGGTCCTCACCGATCAAGCCGTCGAGCCGCTTTTCCACAACCGCGAAGAGGTCCGGCCAGTTGCGATTGAAATTGCCCTTGCCGCCTACTTCATAGCGTCCTGACAGTTCGTCATTGACGATCTGTGAAAGGCCGATCGGGTTGGCGAAGGGCACCAAGACGACTTGTCCCAGAATCCGGCCTTTGCCCGCGGCTTGATCGAGAAGCCGGCGCAGGTGATGAGCAACCAGCAGCGCAGGTGTTTCGTCTGCGTGGATGGCAGCCTGAATATAGGCCTTTTTTCGCGCGTTCCTCTTCCCGTAGAAAAGGGCGAATAACTCCCGGCTGCTACCTGGTCCAGCAGGTGCAAGAGTGAATTTTTGGACCTCTGCTGCCATCAAATCTATCCCTTTCGGTCTTGGTCTTCGTCTGGTCGGGCCTTCACCATGAAGGCCGACGGCATTCTTGCGTGCACTTGGTCTCGGAGGTCAAGGGGGTGGGAAGTAAACAAGCGGTGTGTTACTTCGCGACCTGGCGGCTCCGCCGCCGATACGCTCCCGGCGCTATCTTGAAACGCGTTTGAAAAGCGCGCGTGAAGTAGCTTCGGCTTTGATAGCCGACTTTCTGCGCGATCCGGTCAATGGGCAGGCTGCTGCCGCTCAGAAGTTGGGCTGCATGCTTCAGACGCAGCTCAATCAGTAGGTCGATCGCGCCGCGGCCGAAAGCGTCCGAGAAGCGCTGGGCAAAACTGGACCGGCTCATACCCGCGAGAGCCGCCAAGCTCTCCAGATCATGCGGCGCGGTGGGATCGTTGGTCATCGCCAGGAGCGATCTCGCCAAACGCTCGTCCTCCAGCGCTGCCAACCAGGGGAGGCGGCAGTCCTCCTCCTTGCAGTGCCCGCGTAGCAGCAGGATCAGACTCTCCTTCAGCAGGACACGGGCACTAGCTAGGCTGCCAGGCCGGGGGGTCGCCAGTTCTTCCAGCAGCCGGTTCAGCGTCCAGCCGAGGGGATCGTTCGGCAGCGCACGTGCGATTATTGGCTCGTCGAGATAATCAAACAGTCCTGTCCCGGCGCAAAAGCTTGCGCGCAGCAGGCTGCAGGCCATGACCGTGCGGGGTTGACCGGTGGCTTCCTGGCCAAGCGGGTCATGCGTTTCGCGAAGCACCAGATGGTGCCGCCAACTTGGGTCGAGGTCACGACAACAGTTGCTGTTTACGCCCGAGGCAATCGGCTCGCCGGTCAACGTTAGCGCTTCGTCGGTCCAGCGCGCGGTCATGTGCTGGTGCCAGTGCGCGGGGATGATAGCGACCGTGCCGGGATGCAGCAGCAAACGACGATCCTGCGTAAAGCTAATCTCGGCCGAACCTTGCAGCAGATAATGGATCGTCGGCACCGCGTGCGCGCCAAGGTCTAGCGCCGCACCCGTCTCGACCTCGCAGATCGCGAAGGGCTCCACGGTTACCTCGGTCGCATCAAGCAGGTTGTTCAGCAGCATCAAAAGGCCTTCAAGGATTCTAAAGCTCCCAAGGATGCATACACCCGCATGGCAGTTGCGCCAACACCAAACTGGACGATAAGGCACAAATGAACGACCTAAGGGCTCGCCGTTACCCCGAAGCTGCGTTGCAGAAGCGTGGTGCAATGACGCATCCGGCCTGTTGATGAATTGGAGGGATTAGAAATGAAATGTTGCGATCATCACAATGAAGGGTCTGCGCCTGATAGCGAGGAGATTCATGAAAGCCGCAGGAAGCTGTTGATGGGAGGTGGCGCCGCTGCCGCGGTCGCAGCCGGTGTCGGCCTTTCCGGCGGCATTGGAATCGCCGAGGCGGCGGGTGAGGGGCCCTATGCCGACCCTGCCGAACCAGCGCTGCCGCAGACCGATGTCGACGTAAATCTGGCAAACACCGCTCTGGTCATCACCGACCCCCAAATCGATTTTTTGAGCCCGGATGGTGTGACCTGGGGCGTAGTGGGCGCCAGTGTTGAATCCAACGGTACGGTCGAGAACATCGGCAAGCTGTTGAAAGCCGCCAAGTCGGTTGGCATGACGGTGGCGATCTCGCCCCATTACTACTACCCCACCGATCATGGCTGGAAGTTCGGCGGTCCGCTTGAGAAATTGATGCATGCGATTGGCATGTTCGATCGCAAGGGTCCGCTGTCGACAGACGGCTTTGAAGGGTCGGGCGCAGACTTCATGCCGGAATACAAACCTTACATCGAAGACGGCAAGACCATCATCGCCTCGCTGCACAAGGTGTATGGTCCGGAAGCCAACGATCTTAGTCTGCAGCTTCGCAAGGCGGGAATCGACAAGGTGATCCTGGCGGGCATGTCGGCGAACCTTTGCGTTCAGGCGCACCTGCATGAACTGCTGGAACAAGGCTACGAGGTCGCGGTGGTACGTGACGCAACAGCCGCAGCCATGTTGCCGGAGGGTGACGGATATATGGCAGCACTCATAAACTTCCGCTACATCGCCAATGCGCTCTGGACGACCGAAGAAGCGACGAAGCGCATAACCGAAGCTGCCTGATATCGAGACGCCGTTCCAAGGGGCGTTCTTCTCAGGCGACTTTCAAGGAAGTGGGCTGCTTTCGGGCGGTCCACTTTTTTTGTAAAACAGGACGGGCGACGGCGTGCAGGCGCGTCCCGGCTGCGCTATATTGCCCGCCATGGCCGATTCGATTTCAGCCGCTGCGGCGGCCACACCACCTTATTTTGCAAAGCTCAACCCCACCCAGCGGGAGGCGGTCGAGGCCCTGGACGGGCCCGTCCTGGTCCTGGCAGGGGCGGGTACCGGTAAGACGCGGGTGTTGACCACCCGTCTTGCGCATCTGCTCTACACCCGCCGTTGCCTGCCCGGGGAGCTTCTGGCCGTGACCTTCACCAACAAGGCGGCGCGGGAGATGAAAGACCGTGTCAGCTCTCTGCTGGGTGTTGATCATGTTGAGAGTTGGTGGTTGGGCACGTTCCACGCCTTGGCTGCGCGCATACTGCGCAAACATGCAGAGCGCCTTGGCCTCGCCTCGAACTTCACTATCATCGATACCGATGATCAGATCCGGCTGGTCAAGCAGCTTCTGAGAGCCGAGCAGATCGACGACAAGAAATGGCCCGCTCGGGCCGTGCTCTCGGCCATCGAGCGCTGGAAGGACAAGGGGCTGACGCCCGACCGCCTGAAGACGACCGACGGCGGCGAGATGGCGGCGGGCCGCGCCGTGGAAATCTTCCGCCAGTATCAGGAACGACTGATTACGTTGAACGCCTGCGATTTTGGCGACCTGTTGCTGCACTGTCTGACGTTGTTTCAGAAGCATCCGGACGTGCTGGAGGAATATCATCGCCGCTTCAAATACATTCTGGTCGATGAGTACCAGGACACCAACGTGGCGCAGTACCTTTGGTTGCGACTGCTTGCTCAGGCCAATCACAACATTTGTTGCGTGGGAGACGACGATCAGTCGATCTATGGCTGGCGTGGTGCGGAAGTCGGCAACATCCTGCGTTTCGAGCAAGATTTCACTGGCGCAAAACTGGTTCGTCTGGAACGTAACTATCGCTCGACCGGAAACATTCTGGGTGCGGCCAGCGGTCTGATAAAGCAGAACGCCGGGCGTCTCGGGAAAACGCTCTGGACTGAAGGCGGCGAAGGCGAGAAAGTGCGGGTTCGCGGTCTTTGGGACGGCGAGGCGGAAGCCCGCTACGTGGGCGACGAAATCGAAACCCTACAGCGCAAGGGGCATTCGCTCGACGAGATCGCGATCCTGGTGCGCACGACCGCGCAAACCCGCGAGTTTGAAGAGCGCTTCATCACCTTGGGACTGCCCTACCGTGTCGTCGGTGGCCCGCGTTTCTATGAGCGCGCGGAAATACGCGACGCGCTGGCTTACCTTCGGCTCTTGCAATCGCCGAGCGATGATCTGGCCTTTGAGCGCATCGTCAACAAACCTAAACGCGGGCTGGGCGACGCAACCATCCGGTCGCTGCATGGCTTGGCACGTCCCGCTGAGATTCCCCTGACCGAGGCTGCCCGGCAAATCGTTGAAACCGATGAACTGCGGCCGCAGGCAAGGCGCTCCCTAGGCGGTCTCCTTGCCGATCTCGACCGCTGGACCGGTATGGTCGGCGATACACCCCACCCGGAGTTGGCCGAGATTGTCCTCGACGAGTCCGGCTACACCGAGATGTGGCAGCTGGACAAATCGGTTGATGCGCCGGGGCGGCTCGAGAACCTCAAGGAATTGGTCAACGCCATGGCCGAGTTCGACAGCTTGATGCAGTTCCTCGAGCACGTCAGTCTGGTAATGGAGAACACCCAGACCCTGGACCAAGAGCAAGTTACGCTTATGACCTTGCATGGCGCAAAAGGGCTGGAGTTCGATAGCGTCTTCCTGCCGGGCTGGGAGGAAGGGCTGTTTCCCAATCAGCGAGCCCTGGACGAAACGGGACTGCGCGGCTTGGAAGAGGAGCGGCGCCTGGCCTACGTGGGCCTGACCAGAGCGCGCAAGCGGGTGGTCATATCCTTCGTTGCGAACCGGCGTCTGCATGGCTCTTGGGCGGCGGCCTTGCCTTCACGGTTCCTGGACGAGTTACCCAAGGACCACGTGGAGGTCGAGAGCGATGCCGGCCTCTATGGCAGCAGAGGCGGCGGCTACGGGGGCTTCTCGGGCTTCGCAGGCTTCTCAGACTGGGGGCAGGGGCGCACGACACCCGGTTATCGCCGGGCCCAGAGCCACGCGAGGGGTGCTGCGCCGAAGCGGTTTATCGACGGCGTGGCCGAAGAAGTCGGGCAGCTTTCCAAGTCCGGATTCAAGATTGGTCAGCGCGTTTTCCACCAGAAATTCGGCTATGGTGTGGTGATCGAGCGGGAAGGCGACCGCCTTTCCATTTCCTTCGATAAGGCGGGCGACAAGAAGGTCATGGCCTCCTTCGTCGTCCCCGAAGATCAGGCGGGCTAATGACAAAATCGGACGATGGCGGCAACGGCTGGCGTGTGGACCTGGAATTTCCGGCCGACGGGCTGGCAGTTCTGGAAGAGGCATTGATGCCGCTAGGCGGCGCATTGGTTACGGGTGGCCCCGACGATAAAGGTGTGGTGCCGGTGGTACTTTATCTAGGGCAAGAGCCGGATCGCGCGGCCTTGACGGCGGCGGTGTCATTGGCGGCGTTGGCCAGCGGTCTCGGCCAGAATGCGCCAGCTTACAAGGCAGAACCCCTGCCCCCGACCGATTGGGTGTCGGAGAGTCAGAAATCTTTGCCGCCGATTACCGCCGGACGGGTCTACATTCATGGTTCGCATGTAACGGAAACACCGCCCGAGGGTAGCATTTCGCTGTTGATCGATGCCAATCAGGCCTTTGGGACCGGTCGGCACGAGACCACGCGCGGCTGTCTGTTGGCCTTGCAGGACCTGCATGAACAGGGGGTCGTCTACGAGCGGGCGCTCGATATGGGCTGCGGTTCCGGCGTGTTGGCCATGGCCATGACGCGGCTTTGGTCCAGGCCGGTGCTGGCAGTAGACAACGATAGGGATTCCGTTCTGGTCGCCCAGGAAAACTTGCGCCTCAACGGCCTATCATCTGCAGTGCGGGCGGAGCTGTCTGATGGCTACAACAGCGACGTCGTGCGCGACTCGGCACCCTACCATTTGATCGTTGCCAATATTCTAGCCGGGCCGCTCTGCGAGATGGCCGATGATCTGGCGGCCAATCTGGCATCGGGCGGCTATGCTGTCTTGTCCGGGCTGCTCGATCACCAGGAACGCGAAGTCGGAGACCGCCACCTTGAGGTAGGGCTGGAGTTGGTGGCGCGCTACCCGCTGGATGAGTGGATGACGCTGGTCCTTCGCCGCCCGTTGTAAAGGTCCGGGGACCGACCAACCCTGAAACGCGAAAAGGACGGCTGCCCCTCAACGGAGCGCCGTCCCTTTCGTTCAGTACAGGTCTGCCGGAAAGCAGGGTATGCTTTACGCAGCTTTCTTCTGGCGGTTGCTGTTGGCAACCCGCTTGGCAGCGAATCCGTCGGCCTGATTCATGGCCTGAGCCGGCGTCAGGAAGGTCGGCTTGGAAACGCCACGCATCTCCTGATCGTAGGCAAAATCGGCAGCACTGATCGCAGCGCGACGGATCATGCCCGGAGCCAAGCCGATATCGGCCAGCGTGCGTTCGTCCAGACGCTCAAGCGCGATCATGGTGCGGCGGCGCTGGTAAGCGCGACGCAGACGCTCAGGAATGCCCTTGAACAACTTGTTGCCCAAGGAAGCGAAAAACGCCCGAAACAACTCGGACTGCTCACGGCGCGCCTGTGCCAGGATCGCGTCGTTGATTAGGGTTTTCTCGTAGTACATCTCAGTCACCTCAACTTGACACTATGCAAGCCTTTATTGCGAGCTTATCTCTAAGCGACGTTAGCTCCATGCCGACGTTGCCTTCATGGACTGGAAGATGGCGCTGGGATGCATGGCTGAGAAGTGGCCGTTTTGCACTGCAGCATTGCAGCCGCAGCATGACTAGAAACGCGGTAGAACGTACCGGAATAAAACGATTTTTAAGTTCCTGGTTTGGATTTGAAGGGTTGTGGAATGACTGCTGGTGAAGGAAGCCCCGCGTCTGATGCAGAGCTTGTCGAGCTGCTGAGACAGAACGGTATCGTGCTCGAACTGGACGATTTGGAGGCCTTGTTGGACGGCGTTCTGGCGGCGCCGGAGGGTGAGGATTCCCTCGCCTGGACCGCGTTGGTGAGCGAAAGTCCATCACCGGAACTGGTTCGCGTCTTCCAGGATCTCAAGGCGCGGCGTCGATCCGCCGGTCCAAAGAAGCGGCCATCGATTGCCGAGCGGCTCGCCGGCGTGCGTGCGGCGATGGCCGAGCGCGAACTGGATGGCTTTTTTGTGCCGCGCGCAGACGAACATCAGGGCGAGTATGTGCCAAAGCGCGCCGACAGGCTGGCATGGTTGACCGGCTTCACCGGCTCCGCGGGCATTGCATTGGTTCTAGAGGAAGCAGCGGCGATCTTTTCTGATGGGCGCTATACCTTGCAGCTTGAGCAGCAAGTTGATGGCGCGCATTTTGAGCGTCTGCACGTCACAGAGCAGCCGCCTGCCGAATGGCTGCTGGAAAAGCTGCCGAATGGCGGCCGCGTGGGCTACGACACTATGCTGCACACACCGACTCAGGTCGAGGCCCTGATTCAGGCTCTGGCGCCGGGCGGTATCGAACTGGTGCCGCTTGACGACAACCTGGTTGATCATGCCTGGGGGGCGCAGCCACCCGCACCCCTATCGCCTGCGATCCCGCATCCCTTGGAGTTCGCGGGGCGCAGCAGCGAGGATAAGCGCGCCGCTTTGGCGGATGATCTCGCCAAGCGGGGAGCCGAGGCGGCGGTCTTGACCTTGCCTGATTCCATCGCCTGGCTTTTGAACCTGCGGGGCGCGGATGTGCCGCGCACACCCTTTTGCCTGTCCTTTGCGGTGCTGCATGCCGATGGGGCGCTCGACTGGTTCGTCGATAAACGCAAGGTGACGCCGGCTCTGGCGCGAACACTTGGGAATTCCGTGCGACTACAAGACCCGGACGCTTTGGGTGCGGCGCTTGATGGCCTGGGTGCGCGCGGCGCCAAGGTTCTCGCCGACCCTGGTTCGGCGGGTATTTGGTTCTTCCGACGGTTGGCGGCGGCTGGCGCCAAGCTGCTTTATGCGCCCGACCCCTGCCAGCTTGCCAAGGCCTGCAAGAATCCGGTCGAGGTTGCCGGAACCAAGCGCACGCACGAACGCGACGCCGTGCCGCTGATCCGGTTCCTGGCCTGGCTGGATCGAGAGGCTTGCGCGCGGGCCGATAGCGGCAATCCGATCACCGAGATGGAGGCGGCGGACAAGCTCCATGGCTTGCGGCGCGAGACCGGGAAGCTGCGGGACCTCTCCTTCGATACCATTTCAAGCGTCGGTCCGAACGGTGCGCTGAACCACTACAGGGTAACAGAAGAGACCAACCGGCCGCTGACGCGCGGTGAATTCTATCTGGTGGATAGCGGCGGACAGTATTCCGACGGCACGACCGACGTCACCCGCACGCTGCCGATCGGCGAGGTCAACGTGGAAATGGCCGAACGCTATACCTTGGTTCTGAAGGGGCATCTGGCGCTGGGTCGCCAGCGCTTCCCGAAGGGCACCACCGGCAGTCAGATCGATGCTCTTGCGCGACAGTATCTTTGGCAGGCGGGCCTCGATTTCGATCACGGCACGGGCCATGGCGTCGGCAGCTTCCTGTCGGTGCACGAGGGGCCGCAGCGTATCTCCAAGGTTCCCAACAGCATCGCCTTGCAGCCGGGCATGATCGTTTCCAACGAGCCGGGGTACTACAAGCCGGGCGCCTACGGCATCCGCATCGAGAACCTGGAGGTGGTGGAGGAGATCGATCTGCCGGGACGCGAGCGTCCTCTGCTGGGGTTCCATACCCTGACGCTCGCACCCTACGACCGGCGTGTCATCCGCCTCGATCTTCTGACTGGAGAGGAGCAGGCGCAGATCGACGCTTATCACGCCCGCGTCTTTGCCACCGTGGGCCAGCACCTGGACGAAGCCGACCGCACTTGGTTGGCGGCAGCTACGCAACCGCTGGCTTGATCCAGACGGTGGCCCAGCGTACATAGAACCCAGCCAGATGGCCGGATGGCTGCCTTTGGCGTTTCGGGTGCAAGCCCGGGGCGCCGGGGGAGGAAAGTCCGGGCTCCACGGAAACACGGTGCCGGGTAACGCCCGGCGGGGGCGACCCTAGGGAAAGTGCCACAGAAAGCAAACCGCCACCCGGAACGTTCCGCAAGGGACGCCGGAGGTAAGGGTGAAAGGGTGCGGTAAGAGCGCACCGCGCGACCGGCAACGGAAGCGGCAGGGCAAACCCCACCGGGAGCAAGACCAAGTAGGGACGGCAGGGCTCCTTGAGAGTTCAGGCGGGTTTTCGCGCCGCCGTCCGGGTCGGTCGCGCGAGGCGTCCGGTAACGGGCGTCCCAGATGAATGGCCATCTCGGGAGGCTTCGGCCTTTCGGACAGAACCCGGCTTACAGGCCATCTGGCTCTTTATTTTTTCTACAAGTCCCACGGGGCGGGAAGGGTGACGCACATGTCCCAAGAACCAAACAGCGAGACGACGCCCCTGATGATCCGTCCGGCCCGCGAAGCCGACCTGCCCAGCGTTGTCGCGCTCCTGGCCGCTGATAGTCTGGGCGCCGGTCGTGAAGTCCCGCCGGGACCAAACGGCAAAGTGCTAGATCCAGCCTATGGAAAAGCCTTCGCCGCGATGTCCATGCAAGGCGGCAATGAGCTTTTGGTGGCCGAGATCGACGGTGCGGTTGTCGGCTGTTTGCAGTTTACGGTCATTCACGGTGTCAGCAGACGCGGCATGTCCCGCGCACAGATCGAAGGCGTGCGCGTCGCCTCTTCCCAACGTGGCCAGCAGGTCGGTCAACGTTTGATGGCCTTCGCCATTGAGCGCGCGCGCTCTTTAGGGTGTGGCCTCGTACAGCTCACCACCGATCAGACGCGCCCGGACGCCCACCGCTTTTATGAACGCCTCGGTTTCAAGGCCAGTCATATCGGCATGAAACTGCCGCTGGACTGAAAGCACTTCAACTGGGGGTATCGCCGACCGCCCGACCTCCGATTTGAAGATCGGGCGATAGCGTCTCGCAGTGTTCGCGGACCGATGGCCCAAACTCCGGTCAGAAGGATTCGACGACCACCTTGCCCTTCGCTTGCCCGGTTTCAATAAGGGCATGAGCGGCCCGAATGTTTTGGGCGTTGATCGGCGTCAGCACCTTGTCGAGGGTCGTGCGAATACGTCCTGCGTCAATTTCCGCAGCAACATAGTTCAACAGATTGTGCTGCTCGATCATATCCGGCGTTTCAAACATAGAGCGGGTGAACATGAACTCCCAATGAAGGCTGGCCGCCTTCAACTTCATGCCTTCCATCGGCATCGGCAGATCGGTATCGTCGATGGTCACGATCCCACCCTGCGGCCGGATAAGCTCGACCGCCGTTTCCCAGTGGCGCATGTCATTGAAAATCGCGATGTGATCGACATGCTGGAATCCCAGAGCGCGAACCTGCTCTACCATGGGTTCACGGTGGTTTACCACGTGATCTGCACCAAGCTCTTTTACCCAGCTTGAAGTTTCCGGACGCGAGGCAGTGGCGATCACCACAAGCCCGGCAGCCTTGGCGAGCTGAATGCCAATCGAACCGACGCCACCGCCGGCACCGATGATAAGGACGGTTTGACCCTTGTCGGCGCCATCGCGATCAATGCCGAGACGGTCGAAGAAGGCCTCGTAGGCGGTGATCGTCGTCAGCGGAAGCGCCGCTGCCTCGGCGAAGCTAAGGGACTGCGGCTTTGAGCCGACGATACGCTCGTCGACGAGCTGGTACTCGGCATTGGTTCCGGATCGGGTGACATCGCCCGCGTAGTAGACCGCGTCGCCCACCTTGAAGAGCGTAGCGTCAGGACCAACAGCCTCGACGATACCGCTGGCATCCCAACCGAGTATGCGGGGCGTATCTTCAACCTTGTCCTTCGGTGCGCGGAGCTTGGTGTCGACCGGGTTGATTGAGACGGCCTTTACGGCCACCAAGATATCCCGGCCCGACGGCGTCGGCTTGGGCAAATTTATGTCGAGAAACGCATTCGGGTCCTCGACGGGCAGATAGTGTGTCAGAGCGACGGCCTTCATTGGATGTTCTCCTGTATCCGGGAAGCGGTTAGTCGTGGGTTGGTGTTTTCGCCAGGAGGCGCTCGATCACGCCGATGATCTCTTCGGTTTTGCCGGGATCGAGCGCGTCGGGGTGAGGGGCTGAAAACTGGCCTTTATCGTTGTCGAAATATTGCCCGGAGGCCTTGGCGAAAGACGCATCCAAGGCAGCGCGTTTGAGAATGTCCGCACCTATGCGAATATCGCCGCCGGCTATGCCGAAAGCTTCTTTCACCATCTTGCTGCCGAGCAGGGATCCGGGATTGACAGCGATGACTGCCGGGCCACCTTCTTTGAGCACCGAGGCCAAATGGAAAGACCACATGGTGACCGCCAGTTTGCTTTGCGCATAGGCGGCGCCGTCGGACAGGCGGACCTGTCCGGCAAGAGCCTTGGGATCGACTGGGGATTGTGCGGCGGAGGATAGATTGATTATCCGCCCCGAAGCGTCCAGCAGAGGTAACAGCCGCTGTGTCAGCAGATAGGGTGCAATGATGTTGACTGCGAAACGCACGTCGCGCCCGTCGGGTGTTATGGGGCTCGCCGACTTGTAGACGCCGGCGTTGTTGATCAGCACGTCTAGCGTCTCATGCTTTGCGGCAACCGCGGTCGCAAGCGCCTCGACGTCGGCAATGCGCGACAGGTCGGCCAAGTAGGTTTCAATACGCCCACCGCCGGCTAGCGCCGCCAGCATTCGGCCTGCGTCGTCCAGCTTTTTCGCATTGCGACCATGCAGCAGCAGGTTATGGCCGTCCGTCGCCATCATCTTGGCAGCTTCCAACCCGATGCCGTCAGTCGACCCGGTAATGAGAATGGTTTTTTGCATGATCCGTTCCTTGTTTCAAAATGAGAACCGGCGATCGCGGCGGCAAAACGCGTGGGCTTGGTTGGCAACCAACCTGGGGCGGTCAGGCGATGACGGTCATCTCATTGAGCGTGAATTCCGCGACGGCGCCGTTCGTGGCTTCCATAAAGGCGGTGAGGTGCGGGGCATTCATATGAGTTTGCCACAGCGCGCGGGTTTCCCAGGTTTCGTAGAACATGAAGTGCGCTGGGTCATCGTCGTCGCGGTGCAGGTCATACTGAATGCACCCCGCTTCCGCGCGCGTGGTTGGCACCAACTTCACAAGCTCGGCTTTGACCAAGTCGATCTGGTCGGGGGTGGCATGAATGTTTGCGACAATGGTCAACTTGGTCATATTCGAGAATCCCCGGCAAATGATCAGAGATATATAGCTGCTTGCCAAAACCGGAAAAACAGGCAGAATACGAAAAGATAATCCGGAAAATCCGTATAATGCTTTTGAACAACATCGCTCTTTTTCTGCAAATCGTTGAGCGTGGCAGCCTGACGGCGGCCGGTCGCGAGGCGGGCCTGTCCTCGACGACCGTATCGGAACGGTTGGCCGCTCTGGAGGCGCATTTCGGCGTTGTCTTGTTGAATCGCACGACGCGGGCGATCAGCCTGACGGAGGAGGGGCGAACTCTGGTGGAGGGCGCCAAGCAGGTGCTGGGTGAGATCGAGGACCTGGAAACCCGCATCCGTTTCGGCGCGCAGACGCTATCCGGCCCTATTCGCATCAGCGCTCCCAGCGATCTTGGGCAGGCCGTCGTTTCAGCGGAGATCAACGCCTTCCTGGCGGAACACCCAGCTATCTCCGTCGAGCTTTTTCTATCGGACGGCTATGTGGATATCGTGGGTGAAGGTTTTGACATCGCCTTGCGGTTTGGCACGGTGACCGACAGTACATTGCGCGTCAGAAGCCTGGGCCGACATCGGCGCATCGTCTGCGCGGCGCCGATCTATCTGGAAAAGCACGGTACGCCGAACAAGCCGGTCGATCTCAAAAACCACAATTGCCTGAACATGCGGTTTGGGATGAACCTGGATAATGTTTGGCGCTTTGGCCCAGGGACGGTGCAGCAGATTGTTACCGTGCGCGGCGACAGGGTGTCCAACGATGGGGCGCAAGTGCGCCGTTGGTGTCTCGAAGGGCATGGGATCGCCCTGAAGTCGGAACTGGATGTTGGCTCGGATATCGAGGCCGGGCGGCTGATCGAAGTGCTTGCCGACTATCCTTCGCCGCTAACGCCCTTGCAGATGTTGTTTCCGCCCGGCAGAGCGCAGCCAAGGCGTGTACGGGCGCTGGCCGAACGACTGACGGCGCGGTTTCAAGATGCCGCGCAATCTGCCCAGCAGTCCGACTAAGCGTCTTCTTTTAAATAGAACAAAAGAAGAACTTAGATTCACGCTGCGTGACAGCGCCTTGTTTTCCCGTGGTTTTGTCGTTGTGGGAACACAACCGGAACAAAAACTCGCCACATTCCACTGCTTGATTGCTTGCTGCAGCAATTAATGACGATTTTAGGCTTATTCGATGCATTGCGAGGGTCGAGTAAAGCCTTGTGAGACTGCGCTTTTTACTGCGCTTTTCATTGACGCCCATGAATTCCCATGATATCCCATTTATTCCCATAAGCGAGTGTGCGGCAGTGCGTTTGTCCATACCGCTCGTGGGACAACAGGGCGCCGGGGGAAAAGCGCCAGGGGAATAACACCCGAATAAATCGCCAGGCAGTCCCTGGCTAAGGCGTTGAACTGGGCAACGAACGGGAGCAACAGGTGGCCACCTTTCTAGGCACCTACGAGAACCGGTTAGATAGCAAGGGTCGGATTTCCGTGCCCGCGCTGTTCCGTGCCCAGCTTCCCGAGCCCCACAATCAAACGGTCGTTCTGTTTCCGTCTTACCGCGCTGCGGCCATCGAGGGCTGCGCGATGGACTTCATCGAACAACTGGGTGAGAGCATCAGCGAGATCGACCTCTTCTCGGATGATCAGGACGATCTGGCGACCTCGCTCTTTTCAGATTCACAGCCGTTGGGCATGGACAAGGAAGGGCGCATCGTGTTGCCCGCCGAGTTGATGGCCCATGCGGGCATCACCGATCGGGGCTGTTTCGTGGGCAAGGGTCCGCTGTTCCAGATCTGGCAGCCCGATGCCCTGGCAGCACACAAGGCAGAGGCTCGTCAGCGCGCCCGCACCAAGGGCCTGACCTTGCCGATCCGGCCGCGTCGGGACGGGGGGGCGTGATGACGAACCTGACCCAAGACCGCCACGCTCCGGTCATGCTTCGAGAAGTCCTTGAGACGTTGGTTCCGCATGACGGCGGACGCTATCTCGACGGCACTTTCGGCGCCGGCGGCTATACCCGGGGTATCCTGGAGGCGGCAAATTGCCGCGTCTGGGCCATCGACCGCGATCCGACCGCCCTGGCGGCGGGGGCTGCCTTGGTAAAGGCTTTCGACGGACGTTTGACCCTCTTGGCCGGTTGCTTTGGCGAAATGGACCGTCTGCTGCACGCCGACGGCGTCGAGGCGGTCGAGGGCGTGGCGCTGGACATCGGCGTCTCCTCCATGCAGATCGACGAAGCCGAGCGCGGCTTCTCCTTCCGCCATGACGGCCCACTGGACATGCGCATGGGCGGCGAGGGGGCGACGGCGGCCGATGTGGTGAACGATCAGGAAGAGGCCGCGCTGGCCGATATCATCTACCGTTACGGAGAGGAGCGGCAGTCGCGCCGCATCGCCCGCGCCATCGTGGCGGCTCGCCAGGAAGCGCCGATCACCCGCACGCTGCAGCTTGCCGAAGTGGTGCGTGGCGCAATTCGCGGTGGCGGCGCGCAGGCCATCGACCCGGCGACCCGCACCTTCCAGGCGCTGCGCATTTATGTGAATGACGAGCTCGGTGAGTTGGAGCGTGGTCTTGCCGCAGCCGAATCCTTACTGGCGCCGAACGGCCGCCTGGTGGTGGTTTCTTTCCATTCGCTGGAAGACCGCATCGTCAAAAGCTTCCTGCGCGCCCGCAGTGGCGGCGAAGGGGGCTCGCGTCATCTTCCACAAGTCCAATCACGTGAGGCCGCGACCCTGGAGTTGCTGTTCAAGGGTGCGCTCAAGCCAAGCGACGAAGAAATCCGGATCAATCCTCGAGCCCGCTCCGCCCGGCTGCGCGCCGCGCGCAAGCGGGATGGCTCGTTCATTGAGGGAGGCCGCGCATGATCCGCTGGTCCGCATTCCTCTGGAGCGTCGTGGGGATCGTCATGGCGATCGTCGTGTTCCAGGTCAAATACAAGGTACAGGAGCTTGAAGGTGAGCTTGCCGCCGCGAACGCTCGAATCCTGCACGAGCAGGAAACGATCCAGGTGTTGCGCGCGGAGTGGAGCTACCTGAACCGTCCGGCCCGTATCTCCGAACTGGCTCAGCGTTACCTTGAAGTTGGGTCCGATGGCCAGCCGGTGACCTTCGCCGCCGCTCAATTGGATGAATTGCCGCTTCGGCTGGAAGGCGTTGTGCTTCGCGCCGCCGATGCCGGGCCGCTTCTCCCGCAACCGAAGCCTTCTTTGTCTGGACCTATCTTCGTAGCTGCGCCCTCTCAAGCTTCTCCTGATGGGACTGCGCCAAGCGGGGTCGGACCTGCGTTCTCCTCTCCAGCGCAGGCCGACCTCCACGTTCATAAAGATCAAGCGACGACTTATGCGGCGACGCACGTACCAACCATAGGGGCGACCCTCGCCAGCTTCGGAGGGACGCAATGATCCCTCGCTTGTTCCGACGGAGCGCCAGCATCACAGTTTCTCCCTGCCCGCCGCTCGGTCTCGACATGCAGACCGGGCGGCAGCCAAATGTGGTGCTCGGTAGTCGGCGCAAGCAAAGCATCGACGTGGGCCGCACGCGTTTAATCGTGGCCGCCTCCATTTTCGCTTTCGCCTTTGTTATCGTCTCCGTCCGTTTGGTCGAACTGGCGGTCTTCAAGCCAGGTCAAGAGCCGCATGTGGCTTCAACCAGTGATGCGGAACGCCTGGAAACCGGGCGCGCCGACATCGTCGATCGGAACGGCATCGTTCTTGCGACTACATTGCCTGCCGCATCGCTTTATGCAAACGCCCGGCAGATCGACAATCCCAAGCGCGTGGCGGCGCAACTCTCCGCCGTGCTGGTGGATGTCAGCGAGCCGCGGTTGGAGCGTTTGCTGTCCAGCGACCGTGCCTTTGTTTATCTGAAACGTGACCTGTCTCCGCGTGAACAGTTCGAAGTCAATGCGCTGGGCGTGCCCGGCTTGTACTTCCAGAAAGAGAACAAGCGGGTTTATCCGCAAGGGGCCCTGACCGCGCAGATCGTCGGCTTTACCGACATCGACAATCGAGGTTTGGCGGGCATGGAACAGGCCTTCGACGAGGTATTGCGCGGCCGTACCGAACCCCTGCCGCTTTCCGTCGATCTCCGGGTCCAGCATGTGCTGGCCGAAGAGCTGGGCATTGCCATGAATGAGTTCAGCGCCATTGGCGCTGCCGGCGTGGTGCTGGATGTCGAAACCGGTGAAGTGGTGGCCATGGCCTCCCTGCCGACCTTCGAGCCCAGCGAGGTCGGAACCGCCAGCAACGATGCGCGTTTCAACCGGGCGACGTTGGGCACCTACGAGATGGGGTCGGTCTTCAAGGTCTTCACCGCCGCCATGGCGTTGGACAGCGGTCGCGTCTCCATCACTGACAGCTTCGATGTTTCCAAGCCGATCCGCATCGCGCGCTTCACCATCAATGACTACAAGCCCAAGGGGCGGGCGCTGAGCGTGCCGGAAATCTTGATTTATTCCAGCAACATCGGCACGGTGCACATGGTCGAGCAGATCGGCTCCGAGATGCAGCAACAGTATCTGGGAGCGCTTGGTCTGCTGGAGCCGATTTCCATTGAGTTGCCCGAGGTCGGGTCACCCCTGGTGCCGCTGCCGTGGCGCGAAATCAACATGATGACCGTGTCGTACGGGCATGGTCTTTCCGTATCGCCGCTGCAACTCGCCGGTGCCATGGCGACGGTGGTCAACGGCGGAATCCAGAAGCCGATGACCTTGCTACGCCGTCCGCCCAACAAGCCTGTCGGTGGCGAGCGGGTTCTGAAGGCCGAGACCTCTGAGAAAGTCCGTTGGCTAATGCGCCAGGTGGTCGTCGAGGGAACCGGCAAGTTTGCCAATGCGAAGGGCTACAGGGTCGGCGGCAAGACAGGCACATCCGACAAGCTGCGCGGAGGGCGCTATTCAGACAACGCACGCATAGCCTCCTTCGTCGGCGCCTTCCCGATGGATAACCCGCGCTATGTCGTTTTCGCCATGGTCGATGAGCCCAAGGGCCTCAAGCGGACCTATGGCTACGCCACCGGCGGCTGGGTCGCAGCACCCGTCGTCGGCAACGTCGTCGAGCGGATCGCGCCGCTGCTGGGGGTCGCGCGTCGTGATCTGGAACTGCCGGCGCCGAGGGAACTCGGACCGCTCCTGGAGGCGAAGGCGGATGCCGGGCAGACAACTCACTGAATTATTGACAGGGCTGGAAGAAGTTAAGGTGCAAACCGCGATGGAGCAGAAAGAGATGATGATCGGAGGATTGACGGCAGATAGCCGGGAAGTCCGTCCGGGCGATCTCTTTGCGGCTCTACCGGGGGCCCGTGTGGACGGACGTGACTTCATCGATCAGGCCGTGGGCCGAGGCGCCGATGCGGTGCTGGCCCCGGTGGGCACCAGCCTGAAAGATTACGGAAGGCCGGTTTCGCTGGTGACGTCCGACGAGCCGCGTCGCACGCTGGCGCAGATGGCCGCTCGCTTCCATGGCCGCCAACCCCGCACCATTGCCGCGGTTACCGGTACCAGCGGCAAGACATCGGTTGCCGATTTCCTGCGCCAAATCTGGACTTTGGCGGACCGCAAGGCGGCCAGCCTTGGCACGCTCGGGTTGATCCCGGCCACGGCCGCCAGCAAGGCTCCGCCATACCTGACGACGCCCGATCCGGTCGCTCTTCATGCCTGCCTGAAGGAGGTCGCAGAAGCCGGATACGAGCACTTGGCCTTGGAGGCCTCCAGTCATGGTCTTGACCAGTATCGGCTGGATGGGCTCACGTTCAGCGCGGCTGCTTTCACCAACCTTTCCCAGGATCACCTGGATTACCACCCGGACATGGAAAGCTACCTCAACGCCAAGGCACGCCTGTTTGGGGATCTGTTGCCGACGGGCGCAACAGCCGTTCTTAATGCCGATGCGCCGGAGTTCGACAGGCTTGCGGCGCTTTGTGAAAAGCGGGGCATAGAGGTTCTGTCTTATGGCTTGGCCGGGGATGACCTGCGCATCGTCGAAGCCCGCGCTTTGCCCGACGGAATCGCGCTTTCGCTGCGGATGAAGGGCCAGGACTGGCAGGGCAAGCTTGATCTGATAGGGACTTTCCAGGGGCACAATGTCCTTGCCGCACTCGGCTTGGCATTGGCGACAGGGCTGGAACCCTCGGTCGCCCTTGAGGCCTTGCCGAAACTAGTTGGCGTTCCCGGACGGCTGCAGCGGGTCGCCCAGACCGTTAGTGGCGCGCAGGTCTTCGTCGACTATGCCCACAAGCCCGGCGCGCTGGAAGCCGCGCTCACAGCCTTGCGCCCCCATGCGGAAGGTCGTCTGATCGTGGTATTCGGCGCAGGTGGTGACCGCGACCGTGGCAAGCGTCCCCTGATGGGAGAGATTGCGACGCGCTTGGCCGATGTCGTGCTGGTGACCGACGACAATCCACGCAGTGAGGACCCCGTTGCCATCCGCGCCGAGATTCTGGCTGCAGCGCCAGGAGCGCGGGAAGTCAGCGACCGCGGCGGCGCCATCGCGGCGGCCTTGGCTGAAGCCGATCCGGGCGATCTGGTTCTGATCGCCGGCAAGGGACATGAAACCGGGCAGATCGTCGGCGACAAGGTGTTGCCGTTCGACGATAGCGAAATAGCGCGGCGTCTTGCGCGGGGAGGGCAGGTATGACCCAGACCCCGCTATGGACACGCGACGAGGTGCTGGACGCTGTAGGCGGATTGGCCAAAGGGGCGGATTGGACCGCAGGCGGTGTTGCGATCGACAGCCGTAACCTGCAACCGGGAGACCTCTTCGTCGCACTCCAGGGGCCCAATCACGATGCGCATGATTTCGTGGCCGCCGCTCTAGCTAACGGAGCGACGGCGGCGCTGGTGCACCGGATGCCGGAAGACGCACCGGAAGGCGCGCCTTTGATCCTGGTCGAGGACACTCTCAAAGCCTTGACGGCTCTGGGTCGGGCTGCGCGCAAACGTTCATCGGCCCGTATCGTGGCGGTGACCGGCAGCGCCGGGAAAACTGGAACGAAGGAGGCTTTGCGCCTGGTGCTCTCGCCATTCGGCAAGGTGAGCGCCAGCGTATCCAGCTTCAATAATCACTGGGGCGTCCCGTTGTCGCTCGCACGCATGCCGCGTGACGCTGAATTCGGTGTGTTCGAATTGGGCATGAACCATCCGGGCGAGATTCGCGATCTGGTGGCTCTGGTGCAGCCGGAAGTGGCGGTTATCACGACCATCGCCCGCGCTCATCTCGCTTTCTTCAAGACAGGCGCCGCAATCGCCGAGGCCAAGGCCGAAATCTTTGAGGGCGTGCAGCCTGGAGGCGCCGCTATTCTGAATGCCTCCAGCGAGTACTACGGTCTATTGCGGGCCCGCGCCGAAGCGTGCGGCGTGACCCGGTTTCAGACCTTCGGCAAGTCGGCCGAAGCCCAGCTTCGTCTTGTAAACGCAGAGCTTTATGCCCGTTGCAGCGCAGTTTCCGCGTTGATCGGCGGCAAGCCCTTTGACTATAGCCTGGCGGTGCCCGGTGAACATTGGGTCATGAACTCGCTTGCGGTCTTGGCGGTGGTGCGGGCGTTGGGTCTGGACCTGACGACGGCAGCCGCACAATTCACGCGCCTGAAGATTCTGAAGGGCCGCGGCTCCAGCGAGTTGGTCTCCATGCCCGAAGGCGCATTCGAGTTGATCGACGACAGCTACAACGCCAATCCGGAATCCATGCGCGCGGCGCTCTCGGTCCTGGGGCGCTCCAAGCCGCGTGAGGGAAGCCGCCGGATCGCGATCCTGGGTGACATGCTGGAGTTGGGGTCGGAAAGCCGCAGCCTGCATGCCGGCCTGGCCAAGCCGCTTTTGGAAGCAGATGTCGATCTGCTCTTTGCCTGCGGTGCGGACATGACGGCGTTGTTCGAGGCGCTGCCCGCTGACCGTCGCGGCGCCCATGCGCGTGATTCAGTAGCCCTGCTCCCCATCGTTCAGGCCGCGGTCAAGCCCGGCGACGTAGTGATGGTCAAGGGCTCTCTCGGCAGCCGCATGGCGGTCATCGTCGAGGGTTTAAGGACCCTCGACCGGAAACACTCCGATAACCAGCCGCTTCGCGCGGCCAACGGACGTTAGGAGGAGACATCATGCTTTACAATCTCCTGACCCCGCTGGCTGAGGACTTCATCTTCTTCAACCTCTTCCGCTATCTGACATTCCGTGGCGGCGGCGCCGTTATCACTGCGCTGATCCTGTCCTTCGTGCTTGGGCCATGGGTAATCAACTGGCTGAAGGCCAAGCAGAAGGAAGGCCAGCCGATTCGTGAGGACGGGCCGGAGACGCACCTGCTGACCAAAAAGGGGACGCCGACCATGGGCGGTGTTCTCATCTTGCTCGCGGTCGCCATCTCCACCTTGTTGTGGGCTGACCTCTCGAACCAGTACGTTTGGATCGTGCTGCTGGTGACAGGCGGCTACGGTGCGATCGGCTTCGTCGACGATTACAAGAAACTGACCAGCCGGTCTCACAAAGGTTTGCCCGGAAAGCTCCGGTTGGTTCTGGAAATCGGTATCGCCGTGGCCGCTGCTTACTGGATCACGGTCATCAGTCCCGAGCATCTGCAGTTCCGTTTCGCCTTGCCGTTCTTCAAGGATGCGCTGCTCAATCTGAGTTGGCTGTTCCTGGCGGTCGCCGCCGTTGTCATGGTGGGTTCGGCCAATGCGGTGAACCTGACGGACGGGCTGGACGGGTTGGCTATCGTTCCCGTGATGATCGCCACCGGCGTCTTCGCCCTGATCGCCTACCTCGTCGGCAATGCAGTCTTTGCGAACTATCTGGGGTTGCACGGTGTGCCGGGGTCGGGTGAACTGGCGGTTTTCTGCGCCGCGCTGGTTGGCGCCAGTCTCGGGTTCCTCTGGTTCAACGCGCCGCCGGCCATGGTCTTCATGGGCGATACCGGCTCGCTATCCTGCGGCGCGGCGCTGGGCACCATAGCGGTGATTACGCGGCACGAACTGGTCCTTGCCATCGTCGGCGGGCTCTTCGTTTTGGAAACGGTATCGGTGATCGTGCAGGTCGCATCCTTCAAGATGACCGGCAAGCGCGTATTCCGTATGGCGCCGCTGCACCATCACTTCGAGAAGAAGGGGTGGGCGGAGCCGACCATCGTTATCCGCTTCTGGATCATCGCGTCCATCCTGGCCCTGATCGGCCTTTCAACCTTGAAGATTAGGTGACGGCCAGATGATCGACCTCTTCTACATGAGTGGGTTCCCGGTGGCGGTGATGGGTCTGGGTAAGTCCGGCATCGCGACTGCCCGCTCGCTCATCGCTTCCGGAGCCGAAGTGCGGGCCTGGGATGACAACGAGGATACCCGCGCCGCGGCTCGCGCCGCCGATATTCCGCTGGTCGACCTCTATAAGATGAACTGGGACGAGGTGCCGACGCTGGTGCTCTCGCCGGGCATCCCCGATCGGTACCCAGAGCCCCATCCCGTTGCCGCAGCCGCGCGTGCGGCCAATGTCGAGATCGTCTGCGATATCGAGTTGCTGGTGCGGGCACAGCGCGAGGCGCGCTACCTTGGTGTCACCGGAACCAATGGTAAATCGACCACCACGGCGTTGATCGGCCATATAATGAGCCTGAGTGGTGCGGCGGTTGAAACGGGCGGTAATCTCGGCACACCTGCTTTGCAACTGGACGCTCTTTATCAGGACGGAACCTATGTCCTGGAGCTATCGAGCTACCAGCTTGAGCGCATTTTCTCGATCACCTTCGATACTGCGGTTCTGCTCAACATTTCGCCCGATCATCTGGATCGCCACGGCGGTTTGGAGGGCTACATCGCGGCAAAGAAGCAGATCTTCCGTCGTCAGACCAAGCCGCGCACCGCCGTTATTGGGATCGACGACGATTATTGCCGTGCAATCCACAAAGCGCTCGTAAAGGCGGACGATCAGCGGGTTGTCCCGATTTCAGCGTCGGGCGAAGCCGTTCCGGGTGGGGTCTATGTGCTGGACCGTGTGCTCTACGACGACATGGATGGCGAGGGCTTCCCGGTTCTCAATCTCGATGAGGTGCCGAATCTGCCCGGCCGGCATAACTGGCAGAATGCCGCCGCCGCCTACGCGGCTTGCAAGGCGCACGGCGTGCCTGCACCGGTTGCGATTGCCTGTATCCGCTCTTTCCCGGGTCTGGCGCATCGTCAGCAACTGGTGAGTGAGATCGACGGCATCCGCTACATCAACGATTCCAAGGCGACGAACGCCGACGCAGCCGCAAAGGCGCTGGCCTGTTACGACGATATCTATTGGATCCTGGGGGGACGGGCCAAAGAGGGCGGCCTTGCCGGTCTCGAAGCCTACTACCCGAAGATTGCCCATGCCTTCCTAATCGGCGAATCCGCCGAAACCTTCGCCAAGGAGTTGGAAGGCAAGGTGGCGACGCATTCCTGCGGCGACCTCGCCTCCGCCGTCGTCAAGGCGCAAGCCCTGGCGGCGGCGGAGCGGCGGTCGGCTCCCGTGGTGCTGCTGTCGCCTGCCTGCGCGTCGTTTGACCAGTTCGCGAACTTCGAAGCCCGCGGCAAGGCTTTTATTGATGCGGTCAGGGAGTTGGAGAAAGCAGCCTCAACTGTCGGCGCAGGCCAGGCGGGAGGTGGTCAATGAGCAGCTTCGCCCGCACCGATACGAGCATCCTGGGTCGTTGGTGGTGGACCGTCGACCGTTGGACTTTGCTCGCGCTGGGCGTGCTGATGATCTTCGGCGTGGTGCTGACGCTGGCCGCATCTCCCGCTGCTGGCGGTCGCATCGGGCTGGATGGATTCCATCTAGCCAAGCGCCAACTCGTACTGGTGCCGCTGGCGGCAGCCATCCTGGTAGGAACCTCGCTCCTCAGCGTGAAGTGGGTGCGGCGCGTTGCCGTCCTTGGGTTCCTGGGGACCATTGCCGTGCTTGTTGTCACCTTGCTCGTTGGGACCGAGATCAAGGGCGCGGTGCGTTGGATTTCAATCGCAGGCTTCTCCTTGCAGCCTTCCGAGTTCATTAAGCCGACCTTCGCGGTTACAGCAGCTTGGATGTTCGCGGCAGCCAAGGATGAGGAAAACTCGATCCCGGGCACTTGGATATCGGCCTTTCTCTACACCGTGGTCGTGGCTTTGCTACTGGCGCAGCCGGATCTCGGCCAGACCGTCGTGGTGACCGCAGTTTGGGCCGGGCAGTTCTTCCTGGCCGGATTGCCCTTGATCCTGGTGGCCGGCCTCATTGTTCTGGGGATAGTCGGTCTGATCGGCGCCTACTTCATGCTGCCGCACGTGACCGCGCGCATCGATGCATTCTTTGATCCGCAGGCGGGTGATCGCTTTCAGATTAACCGGTCCCTCGAAGCCTTCATGAACGGTGGATTGCTGGGGCGCGGGCCGGGCGAGGGAACAATCAAGAATTCGCTCCCGGATTCTCATTCCGACTTCATCTTTGCCGTTGCTGGCGAGGAATTCGGGGCATTGGTTTGCCTGTTCATTGTGGCGCTGTTCGCTGTGGTCGTGCTTCGCGGTATGTCGCGCATCTGGAGTGAAAACAGCCTTTTCGTGATGCTGGCAGCAGCCGGTTTGGTCTTCCAGTTCGGGCTTCAGGCACTGATCAATATGGGGTCGACTTTGCACCTCATGCCCACGAAGGGCATGACCCTGCCCTTTATCTCTTATGGGGGGTCATCGCTCCTCGCACTGGCTTTTGGCATGGGCATGCTGTTGGCGCTGACACGCCGACGCTCCTCTTTGGAGGAGAACCTATGAGCGCCCAACGCCAAAAACTCGCGGTTCTCGCGGCTGGCGGCACGGGCGGCCACATGTTCCCGGCCCGCGCGCTGGCCGAGCAACTACTGGGACACGGCTGGCGGGTCGCCCTGTTGACCGATCAGCGCGGCGGCGGTTTCGGTGCCGGGTTCGAGGATACCGTGGAGACGCGCCATCTGCGTTCCGGCGCGCTTGCAGGGGGCGACTTCCTGGCCAAGGCAAAGGGTGCCTTCAATCTGGCAATTGGCACGCTTCAGGCCTTTCTTTATCTAGTAAGGCGCCGGCCCGATGCGGTCGTGGGCTTCGGCGGCTATGCATCTGTACCTCCTGTGCTGGTGGGCGGATATCTACGCTGCCCGATTGTCCTCCATGAACAGAATGCGGTGGCCGGGCGCGCCAATCGCTTCCTGGCGGCAAAAGCACGCGCCATAGCAACCTGCTTCGAACAAGTTAAGGGCTTCGACGAGCGCGAAAGCGGCAAAACCGTGTTGACCGGCAATCCCGTGCGTCCCGCGATTGCCGCGCTGCGTGCGGCGCCCTATCGCGCACCAGGCGCGGATGGGCCGTTGCATCTGCTGGTCATCGGCGGCAGCCAGGGAGCGACCATCTTGAACGAGGCCGTCCCGGACGCGATCGAACGCCTGCCGGAATCCCAACGGCATCGGCTTCACATCGCCCAGCAGGTTCGCGGCAATGGTCTTGAAGAGATTGCGGCACGCTATGCCGCCTGCGGGGTGACCGCTGATCTGCGCTCCTTCTTTGACGATATGCCCGAGCAGTTGGCCAAGGCACACCTGGTAATCGCGCGGGCCGGCGCGTCGACCATCGCTGAGTTGTCGATTGCCGGTCGACCGGCAATCCTGGTGCCCTATCCTTTTGCCGCCGACGATCACCAAGCGGCAAATGCACGCAGCCTATCGATGGCGGGGGGCGCTTGGTTGCTAGCGCAATCCAATCTCTCCGGCCCGCATTTGGCGGAGCGCCTGGAAACCCTGCTGTCGGCGCCCGAAACATTGACTAACGCCGCGTCGGCGGCGAGGTCCTTCGGTCAGGAACGAGCGGCCGAGCGTCTCGCTGCAGTGGTGTTTAGCGCGACCGGCCTGTTGCCGGATCAGAACGATTCCGCTCCACAGATTCGAGAGGAGGACGCCGCATGAGGGCCATGCCTCTCGATATCGGAACGGTGCACTTCGTCGGGATCGGCGGAATCGGCATGAGTGGAATAGCCGAGATCCTCCATAATCTTGGCTATCAGGTTCGGGGATCCGATATCGCCGAGAACGCAAACGTCGCCCGCCTTCGCAAGCTGGGCATTGAGGTGGTCATCGGCCATCGTGCCGAGAACGTCGAAGACATCCAGGTTCTGGTTGTTTCTTCCGCGATCAAGGCTGACAACCCAGAGCTCAAAGCGGCGCGCGCGCGCTTCGTACCTGTTGTGCGCCGGGCCGAGATGCTTGGTGAATTGATGCGGCTGAAGTGGTCGATTGCGGTTGGCGGAACTCACGGCAAGACGACGACGACCTCGCTGGTCGCAGGATTGTTGGACGGCGCCGAGTTCGATCCGACCGTCATTAACGGGGGCATCATCAACGCCTATGGCACCAACGCGCGCTTGGGACAGGGCGAATGGCTGGTTGCCGAGGCCGATGAGAGCGACGGCAGTTTCGTGAAGCTGCCTGCCACCATCGCCGTGGTCACCAATATCGATCCGGAACACCTGGACTACTACGGCTCGGTGGAGTCGTTGCACGAGGCATTCGAGAGCTTTGTCTCCAACGTGCCCTTCTACGGTTTCGCGGTCGTCTGCATCGACCATCCACAGGTGCAGGCTTTGATCGGTCAGGTCACCGACCGCCGCCTAATTACCTATGGATTTTCGCCGCAAGCGGAAGTTCGTGGTGAGAATCTGCGCAGCGACAGCAACGGCCAGATTTTCGATGTTACCGTCAGCGACCGCGTGACCGGACAGGAAACCAAGATCAGCAGTCTGCATCTGCCGATGTTTGGGAAGCACAATGTTTCAAACGCCTTGGCTGCGATCGCCGTGGCCTTGGAGATGGGCATTGATTCCGAGGTGGTGCGCAAGAGCCTTGCTGTCTTTAGCGGCGTAAAACGGCGCTTCACCAAAACCGGCGAGTCCGGTGGCATCACGGTGATCGACGACTACGGGCATCATCCGGTTGAGATCGCCGCGGTTCTCCAAGCCGCGCGCGCCGCTACCAAGGGGCGCGTCATCGCGGTGGTGCAGCCGCATCGCTACAGCCGCCTTGCCAACCTCTTCGCTGATTTCTGCACCTGCTTTAACGATGCGGATCATGTCGTCGTGGCCGACGTCTATGCCGCTGGCGAAGAACCCATCGAAGGGGCGAGTAAGGATGCGCTCGTCGAAGGACTGCATGACCGCGGGCACCGGCACGTAACGGCGCTTTCAGGTCCCGAGGCATTGCCGGAGACGATCAAAGCCATTGCCCGTCCCGGCGACCTGGTGGTTTGCCTGGGTGCCGGCAACATTACTGCCTGGGCCCAGAGCTTGCCGCAACAACTGGAGGCTTTTCAAAGCCGGGAGGCGGTCCGATGAACGCCGCTCTCCGCAGTCCGCAGCCACCCTTGATCGAGCGCTTGCCTGAAGTGCGCGGCCGTGTCACCGCGGACGCCCCTTTGGACCGCATTACGTGGTTCCGTGTCGGAGGCTGTGCCGAAGTGATGTTCAAGCCCGCCGACATGGAAGATCTGGCGATGTTCTTGAAGGGGCTGCCGATCGATGTGCCGGTGACGGTAATGGGCGTTGGGTCCAACCTTTTGGTTCGTGACGGCGGTGTGCCCGGTGTTCTGATTCGCCTGGGCGCCGCTTTCGCCAAGATGCGGGCCTTGGATGATTACGTCCTGGAGGCGGGGGCTGCCGCGCTCGATCTGACGGTGGCCAAGGCCGCCCACGCCGCATCGATTGCGGGACTGGAATTTTTCTGCGGTGTGCCCGGAACTTTGGGTGGGGCGCTGCGCATGAATGCCGGGGCCTACAACAGCGAGACCAAGGATGTCCTGATTGAAGCCGAGGCGATTGATCGTCGCGGCAGGATTCACCGGGTAACGCCTTGCGACCTGGGCATGTCCTACCGTCACAGCGATGCGCCTGCGGATTGGATTTTTACCCGCGCTTGGTTGCAGGGACGCCCGGGAGATCCCCAGGTTATCGGCGGCATGATGGCGACTATCCAGGCCCAACGCGAAGAGAGTCAGCCGGTCAAAACCAGGACCGGTGGCTCCACCTTCAAGAATCCGGTCGGGCACAAGGCATGGCAGCTTATCGATGCCGCGGGTTGTCGCGGACTTCGCATGGGCGCTGCCCAGGTGTCGGAGATGCACTGCAACTTCCTGATCAACACCGGCGGCGCGACGGCGGCCGAGTTGGAAGGCCTCGGCGAAGAGGTGAGACGGCGGGTAAAGGAATCAAGCGGCGTCGATCTGGAATGGGAAATTCGCCGGATCGGCGTGGCGGCGAAAGGAGGTGCGCGATGAACGTGCATCGCGTCGCCGTCCTGTTGGGAGGCCGCTCCGCAGAGCGTGAGGTTTCCCTTGTCAGCGGTAAGGCCTGTGCCAAGGCACTGCGTGAACGCGGCCATGATGTTCTGGAAATCGATCCGCGTGATGGCGTGGCGGAAATGGTGTCGGCTCTCCAGCCAAAGCCCGATGTCGTCTTCAATGCGCTGCACGGCCATTGGGGTGAGGATGGCTGCGTGCAGGGGCTGCTTGAACTGCTCGACATTCCCTATACCCATTCCGGTGTCCTTGCCTCGGCGTTGGCGATGGATAAGGGCGTCGCGAAGAAGTCTTTCGTCGCAGCGGGATTGCCGGTCGCCGAAAGCATCATCGCCAGCCGCGCGGAGGTTCTGGCGGGCGATGTCATGCCGCGTCCCTATGTGGTCAAGCCGGTCGCAGAAGGGTCGAGCGTGGGTGTGGAGATCATCATGCCCGGCGCCAACAGCCTGGTTCTTGATGAAGAGCGTTGGCCTTATGGCGACAAAGTGATGGTGGAGCGCTTTGTTCCGGGTCGGGAGTTGACCGTTGCCGTGATGGGGGAGCGTCCCTTGTCGGTGACTGAAATTCGGCCCCGTCAGGGTTTCTATGACTACACCGCCAAGTACACCGATGGAAAAGCCGACCATCTTTTGCCGGCGCCTCTCGAGAACGGATTGACGGAAAAGGTCATGGAGATGGCGCTGGCGGCGCATCGCGCATTGGGTTGCCGTGGCGTCAGCCGCGCTGATTTCCGTTTCGACGAAGATCTTGGCGAGGACGGACTCATCATTCTCGAAGTCAATACCCAGCCAGGCATGACCCCGTTGAGTTTGGTGCCGGAGCAGGCGGCTCACGTGGGGATTCCTTTTGGCGAATTGGTCGAGTGGATCGTGGAGGAGGCACTATGTCGAGCATGAACCCCCCGGCCCGTAGCAAGAAACGCGCCTCTGCCAAAACAGGAACGCAGCGGCGCACGGCTGGTTGGCGGTCCCTTTTGACACGCAAGGTTCTGCGGCGCGGCGGAGCCGGGCTCGGTACTGCTTCGTTGCTGCTGGGCGGCGTGCTGCTTTGGGAATCCGGGGTGCCTCAGCGCGGTTGGGACGAGCTTCGTGTCGAGGTGATGGAGCAGACGGCTGAGGCGGGGATGGCTCTGCAGGACTTGCTGGTCGTAGGCCGGAACCGGACTTCGCAAGCAGAACTGCTGGCCGCTCTCGATGTGCGGCAGGGACAACCGATCCTGGCCTACGATCTGGCAGACCTCCGCGACAGGCTGGCGGCCTTGCCCTGGGTTGCGGAGGCCTCAGTCGGTCGCCGCTTGCCCGGCAGCCTGGTCATTGAGCTTCGTGAGCGCGAGCCGCTCGCGTTGTGGCAGAACCGCGGCAAAGTCACGCTGATCGACCGCAACGGCGAAGCCGTTCCTGTGCGGGATCTCCGACAGTTCGCTGCCTTACCTCTGATCGTCGGCCCGGATGCGCCGGGTCACGCGGGTCAACTCGTGCGCCTGCTCGACAGCGAGCCGGACCTGGGGCGTCTCGTCACCGCCGCGGTGCGTGTCGGCGGACGGCGGTGGAACCTCCGCTTACTGGGCGATATCGACGTGCAGCTTCCCGAAAGCGGCGAGAAGGCGGCTTACAGCCAACTCGCGCGTTTGGCGCGTGAACATGGGTTGTTGGAGCGCGACGTCCGCATCATCGACCTCAGATTGCCTGACCGGATGATCTTGCACGGCATTCCGGGTGGCATCGAAGGCGAGCAAGACAGCAAACCCGGTCAAGCGACATGACCGAGATCATACCAAGAGAAAGAAGCAAGCAATGAAGAAGGGCCCAGGCAGCAACCGGAACGGACTTATCGCAGCACTCGATGTCGGTTCGAGCAAGGTTTGTTGTTTCATCGCGCAGACCGGCAGCGGCGGCCAGAGCGCCGCTCCCCGCGTGCTGGGGATTGGCCAGCAGGCCAGTCGTGGCATCAAGAATGGCGCGATTGTCGACATGGAGGCCGCGGAGGTTGCTATCCGCAATGCCGTCCATGCCGCCGAACAGATGGCGGGCGACACTATCGAGCGCGTCGTGCTGGGGCTTTCCAGCGGCAAGCCGCTGTCGCGACAGATCGCCGTCGAAGTGGCCCTGGATGGGTCACATGTGGGAGATCGGGATCTGCGCCGCGCCCTGAGCCTGGGACATGAACCCAGCTATCTGAACGGGCACATTGGCGAAGGGCGCGAATTGGTTCATTCAATCCCTCTGGCTTATTCGGTCGACGGAAGCCGCGGTATCCGCGATCCGCGCGGCATGGTGGGTGAGCGACTGGGGGTAGATCTTCATTTGGTGACCGCCGGGAGCGGCCCGGTACGAAACCTCGTGAACTGCGTGGAGCGCTGCCATCTGGAAGTCGGTGGCTTTGTGGTCGCGCCCTATGCGTCCGGCCTTTCCGTTCTGGTTGAGGACGAGCGGGATCTTGGCGTTACGCTCATCGACATGGGCGGCGGGACAACCTCCATCGCCGTGTTCTTCGAGGGCAAGGTCATCCATACCGATGTGCTGCCGGTCGGCGGCCTGCACGTCACGACCGACATTGCGCGCGGGCTTTCGACTCCGGTGGCGCATGCCGAGAGAATCAAGACACTCTATGGCCACGCGATCGCCGCCAGTGCCGATGATCGCGAACTGATCGACGTGCCCCAGGTTGGCGAGTACGACGAGGGATCGGTGCATCAGGTGCCTCGCTCGCTCCTGAACGGAATCATACAACCGCGTCTGGAAGAAACCTTCGAACTGGTGCGCTCGCGCCTGGAGCAAAGCGGCATGTACCGCTTAGGCGGGCGCCGCGTGGTGTTAACCGGCGGGGCCTGCCAACTGCCGGGGGTCAACGATATGGCCGCCCTGATCCTCGATAGGAAGATTCGCATCGGCCGCCCCAGCGGAATCGTTGGTTTGGCGGAGGCAACGGCGGGTCCGGCCCATGCAGTCACTGCCGGGCTTGTGCTCTACGCCATCGAGGCGGAGCGCATTCTGGAGGTGATGCCCCGCGTGCAGGCGCAGGCGGCAGCAGTACAGGACGGCGGAATGACACAACAAGCCGACTTGCCCTTCTTGGGGCGTGTCGGCGGCTGGTTGCGCGAACATTTTTGAGGGTGCGAGCGCGAAATGGCGATCATTGAGGTCCCGATCAAAGCGCCACGGGACGAACGGCAGCCGGAGGACCCGGCTTCAACGAGGAGGCCCCACTTGACGGGGGATTGGAGGAGAAAATGTCTTTGAACCTCAGCGTACCGAAAGATGAACAGGATCATCTGAAGCCGCGCATCACCGTGGTGGGTGTTGGTGGCGCCGGCGGCAATGCCGTTAACAACATGATATCCAGCAAGCTGGAGGGCGTGGAGTTCGTGATTGCGAACACGGACGCTCAGGCCTTGGAGCAGTCAATCTGCGAGCGCCGCATTCAGCTTGGGCGGCATATCACCTCAGGGCTTGGCGCTGGCTCCCGGCCGGACGTCGGTCGTGCGGCTGCCGAGGAAGCCATGGACGAGATTCTTGAGAACCTCGAGGGCTCGAACATGGTGTTCATCACTGCCGGCATGGGCGGCGGCACAGGAACCGGCGCCGCGCCGGTTATTGCCAGAGCCGCTCGCGAAAATGGCATTTTAACTGTCGGTGTGGTGACCAAGCCTTTCCAATTCGAGGGCATTCACCGTATGCGCATGGCCGAGAGTGGGCTCGAGGAACTACAGCAGTTCGTCGACACCCTCATCATCATTCCCAACCAAAACCTGTTCCGGGTTTGCGATGAACGCACGACGTTCGCCGATGCTTTCAAGATGGCCGACGACGTGCTGCACTCAGGCGTGCGCGGCGTGACCGACCTGATGATCATGCCGGGTCTCATCAACCTCGACTTTGCAGATATCCGCACAGTCATGTCCGAGATGGGCAAGGCCATGATGGGGACGGGTGAGTCCGAAGGCGACGGCCGTGCTATTGCCGCGTCGGAAGCGGCGATCTCCAATCCGCTGTTGGACGATGTTTCGATGCGCGGGGCAAGAGGCGTGTTGATCAACATCACCGGCGGTATGGACATGACGCTGTTCGAAGTCGATGAAGCGGCCAACCGTATCCGCGAGGAGGTTGATCCCGACGCCAACATCATCTTCGGCTCGACATTCGATGAATCGATGAACGGCATCATGCGCGTGTCCATCGTCGCCACCGGCATCGATGCGGACGAGGCTCAACGCCCCGTGCCGATCAGTGCGCCGGTTGCAAAAGCGAAGCCGCGCGTAGCGCCCTTGGTCGCGGAGGAAGAGCGGGCTCGTCCCGCCGCTGCGGCATTTGCCCAAGAGCAGGAAGCTGCCGATGCGAACCTGATCGCTGCTGTTGCCGCAATCGAAGAGCCGCAAGAGCGGTTTGACGAACAGGGCACCGAACTGCCCGAACCGGTGGTTGCAGAAGTTGAATCGCAAGAGCCGGTCGATGAGCGTATCCCGGAGCTTGCTGTGGCTGAGGCGGGTCCGGAGTTGGCCGCTGCCGGGCAGCACCAGGACGCGTTCATACCGCCCAAGCCGATGGAGGCGCCGCGGAGGCCGCGTATTCAAGAGCAAGCGCGGCGCACTGCCGAACCTTTCGCCGAAGCAGCGATGGCCAATGGAAGCAACGAGGCTGCTGCAACAAGCGGCGCGGCTGCGTCCCAGCGTCGCAGTAACATCTTTAACAAGATGACGAAGGCGGCGTTGGCTTTTACTGGTGTAGAGCGCAAGGAAGAAGCGGCAACGCTGCGCGAAGTGCCAACGGCAGGACGGCAGGAAGCGGAGCCAAAACTTGCCTCAAGCAGGCGTGAGCCGCAGGTTCACAGGACCGAAGCCAAACCGGAAGCAGCTGCTGGACAGCAGGCAAATCTGTCTGGGTTGGACAGCCGCGCCCAACCGGCCGAATCGGAGTTCGAGGATGATCTCTTCGAAATTCCAACCTTCCTGCGGCGCCAGGCTAACTGACGTCCTGATCCGTAAAGTTTGAGGGGGCCTAGTGACCCGCCTGCCGTTAGGTTTATAATCCAAGCGGCAGGCGGGTCGTTTTATTCAATGAAGTGAATATCTTGACCTTTTTCAAGCTGTGGTCTTTGAGGCCGCGCAACAACTTGCAACAAAGATTGATTTCCCTTTGAAGTTGAGAACTCTTAGTTATCTCTTAAGCAACAACGGGCAATTATAGGCTCGATGCTATAAAAGTTTGGGGGGTGCGGTTCTGAAAAACCCGCAGAAAAGGAATGCTTGATAGGGTGACAGTTTCTCAATGCACATTAAAGAGTCCCGTTCATTGCTCAGGCGTTGGTGTGCACAGCGGACAATCCGTTGCCATGACTTTGCGCCCTGCGGCGCCCGATTCGGGAATTATCTTTCGACGCACTAAATTGAGCCAAGGAAGCGCTGACGTTCCGGCGCTTTGGAGCAATGCGGTCATCACGCCCCTTTGCACCACCATCGAGGCTTATGGCGTTCGAATTGCAACGATCGAACATCTGATGGCCGCGCTCTATGCGAGCGGTATCGACAATGTCCTGATCGAGCTTGATGCCGACGAAGTGCCGATCATGGATGGAAGCTCCGCGCCATTTCTCTCGCTTATCGCCAGCGCTGGCCGCGTGCGCCAGGCGCTGACCCGTAAAGCAATTCGAATTCTCAAGGAAGTGCGCGTCGAGGACCTTGATCGATGGGCATCCTTGTCGCCATCGGACAAAGGTCTGACGATCAACCTGGAGATCGACTTCGAGAGCCGCGCAATCGGCAATCAGGTCTGGTCCGGTGCGATCACAGAGGAATGTTTCAGGCACGAACTTGCTCAGGCGCGAACCTTCGGCTTCCTTCAGGAGGTCGAAATGCTTCGCCGTATGGGCTTTGCCCGAGGTGGCTCGCTTGAAAACGCCATCGTCATCGATGATGACAGAATCCTGAATGAGGGCGGTTTACGGTACAGCGACGAGTTCGTCCGTCATAAGGTACTCGATTCGATTGGCGATCTTTACCTGATGGGCGCTCCGGTCATCGGGCATTTCACGGGTGTGCGGACGGGACATGCGCTGAATCTGCGTTTACTGGATGAAGTTCTCAGCGACTCCGAAGCGTGGGAGTGGGTAGAACTCGTGACCCCGACCCTGGTTGACGCGCCGATGGGCGCCAGCGGGCAGGTGCTTTCCAGAGCCGTAGCCGGCGCTGCATAAGACTTTTTGCCAATTCAGAGGCAATGAACTGCCATTCATGTCGCGGAGTGGCTTGAGGCACTCCCGGCTTGCTCCTATAGTCTTGCTCCACAGTCTAATCGCCCGAACCTCTGTGGGCTGATGGAGAACCATGACGAAGCGCTACACGACGCCAAAAGCCACTGCCCTGAAGTTGCTGCTCGCAGTTTTGTTGATGGGACCTCTGCTCGCCGCTTGCGGAAGCGATGACGTCGCCGTGCCTTATGTAGAGCGCCCGGTGGAAGAGCTCTACAATGACGCGATAGCCACCTTGGCCGAAGGCGACGATTACACCATCGCCGCCCAGAAGTTTGAAGAAGTCGAGCGCCAACATCCTTATTCGGTCTGGGCGACCAAAGCGCAGCTGATGGCCGCTTACAGTTACTACCTCAACAATAGTTACGACGAGGCGATCGATGCATTGGATCGGTTCATCGCGCTTCACCCCGGCAGCCCGGACATTGCCTATGCGCATTACCTGAAAGCGCTGTCCTATTACGAGCAGATTTCCGACGTGGAGCGCGATCAGAAGATGACGCGTCTGGCTCTTGAGTCGCTGGAGGAAATCGTTCGCCGCTTCCCGGAGACGGAGTATGCGCGCGATGCAGGGTTGAAGATCGATCTGACCCGTGACCATCTGGCTGGAAAGCACATGGCCATCGGTCGTTACTACCTGCGGCGGAACCAGTATCTGGCGGCAATCAATCGGTTCCGTTTGGTGATCAAGGATTACCAGACCACGACGCACGTTCCAGAAGCCTTGCACAGGTTAGTCGAAGCCAATCTTGCATTGGGGCTGGCCTCCGAAGCGCAATCGACCGCAGCAGTGCTGGGTTACAACTTCCCTGGCAATGATTGGTACCTCGATAGTTATGCCCTGTTGACGGGTCAGGATTTGCGACCCGAAGAGGACAAGGGCTCCTGGATATCCCGGACTTGGAAATCCATTTTCTGATCGACGAGGGGGTGTACAACCCGTTCCATGCTGGCAGGGCTCTCCATCCGCGACGTGGTTCTGATCGACAGACTGGATTTGCAGTTTGATTCAGGATTAGTTGTCCTGACCGGCGAGACCGGGGCGGGAAAATCTATTCTCCTCGATTCTTTGGGATTGGCGCTCGGCGAGCGCTCTGATAGCGGGCTCCTCAGACCCGGCGCCGATAAGGCGACGGTGATCGCGTCCTTCGAGGCACCTTTGGACCATCCCTTGTGGCTTTTGTTGGACGAGGGCGGCGTCGAGATCGAACCTGGCGAACCCTTGCTGCTGCGCCGTCAAGTCTCGGCGGATGGGCGCAGCCGTGCGTTCGTCAACGATCAACCGGTGTCGGTCACGCTTTTACGGCAACTGGGCGAATCCCTTGTAGAAGTTCAGGGGCATTTCGAGCAGCGCGGACTTCTGGACCCTAAAACGCATCGCAAGACCCTGGATCTTTTTGGCGGACTGCGGGTCGAGCAAACGGCGGTCGAGCAGGCCTGGGCCCGATGGCAGAACCTCAGAACAACATTCGAAGCCGCGCAAGAGAAACTGGCGACCGCCCGTCGAGACGAGGATTTCCTGCGCCACGCGATTGAGGAACTGGCGCGCATCGATCCACAGGAAGGCGAGGAGGAAGCACTCGCCGAGCGTCGAGCGCTGCTGCTCAATGCAGGGCAGCTTCTAGAGGCCATGCAAGATGCCCTAACCCAACTTGACAGCGCCGAGCGGCCGCTGGCGGCTGCACAGCGTCGTCTTGAGCAAATGTCGGACAAGGCCGCCGGTCGGCTGGACGGCGCGGTCTCGGCTTTGGGGAGAGCTTTGGCGGAGACCGAGGAGGCTCGCGAGACCTTGCAGGCTCTTGCCAGCGATGGCGATTTCGACGGCGAGGGGCTGCAACAGATCGAGGACCGCTATTTTGCTCTAAAGGACCTCGCTCGCAAGCACAGGGTCGAGGTTTCCGGGCTGTCCGATCTGCACCGCGACATGTCGGAGCAACTGGCGGCTATCGACAGTGGAGATGCGGAGTTGCAACGGCTGGAGAAGGAATGCGGTTCGGCCGAGGCGCTCTACTGGCAGGCTGCGGATGCTTTGTCGAAACGGCGCAAGACGTCGGCGGAAGCTCTGGATGTTGCCGTGAACGCCGAGTTGCCCCCGCTCAAACTCGATAAGGCGCGTTTTCGAACAGCGGTGGAAAAACTCGATCCCGACCAAGCCGGACCGTCGGGTTGTGATCGCGTTGTTTTTGAAGTGGCGACCAATCCAGGCAGTCCGCCGGGCGCTTTGGGCCGTATCGCCTCGGCAGGCGAATTATCCCGTTTTCTATTGGCCCTCAAACTGGTGCTGGCCGAGGCCAGTCCGGTGACGACCCTGGTATTTGACGAGGTGGACAGCGGGGTTGGAGGGGCGACGGCGGCGGCGGTTGGAGATCGCTTGAGCCGTTTGGCGGAGAAGCGGCAGATTCTGGTTGTGACCCACAGCCCCCAAGTCGCATCCCGGGGACGGCAGCACTGGCATGTGGAGAAGCAGGCGGATCAGGCGCAAACCGTGACCAATGTTAGGGTGCTGGATTCGAGAGCGCGTCGTGAGGAGATTGCCCGCATGTTATCCGGCGCCAGCATTACCGAGGAAGCTCGTGCCGCTGCCGCGAAGCTGATCGGAGTGCCGGAATGATCCCCGATGAGAGTGTAAAGGCGATCAAGGACCTGACAGAGCAGGAAGCCCAGCAAGAGCTTGCCCGTTTGGCGGCACTAATCGCGCATCACGACCGTCTGTACTATCAGTCCGACGCACCGGAAATCAGTGATGCAGCCTATGACGAACTGCGAAAACGCAGCGACGCCATCGAGGCGCGTTTTCCGGCACTCGTTCACGCCGACAGTCCGTCGCAAAAAGTCGGCGCTGCGCCATCGCGCGAGTTTGGATCGGTCACGCACGCGGTTCCCATGTTGTCTTTGGCAAACGCTTTCAGCGACGAGGACGTCGCCGATTTTTTGGCGCGGATCCGGCGTTTCCTTGGATTGTCGGCAGACCGGCCGGTTGCCATCCTCGCTGAACCGAAGATCGATGGACTGTCCTGCTCACTGCGTTACGAAGATGGGCGTTTGGTGAAGGCCGCAACGCGCGGCGATGGAGCCACCGGAGAAGATATCACGGCTAATGTGCGTACTATCGACACTGTTCCTGAACGCCTGTCTGGTGAGGGTTGGCCGCGGGTGCTGGAAGTCCGGGGCGAGGTTTTCATGCGGCGCCAGGATTTCCAAAGCCTGAATGAGCGGCAGGAGGCCCAGGGCAAGGCAAGCTTTAAGAATCCGCGCAATGCGGCTGCGGGATCGTTGCGTCAACTCGATGCGCAGGTTACCGCGCAGCGGCCTCTGGCTTTCCTGGCCTATGCTTGGGGCGAGGTTTCCGCCCCTCTGGGCGCGACCATGAGTGAGGCGCGGCAGCATATGGCGGATTGGGGTTTTTCCGTTAACGGGCCAGCCGAGCTCTGTAGCGATGCAGAAGCGCTCATCGCCTATCACCGCACAATCTTGGCCGCGCGGCCAGATATGCCGCATGACATCGACGGTGTTGTCTACAAGGTCAATGACCTTTCCCTGCAAGAGCGGTTGGGCTTCGTCAGCCGCGCACCGCGCTGGGCCATCGCGCACAAGTTTCCGGCCGAACGCGCGGAAACTATTTTGCATAAGATTACGATTCAAGTCGGTCGCACCGGCGCCTTGACCCCGGTGGCCAATTTGGAGCCGATAACCGTTGGCGGGGTCGTCGTGTCCCGGGCCACACTTCACAACGAGGACGAGATTGCCCGCAAGGACGTCCGCGAGGGCGATCGGGTCGTTGTTCAGCGCGCCGGTGACGTTATTCCGCAAGTCGTGGAGGTCGTGCAAGACGCGGCCCATGAAGCCCGTCCACCCTATGCATTTCCCGACCACTGCCCCGAATGCGGCAGCCAGGCGATGCGGGAGGAGGACGAGGCGGTCCGGCGCTGTCAGGGCGGGTTGATTTGTCCGGCGCAGGCAAAGGAACGGTTGAAGCATTTCGTCAGCCGCGATGCCTTCGACATAGAAGGGTTGGGCGGCAAGCATATCGAGGCCTTCTGGGAGGAAGGCCTGATCCGCGAGCCTGCGGACATTTTCCGGCTTGCCGAGCATCAGGGTCGCTTACGTGGACGTGAAGGTTGGGGCGAGAGGTCGGTGGTCAATCTTTTGAACGCCATTGAACAACGCAGCCGGATTACCCTGGACCGCTTCATTTTCGCCCTTGGTATTAGACAGGTAGGGCAGGCGACCGCAAAGCTCCTCGCACGCCACTATGGCGACCTCGAGACCTGGCGTCGGGAAATGGCCAAGGCGGCGGAAGGCGATCAGGAGGCCTATGAAGGACTATTGTCGATTGACAGTATCGGTCCGGTCGTTGCCAAGGACCTGATCGGCTTCATTACCGAAGACCATAACAGCAACGCCCTGGACAAGCTGGCCGAGGTTCTGACTATCGATTCTGTCGCCGCGCCATCGCTCGGCGATTCGCCGCTCGCCGGTAAGACGGTGGTCTTTACCGGCACTCTTGAAACGGTGACGCGCAGCGAGGCGAAGGCCCGCGCGGAGGCTCTGGGTGCGAAGGTCGCAGGCTCGGTCTCCAAGAAAACCGATTACGTGGTGGTCGGGCAAGATGCGGGTTCGAAGGCGCGCAAGGCGGTCGAACTGGGGCTGACGGTATTGAGCGAGGAGGAATGGTTGGAACTGACGGGACAGCGGGCATGACCGTAGGTGTTGGGTTGGAGGATATTCAGGCCGCGGCGCGGCGACTAAAGGGCCGTGTGCGCCGCACACCCATTTTGCCGGCAACATTTCAGAAGCAGCTTGTTGGCGTCGGCGATCTGTTTTTGAAGTTGGAGCATCTCCAAGTATCGGGTTCCTTCAAGGCCCGCGGCGCCGTCAACACGCTTCTCAGCCTATCCGATGAGGAAATCAAACGCGGTATTTGCACCGCATCGGGCGGCAATCACGGCCTGGCGGTGGCCTATGCAGGTTGGGTGGCGGGGACTAGAGCCGTTGTCTACCTGCCAAGCTCAACGCCTGGAGCAAAGGCCGACAAAGTGCGCGCCTGGGGCGCTGAAGTGATCATTGAAGGAGCGGTTTGGGACGAAGCCGACGCAGCCGCGCGCCTGCGCGCGGACGAGGAAGGCATGACATACGTTCCCGCCTTTTCCGATCCTCGTGTCATTGCGGGGCAAGGCACGCTGGGCCTGGAAATACTGGAGGACATAGCCGAGTTGGACACGGTGGTGGTCGCGATCGGTGGCGGTGGACTCATCTCCGGTGTGGCGACCGCCATTAAGGCTTTGCGCCCAGAGATCAGGGTGATCGGGGTCGAGCCAACCGGCGCGCCGACCCTTAAGCGCAGCGTCGAGCAGGGTGCGTTGGTCACGTTGGAGCGTATCGAGACGGCTGCTGGAACGCTGGCACCGCGCACTTCGGCACAGATCAATCTCGATATCATCAAGGAACGGGTCGATAGCTTTGTTTTGGTCAGCGATGCGGAGATGCGTGAAGCGGCCCGCTGGCTTTGGTTCGAATATGCGATCGGCAGTGAGTTGGCCGGGGCCGCCTCGATCGCCGCCATCATGAAGGGCGCGGTCGACATGGGTGAAGGCCGACGCGTTGCGGCCATCATTTGCGGTGCGGGCGAGGACGGGATTGTCCGATGAGCGATACTTCGACCGGGCAGGTTGAGAGCGGGACGGTCTTGGCATTGGAGCCCGGCGGCAGTCGGGTCGTGGTGCATCAAGATCAAGGCGGTGAGTACGAACTGATCCATATCCACGAATTTTTCCAGCTAGGCGAGCCCGAGAGGGATGCGTCGGGGCGCGACGTCTTGACCTTCGATTCATCCAGCTTGATGAAGCTAAAAGCCTTAGCCGATGCCTACTCCTTCGATTATGAGGAGGGCTTGATCCTCCTTTGCCTCGACCTGCACCGTTATGCATTGGCAAATCCACGCGAATCCTACAGTTTTCTTGACGACCTCTGAGGTCTCCGAGACAGGTCCAGGCGGTATGCATGCCGGCGGGATATGCCGCAGGCGCGCAGAGGGCATGCGCGATTCTAACTCGACAAAATTGTCGCTTGTCGTCACATTCCCGCCCCATGTCAGCGGTCATTGAAGTTGTCCTTCCGGTCTTCGGTATCATTCTCGCGGGGTTCCTCTGTGGTTGGAGGCGCTTGCTCGGCGAAGACAGCAGTCGCGCCTTGAACGGCTTTGTCTTTTACGTGGCTTTACCGGCGTTGTTTTTCCTCGCCATGGCGCGTCTCGAACTCGACGATCCCTCTCTGGTTCCCTTCACGTTGACATTGACCGGAGCGATGGTCATTCCCTTCGCCTTCATCGTTGTGTTGGCGCGTCAGTTCCTTGGCTATCGCCTGGGCGAGGTCAGTATGCATGGCCTGTCGGGAGTCTTCGCCAATACCGGCTACATGGGAATCCCGCTGCTGCTCACGGCTTACGGTGAGCCTGGGGTGCTGCCGGGTGTCGTGGCGACGGTCTTTAACGGAGCGGTGGTCATCGGTCTTGGAACCGCGGTTATGGAAATCCACCGCAGCGAGAAAAGCGGCTTTTTACCTTTGTTCAAAACCGCCGGCGGCGGTTTGGCCCGCAATCCGCTGGTTCTTTCGGCCGTTGCCGGACTGGTCGTGGGTCAGTTGAAAATTCCCCTACCTGCGGCGCTGGTCACCTTCTGCGAAATTCTGGGGGGTGCGGTTGGTCCTTGCGCTCTTTTCGCCATGGGGCTGTTTTTAGTCGGCCGCTCGGTGACACGTGGTGCATTGGAAGTGGCTTGGCTGACGATCGTGAAGCTGCTGATCTCACCTTTGATTGCGTGGGTTCTGGCATTTCACGTTTTTGATATGGATCCACTGTGGGCGGCGTCCTCGGTGATTCTCTCGGCGCTTCCCTTGGGAGCCCTGGTTTTCATTCTGGCCCAGCAGTACGAAATTTATGTTCAGCGGGCGACCGCCGTCATCCTGGTCTCAACGCTTTGCTCCGTCGTGACCCTTTCCATTGTCATGAATTATCTAGGCGTCGATTAAGACTGATCCGGCGGGTTGGCGAGAAACTCCTGGGTAACCGAAACGGCTTCGGCCAGTCCGACACGCGCCACCGACACGTCCTTGGGGAAGGCGCCCAGTAAGCGTGAGGGCATCATCGGATCGAGCAGCACGAAAACCCCATGATCCCCTGCGCGCCGAATCAAACGTCCAAAGGCTTGCTTGAGCCTTAAACGCGTCAGCATGTCCTCATATCGACGCTTGCCGAAATACTCTCGACGGGCCTTATGCACCAATGAGGGCCGAGGCCAGGGAACGCGGTCGAATACGATGAGGCGAAGAGCACGGCCGGGGACATCGACACCGTCCCGCACGGCATCGGTGCCCAACAAGCAGGAATCCGTTTCGGCGCGGAAGATCTCCACCAATGTCGAGGTATCCAGTCGATCGACGTGCTGTGCATAGAGCGGCAAGCCGCTTTGTTCCAGCGGCCCTGCGATGCGCTCATGGACCGCGCGCAAACGACTGATCGCCGTGAAGAGGCCCAGCGCGCCACCTTGCGAGGCCTGGAACAAAGCCCGGTAAGCGGCGGCGACCTGCGCCATATCATCCTTGCGGACGTCATTGACGATCAGGACCTTGGTTTGCGCGGGATAGTCGAAGGGCGAGGGCATCTGCGCCCGCCACGCCGGCACCTCAAGATGCTGCGTGCCGCTCCTGGCCTCGGCCGCGCGCCAATCATCTTCCACGTCCTCGCTACCGTCCGTCAGCGTGGCCGACGTGATCAGAAGGCCATGCGCCCGGCGATAAACTGCCTCGGCAAGGGGTTTGGTCGGATCTATGAAATGCCGGTGCGCGCCTATATCGAGATCGCGGCCCTCGATTCGCTCGACCAGGAAGCTATCGACGAACTCCTTGGGCGTCACCCCTTCGCGCAGGGCGTCGAGTAGCGCGTTCCAAGCGGCCAGCGGCATGAGGCAGCGGCGCTCCAAACTGCGCACCAGAGCGTCGATGCGCCGTCTCGTTTCGCTTTCGAGGTCTTCGCTATGTTCATCGGAAAGCCGTTTTGCGAGGCTTTTCATAATGCGGCTTAGTGGCTGCGCCAGTTGTGCGAGTGCGGCCTGCAGGCGTTCGGCGGCCGGAATGAGATCGGGATCAAGCGGATGCGGGCTGCACTCGATGCTATAGGGGTCGCTGACCCGCTCGCTGCGTGCCAGAACCTGGCGGCGAAGCTGCGCCAGGAACCCTTCTACCGGCCCCTGAGGCTCGGCCTCGACGATACGCTTGAGCCACCCTACGGCGGGCAAGGCGCGCGCCGCACGCAGGGCGTCATCCAACCATTCGAGCGCTGCTTGATCGTCGACGATCAGGTCCTCGACCCGCCGCTTCAGACCGCGCAGTCGTCCGGCGCTGCGTCCGCTGGCATCGGCGCCCAGCAGCCAACGCCGTAGTTCGCGTGTTTCCTGGCCGGAGAGGTGAGCGGAAAAAGCGTTATCGGCAGCATCGAAAAGATGATGACCCTCGTCAAAGACGTAACGGGTCGGCAGGCGCTCCTCGTCATTCCCGCCGAGTGCCGCCTGGATCATCACCAGGGCATGATTGGCAATGACAATGCGTGCCCGCTTCGCTCGCCGTACCGACTTCTCGATAAAACAGCGGTTGTAGTGCGGGCAGGCGGAATAGATGCATTCGCCGCGCTGGTCCGTCAGGCCGAGCGTTCTTTGTCTGCCGACGATGTCGGGTAGCCAGCCGGGAAAGTCGCCGCCGACCATATCGCCGTCGCGGCTGTGCGCGACCCAACGCGCCATCAATCCGACCGCCACGATCTCCTGGGGGCGGTTGGCCAACTGGTTCACCGCCTCTTCGAAATTCAGCAGGCAGAGGTAGTTCTCGCGCCCTTTGCGGACGACAACCCGGCGCGACTTCGTCGTCAGGTCCGGATAAAGGCGGCCAAGCTCAGAGTCGATCTGCTGCTGCAGGTTTCGTGTGAAGGTCGATACCCAAACAGTGCCGTCGTTCTTCTCCGCCCAGACGCTTGCGGGCGCCAGGTATCCCAGGGTCTTTCCCACACCTGTTCCGGCCTCCGCCAGAAGCACGTTGGGTTGATCGGCTTCGGCACGCGGCTGGAACACCTCGGCGGCGGCGGCGGCGTAGTCGGCCTGCGCGCTGCGTTGTTCTGCGCCGTCGCCCAGGATATCCCGCAGGCGCTCGCGCGCTTCCTGCGGGCTGACGGCCTGCTGGCCGGGCGGTTGCTCCGGAGCATGCTCGGACCAAGGCGCCAGCCGGTGCCAGCTTTCCAGCGCCCGCTGCACGGCCCTGTCGCCTGTCAGATCGCGATCCTGTCCATACCCCAATGCGGCCAGCACGTAAGGGCCCCAGAGCCACCCTCCACGCGCCATGGTCCAGGCAACTGCTGCTGCCTCCCGGCGATCCTTGGTCTCCATGCCGGCCGCCTCGTTAAGCAGCAAGGCGGCGGCGCGTGGCAGCGATAGAGCCTGTTCAGCCAGATTGGTCGGCAAGTCCTGGCCTAGAGCAATCGCGAGGCCGCGCGGTGTCGGTGCACAGCTTCTGGCCGGGCGGACGAAGGCGAAGAGCTCCAACACGTCATAGGCCGCCAAGCTTTCGAGTCCCAATCGACGTGCGGTGGCTGGCGCATGGCATAGAATTGGTGGTGCTTTGTCGCAACGCCTGCGCGCCTTCAGGCGATCCAGTTCTTCGATCTCGCCGTCGGGCGTCAACCAGATCGCACGCCGAAATCCGGCCACCAGCGCCGCCGTGGGGGGTAGTCCCATGGCGCTGGATCCGGTGTTGGGGGAAACTCCGCTGGAGTCGCTGCGAATCATGGGTTAGAGACTAGCTCGGGCCGGGGGCTACGTCATCCAGACAAAGTCCCCCGAGGACGACCGGCTGCAGCATCCCGTCGACAGTTTACGACCTTGCTCCTTATAGTGACCATGGAATGACGCAGTATCCCGATTGGACGGCCAGCGACATAGAGAAGCTCTTCGGCAGCAATAAGGGTGCCTGGGATCGTTTCGTGCGTGACCACGCACCGCTGGTCTTTGCCGCCGTGCGCCGCAAACTCGTCCCTGCGGGTAAGGGTCATGAAGCCGAGGACGTGGCCCAGGATGTCTTTTTGAAGCTGGTGCGCGGCGATTTCAAACTCTTGCGCGGTTTCGATCCGAAGCGGGCAAAATTGTCCACGTGGTTGACGGTCATCGCGACCACGACCGCCATCGACCACTTGCGACGCCATGCGAGGCCTACCCAGGATATCGATGCCTTGCCGGAAGGGCTGCTGTCGGTGGAGGCGAAGGAGTATGTCTGGATCAACATTCCCGATGGGTTGCTTTCACCGCGTCAGGCGCTGGTTCTAGAGCTTTTGTATAAGCAGGAGTTGGAAGTACAGGAGGCGGCGGCCTTTCTGAAAGTCGATCCGCAGACGGTCAGATCGACGCACCACAAAGCGCTGCTGAAGTTGCGGCAGTATTTTGCAACCCAAGAGGAATCTTCTGGGGGATGAGTCTCACGGCAATGCCGTATAATTGATTGGAAGCGAACGAGGTTCTGCCATGACAAGCGATGATAGAAAAGATCTGAAGGAGGGCGCCGCACTTTGGTTGGCGGCCAAAGAGGCTTGGCGGGAACCCAAACAAGACGGTTCACAAGAGCAAGTGGAGAGTTTGGATCCTCTGACGGTAGCGGCTTACCTCGACGGCGCTCTGGAGGGCGACGAGCTGGAGGCGGTGGAAGGGGTCCTGGCGCGCAATCCGGCACTTCTCGAGGAAGTCTTGGCTTTATCCGCACTGGAACCTGAAGAAGCAGCGCCGGTATCCTTGACGCTGCGCGCCCAAGGCTTGGTACGCGCGCCTTCCATCGACGAAGCACCTGTGAAGGGCGGTATGGCCCGACGGTTCATGGGGTGGTTTGATCCGTCACGCTGGACGCAAACGGCTGCTTGGGCCAGTGTGGCCGCAGCCATGCTGTTGGCTTGGGGCTTGGCTTTCGAATTGGGTTTCAGCGGTCTGGAGGCCGTCGCAGCCGTGGATGAGTTGGCCGCGCGGGACTTCCTGATTGCCCCGGCTTCGGACGAGACATTGTTATGAGGGGCTTGATGGCATGAACAAAAGTCGTTTCTTGTGGCTGTTGCTGATCGGGTCCCTAGCGCTCAACGTATTCTTCGTCGGCGGTGCGCTTTACTACCGTTCGATGGCCGGCCATCTGCGCGGAAACCCGGAAGCGCGGATAGAATATTTGAGAGACCGCCTGAATCTCACGGATATGCAAGTCGAAGAACTTGGCAATTTGCGCCGCACCATGCAGGAGCTCCGGGAGGGGCGCGAGGAGAGCCGCGCCGAGCGCCGTCGCGATCTCTGGGCACTGATGGTCAAACCCGAACTGGACCGCGACGCCCTGCGGGCCATTATGCTGAAGGCTCAGGATGAGCGCGTGGAGCGCTGGATGGAGATGGCGGAAATCATGCACCGCTATCTCGCCGATCTGTCACCCGAGCAGCGGGCGGCTTTCGTGGAAATGGCACAGGATCGCGATTTCTTCCGCCGTTTCATGGGACGGGATCACCGCGGACATTGACGCATGTCCTGCAGCCCCCTAATTTCTGCGCCGCACAATTTTTTGGCTAACGGAAAAAAGGAACGGCGTCATGTCCAACGAGCGCGAACTGGCCCAGGAGGCCCGCGCATGGCCCTTCGAGGAAGCGCGTAAGTTAGTCGAGCGCATCGGAGGAAAAACGCCGGAGAAAGGCTACGTTCTCTTCGAGACCGGCTATGGACCGTCTGGATTGCCTCATATCGGCACCTTCGGCGAAGTCGTGCGCACCACCATGGTGCGCCAGGCGTTTCAGCGCCTATCGGATGTTCCCACGCGTCTGTTCTGCTTTTCCGATGATATGGACGGCCTGCGAAAGGTGCCCGACAACGTTCCCAACAAGGAAATGCTGCGCGAGCATCTGAACAAGCCCCTGACCCGGATACCCGATCCCTTCGGCACGCACGAGAGTTTTGGCCATCACAACAATGCCAGACTGCGCGCCTTCCTGGACTCCTTCGGTTTCGAGTATGAGTTCCAATCCTCGACGGATTGGTACTTTGCGGGAAAGTTCGACAAGGCCCTGTTAGACGTGCTGCGTCATTATGACGAGATCATGGAGATCATGCTGCCCAGTCTGCGCGAGGAGCGGCAGCAGACCTACAGTCCTTTCCTGCCGATATGCCCCAAGACCGGGCATGTGCTGCAGGTTCCGATCCTGGAGCGCAACGTCGATGCCGGAACCATCGTTTTCGAGGATGAAAGCGGCCGGAAGGTCGAATTGCCGGTCACCGGCGGCAACTGCAAGCTGCAGTGGAAGCCCGACTGGGGTATGCGCTGGTATGCGCTGGGTGTCGATTACGAGATGTCCGGCAAGGACCTGATCGATTCGGTGAAGTTGGCAGGCCGCATTTGCGATGCTATGGGTGGGCGCAAGCCCGACGGCTTCAACTACGAACTGTTCCTGGATGAAAAGGGCCAGAAGATTTCCAAATCGAAGGGCAACGGTCTTTCGGTGGACGAGTGGCTGACTTATGCACCGCCCGAGAGCCTGGCGCTCTTCATGTATCACAAGCCGCGCGCCGCCAAGAAGCTGTTCTTCGATGTCATCCCGAAGACCGTGGACGAGTATCTGACCTTCCTGGAAAAGTTTCCCGACGAAACCCCGGAGCGCCAGATTGAAAACCCAATCTGGCATATTCACAACGGTGAGGCGCCCGGAACGACCTGTCCCTTGTCGTTCGGCTTGTTGCTGAATCTAGCCAGTGTGGCCAACACCGAGGACCGGACGGTGATCTGGGGCTTTATCGAGCGTTACTTCCCCGGCACAACGCCGGTGAATACGCCATTGTTGGACCGCTTGGTTTCCTACGCGCTGGTTTATTACCGGGATTTCGTATTGCCGCATAAGGCCTACCGCGCAGTCAACGATGTCGACCGGGCGGCCTTAACCGACCTTGTATCGGTCCTGGAAGCCTTGCCCGCCGACGCGAGCGCCGAGGATATCCAGACACAGGTCTATGAAGTCGGCAAACGCCATCCCTTCGAATCCCTGCGGCATTGGTTCAAGGCGCTTTACGAAGTGCTGTTGGGGCAGGAGCAGGGGCCGCGCATGGGTTCCTTCATAGCCCTCTACGGTCGCGAGAATTTCCGCTCGTTGGTCAAACGGGCTCTGGCGGGTGAGGACCTCAGCAAGTAGACTCTCGGCACGTGCAGGCAGGGGTGCGGCTTTTAGGGCCGCCATAACCAAGACGGAGGATTATCCGCGATGCCCACTGCAATAGAGCCGTTGAATTTTCTTGCCGTCGCCGTTGGAACCATCGTTGCGTTCCTGTTTGGTTGGCTGGTCTATAGCCCAAAGGCTTTCGGCAAGGGTTGGGCCGAGGGGTCGGGCGTAGCGCTTGGCCAAGCTTCGGAGATGCCGTACTTCGCCATGGCCAGTCAATTGGTGGCGCTTGCGCTGCTATCGCTGGTGATCGGCCTCCTGGCGGCGCAGGCTGCGTTCTGGACAGCGATCCTGGCAATCCTGGCCGCGATGATGTTCGTCGTCTCCGCAGGCGCATTCCTCAAGAAATCCACTTATGCGATGCTCGTCGACGGCGGCTATATCCTTGGCTCCGGCGTCCTGATGATCCTGATCCAGGCAGCGCTCTGAAAAGCCAAGATAGCGTTTGGCGGAGACTCTTTACTTAAACCTTCCGGGAAATGATGTTCCCTCAGGCGTCGCCGTGGGCGTAGGACCAGTAAAGATCGCGGGCGCGGGCATAGACCGGACCGGGTTGCAGCTCGCGTTTCTCGATGCGGGTGATCGGCATGACTTTGCCGTAGTTACCGGTGGTGAAAAGCTCGTCCGCATCGCAGAGCTCAGGGTAGGCGATGCTGCGCTCATGGACCTTGATTCCGGCTTTGCTGAGCAGGCCAGCGACCCGTTGACGCGTCACGCCGTTCAGGAAGGTGCCGTTGGGAATGGGAGTGTGTGCGGCGCCGTCCTTCACCATCCAGATATTTGCGGTCGCCAGCTCCGCCACATTGCCGATGGCGTCCAGAACCACGGCGTTGTCAAAACCCTTCGCAGAGGCTTCCCTGAGCGCCATGCCGGATGCGGGATAAAGACAGGACGCCTTGGCCAGGGTCGGCGCCATGTTCGGTGACGGGCGGCGGAACGAAGAGAGGGTGACGGACATGCCTTTCGGTTTGGGCAGCGGTGCCTCATAAACCGACAGACAAAAGCGTGTTGATTCCGGGTCGGGGGACACGAAGCCGGACTCGGCAAAGAACATTGGGCGGATGTATAGCTCCGAGCCCTTCTTGAAGCGGCTGACGCCATCCAGGCAGAGCTCCTGAATCTCCGGTGCGGTGAGGATTGCTTTCAGTCCAAAGTTGTTTGCCGAGTTCACAAGCCGTTGGCAGTGCTGATCCAGGTCCGGGACCAGATTGTCAAAGGCCCGGGCGCCGTCAAAGACCGTCGAGGCCATCCACATTACGTGATCCATCGGTCCAATGATCGCCGGATTGCCCGACTTCCAGCCGCCGTTCACAAAATGTATGGGCTTCATGACGCTCCGCTCCGCTTGCCAGAATTGATGGCATTAGCATACCCCAGACACGATCCGCGGCAAGCGCCTGCAATCACTGTTCATGCGGACTGCCTTGGGCTAGTCTGCGCCGCCATGGAGAACAAACGCATCTATCATATCTGTCGCGCTGACGAATGGGCGGCCGCTGAAGCGGAAGGCCGCTATCTCGGCTCATCGCAAGATCGGGCCGATGGCTTCATCCATTTTTCCGGCGCTGAACAGGTTGAGGCGAGTGCGGCGAAGCACCGCGCCGGACAGGATAATCTGGTGTTGATCGCCGTCGATCCGGCGCGGCTTGGTGATGCCTTGAAATGGGAGCCGTCGCGCGGTGGTCATTTGTTCCCGCACCTTTATGGCCCGCTACCCTTGACGGCGGTTATCCGAACCTGGCCATTGCATCTGGATGCCGAAGGGCGACACCTGTTTCCGGAGGCTTACTGAGCGCGCGTGACTAGGCTCTATTCCCTTGCGGCTCCCCTGCTGGCATCGCTCGATCCCGAGCGGGCGCACCGGCTGACGATCCGGGCATTGCAAGCCGGTTTGGCCTCTGCTGGCGGGTACACGGACGATCCGATCCTACAACTGGACGTCTGGGGGCTCACCTTCCGCAATCCGGTCGGTATCGCGGCGGGCTTTGATAAACATGCCGAGGCGGTGCGGCCAATGATCGGCCTGGGTTTGGGACTGGTGGAGATCGGTTCCGTCACCCCCCAGCCTCAACCCGGCAATCCGCGGCCGCGGGTCTTCCGGCTTCGGCAAGACGAGGCGGTCATAAATCGTTACGGATTTAACAGCGAGGGCATGACCCGGGTGGCCGCGCGTCTGGCGCGCCTGCGCAATTCAGGACAACCCGCTCTTACTGCACCGTTGGGTGTCAATCTCGGCAAGAACAAGACCAGCGACGACGCTGCTGCCGACTATTGCATGGGCGTTGAAACATTGGGGCCTTACGCGGACTATCTCGTCATCAATGTATCCTCGCCCAATACGCCAGGCCTGCGTGCATTGCAGAGCCGGGAAAGCCTGCAAAAGTTGATAGAAGCGGTGCAGGCTGCGCGCCGCCGATTGGCAAGCCAACCACCGCTGCTGCTTAAGGTCGCACCGGACCTGACCGAACAGGACAAGGCCGACATCGCCGAGGTTGCGCTTGCGACCGAATTGTCCGGTTTGATCGTTTCCAATACCACCATCGAACGCCCACCCGGCCTGCGGAGTGAAAATAAAGACCAAACCGGCGGTCTATCCGGACGGCCGCTCTTTGCGCCTTCGACAAAGGTTCTGGCCGATTTCTACCATTTGACCGCAGGGAAGTTGCCGCTGGTAGGCGTCGGGGGCATTTTCAGCGCCGCGGACGCCTATGCGAAGATACGCGCCGGGGCCAGCCTGGTTCAGTTATACACCGGCCTTGTTTATCAGGGGCCAAAATTGATCGCGGAGATAAAGGAGGGCTTGGCGGACTTCTTACGCCGGGATGGGTACGCAAGCCTCTCGGAGGCCATCGGCGCGGATCATCGGCGCTAACCGGTAACAGCGGTGCGAATCCCTGACATATGGACGCGGACCGCGGCACGGCCTTATAGTGGCAAAATTATTGCACTGCGACATAGGCGGGCCTGAGCTGAAAAGCTAAGGGTCCTGCCCGAGGGATGATGGCAAGGACGGTGGCATGGCCGGTTTCGACAAGAAGACGCTTTCCGATTGGGAGGCGGTGGCGCAAAAGGAATTGAAGGGAAAGAGCCCTTCAGACCTTACTTGGCAAACACCAGAAGGCATTGCGGTCAAACCGCTTTACACCGAAGCTGATCTGGCCGAATTGGAAACGCTGGGATCGCTACCCGGTTTTGCGCCCTATCTTCGTGGCCCCAAGGCGACCATGTATGCCGGTCGACCCTGGACTATCCGCCAGTATGCCGGCTTCTCAACCGCCGAGGATTCCAATGCCTTTTACCGGGCCAATCTGAAAGCAGGTCAGAAAGGCCTATCGGTCGCCTTCGATCTGGCGACACACCGGGGCTATGACAGCGATCACCCCCGTGTTGTCGGCGATGTTGGCAAGGCCGGCGTCGCTATCGACTCGGTTGAGGACATGAAGATCCTATTCGATGGCATTCCGTTGGATCAGATGACCGTTTCCATGACCATGAACGGCGCTGTGTTGCCGGTTTTGGCGGGTTACATCGTGGCTGGAGAAGAGCAGGGAGTCCCCCATGCACAACTTGCCGGAACGATCCAGAACGACATCCTCAAGGAGTTCATGGTTCGCAACACCTATATCTACCCGCCGCGGCCCTCTATGCGGATCGTTGCCGATATCATCGCCTTTACCGCCGAGCATATGCCACGTTTCAACTCAATCTCGATCTCCGGCTATCACATGCAAGAAGCCGGAGCGACGGCGGTCCAGGAACTTGCTTTTACCTTGGCCGACGGACTGGAGTATGTGCGGGTCGCTCGCTCACGCGGGCTGGACGTCGATCGCTTTGCTCCACGTCTTTCCTTCTTCTTTGCCATTGGCATGAACTTTTTCATGGAAGTCGCCAAGCTGCGGGCGGCGCGCTACCTCTGGTCCAAGATGATGCGGCAGTTCGATCCAAAGGACGAGCGTTCCCTGGCGCTCAGGACACATTGTCAGACATCGGGGGTCAGCCTGACCGAGCAGGACCCGTACAACAACATCATCCGCACCGCCTATGAGGCGATGGCGGCTGCTCTGGGCGGCACGCAGTCGCTGCATACCAATTCCTTCGACGAGGCCATTGGCCTGCCGACCAAGTTCTCCGCGCGAATCGCCCGCAACACACAGCTCATCCTGGCCGAGGAAACCGGCGTTACCAAGGTCGTCGATCCGCTGGCCGGCAGTTACTACGTCGAAAGCCTGACCGCCAGTTTAGTCCAGCACGCCGAGGCGCTGATTGCCGAGGTCGAGGAGATGGGCGGTATGACCAAGGCGGTCGAGAGCGGCATGCCCAAGCTGCGCATCGAGGAGTCGGCGGCCCGCTGGCAAGCGCGCGTCGACCGGGGCGAGGAAACCATCGTCGGCGTCAATCGTTATCAGCCGGAGGAGGATGTCGCGGTTCCGGCCCTGGATATCGATAACACAAAGGTCTTGCAGGGCCAGGTTGAACGCTTGAAGCGCATCCGCGCCGAGCGTGATGAGCAGGCTTGTCAGCAGGCGCTCCAGGCTTTGGCCAAGGCCGCGGAGACCGACGACGGTAACTTGCTTGAACTGGCGGTCGTCGCCACCCGCGCCCGAGCGACGGTCGGTGAGATATCCAGCACCCTGGAAAAGGTCTACGGGCGCTATCAGGCGACGACCCAATCGATCTCAGGCGTATATGGCTCGGCCTATGATCAAGACGAGGATTTCCAGGCCATTCGCCGGGATGTGGAGGCCTTTGCAAACGAAGAGGGTCGTAGGCCGCGCATGCTGGTCGTCAAGCTGGGCCAGGACGGCCATGATCGCGGGGCGAAGATTATCGCCACCGCGTTTGCCGACTTGGGATTCGATGTCGACATCGGCCCGCTGTTCCAAACGCCTGCAGAGGCGGCCCGCCAGGCCTTGGAGAACGATGTCCATATTATCGGCGCCTCCAGCCAGGCAGCCGGGCACAAAACATTGGTGCCGCAACTTATCCAGGCTCTGCGCGATCAGGGCGCGGAGGACATCGTCGTGATTTGCGGCGGCGTGATACCGCAACAGGATTACAGCTTCCTGAAGGATGCCGGAGTAGCCGCCATCTATGGGCCCGGGACCAACATTCCCACTGCTGCCCAGGAAGTCCTGGGGCTGGTTCGCAGGCTGCGCAAAGCAGCTTGATCGAACATCAAGAGGCTGCGGTATCCAGGTCCCCGCTGGTTTGAAACTGCAGCGACGCCAGCCGCTCGTATAGCCCGCTTCTGGCTGTCAGTTCTTCGTGAGTTCCCCGATCGACGATGCTGCCATTGTCAATCACCTCAATACGGTCCGCCTTCTTAACGGTCGCCAAGCGGTGGGCAATGATCAAGGTGGTTCTGCCCTTCATCAGGCGCTCCAAGGCCTGCTGCACCATCCGCTCGCTCTCAGCGTCAAGAGAACTGGTTGCTTCATCCAGCAAAAGAAGGGCCGGGTCACGAAGGATGGCGCGGGCAATGGCGACACGCTGGCGCTGGCCGCCGGACAGACGCACACCGCGCTCGCCGACAAAGGTTTCGAATTTCTCGGGCAGCGTGTCGATGAACTCCGTTGCATAGGCGGCGGTGGCAGCGGCTTCGACTTCCTCGTCGCTGGCGTCGGGACGGCCATAGCGGATGTTCTCGGCGATCGTGGCCGAGAAGATCGTAGGTTCTTGAGGCACCAGCCCAATGCGCGCGCGCAGGTGGCCGGGATCAGCGGCTCGCAGATCGACGCCGTCAAACAGAATCTCGCCCTCTTGTGGGTCGTAGAATCGCAGCAACAATTGGAAAACCGTCGATTTTCCCGCGCCGGAGGGACCCACGAGAGCGACTTTCTCGCCAGAACCCACGGTCAGATCGAACCTATCGAGTGCGGCATCCCTCGGTCTGGAGGGGTAGCGAAAGGTCACATTCCGGAAATGAACCTCGCCCCGCGGTGGCACCGGCAAAGGTACGATCTGCGTGGGAGCGATGATATCCGGCTCCACTTCCAGCAATTCATAGATGCGTTCGGTTGCGCCGGCGGCGCGTTGCAGATCTCCGACAACTTCGGACAACGCGCCCATAGAGCCTGAAACGATGATCGAGTAAAACACAAACGCAGAGAGGTCGCCGGGCGAGAGTCTGCCTTCGATCACATCGTAACCGCCAACCCACAGCACGGAAGCGACCGCCGAGAACGCCAGTAGAATGACAATGGCAGTGAGCCCGGCTCTGGCCCTGGTGCGGCGTACAGCCGACTGGAAGGCTTCCTCCGCCTCACTGGCAAAGCGGTTGCGTTCGCGGGCTTCATGCCCAAAGGCCTGCACGACGCGAATACCGTACAGCGTTTCATTCAGACGGCTTCCCACATCCGCAACCCGGTCCTGGGATTCGCGGCTGAGGCGGCGCACCTTCTTGCCCAGGATGATGATGGGCGGAATGACCAGCGGCAGCACCAGGAAGACCATAAGCGTGAGTTTCGGACTGGTGACGAACAAAGCGATGCTGCCGCCGATGAACAGCAGCACATTGCGTACGGCGATAGGTAGGGAGGTGCCGACGACGACTTGAAGAAGTGTGGTGTCGGTGGTGACCCGCGAGAGTACTTCGCCGGTTCTGGTAATCTCGTAAAACGCCGGCGATAACTTCACCACATGATCAAAAACCGCACGCCGCATGTCCGCCACGACCCGTTCGCCGAGCCACGTGACGCTATAGAAGCGGAAGTAAACCGAGATGGCCAATAGGAGGACGAGGAAGAACAGACCGATCACGGCCTTGTTGAGGAGTGCGATACTGCCCTCGGAAAGACCGGTATCGACCAGAAAGCGGATGCCCCAGCCAACAGTCAGCACGATGGATACGGAGAACAGCACCGCGAGAAGGGCGTAGATGATGTTCTTCTTGTAAGGCAAGAGGAACGGCCAGAGCCGCGCCAGCGGCCGCAAGTCCTTTTTTCGCGGCTTATCTTCGTGTGATGGGTCGTCGGCGGATGAGGGTTCGCGCATCATTGTCCGGCGTGTCCTGCTTTTCCTGGTTTCGTCGTTTTGGGTCCGGGAATCGGCCAACCTGACAATGGCGGCACGGTTTATTGCTATCTCATTGCCTGGCTTGGCTCAAGTTCCAGGGAAAAATTGGATCGCGGGCCTTGCCTTGGCTTCGTACCTCGGCTATAGAAACCGCCACTTCAGGAGCAGAACCGATGAAGACAGACATTCACCCAGACTACCACACGATTAAAGTCATCATGACGGACGGCACCGAGTTCGAGACGCGCTCAACCATGGGCAAAGAGGGCGATACCCTCCGTCTGGACATCGATCCCAAGACGCATCCGGCTTGGACGGGCGTGCACCGCCTCATGGATAGCGGCGGCCAGCTTGCCAAGTTCAACAAGCGTTTCCAGGGTCTCGGCCTTAAGTCCTAAGTTCGACGCCTTACCGTCGGTAAGTCAAAAGCCTTTCGGGGCGCCGTATCAGCGGCGACCCGAGGGCTTTTTTGCGTCGGCTGAGTACGCCGCGCACCCTCTCGAAAAATTCCCTCTTGACGCTGATTTTTTCCGACCCCAAATAGGTTTCGGACGGGACGCCGAATAGTCGGGTTCCGCCCTTTGACGGCCCCAGAGCCGCGGATGACCAATTCGGTATCCGTTGCGCCAGAGGGTCAGTAAGTCGCTTCGACGTTAAGGAGGACTATTGTCATGCGAAGCTATGATCTCACGCCACTATTGCGTTCAACGGTTGGTTTCGACCGGATGGCCCGTCTTTTGGACGGGATGACCCGCCTCGATGAGCAGGCCGTTGGCTACCCACCCTACAACATCGAAAAGCTTGGCGAAGACGACTACCGCATCACCATGGCGGTGGCCGGTTTCGGCGAGGATGAACTAGAGATCACCGTTTCCGACGGGAATCTCGTCGTTCGTGGCGAAACGAAGGAGAAAGCTGAACCGCAAGAGGTGACCTATCTTCATCGCGGCATCGCCAGCCGTACCTTCGAGCGCCGCTTCGACCTGGCGGAGTTTATCAAGGTAACCGGCGCCAAGCTTGAGAACGGACTGCTGCATATCGCGCTGGCGCGTGAAGTGCCGGAGGCGAAGAAGCCCCGCACCGTCCAGATCGAGAGCGCGGCGACCAAAACCAAGGCGATTGAGCAGAAAGCCGCCTGACGGCTGATCGCCTAAACAACACCGCAAGACTGAAGGGCCGACTTCCCCGAACGGGAGGCCGGCCCTTTTTTCGTTTGGATCCGCCATCACGCTCCTCCTTCCGAGGAGGTGACGCAGCCTTTGTTTCGAAGGATGGAACTGCCGCTAACCCTTCAGATTGCGGGCGAGGAACGTCAGCGTTCTGGTCCAAGCCAGCGCCGCATCTTCCTCGTCATAGCGGCTGCCTGTTGGATTGGCGAAGGCGTGGTCGGCGACATACCAGTGGACCTCCAGGGACTTCTTCGCTTCGGCCATCATCTTTTCGAATTCGCCAACCATATCGCTGTTGATGAAACCGTCGCGCGTCGCGAAATGTCCCAGCACTGGTCCCTTCAAGTTGACCAAATCCTCCGACGCACGATTGACGCGGCCGTAATAGATAACCGTAGCATCGACAGGTGTGGCGATGGAGGCATTGAGCGACCAGCCGCCGCCAAAGCACCATCCCACCATTCCAAGCTTGCCTGTGCTGGACTCATGGGTCCGCAGCCATTCGGCCCAGGCGGTCAGGGTTTCTGTCGCCACGCTGCCGTCGACAGAGCTCATCAGCGCCTTGGCTGCGTCGCGGTCATCCGCCATGGCCACTTTGCCACCGTACAGATCGACCGCCAGCGCGACATATCCCTGCTTGGCGAATTCAACGGCCATTGTCTTGATTTGGTCATTGAGACCCCACCATTCATGAATTAGCAGAACGGTGGGCGCCGGCTTGGCCTCCGGCAGTGCAAGAGCCCCGGAAACCTTATGGCCGCTGGGCGTCGTGATAGTGACTGTTTGCGTTTCCTCCGCTGCTGCCCGCGCCAGCCGTGGATCGGCTAGGACTGTGGCGAGCGGCAAACTTGCGATACCGGCGAGCAGTGAACGGCGTTGTAGTGGGACCATGAAACTCTCCATACACTATGCGGCAACAACCCAAAGGGGCGATTATGGCAGCTTATGCGAGAGAAGGCTTCAAAGGTAAGGACTTCACGAATTTGTGAGCAAGGCTACAAACCCGCAAAATAAAAGAGAGCCCGCAACTCAGGTGAGTAGCGGGCCCGTCTGATCGGCTATATAGCAGTCGCGGCCTCAGGCGGCGGCGGTTGCCTCGCGCTTGGCGCTCGCCTTGGCGATGGCCCGCTTCAGCACGAGTGCATCCTGACCAAGCTTGGAATTCGGGGTCGACAGCAGGAATGCGTCGATACCGCCATTATGCTCGATCGTACGAATCGCCCTGGTCGTCAGGCGCACGCGGACAGCCTTGCGGAGGACCTCGCTATAGAGCGCGGCGTCCTGCATGTTCGGCAGGAACCGGCGACGGGTCCTGTTGTTTGCGTGACTGACATTGTTGCCGGTCTGCACACCCTTGCCGGTGAAGGCGCAACGTCGTGCCATGATTCTAAATCCCGTTATCTGGTCGTTTGAAGTCGTCGAATTTCCTAAAACTCTACGAGCGCTTCGCTAGGGAAGCGCCCGATTGAGGCCGCTTTTTACGGTCTTGGCACTTGTGCGTCAAGCTGAAAGCGGTCCCAAGGTCAGGATCTGCGCAAAAATCGAGCAAGCAGATCCTCGGCAGCCAGCGTCGGCGTTGTGGTTCCGTCACGCACCGCACCTTCCAATGCGGGAAGGGCCGCTTTGACGGCAGGATCGTCCTTGAGAGTCTGCAACAATCCTTCTTCGAGTGTTTGCCAGAACCAAGCCTGTGCTTGCGCGGCGCGTCTATCCTTAAGCGCACCGCTCGGCGCCAATGATTCATGAAATGCGGTGACCGTTTCCCAAACTTTGCTGATGCCCGCGCCTGTAAGGGCCGAGCATAGCTGAACCTTCGGCTGCCAATCCTTGTAGCTGGGCTTTAGGAGTCCCAAGGCGTGACGATATTCCGCAGCTGCGCGCTGGGCAGCCTTCTCCAGATCGCCGTCTGCTTTGTTGATGAGGAAGAGATCGGCCAGTTCAACCACGCCCTTCTTGATGCCCTGGAGCTCGTCTCCGCCAGCAGGGGAGAGCAACAGCAGGAACATGTCGACCATTTCAGCCACGGCTGTCTCGGATTGACCGACGCCTACGGTCTCGACGATGACCACGTCGTAACCCACCGACTCCAGCAGCAACATCGTTTCGCGGGTACGGCGTGCAACGCCGCCCAGCGTACCAGCGGTGGGGGAGGGACGGATGAAGGCATCAAGGCTCCGCGACAACTCGGGCATGCGTGTCTTGTCGCCCAGGATCGAGCCGCCGCCCCGCTTGGAGGAGGGGTCGACCGCGACCACAGCAACACGGCGCCCGGCTTCCAGGAGATGAAGGCCGAAGGTCTCGATGAAGGTCGACTTCCCAACGCCGGGCGTGCCGGTGATACCAAGGCGGATCGCCTTGCCACTCTCCGGTAGGGCGGCTTCCAACAAGCGCCGCGCCTGCTCCCGGTGATCGCGCCGTGTAGACTCGACCAGGGTGATGGCGCGGCCCAATGCGCGACGATCACCGTTCCTGGCTTGATTCAATAGGGATTCCGGGGCGTTCATAGGCGTTGCTCCGCGACCGGCTGCGGCAAGAAGATGTCTATCCGATTCGTCTGTGCCATGGCGGGAGCAAGGTTAACCTGTGCTTTCCGGCTTCGCCATCATCTCGGAAGCCTTGCGAATGGAAAGTCCGCGATCCTCTTCCTCGCCACTTTGCTGACGAGCCCACATCTCGGCGTAAACACCGCGCTGCGACAGCAATTCGGCATGGCGGCCCCGCTCTGCGATTTCGCCATCTCGCAGGACGATGATTTCGTCCGCATCTATCACCGTCGACAAACGGTGGGCAATGACCAGCGTCGTGCGGTCGCGTGATACATCGGAGAGTGATCGTTGGATGTCACGTTCGGTTGCGGTATCCAGCGAAGAGGTGGCCTCGTCGAACAGGAAGATCGCCGGACGCTTCAACAGAGCCCGTGCGATGGCGACACGTTGCTTCTCTCCACCGGAGAGCTTTAGCCCGCGCTCGCCCACGGCGGTGTCATAGCCGTCGGGGAGTTGCGAGACGAAATCGTGGATGCGCGCTAACTTGGCTGCCTCCTCGACATCCTCGCTGGGTGCGCTGGGGCGGCCATAGGAAATGTTATAGTATATCGTATCATTAAACAGGACGGTATCCTGGGGTACGATGCCGATAGCGGCGCGCAGGCTGCTTTGGGTGACGGTGCCAATATCCTGGCCGTCGATGAGAATCCGGCCGCTGTCGGGCTCATAAAAGCGGAACAGCAGCCGAGAGATCGTGGACTTTCCTGCGCCGCTCGGCCCCACGATGGCGGTTCGTTTGCCGGCAGGGACGGTAAAGGAGATGCCCTTCAAGACTTTGCGGCGCTGGTCGTAGTTGAAACGCACGTCCTCGAAAATCACGGTGCCGCCCTGAACGACCAGTTCCTCGGCGCCTGGGCGATCCTTGATCTCGGCTTCCTCCGCGCCAAGGCGAAAGAGCATCTCCAGATCGACCAGGGACTGCTTGATTTCGCGATAAACGGTGCCCAAGAAATTGAGCGGCATCGCCAATTGCAAGAGGTATGCGTTGACCATGACGAAGTCGCCCAACGAGAGTGACCCGTCCGCGACGCCCACGGCGGCCAGGATCATCATGAGGGTGATGCCAAGCGAAATGATGAGGCTTTGCCCGACGTTGAGGAGCGACAAACTGGTGCGGCTGCGGATCGCAGCTTTCTCGTAAGCCAGTAGCCCTTTATCGAAGCGCCGGGCTTCGTGCTCCTCATTGCCGAAGTACTTGACCGTCTCATAGTTCAGAAGGCTGTCGACAGCGCGTGTATTGGCAACGTTGTCGGCGTCGTTCATGGCACGGCGCAGGCCAATGCGCCATTCCGTGATCTTGAAGGTTAGAACGACGTATCCAACGATGGTGAGCAACGTCACGGCCGCGAAGCGCCAGTCGAGAAGCCACCATAGCAAGCCCGCTACAAGGCCGACCTCCAACAGTGTCGGCAGAACGTTGAACAGGACGAAGAAGAGCAGGAACTCGATACCTTTGACGCCACGATCAATGGCGCGTGTCAGGCCGCCGGTCTGGCGTTCAAGGTGAAACCGCAGTGACAAGGCATGTAAGTGCCTGAAGGTTTTTAGGGCGACTTGGCGGATTGCGTTCTGTGCTACGCGGGCAAAAAGCGCGTCGCGCAACTCGCCGAACGCCAATGCGCCGACCCGCGCGCCTCCGTAGGCGAGAAGTAAACCGACCGGCGCTACGATTAGGCTGGCGTCCGGTGCAGAGAGGCTGTCGACCGCATTCCTGAGGATCAGCGGCACGTAAATGTTCGTCAGCTTGGCAGCGACAAGCAAGCTAAGCGCCATTACCACGCGCAGCTTTAAACCGCGGGAATCTGCTTGCCAGAGATAAGGCAATAACTGCCGCAGGGTTTTCCAGTGACCGTCGGAGGAGGTCGAGGAGTCTATGGTTGTCGGGCGCATCCGCCCTAGTTAGGCATATCCACAATAAAGGCAAGCTCAATCACGACATGGCAGCTCATCTCGTGCCGCAAAAAGGGCCTTAGCGCTCAGTCAGCTTGAACTCGATCCGCCGGTTCCGGCTGAGTGCGAGTTCGTTATCGCCGGTTGCGAGTGGCTGGTAGGGTCCAAATCCGGTGGCCGCGAGGCGCTCGGGCGCAATGCCCTCGGCAACCAGGAATTTGACGACCGACAGGGCACGCGCCGTTGATAGTTCCCAATTCGAGGGGAACTCCGGTGTGGCAATCGGTCGGCGGTCGGTGTGCCCGTCAACCCGCAGAATCCATTCAAGATCGGCGGGAATCTGAGCTGCGATCTCCTTTAATGTCTCGGCGAGTTGATGCAGTTGCGCGCGACCGTCTTCGCCGATCTCGGCCTCGGCGGTATTGAAGAGCACCTCTGATTGCAACACAAAACGATCGCCGACGATCCTGATATCCGGTCGATCACCCAGCGCTTCACGCAGACGGCCGAAGAACTCCGATCGATAGCGGGCGAGTTCTTGAACCTTGGTAGCAAGCGCTGCATTGAGGCGTTGCCCCAGATCGACGATCTGCACCTCCTGTTCGCGGTTGAGGGCTTCGGAAGCCTCCAAGGCCGCATTCAGGCTGGCAAGTTGACGGCGCAGGGCAGCCAGCTGCTGGTTCATCAGGCGAATTTGCGCCTTGGCTTCCTCGGTCATTTCCACCTGCCGCCCCAAAGCGCTGGTCGTGGAGACAAGCTGGTCACGCAAGGTTTCCAAATCACGGTCGGCATCTTCCTGGGCAGTGCGGGCGGCCTCGATCTTGGCGTCGAGAGCGGCGACCTCGCGTTGAAGCTGGTCACGCAGGTCACGCAGAATGGCAAGTTCTTCGACCTGTAGCGAAACCTTGCGTTCGCTCGCATCGATGGCCGCGTAGGCCTGTTCCAGCTCCTGGCGCAGTTCCTCTGTTGCCGCCTGACGCGATTCCAGCGTTGCTTGCAGTCCGGCAACTTCCTGGCGCAGGGAATCGCGCAATTCCCGGAGCGTCGCCAGCTCGGTGATCTGAACCTCAATCTTTTCCCTGTCGGCCTCAATCGTCTTGTAGGCGTCTTCGAGCTTTTGCGAGAGCTCGGCGGAAATGGCGATTCGGGCGTCGATGTCAGCCTGCAGGTCGCGATTCTGGTCCTGTAGTTTGGCGGTTTCGGCGTCCAGGATCACAATGCGTTGCTCGGACGCTTGGAGCTTGCCGCGCAATTCGTCGCGTTCTCCTGCAAGCGCCGCTAGCTGGTTAGTCAGGCTGTCGCGTGCTTTCAGGGAGCTTTGCAGTTCCGAGGATAGCTGCGCCACATTGACCCGAAGGTCCGCGTTGGCCGAGCGTTCCAGCGACAGCATCTCGGTTAGTTCCAATATCTCCGACTGTAGCCGTTTGAGCGCTTGTTCACGTCCCGACAGGGCCGTCGAGAGATAAAATTGAGCGACCACGAAGACCAACAGCACAAATATGATAACGAGCAGCAGTGTCGCCAGGGCATCCACGAAACCGGGCCAGATGTTGACCGCGCGTCGACCGCCGCCACGTCGAAGATTATACATGGGCCTAGCGCTCTGGATCCTCGGCCAGGGCCGCTATCGTGCGGGCCAAAAGCCGAATCTCGTTGCGCATCTCTTGAACGATCTCGCCGCGTCCCTTGCCGATTTCCCCGGCAATACGTTCCAAGCGGTAATCCATGGAGCGTATGTGGTCGCGTGTGGCGTCATCCATGCCACCGCCCGCCAGATCGGCTTCGGCCAGACGTTGCAAAACCGGGCGCAGTTGATGTTGGGTTTCCAGCAGCGACTTAAGCACCTGTTGCTCGCCGCGCATTTGATCGGTGATCTGTTGCATGCGCTCGGCCAACAACGCCAAGTCCCGATCCAGTGAGACACGGTTTTCTTCACCGCGTGCCATGATGCGTTGCAGATTGTCCAGGGAATCGGCGGTCTGCTCCAGCAAGGCCTGGATGTAAGCGGGAACGGAATGCTCGCCGTCGCCGATCGGGCCGCCGCCGCCAAGTTTGGTCAATCCGGACAGCCATTCTTCCAGGTCATTGACGAAGCGGTTGTGAGCTTGGCTTGCCTGTAGCTCTAGGAAGCCCAGAACCAGGGAACCGGCGAGGCCAAAAAGGGAGGAACTGAACGCCGTACCCATACCTGACAGCGGCGTTGCAAGTCCGCTTTTCAAATCCTGGAACAGGCCAGCTGCATCGCCGCCCTCGACGCTCAAGTTCTGGATTGTTTCTCCGACGGCGCCGACCGTTTCAAGCAAACCCCAGAAAGTCCCCAGCAAGCCCAAAAAGACCAGCAAGCCGATCAGGTAGCGGGAAATTTCGTGGACTTCCTCTATGCGGCTGGCAATGCCATCCAGTAGCGTGCGCAACGTCATGGCCGACAGGGTCAGGCGCCCCTTGCGCTCGCCCATCATTGTAACCATCGGTCCAAGCAAATGCGGTGCGCGTTCGGAGGTTACGCTACCCGGCATCACGAGATTCGGGCCATCGCGGCCTTCCTGCTGAAGCTTTTCAACGAAGCTGATCTCGGGAAAGAGCATCAAAACATTGCGGAAGATAAAGATGATGCCAAGCGCCAACACGAAAAGGATCAGGCCATTGAGCACAACGTTGGCTCCGAATGCGCCTGATAGCCTGGGATAGAGGGCCGCACCGGCGCCACCGACCAAAAGCAAGAAGATAACCATGCGGACGAGAAAACGGGTGGGGCGGTTCATTTCCGACTCTCTTGATGTTTGTTGTTCGCAATGCAGCTCATCGGTTCACGCGTCAGACAATTGCATGTTCGTGTGGCCCGGACAAAAAACCGATCCTAAGAAACGGCTCAGATCATGAGACCGTAGTAGGGCGAAATCGTGGCAACTTGCACTTGTCCCCTTAAGTCCGGCGACTTGTTCAATGCTACACGCCATTCAATTCGTCACCGGAACTATGTCTACACGGTCTACGGGACCCGACTCGAGGTTTGCGCCGAGCGGACGTATCTCCATACGTGTTGAACGTATGCCTTGCGCCACCAGAAACGAACGGACCGTCAATCCACGCGCCAAGGACAAACGCCTTGCGCGGTTGTCGTCTTCGCCGCCCTCGGAGGAAGCATAGGCAAGAACCTGAATTCGAAGCGAAGGGTCGGCGTTCATGCGATCGGCAACCTGGGCCAACAGAGCTTGGCCCGCATCGTCCAACTCGGATGACCCCTCTGCAAAGATCACCGAGGGTTCTGATGCCGGGGACGACTGTGCAATGGGCTCGACAACGGGCTCGGCAACGGGCTCGGCAATTGATTCGGGGACGGGTTCTGGCAGGGGCTCCTCGGCTGCGGCAGTTCCAGGTTCGGTGACAGGCTGGGCTTCAGCTGCGGTCTCGGGTTCAACCACAGGCTCGGGCTCAACCGCTGGCTCGGGTTGAACCGTTGGTTCGGCCTCCGCTGCGGTCTCAATCACAGGCTCGGCAACGGGTTCCACGGCGCTTTCCACGGCGGGCTCAGTTTTCGGCTCGACCGTCGGCTCGGCGATGGTTTGGAACTCTGGCTCTGCGGGCGGCGCGACATTTGGCGCCGGTTCAGCGACAGGTGTGGGCTCAACGGCCGGTACCGTCACTGGCGCCGTCACGGACTCAGCCACTGGGCTCGCGGCAGGCTCATTCGCGGGCGCAGGCTCCGCGACTGGTGCTGGCATAGGTACGGTAAGATGACTGCGCGGCGGTTCGGCAGGTGGCGGCTTCAAGGTTGCCGTCTGCGCCGCGAGGTCCGTTGTCATGAGAACCAGGAATGCAAAAAGCAACGCAAATGCCGGCGTTGCGGCGGCGGGCCTGGAACAGGATGCCGAAACTAGGGTGGTCGCTGTGGTCTTGCTTCTCGCCATGCCGGTCCGTCGTCCCCCAATTCATACTGCCGGGAAAGACTACGGCGACAGATCGCGCCGAACAACCGTTAAGCGCGGCTCTTCTTCCGTCCGATCAGCTTCTGTAGGTCGCGGTGCAGATGCGGGTTTGCCGCGAGGATGCTGGGACCGTCCAAGGCAAAGGTGCGGCCGTCCATCTGCGATACATAGCCGCCCGCTTCCCTGACGATCAGCACACCGGCGGCCCAATCCCAGGCCGCCAGGTCGCGTTCCCAATAGCCGTCATAACGTCCGGCGGCCACATAGGCGAGATCGAGCGATGCCACTCCCCAACGCCTGACGCCCGCGGTTTCGGCCATAACGGCTTCAAGCTCGGCCAGGAAGAGGCCGTGGTCGCGAACGCCCTTGAAGGGGATGCCGGTCGCCACAAGGGATTCGTCGAGACGCTTGCGCCCGGACACGCGTAGGCGGCGGTCATTGAGGTAGGCGCCCTTACCACGCTCGGCGACGAAAAGTTCTTCTTTGATCGGGTCATAAACGACGCCGGCAGTGACCTCGCCGCGCTCGACCAGCGCCAGAGATACTGCGAAATGCGGCAAACCATGCAGGAAGTTGGCCGTACCGTCCAAGGGGTCCACGACCCAGGTTGGCTCGTCGCCGGGCTTGGTGACGCCGCCCGCGGATTCCTCCATCAAAAAAGCGAACTCGGGTCGTGCAACACTGAGTTCCTGGCGGATGATCTCTTCCGCTTTCAGGTCCGACTGCGAAACGAAATCGGCTGGTCCCTTACGCGAGACCTGAAGGTTTTCCACTTCGCCGAAATCACGTCGCAAGCGACGGGCGGCCTTTGTGGCTGCCTTGACCATGACGTTGATGAGAGGAGAGCGCATAGGTAAATTGCTTTCTTGTCGCTATTGCCAGGATACCGCTGCCAATCAGCGCAGTGGTTGGTGCCTACCAGGCGTCTTTCGCCATCAATCCTTGGCGCGTTCCACATAGGCGGCATCGATCGTGTTGACCACGACTCGCGTGCCTACGCCGATATGTGGCGGCACCATGATCCTGACGCCGTTGTCGAGCACTGCGGGCTTGTAGGAGGAAGAGGCAGTCTGACCTTTGACCACCGCGTCCGCTTCTACGATTTCATGCACCACCGTTTCCGGCAGGGTGACACTAATCGGATCGTCCTCATAGCTTTCGATGGCAACCACCATACCCTCGCTGAGGAAAGGCAGAGGGTCGCCCACCAGTTCCGCATTGATCGATATCTGTTCGTAGGTTTCCTGGTCCATGAAGGTCAGGTGATCGCCGTCGGCGAAGAGAAACTGATAATCCTTTTGGTCAAGGCGCACGCGCTCGACCGACTCAGCCGAACGAAATCTCTCGTTGAGCTTGGTTCCGTCGCGCAGATCCTTCAACTCGACCTGTGCATAGGCGCCGCCTTTGCCGGGCTTCACATGCTGCACCTTCACCGCGCGCCAGATGCGTCCGTTATGCTCGATAACATTACCAGGACGGATTTCATTGCCGTCGATTTTCATCCGTGTACCTTCCGGGTTCAAACAGTCTTAGAAATGTAAAAGCGCGCGGAAGCTACCAGAAGGTCCACGCGCCCGCAATCCGCCTTGCGGTCAGGGGCAATGATCAAGCCAGTGGATCAAGCCAGTGTATCGAGTTCGGGAGCATTCTCCGCTATTCGCCGAGTTGTCGCTCAAACCAGGCAACCACGGAAGCCGGGCCATCGGGATCGTCCCAGACCACTTCTCCCAGTAGGATGAAATCCGCACCAGCTTGTGCCAGCCGTTCGGCATCCTGCAGGTTGTGCGCTCCAGCGGCGACACTCGGCAGAAGCATTGTTTCCTGCCACCAGGCAAGGGTTTCTGCCTCGGCGGTCTGACCATCCGCGGAAAGATCGCCGAACACCACATAATCGGCGCCACTTTCGCCAGCAACCATGGCGTCATGGCGAGAGCCGCCACATGCCGCTCCTACGATTGCGCCATCATCCAAAAAATCGCGAGCCTTTTGAACGGCCTTTCCGTCGCCGGAAACCTGCACGCCGTCGCAACCCGCCGCCTGTGCTTCCTCCAGGAAGCCCTCCACCAGGAACGCGCCATCGTGCTTTTGAACCAGAGGGCAAAACAGCGCGATCAGATCGCTGACAAGCGGCTTGGTAGCCTTGGGGCTGTCACAACGCAAAAGCACTGCCGCAATGTCGCCGCCCGCGAGCGCCGCCTCCAGTTGCGGCAGGAAGTCGGCCGCCGACAGGGTCCCCTCGACCAACGCCAGAGGCGTGGCGAGATAAAGGCGGCTACTCACCGGTGCGGTCTCCTATCCTACAGTTTGCCCTGATAGATCTTGATCACCGAATCGAGCAGGGCAAGCGCCTCGCTGCGGGGCCGCTGGAATGTGTTGCGTCCAATGATCGACCCATTCGCCCCACCGTCGCGCAGCGAACGGATTTCGTCCAGAAGACCCGCGGTATCCTTAGCGGCGCCGCCGGAGAAGACCACCACGCGGCGACCGTTAAAGGCAGATTGCATGACATGCTCAATGCGTTTCGATAGGGTCGATACGTCGATCTTCTGCTGCTCGTAAACCTTCTTGGCTTCGGCTTGCTCGATATGGTCCGTTGGCGGCTTGACCTTGATGATGGTGGCGCCAAGTAGGGCGGCCATATGTGCCGCGTATGCGGTCACGTCAACCGCCGTCTCGCCAGCCTTGGAAAGGTCCCCGCCGCGTGGGTAGGACCAAATGACGACGGCAAGGCCGCAGGACTTGGCTTCCTCGCTGAGTTCGCGAATCTCTTCCATCATCTCGAACTGGTAGTCGGACGCAGGATAGATGGTGAAGCCGATGGCCGAGCAGCCGAGGCGCAGGGCATCGCTGACCGAGGCGGTGATGGCCTGGTCTTTGGAAACTGCCCAGGAGTTCGAGCTGTTCATCTTCAGAATGGTCGGGATTGCCCCGGCAAAGCTGTCTGCACCTGCTTCAAGCATACCTAGTGGCGCTGCATAGGCGTTCAGCCCGGCGTCAACCGCCAACTGATAATGATAGGTGGGATCATAGGCCGCCGGATTGGGCGCGAAACTGCGCGCGGGCCCGTGCTCAAAGCCTTGGTCGACCGGCAGAATAACCAAGCGGCCAGTGCCACCGAGCTTGCCGTTCATGAGGATACGCGCGAGATTTCCCTTGGTGCCCGGGTTTTCACCCTCGTAGCTGGCTAGAATACGTTTGACACGCTGTGTAACGCGCATGGTTTCCCTCCTTGGTTATGTGCAGGCGGCGGTCCAGTTTCCGCGCTTTCAATAGCTGAGCCTCAGACCGAATTCAACGGCCAGAGAAATCCGTTTCCAAATCTGATCTTTGCAGGACACGCGCGCCAAGCTGGGCCGCAATCTCCTGCAGTTTGTGCAAAACTTCCTCCGGCCCCGAAAAGCAGATCGCTTTACAGCCCTCGTTCAGCGCCGCAAGAACGTAGCCTGCATCGTCCGCACAATCGAGCCAGGCATCGACTTCAATCTGCGGAAACGCCGTGCGCAACTGCTCCAGGAGCTTGAGCCACACCAAAGGCCCAATCTGACCCGCGGCGCCCGGTAGGGAGCGGACCCTGGCAACCGAGGACCCTTCCGCTTGCAGACTCCTTAGCAGCGCCTCTCCATCCTGGTAGCAGCTAATCTCCCGCATCTTCGTATACTGGTCCGTTGCTACGTACCTTCAAACGCTAATTGCTTGGAGGTGACGGTGGTCCCTTGAGTTCGACTGTGTTGCCTTCGGGGTCCTGGATGTAGATCGAGGGGCCGTAGCCGAGTGCGCCGTATCGTTTGGCAATCTCGCTCGGTTCGACACCCAAGCTGCGAAGGTGGGTCAAGATAGCGTCCGCGTCAAAGGGAACGACCTGCAAGCATACGTGGTCCAGATTGCGCCCCTCATCCCCCGGTGCGGCGCCACCTGGGCGACCCAACTCGCCGTCGACCTCAACCAGATCGATCAAGCATTCTCCGGCGCGCAGCTGATAAAGTCCAATAGCAGTCTGCTGACGCTCAAGGCGGCAACCGAGAACGTCCTGGTAGAACCCAATCATGCGATCCAGGTCGCTAACCCGAAGGACGATGTGATCGATGGCCTTGAGATTAATTGGGTTGGCTTTCCTACCCATCGCTTTCCCGCCGGTCATCGACCCATCTCCCACAAAGCCCGGGCTGCTCTAGAGCAAGCCGCCCATCACCACCGCGGTATCGCTCATGCGGTTGGAGAAGCCCCATTCGTTGTCGTACCAGGACATGACACGCACGAAGGTCTTATCCAAAACCTGTGTTTCATGCAGATCGACGGTCGAACTCGCCTTGTTGTGATTGAAGTCGACGGAAACCAGCGGCAGATTGTTGGTTTCCAACACGCCCTTGAGCGGGCCGGCCGCCGCTGCGGCGATCGCCTCATTGATCTCCTCGACGCTGGTACCCCGATTGGCTTCGAAGGTGAGGTCGATCAGGCTGACATTGGGCGTCGGGACGCGGATTGACGTACCGTCTAGCTTGCCTTTCAGCTCAGGCAGAACCAGGCCGACCGCGCGGGCAGCGCCGGTCGAGGTCGGAATCATGGAGACCGCCGCCGCGCGGGCGCGGGCCGGGTCCTTATGCAAGGTGTCGACGGTCTGCTGATCGCCGGTATAGGAGTGAACGGTCGTCATGAAACCGTGCTTGATGCCCACGGTCTGGTTAAGGACGTGAGCGACCGGCACAAGGCAGTTTGTGGTGCAAGAAGCGTTGGAGACGACAGTATGCCCGCGCTCCAGCTTCTGGTGGTTAACACCGTAAACGACGGTGAGATCTGCTTCGGTGGCCGGAGCGGAAACCAGAACCTTCTTTGCGCCGCCCTTCAGGTGGGCGCTGGCTTTTTCCTTGCTTGCGAAAATGCCCGTGCACTCCAGCACGATATCAACGCCGAGGTCGCCCCACGGCAAGCTGGCGGGATCGCGCTCGGACAGCACTTTGACTTCGTGACCATCGACCGTGATGCTTTGGTCGGTCGAGGAAACGGTTCCGGGATAACGGCCGTGCACGCTGTCGAAGGCCAGTAAGTGGGCGTTGTCCTTGGCGGAACCGAGGTCGTTGATGGCAACGAACTCGATATCGTTGCGCTTGGATTCCATGGCGGCGCGCATCACCAGACGGCCAATGCGCCCGAAACCGTTGATACCTACCCGAAGTGCCATTTTCTGCTTTCTCTCCTTCGCTACGCGCACAGTCTGCTACATCAGAGTGCGGCTTTTACTCGACGCACCACCTCATCAGCGGTGATCCTGAACTCCTTGTAGAGGGCATCGGCAGGTGCCGAAGCGCCAAAACCGGTCATGCCGACGAAACTGCCTTCCAATCCTATCCAGCGGTTCCAACCGAAACCGGAAGCCGCTTCCAGGGCGATGTGAAGTGTTCCCGGCCCCAGTACCTCGTCGCGGTAGTGCGCGGGTTGCTCCAGGAACAGTTCCCAGCAGGGCATGGACACGACGGCTGCGGAAATACCCATTTCCTGAAGTTTCCCCCGCGCCTCGCAGGCGATCGCGACCTCTGAGCCAGACGCGATGAGCGTGACCGCGCGCTGCCCATCTTCCGCCGTTTGAAGAATATAGGCGCCGTGGGCGCAGTAATTCTCGCCGGAATCGACGCGAAGGGTCGGCAGGCCCTGGCGTGTCAGCGCCAGCACCGACGGCCGATCCTGTTGCTCCAGCGCAAGCTGCCAACATTCAGCCGTTTCAATCGCGTCACACGGCCGCATCACCAAGAGATTGGGAATGGCCCGCAGGCTTGCAAGGTGCTCGACCGGCTGATGGGTCGGGCCGTCTTCGCCAAGGCCGATCGAATCGTGGGTCATGACATAGACGACGCGTTGCTTCATCAAGGCCGAGAGACGAATGGACGGTCGGCAATAATCGGTAAAGACCAGGAAAGTGCCGCCATAGGGGATAATGCCGCCATGCAGCGCCAAGCCATTCATTGCGGCCGCCATACCATGTTCGCGCACGCCGTAATGAATATAGCCACCAGAGAAGTCTTCGGCGGTCACGGGTTGCTGGCTTTTGGCGCGGGTGTTGTTCGATCCCGTCAAGTCGGCGGACCCGCCGACGAGACCCGGCAGGGCATCGGCAATGCAGTCGAGCACCTGTTGTGAAGAAACGCGCGTGGCCGCTTTGGGCTTGTTGGCGACGACCTCCTCCTTGAATTTTTCCAGTGCAGCCGTCCAGCCTTCGGGTAGCTTGCCGGCCATCTGGTCGGAGAAGCGCTTGCGTTGCTCCGGATCGCGGGCCGCCAGCCGCGCGTCCCAGGCCGTTGCTTCGGCTGCGCCGCGTGCACCAGCGGCGCGCCAGGCGTCAAGCACATCCGCGGGAATTACAAAGGGCTCGTGCGGCCAGCCCAGTTTTTCCCGCGCACCGGCAATTTCCTCGTCACCGAGCGGCGCACCGTGGGTTTTCTCCGAGCCTGCTTTGGTCGGGGCGCCGAAACCGATGGTGGTGCGGCAGGCAATCATCGTCGGCAGGTCGCTGCCCTTTGCCTGTTCGATGGCCTGAGCAACCGCTTTGGGGTCGTGGCCGTCTACCGAAAGAGTGTTCCAGCCTGCCGCCTCGAACCGCTTCGGTTGGTCCACCGTATCAGTCAGCGTGACCGGGCCGTCGATTGAAATGCCATTGTCGTCGAAGAGGACGATCAGCTTGTTGAGCTTTAGATGCCCGGCCAGTGCGATGGCTTCGTGACTGATGCCCTCCATCAGGCAGCCGTCGCCGACCAAGCAGTAGGTATAATGATCTACCAGGTCCGCGCCGAATCGACTCGCCAATAGGCGCTCGGCCATGGCCATGCCGACAGCGTTCCCCAACCCCTGACCAAGTGGCCCGGTGGTGGTTTCGATACCGGCCGCATGGCCATACTCCGGATGGCCCGCAGTCCGGCTTCCTAGCTGGCGGAAGTTTTTCAAGTCCTCCAGCGTCATATCCTTGTATCCGGTCAGGTGGAGCAGGCTGTAAAGCAACATCGACCCGTGACCAGCCGATAGCACGAAGCGATCTCTATCTGGCCAATCAGGGCGTTGCGAGTCGTACTTAAGAAATTGCCTAAAAAGAACGGTCGCGACATCGGCCATACCCATGGGCATTCCGGGGTGGCCGGAATTGGCGCGTTGGACGGCATCCATGGAGAGAAATCTTATGGCGTTTGCCATGTCCTGGTGGGACACCTTTTGGGAAACCATTTGGCTATAAGTCCGTTGTTCGTGGGGCCGTCAATCGTGTGGGCAAGCCGACAAGCGTGGGCCCAAGCCCGCCAACGCCCAGTGGTCCTACTGCCTTCGCGAATAGGGGGGAAGATGCCGATGCCATGGCCAAGCGTCAACCGGCAACTTGTCCCTATATGTTGCTCCTTGTTGCGATTGGTTGACCAATTGGCTCAACACAAACTATCCTGTGTGCGGCTTTTGGTGTTCAAAGCCTATAGTTAGGGGAAGTTCCTCACGCGCCATGTCACAGTTGAACGACAAGTTAAATCGCCTTGATGGCGTTATCGGTCGGCTTGAAGAGATCATCGGTTCCGCCGGGTCGGCGGGAGGGTCGGTGAGTCGGCTCGTGGCTGAGGCTGGAGCGGTGCCCGCGGCCGTCAGTGCAAGCGATGCCGAATCGGAGGCTTTACGCGAGAGTATGGAGGGGATCGTGGATCGCCTCGACGACACCATTCAGCGCTTGCGCACAATCCTGGAGAACTGAAGGCGATGGCTCAGGTAACCTTGACGGTCAACGGCCGTAATTACGAAGTGGCCTGTGGCGACGGTGAGGAAGAGCGCATCCGCAGCCTGTCCCGTGAGATCGATGCCAGGGTGCGGGCGATGGCCGAAGCGGTCGGGCAGGTGGGCGAGGCGCGATTGCTTTTGATGACAAGCTTGATCCTGGCCGACGAGATGAAGGAATTGAGTGCCGGAGGTGGTGGTAATGGCACTGCGAACGGCACAACGGTGAACGAGGAAAAGTTGAACGAGCGCGAAAACGCCATCGCGGCCGAGGAAAAGAGACTCTCGGAAATGGTTGTTCAGCTCGATTCTTATGCCGAACGACTGGAAACTATTGCCGAAAGGCTCGTACAAGCCTAACTATGCCCATGGAAGCGGCGTGCTGCGTGGTGCGTTAGGCCATTCGATCCCTGGGGCCAATATCGAAACTCTAGGGAGCTGTCCCTGCCGGAGCCGTGGTTCCGGTATATGGCGCCCACCTGCTTAGGCAGGCCACAGAGGATGATGCAAGCCGACGGCCGACGTGGCACCCGCTTTCAATTTCCAGTGTCTATCCGACCAGGACTGCTGCCAGGGCGGATTGGACTTCACGAAGCGAAAAACCTTTCCACCGAATTGTGATCGGGCGACGAGGAAACGGCGATGGGCCACGCATTGGATGACGAAAAGGCGCTCCTTCGCCGTGAACTTTTCCAACGTCGCAAGGAAGCCGCGGCCAATGCGCCAGAGGCTGGACGATATGTCGCGGAGCGCATAGCGCGTGATATCCCTTTGCCAATCGAGGCGCCGATTTCCGGGTTTTGGCCCATGGGGAGCGAGATAGATATTCGGCCCTTACTGGAGCAACTGAACGGAAAGGGTCATCCCGTCGGGCTGCCGGTTGTGGCACACAAGTCGGCACCCCTCATCTTCCGTCGCTGGCAAACGGGAGACAACCTGGTCTCCGGAGGTTTCGGCACCAGCATACCCGATCCCAATCAGCCGGAGATCGAACCTCGGGTGCTTTTTGTTCCACTGCTGGCCTTCGACCGGCAGGGCTACCGCCTGGGATACGGCGGCGGGTTTTATGACCGCACGCTTGAACGCCTCAGGCGCATCGGCCCGCGCCTTGCGGTGGGTGTTGCCTTTGCTGCCCAGGAGGTTGCGGAGGTCCCGCGCGACCGATATGACCAGAAGCTGGACGTCATCGTGACCGAGCAGGAAGTCATCTCTATCGACATGAAGAAAGTCGGACGAACATGAGAATTCTTTTCCTGGGAGATATTGTCGGACGTCCCGGCCGGGACGCCGTTGCCAAACACCTCCCCGATCTTCGCCGTGAACTCAAAACCGATGTCGTGATTGCCAACGGCGAGAACGCGGCGGCTGGATTTGGAATTACCGAAAAGATCTGCAACGAACTTTATGCAGTCGGCGTCGATATCATCACCGGAGGGAACCATTCCTGGGACCAACGCGAGGCGCTGGCCTTTATCCAGGACCAGCCCAAGCTCCTGCGCCCCCATAACTACCCGCAAGGAACGCCTGGGCGTGGCGTGGCGAACTATGAGATAGGACGTGGGCGCAAGTTGCTGGTGATCAATGTCATGGGCCGCCTGTTCATGGACCCTCTCGATGATCCATTTGCCTCGGTGGAGGCGGTGCTTTCCAGCGTGCGCCTGGGCGCGACGACAAACGCTATCCTGCTGGACTTTCACGCCGAAGCGACTTCGGAAAAAATGGCCATGGGTCACTTCGTTGACGGCAAGGTTTCGCTGTGTGTCGGAACCCACACTCACGTACCCACCGCGGACACGATGATCCTCCCCGGCGGTACGGCCTACCAAACCGACGCGGGGATGTGTGGAGATTATGATTCCGTCATCGGCATGGATAAGGGCGTGCCGGTGCAGCGGTTCCGGCGCAAGCTGCCAACAGACCGTTTATCGGTTGCCAGTGGCGAAGGCACGCTATGCGGCCTGTTCGTCGAGACCGACGACAGCAGCGGGCACGCCATCTCCGCCCAGCCGATACGCCGCGGCGGAAAGCTCCAGGCCACACCGCCGCTGGATTGACCGGAAAAGCTACGACAAGGCCAGTTTAGATCTGCAACATAGCCAGTTCATGGTCCCGGTCATGTTGAATGGTAGGTCCGTGACGGGCTTTCGAGCAGAACCAAAAGCTGATAGAAGGCGCGCTGCGCCGGAGGTCATCTGTTCACAACCTGTTCTCAGCGTGATATTCCAGGCGTCGAAATGCACGACAAACTACGAAATATGGTATAAGCGGCGAGCGACAGCCGCATGATATTGATGGAATCCCGATTCTGAACGCTTGGCGTCGGCATCGGCCAGATGGGACGAAGGGGACCATGGCAGGTCATTCACAATTCAAGAACATCATGCATCGCAAGGGTGCGCAGGATAAAAAGCGCGCCAAAATATTTGCGCGGCTGGCGAAGGAAATTCTCGTGGCGGCGAAGTCCGGTTTGCCGGAAGCCGACAAGAACCCCCGGTTGCGCCTAGCGATCCAAAACGCCCGTGCGCAGAACATGCCCAAAGACAACATCGATCGGGCTATTGCCAAGGCAGTCGGCGGTACGGACGATTCAAACTACGAGGAGATTCGTTACGAGGGTTACGGCCCCGGCGGCGTTGCCGTCATCGTGGAAGCGCTGACTGACAACCGTAATCGCACCGCGTCCGAGGTGCGGACGATCTTCGCAAAGAACGGCGGCAGTTTGGGTGAGACTGGCAGCGTCGCCTTCAACTTTGAACGTGTCGGGCAGATCATTTATCCGCTTGCCGCCGGCGATGCGGAGAGTGTCTTCGAGGCTGCCGTGGAAGCGGGCGCGCTCAATGCCGAAAGCAGCGACGGCGGCCATGAGATTACCTGTGCGCCGGAGGACTTCGCCGAAGTGCGTGATGCGTTGGCGGAGTCTTTGGGAGAGCCGGAGGAAGGTGGCTTGGCCTGGAAGCCGACAAACACCATTCCCGTCGAAGAAGAGCAGGCGCAAACCCTGTTCAAGCTCCTAGATGCTCTGGACGACAACGATGATGTGCAGAGCGTCGCCGCCAACTTCGACATTGCAGACGATGTGATACAGCGCCTGACGGCCTGACGGCCAAATCGCGCCTTGAAAGACGGAAGGACAACATGCGCGTCCTCGGATTGGATCCCGGCCTTCGCCGTACCGGCTGGGGCGTCATAGACGCCGAGGGCACGCGCTTGGTTCATGTCGCCAATGGTGTGATCACCTCGGATGATAAGGCCGAACTCGCTGATCGCCTGGTGCAGCTTCACCGGGGAATCGAGGCGGTGATCGCGGCGCAGGAACCCGACGAGGCGGCGGTCGAGGTGTCGCTCGCCAACAAGAACCCGGCCTCGACCTTGAAGCTTGGGATGGCACGGGGGATCGCACTCCTGACGCCGGCTCTTGCGGGCCTGCTTGTGGGTGAGTACCTGCCGATGATCGTCAAGAAGTCGGTCGTGGGGACGGGCCATGCCACCAAGGAGCAGGTGCAGATGATGGTCCAGCGATTGCTGCCGGGTTGCGAGATTAAGAATGCGGATTCAGCGGATGCGCTGGCGTTGGCCATCTGCCATGCGCATAACCGTGAAACCGATCGCAAGTGGACGCGCGGCGGTGAAGATCCCCTGCAGATGGCCCTAGCCGGGAGGCGACGCCGATGATTGGCAAGCTAACGGGCTTGGTTGAGGGTTTCGACGGCGATGCGGTGATCCTTGATGTGAACGGCGTCGGCTATCTGGTCTTTGCTTCTGCGCGCACCTCCGGCGCTTTGCCGCGTGGCGAGTTGCGTAGTTTGTTGATCGAGACCCACGTCAGAGAGGACCATATCCATCTCTACGGTTTCCTTGATGTCGCCGAACGCGACTGGTTCCGCTTGCTGCTGGGCGTGCAGGGTGTCGGCACCCGGCACGCGCTCTCGATCCTCTCGGTGCTGTCTCCCGAACAGTTGACACAAGCAGTGGCGGCACAGGACAAGGCATCTCTCACCCGGGCCAGCGGCGTGGGTCCGAAACTGGCGGGGCGGCTTGTCCTGGAGTTGAAGGACAAAGTCACCAACATGGCGTTGGGTGCGGCAGCGCAAATCGGCGATTCTGCGGCAGCCTTGCCAGCGGGCGGGCTTTCCGGCGCAGCGGAGGACGCGATTTCGGCCTTGGTCAACCTGGGGTATCGCCGGGCGGAGGCTTTCACGGCGGTGGCTAAGGCGATGAAGGCCCAGGGCAAGGATAGCAGCGTCGAATCCCTGATACGTGACGGTCTCAAGGATCTATCGGCATGAGCGAAGATCGGTTGGTTTCACGCGAAGAGCAAGGGGACGACACCCTCGACAATGGGATGCGGCCTCTGCGCATGGCCGATTTCATCGGTCAGAAGCAGTTGCGCGAGAACCTACAGATTTTCATCGAGGCGGCCCGCAAACGTGGTGACGCGCTGGATCACGTGCTGCTGTTCGGCCCTCCGGGACTTGGCAAAACGACGCTTGCTCAGATCGTCGCCCGTGAAATGGGCGTCGGCTTCCGCGCCACCTCGGGGCCGGTCGTCGCGCGGGCGGGTGACCTGGCGGCCATTCTGACGAACCTGCAGCCGCATGATGTGCTTTTTATCGACGAGATTCATCGACTCAATCCGGCGGTGGAAGAAATTCTCTATCCGGCGATGGAGGATTTCGTGCTGGATCTCATCATCGGTGAAGGTCCGGCGGCCCGCTCGGTTCGGATCGACCTGCCACCCTTTACACTGGTGGGGGCGACAACCCGCTCTGGTTTGATCACCACGCCCTTGCGCGAACGGTTTGGCATTCCTCTGCGGCTCAACTTCTACCAACCCGAGGAACTACGGCTGATCGTCGAGCGCGGCACCAGGGTATTGGGTATCGAAATGGATGAGGAGGGCGCGCTTGAAGTTGCGCGGCGATCACGGGGAACACCGCGCGTTGCCGGGCGATTGCTCCGCCGTGTCCGAGATTTTGCGGCGGTGGCCGGTGACGGACGGATAGACCGAAAGATTGCCGATGCGGCCCTGTTGCGGCTGGGCGTCGACCCCCGCGGCTTGGACGCCATGGACCGGCGCTACCTACACTGCATTGCCGATGTTTACAGCGGCGGTCCAGTGGGCGTGGAAACATTGGCCGCAGCCCTTTCCGAGCAGCGCGACGTGCTGGAGGAAGTGATCGAACCCTATTTGATTCAACAGGGTCTGCTACAGCGAACGCCGCGAGGCCGCATGCTGACGCGGGGCGGTTATGAATACCTGGGGTTGACGCCGCCCAAGGCGTTGGAGCGCGATCAATACGATCTGTTGGACGCTGATGAGACGGCCACCAGTGAAGATGGGGAGGGTCTATGACCTCCGAATCCGAAGCTGCTGGATTTAGGCAAGACGATTGGTATTGCCTGCCATTGCGCATCTATTACGAGGATACCGATGCCGGAGGCATCGTCTATTACGCGAACTATCTGCGCTTCGCCGAGCGCGCGCGGACCGAGATGCTGCGCCATGCAGGGATAGAACAACAAGCTTTTAGGGCACAAAACGGCCTCATTTTTGCCGTATCAAGCTGTCAGATTCATTATCGCCAACCTGCGCGCCTCGATGACCGGATCATTGTTAAGGTGCGGGTCGAGGCGATGACGGCGGCGAGGATAAAGATGCAGCAGGAAATCTGGCGCGATGGCGACAGGCTGGCCGATCTTGAGGTGTGGATCGTCTGCTTGCGGGAGGACGGCCGCCCGGCGCGGGTGCCATCCATGGTAAAGGCGAGTTTGGAGCTGTTCACGAGAGAAGGGAAGGCAGACTAGACGTCATGGAACAACAAGTGATTGACAGCGTGACCCTCGGTGGGTCGGTAGTGCCCCACGACTTCTCGGTCTGGGCGCTTTTTTTACAGGCCGATACGATCGTCAAGCTGGTGATTCTCCTGTTGCTGGCCGCATCGGTTTGGTGCTGGGCCATCATCATCGATAAGTCGATGAAGCTGCGGCGCCTGAAGGCACGCGCCAACCAGTTCGAGGAAACCTTCTGGTCCGGCGGCTCCCTGGAAGACCTCTATGACAGGATGAGTGACCGTCCCAGCGATCCCATGTCGGCGGTCTTCGTCTCGGCCATGCGTGAGTGGCGACGCAGTATCGGGCGCTCGCTCGACAGCGAGAGTGCGCGCGCGGGCCTGCGTTTGCGCCTGGAGCGGGTAATGGACATTGCCTTGGGCCGGGAAATGGAGCGCCTGGAACGTCATATGATCTTTTTGGCCTCTACCGGTTCGGCGGCGCCGTTCATCGGGCTTTTCGGCACGGTTTGGGGCATCATGAACGCCTTCACCTCCATCGCCGCCTCGAAGAACACGAGTCTTGCTGTCGTGGCGCCTGGCATCGCCGAGGCGCTTTTTGCCACCGCACTCGGTCTGGTTGCCGCAATTCCAGCGGTTATCGCCTACAACAAGCTGTCGAACGACATGGGACGCTATGCCCAGAGGCTGGAGAACTTTGCCGGCGAATTCAGTTCGATCCTGTCCCGTCAACTTGAAGATGAGGACTGAGTCATGGCCGGAGGCGTCATCCATGGTAGTGGCAGAGGGCGGCGCAGTCAGCGTTATCGCCCGCTATCCGAAATAAACGTCACGCCCTTTGTGGACGTGATGCTGGTGCTGCTGATCGTCTTCATGGTGACGGCACCCTTGCTAACCGTTGGCGTGCCTGTCGATTTGCCTGAAACCGAAGCGCAGATGATCTCTGATCCACAGGAGCCGTTGGTTATTTCCGTGGATCGCGAGGGCAGCGTTTATCTACAGGACACCAACATTGATCTGGAAAAGCTGGTGCCGCGCCTGATTGCCATTACCGGCAGCAATCCAGACGCCAAGATTTTTGTGCGTGGCGACCGAGCTATCGCCTATGGCCGTATTATGGAAGTCATGGGGCTGGTCAACGCCGCCGGATTCAAGAAGGTCGCCTTGATCGCAGAGATGCCGCGCGACAAGGGGTCTTCCAAACAGGGAAGCGGTGGCTGATCCATGCGCCGCGCGGTCATCCTTTCTGCAACCTTCCACGTCAGCGTGATTGCGCTGATGGCAATAGGATTACCGTTGTTCAAGCAGGACCCGCTTGAGATCGCGCCCGCTGTCCCGATCGAGGTCGTGACCATCGACGATGTGACGACAGCAAAGCCGGCCAAGGAAGCGCCACCGGAAAAGCCGACGCCACGCCCCGAGCCGACACAATCGGCAAAGGCGCCGCCACCGCCGCCGCCGCAGAAATCGGAGCCGCCGACACCGCCGCCCTTACCGAAGAATGAGCCGGAGCCGATTCCGGAACCCAAGCAACCTGAACCGGTCAAGGAGCCGACGCCCATTCCTCAGCCTGAGCCACCGCCCCAGGTTGCGGAAGCGCCTCCCAAGCCGGAACCGGAGCCAACTCCGCTGCCCGATCCCGTGCCTGCACCGAAGGAAGAGCGCGTCGATGAAACACCGTCGCCGGCGCCTCCCGTGCCGTTGGAAAAACCGAAGCCGCCTCAGTTGGCCGAAAAGCCGCAGGAAAAGGAACCGGTCAAGAAAGCCGACAGCTCATTGGATTCCATCCTCAACAACGTGCTGAAGGACTTGAAGCCGGCGGCCAAGGAGCAGGATCAGCCGAAGAAAGATCCGCAGCCGCAACCGACGGAGACGGCGCAGCTTTCCAGCAAGCCAATGACGATTAGCGAGATCGACGCCATCCGCCGTAAAATCGAAGGCTGCTGGAACGTGCCTGCCGGCGCCCGCAATGCAGAGAATTTGATCGTTGAAATCAGGCTCTTCATGAATCCGGACGGTACGGTGAGCCAGGCAGAAGTCGTGGATCGGGCGCGCATGGGCGGTGATCCTTTCTATCGCGCCGCTGCCGAAAGCGCGCTGCGTGCGGTTTTCCGCTGCCAACCCTTGCCCGTGCCCTTGAAGAAGTATGACACCTGGCGTCAGATCACGATGCGATTCGACCCCTCGAAAATGCTATAAGGCCCCAAGGAGGAAAAGAGTAACCATGAGACGCACCCTGAGCCTTGTGAGCTTTTTGCTGCTCGTCTTTGTCGCGCTGTCACCGTTGCATGCGCGTGCTGAGTTGCGCATCGACATCACGCGCGGCACCATCGAGCCCCTGCCGATCGCCATTTCCGCCTTTTACTCGGATAATCCCGAGGCGGCGCGCATGGGGCAGGATATCGCCAACGTAGTAAGCGCCGATCTGGAGCGTTCCGGCCTGTTCGTGCCGCTCGACCCGCTGTCGTTCATTCAGGATGCGAAGTCGACCGCGCTAACACCGCGCTTTGGCGAGTGGAGCGTTCTCAAGACTCAAGCCTTGGTGGCCGGCACCGCCGAATTGCAGGGCGACGGTCGCCTCCGGATTGAATTCCGCCTTTGGGACGTTTTCGCCCAGCAGCAGATGCTTGGCCTGGCTTACGCGACGACCCCGGCAAACTGGCGGCGCGTCGCCCACATCATCGCTGATTCGGTCTACAAGCGGCTGACGGGCGAGGAAGGGTACTTCGACACCCGTATTGTCTACATTGCGGAAAGCGGCGCGCAGAACCGCCGTGTTAAGCGGCTGGCCATCATGGATCAGGACGGCGCCAACCACCGCTTCCTGACAGACGGAAGCGACCTGGTTCTGACCCCCCGGTTCTCGCCGACAAACCAGGAAATTACCTACGTTTCTTACGTTAATGGGACTCCCAGGGTCTATCTCTTCAATCTCAATACCGGCCAGCAGGAAGTACTGGGCGATTTTCCGGGCATGTCCTTTGCGCCCCGTTTTTCGCCGAATGGGAACAGCGTTATCATGAGTTTGGCGCGGGACGGAAATTCGGATGTGTTCACGCTTGACCTGCGGACGCGCGAATTACGCCGCCTGACCTCGGACCCTTCCATTGATATTTCGCCATCCTATTCGCCCGATGGCAGCCAGGTGGTCTTCAATTCGGACCGCGGCGGCAGCCAGCAACTCTACGTGATGAATGTCGACGGCTCGAACGTGCGTCGTATCACGTTTGGCGAAGGACGCTATGCAACACCGGTCTGGTCGCCGCGCGGCGACTTGATCGCCTTTACCAGGTTGTTCAAGGGTGAGTTCTACATCGGCGTCATGCGGCCGGACGGCAGCGGTGAGCGAATGTTGGTGCGCGATTTCCGTGTCGAGGCGCCGACATGGGCGCCAAATGGGCGCGTGCTTGCCTACTACCGTCAGGGGCGGGCGAACAGCCGTGGAGAGGTGTCGAGCAAGATTTACACGATCGACCTGACGGGCTTCAATGACCGCCAGTTGCTCACGCCCATCGACGCCTCGGATCCGGCTTGGTCGCCCTTGATTCCGTAATATCCGACCAGTATAGTCTGGCAAACGAGCGGCCCAGGGATCGATGGGGGGAGCCGCAGTTGAAACAGGGGACAGGTTGCCACGCGGCACAAACGCACTTTCCCAAGCGAAACACACAACCTTGGCCATGACCCATAATGGGAAGCAATGCGGTCAAGGGTACTGAAGGGATCGATACTATGCGCTTCAAATTCCTTTCTATTTTCGCGGCCCTCATCCTCCTGACGGCGTGTGAATCAACGCCCAAGGACGGTGGCGACAGCATGAGCAGCGGCCAGCAGGCCGCACCGGTCGCAGGCCCTACGCCGGGCACTCAAGAGGACCTCGTTGTCAATGTTGGCGACCGAGTCTTCTTTGGTCTCGACCAGTATGATCTGCAGAGCGATGCTCGCGCCACTCTCGACCGAGTTGCAGCATGGCTGAATACCAACCCGTCGGTGACCTTGACCATCGAAGGTCACGCCGACGAGCGCGGTACGCGCGAGTACAACTTGGCGCTCGGTGATCGCCGTGCCACCTCTGCTCGCGACTACCTCACGGCGCTCGGTGTGAGCTCCGGCCGCTTGCGGACGGTGTCCTACGGCGAGGAACGGCCTGCTGTGTTAGGGTCCAACGAAGCATCCTGGGCACAGAATCGTCGCGCGGTCTTCTTGGTTAACTAAGCCCGCCAGCGATATTTTGATACCGGAGGGCGCTTGCTGGCGACGGCAAGCGCCCTTTGCTTTGGGCCATCGATCCATGATCGCCATAATTCTGCCAACAAACCGCGTAAAGCTCGGTTAGACTTCGGACATCCTTTGGAGTGCGCTGCGGTTTAGCCATTCCGTGCGACAATGGTTAATGTCTAATGGCCGAAATCCTGTGAGAGTGTCTTACATGCCTGAACTGAATGCCTTTTCTCGAATGTTGCAAAGCAATCGCGCCTACCTTGGCGCCCTGGCTTTGTTAGTGCTTCTGGCCCTACAGCCGCAAGCCCACGCGCAGGACGTACAGGCACTGCAGAATCAGGTGGATCGTCTGCAGCGCGAACTGACCGATCTGCAGCGGACAGTTTATCAGGGTGGGACTGCGACCGGCAGTAGTGCAGCGTCTGAACTGCCTGCCGGTAGTGCCGCGCGCCTGGAGGTACGTATGGGTGAATTGGAGCAAAGCTTGCGTCAGCTTCGTGGCCAAATCGAAGAGATGAGCTTTCGAATCACCCAGAACCAGGAACGCTTGGATAAACTTTCCGCCGACGTGGATTATCGCTTAACGGTGCTTGAAGGTGGTAACCCCGCCGGCGCCGCTGCGCTCGGCAGTGCGAGTTCCGAAGGTACGGATGCAGGTAGCGCAGCTTCCGGCGCCAGCTCGGCAACAACGGACACTGGCACCGGCGGCACCGCTACGGCATTACCGCAGGGAAGCGCCCCGCAGCCTGGCGTGCTTGGGCAAGTCAGTGAGAATGAACTGGCCCGCGTGCAACAAAACAAACCTGCGGATGCCACGGCAGGGACGAGCGCTGCCGCTGGGCAGCAAACCGCTTCCGCACCGGTCAAGGTGACCTTGCCGGAAGGTTCGGTCGAAGCGCAGTATGAGTTCGCTCTGAGCCTTTTACGTCAAACCCGCTTTGACGAGGCAGAAGTGGCGCTGGGTTCGTTCCTTGAGAAGCATCCCGATCATATTCTTTCATCCAACGCCAAGTACTGGCTGGGAGAAACCTATTACGTGCGTGGCGACTACCAGAATGCGGCGGTGACCTTCGCTGAAGGCTTCCAGGAGTTTCCTAACAGCGCAAAGGCACCGGATAACCTTCTGAAGCTGGGTATGGCTTTGGGTCAGCTTGGTGACAATGAAAATGCCTGCGCCACGTTTGCGCAGTTGCAGCAGCGGTTTCCGACCGCCCCGGCCAATATACAGCAGAAGGTTCAGTTGGAACGCCAACGCTTCGGCTGTTCTTAATGCAGGAACGCGCGCTGTCAGGCGGTGCTCAACGTACTGTCGCGGCTTTCAAGTTCGCGATGGAACGCTTTGGCCCCTACGAGAATAGCCCCCATTTCGCGGTAGCCTGTTCAGGTGGCGCTGATTCTCTCGCGCTGACGGTTCTTCTTCACGAGCAAGTTGTCTCTTTGGGCGGGATGGTAACGGCTTTGACCGTGGATCATGGTTTGCGGGAAAACGCGCGAGCCGAAGCCGAGGCGACCGGCAAAGTGCTGGACGGATTGGGTATCAGGCAGGAAATCCTAACCTGGAGCGGCCCCCGCCCGGCCAGCGGGATTCAGGCTGCAGCGCGGGACGCTCGCTACCGGTTGATGTTTGAATGGTGCCGCGAAAATACGGTTTTGCACCTTTTTCTGGGCCATCACGCGTTGGACCAAGCCGAAACGCTGATTCTGCGGCAGCGCAAAGGCAGTGGGGAGAGCGGCCTGAGTGCTATGCCTGCAATCCGTGATCTGCCGGATTTGCGATTGGTCAGGCCCTTGCTGGCGGTCAATCCACAAGATTTGAGGTGCTTCTTGTCTGATCGGGAGCTGGCCTGGATCGAAGATCCCAGTAATAGGGATCGCCGCTTCACCCGCGTGCGCCTGCGCGAGGAATTGCAGACAGACGCTGCCGGCAGGGTCGGTGAGTTGGCGGACAGTGCGCGCGGACATGGCTTTGTGAGAGACCAGACTGAAAGGCGGTTGGCCAACTGGTTCGCGCGCCATGCGCGACTGGACCCCTTTGGCTGCTTGCTGCTTGAGCGCGGCGCATTAAAGCAAGGTTCTGATACCGATGCGAAGGCACTGCTGGCACGGGCCTTGATGACGGTCGGCGGCGCCGTCTACCCGCCGCGTGGGCGCGCCCTTGAGGGATTGCTGTCCGAGATTGCTGCTGGAAAGTCATTTCGTCGCACCTTGGGCGGTTGTTTGATCGAAGGCCGTCTTGACGATTTGTTGATCTTTCGCGAGTTAGCTCTTACGACATCCCAGCCCATGGTTGAGGCTCAATTTCTATGGGACGGCAGATTTCTCCTCTCGGTTTCCGTCGAGGCCGGTTATGGCGAACGGCTGGGAGATCGGGGATTTCGCGCGGCAGCCCTTGGAAACAAAGGCTGGAAGGGGCTTTGCGCTGCTAATGCCGAAAGTAGCCTGCGAGCCAAACCACATCCGGCCCGCCTGGCAATTCCGGCGATTTGGCAGGGTGACAAATTGGTTGCCGTACCGCTCACAGGCTGGTACTGCCCCGATTGGCCGAAAGATTTAGCGGTAAAATGCCGCTTTAGGCCAATTTTTCCACTTTCTGCTGGAGGCTTTACAGTTGTCCAGAACGAAAGGCACATTATCTAGCTTAGGACGGATTAATTGAAAGCGGCGCGCCATGTCCATCCGTGATAGACTTGGCAACGTACCGCAGAGGACGGAAAAGACGTGAACTTCAGCCGCAACGCAGCGCTATGGATTGTCGTTATCTTACTTCTCTTCGCGCTGTTCAGCGTGTTTCAGGGAAGTGGGCCTCGTGGAGTACAGCAACAACTCGCCTACTCCGACTTCGTTGAACGTGTGACATCGAGTGGTGTCCGCGATGTCGTGATCCAAGGCGAAAAGATATCTGGCCATCTTTCTGATGGGACAAGTTTCCAAACTTACTCGCCGCCCAACGACGCGCAGATCATCGATCAGTTGATGCAGGCAGGTGTCCGGGTTCAAGCAGCGCCGGAAGAAGAACCCAATGCACTGCTTTCGATCCTGGTCTCTTGGTTCCCGATGCTGCTTTTGATCGGCGTTTGGATATTCTTCATGCGGCAGATGCAGTCCGGCAGTGGCAAAGCCATGGGTTTTGGCAAGTCACGCGCGCGCCTGCTGACCGAGAAAACCGGCCGTGTCACGTTCGAGGATGTGGCGGGTATCGAGGAGGCCAAGCAGGAGCTGGAGGAGATCGTCGAGTTTTTGCGCGATCCGCACAAGTTCCAGCGGTTGGGCGGGCGCATCCCCAAGGGTGTGCTGCTTGTTGGCCCGCCGGGGACTGGCAAGACGCTTCTGGCCCGCGCCATCGCAGGTGAGGCGAATGTGCCTTTCTTCACCATTTCGGGCTCCGATTTCGTTGAGATGTTTGTGGGTGTTGGCGCAAGCCGCGTCCGCGACATGTTCGAGCAGGGTAAGAAAAATGCACCCTGCATCATCTTCATCGACGAGATCGATGCGGTTGGCCGTCATCGCGGCGCCGGCCTTGGCGGCGGCAATGACGAGCGCGAACAGACCCTCAACCAGCTGCTGGTCGAAATGGACGGTTTTGAGTCCAATGAGGGCGTTATTCTGATCGCTGCGACCAACCGCCCCGATGTTCTCGACCCGGCCTTGCTGCGCCCGGGCCGCTTTGACCGTCAGGTGGTGGTTCCCAACCCCGATGTTTTAGGCCGCGAGCAGATTTTGCGGGTGCACATGCGCAAGGTCCCGCTTGCACCAGATGTCGAGGCCAGGGTTCTGGCCCGGGGTACACCGGGCTTCTCCGGCGCCGACCTCGCTAACCTGGTAAACGAGGCGGCTTTGATCGCCGCCCGTTCCGGTAAGCGCGTGGTGACGCAGTCGGATTTCGAATCCGCTAAAGACAAGGTTCTGATGGGGGCCGAGCGGCGCTCGATGGTGATGACCGAGGACGAAAAGGAACTGACCGCCTACCACGAGGCGGGCCATGCGTTGGTCGGGCTCTTCGTGCCGGGCAACGATCCTCTGCATAAGGTAACCATCATACCGCGCGGACGGGCGCTGGGCGTGACCATGAATCTGCCTGAGCGTGATCGCTACGGCTTCAAGAAGAACGAGATCATGGCCAAGCTCGCGATGATGTTCGGCGGTCGTGTCGCAGAAGAACTGATCTACGGCAATGCAAACATTACCACGGGCGCGGGCAACGATATTCAGCAAGCAACCAATCTCGCGCGGCGCATGGTAACGGAATGGGGTATGAGCGAGAAGCTCGGTCCGTTGCGTTACGAGGACAATCAAGAGGAAGTCTTCCTTGGTCATTCGGTGGCGCGCGCGCAACACATTTCAGAGGCGACAGCCAAGCTGATCGACGAAGAAATACGCCGTATCATCGACACCTCAGAAGTCAAGGCGACGGAAGTCTTGAAGGAGCACATCGACGATCTGCACAAGATCGCCAAGGGATTGCTGGAGTTCGAAACGCTTTCCGGGGCGGATGTCCAGGCTCTCCTGCGGGGCGAGACCATCGATCGGTCGGACCCAGGTGCCGGCGATGCTGCCGCGGGTGGCAGTGCGGGGCGACGCGCCTCGGTTCCCAGCAGCGGCCATCCCAAGGGTAGCGACAAGGGCGCCCCCGGGGGGCTTTCGCCTGAGCCGCAGCCCGGTAGCTGACGTACAAGGCCACCGGTTTCGAGCGTGTTGAAGAGCATTGTTTTGTGAAAGAAGCGACTGATTGTGTGTCAGTCGCTTCTTTGCTTTCGGGGAGGCCTGTTAGGTGGGGGAGATGACTGAACGATCGGGGGGCGCAACGCTTGCGCGAACAGTTCTACTGCTGCCGCTTGGTCTGGCCAGGGGCGACCACCAACGCGCCGGCGCCCTACCGCTGGTCGGTGGTCCGATGGCGTTTACCCATTGCGAGGTCACGGTGCGCCAGGGCAAAGCAGAGATTGCGCGCGCCATCCTGCCAACGGATGAATTGCTTGCTTGGGCCACGCTGCAGTGTCCGTTGGAGAAGGATACCATCGCGGCGTTGCTGCGGAACCTGACCCAACCGCGTGCAGCTTTTGCGGATCTCGACCTCGGTCGCCCGAAGATCATGGGTATCATCAATGTGACGCCGGATAGCTTTTCCGATGGCGGTGATCGCTATGATGGCGGCGTGGCGATCGAGGCTGGCTTGGCGATGCTGGAGGCCGGCGCGGATATACTGGATATCGGCGGTGAGTCGACGCGGCCCGGTGCGGCCCCGGTTTCCGTCGAGGAAGAGTTGCGTCGGGTACTGCCTGTCGTACGCGGCTTAGCTGAACGGGGGGCAGCGGTGTCCATCGACACCCGCCGGGCTATGGTCATGCGCGAGGCGGCTGCGGCTGGGGCAAGTATTATCAACGACGTTACTGCATTGAGCTACGACCCGGACAGTCTTTCTGTTGCGGCGGAGCTGGCTCTGCCGGTCATTCTGATGCACATTCAGGGTAAGCCTGAAACCATGCAGAAAGATCCGCGGTACGACGATGTAACGGCCGAGGTCTTCGATTATCTCTGCCAGCGGGTGGCGGCCTGCGAGGCAGCCGGAATCAGCAAGGATAAAATCGCCGTAGACCCGGGTATCGGTTTTGGCAAGACGGTGGGCCATAACTTGACGTTACTTGACCGGCTGGCGGCTTTTCACGGCACAGGTTGTGCCGTGCTGTTGGGTGCTAGTCGGAAGCGCTTCATCGGCGGTTTGAGTCGTGACGAAGCACCCAAGGACCGCTTGGCCGGGTCGCTGGCCTGTGCTCTTGCTGGGGTGGAGCGCGCCGTGCAGATGGTTCGGGTGCATGATGTGGCTCAAACCCGCCAGGCTTTGACCCTTCAGCAAGCCATTGCATCTGCGCCTAGCTCTTAATCGCGATCCGGGCTTGCCTTGCAGTGGCCTTATTGCTGCTATAGGGCTTCATTCAATCTCTTGTCGATTGAGCTTTTCCGGATGACGGGTCCATAGGGCGGACGATGACCAAGACGCGAAATCTTTTTGGAACCGACGGAGTGCGAGGGCGCGCCAACAGCGAGCCGGTGACCGCCGAGATGGCGCTTTCCCTTGCCATGGCAACAGGCTCGCGGTTTCGGCGTGAAAGACACGCGCTAGCGGTGATCGGCAAGGATACGCGTCTATCCGGCTACATGCTCGAACCAGCGCTGACCGCGGGGTTCATCTCTGTGGGTATGGACGTTGTGCTGTTGGGTCCAGTGCCGACGCCAGCGGTGGGTATGCTGACACGCACGCTGCGCGCGGACCTGGGCGTTGTGATCTCTGCCTCCCACAACCCCTTCGCCGATAACGGGATCAAGTTCTTCGGTCCCGATGGCTTCAAGTTGTCCGATGCCGAGGAGAGCGCCATAGAAAACCGCATCGCGCAGGGCACAGCCGACCTGCGCGTTCCGGCGGAAGACCTAGGGCGTGCCCGTCGGTTGGATGACGCCAGAGGCCGTTACATCGAGTTCGTCAAACAATCCTTTCCGCGTCAGATGACTCTCCAGGGCCTCAAGGTCGTCGTCGATTGCGCTCATGGTGCCGCTTACGCCGTAGCGCCGCGCGTCTTCTACGAATTGGGCGCAGAAGTGGTGGCAATCGGTGTGACACCGGATGGCATCAACATCAATGCCGGATGTGGTGCGACTGCGCCGCAAGCCCTGGCAGAACGGGTGGTTGCCGAAAAGGCCGACCTTGGCGTCGCGTTGGATGGCGATGCGGACCGGGTGATTCTGGTGGACGAACGCGGTCAGGTGATCGATGGCGATCAGGTGATGGGCTTGATCGCAGCCCTATGGCAGCGCCAGCAGCGATTGCGTGGCAGTGCCGTTGTGGCGACGGTAATGTCCAATCTGGGTCTTGAGCGCTTCCTGGCAACGGAAGGTATCGCGCTGGAGCGCACGCCCGTGGGTGATCGCTATGTCGTGGAGCGTATGCGCGGCGGCGGTTTTAATCTGGGCGGCGAGCAGTCGGGCCATATCGTTATGACCGACTACACGACGACCGGCGACGGTCTGATCGCGGCGCTGCAAGTTCTGGCTGCCCTGGTCGAACGGCAACGACCGGCCAGCGAGGTTGTGCATGTTTTCGAGCCTTTGCCTCAACTCCTTCGTTCGGTCAGAGTCGTGGACCGTTCCGTCTTGAATGCCCCGTCAGTGAAGGCTGCGATTGCAGAGGCCGAGGCGAGCTTGGGAAAAACCGGACGTTTGGTGATCCGTCCCTCGGGCACCGAACCGGTGATCCGCGTCATGGCCGAAGGCGATGACATGATTAGTGTGGAAAAGGTTGTGATCGGGCTTTCCGAGATGATTGCCGCTGCAGGCGTTAGCAAGGGATAAAGAGATAACATGCACTGTAATGGACGCGTCCTGATCGTAGCAGGGTCGGACTCGGGCGGTGGCGCGGGCATACAGGCCGATATCAAGACTGTGACGGCGCTGGGTGGATTTGCGGCGACAGCCATAACGGCTTTGACGGCTCAGAATACCCAGGGTGTTTTCGGTGTTGAAGCTATCTCGCCGACCTTCATCCAGCAGCAGATGCAGGTTGTACTGGAAGATATCGGCGCCGATGTCATCAAGACCGGCATGCTGCATGATGTGGCGACCATAGAAGCGGTCGCTGAAGTCCTGGAGACGGCAGGCGCCGGTATTCCGCTCGTTGTCGATCCGGTGATGATTGCCCAAAGCGGTGCCTCATTGCTGGCGGATTCCGCGGTTGCGACCCTGGCAGCACGGATGCTGCCGCTGGCGGCGCTCATCACACCGAACATTCCAGAAGCCGAAGCATTGACCGGGCTTTCCATCGGTGATCCGGATGCAATGGAGCGCGCCGGTCTGCAGTTGCATGCCATGGGCGCGGCGGCGGTACTGGTCAAAGGCGGTCACATGAAAGGCGACGTTCTGACCGACGTACTTGTAACCCGATCAGGTGTGGAACGCTTTACGGACAGCCGGATCGACACGCAGGAGAATCATGGAACCGGCTGTACCTTGGCCTCGGCGATAGCAACGGGTCTGGCGCAGGGTATGACCCTGTCCGACGCGGTGGCCCGCGGACGGCGATATCTGCGTGCAGCCCTGGCCAGTGCGCCTGGGCTGGGACGTGGCAGCGGGCCGGTCAATCATTGTGTCACCGTTAGACCGGATGATCTCTAGGGAGCAGTGTCATGGCGGAAAGGCAGCTTGATCTCTACCAGATAGACGCTTTCGCCGAGCGCAGTTTTTCAGGTAATCCAGCCGCTGTCGTGCCTTTGAAACATTGGTTGAGCGACGAGCAGATGCTGGCGATCGCGGCAGAGAACAACCTCTCCGAAACGGCTTATTTCGTGCGCCAGGAAACCGGCCGGTATGCCCTGCGTTGGTTTACGCCAGCCCACGAGGTGGATCTTTGCGGCCACGCAACCCTTGCCAGCGCCTATGTCATCGGCCGTTTCCTCGATCGTGACGCTAAGCGGATAGCATTCGATACGCTTGCCGGTGAATTGCTTGTCACATTGGAGGGTGACAACCTGACGCTCGACTTTCCAAGTCGGCCACCGTTGCCCGCGAGCGCTGAACGGCGTCAGCAGGTGGAGCAGGCCCTGGGCAGCGCCCCGCTGGCCGTCTTACAGGCGCTGAACGGCACGGGTAAGTTGATGGCTGTTCTTGCCGACCCCGCTGCGGTGGCGGCGGTGGCCCCTGATTTCCGCCAGGTCGCTGGCTTTGCAAGTGACGGCTTGATCGTGACCGCGTCGGGCGTTGATCCGTCGAGCGCGGTGCACTGCGATTTCGTATCGCGATATTTCGCGCCGCATGCGGGCATCGACGAAGATCCGGTTACGGGCTCCGCGCACTGTGTGCTTGTGCCTTACTGGGCGCAAGAGTTGGGTAAATCCCGTTTGGTGGCGCGACAGATATCGAAGCGCGGCGGCACGCTTGCTTGTGTCCTGTCGGGTGACCGTGTGCTGCTGACCGGCAAAGCCGCGCTCTACATGACCGGCAAGATCCATTTGTCGGACTGATGACAGGCTCGGAGGACGTAAAATCGATGACCGCACTCTACTTCGAAGATTTCACGCCGGGGCGCAGTTTCACAGCGCCGCGTTGCAGCCTGAGCGAGGCTCAGATTCTGGATTTTGCCTTCACCTACGACCCGCAACCTTTCCACATCGATACGACGTGCCTGGATAACCCCTATGGCGGCCTGATCGCCAGTGGGTTTCAGACCCTGCTGGTCGCCTTTCGGATGTTTTACCAGGCCAATGTGATCAACCACTGCTCAATGGGTTCACCCGGCATGGACGAACTGCGTTGGCTGAGGCCGGTTCGGCCCGGCGATACACTCGGTCTCACCGCGGAGGTCGTTGAACAGCGTGCGAGCCGGAGCAAACCCGACCGCGGCATCGTGGTCATGAAGTATAGGGTCGATAATCAGCATGGCGAGACGGTGATGACCTATAACATCACGCACATGTTTCGCTGCCGTACGGTCTAAGCCGGGCGCTGGTGCTACAGCGGCCAGACCAGCAGGATCAAGGGCACTGAGACCACCAGAATCAGCAAGTCAAGCAACAGACCCATGCGCCAGTAGTCGCTGAAGCGATAGCCGCCCGGGCCCATGACAAGCAGATTGGATTGGTGCCCGATTGGCGTCAGGTAGGTTGAAGAGGCACCAACGGCCACGGTCATTAGAAGGGGGTCGGCGCTGACCCCTAGGCCGCTCGCCAAAGTGATTGCGATGGGGGCCATCAGAACGGCAGTGGCGGCATTGTTCATGATGTCGGTCATCAACATCGTGACTGCCATCAGCAACATCAGGATCAACCAAATTGGCGCACTATCCTGTAGGGCAAGAATGGGCGCGGTGATGCTGGCTGCGGCACCACTGGTCTCCATGGCTAGCCCAACGGGGATCATTGCTCCCAGCAAGACGACGATCGGCCAGTCGATCGCTTCGTAAACTTCACGCAAAGTGATGTCGCCGAGCAGCACCAAGGCGACGACCGCCAGGACGAAGGCAACTTGTGGCGGCAGCAATCCTGTCAGAAGCAAGACAATCGAGGCCGCGAACACCGCCAGGCTTCGCCAAGCGAGTCCATCCGGCCGCCGTACCGGCAGCTCGCGCTGTGCGAGAGGCAAGACACCCAGCAATGCAAAGGTTGCCGACAGGGCCTCGATCTCGCCTTGGAGCAGGAGCACGTCACCGGCGTGAAAGCGTACTTGTCCCAAACGGTCGGTGATGCGCTCGCCGCGCCTCGAGACGCCGAGCAGGTTGAGCCCGTAGCTGGTATGCAGACGCAAGTTGCGGACGGTACGGCCCTCGAAACGCGATCCTGGCGTGACCACGACTTCCACCAGCCCGACACGGTCGCTGCGGAGCGATTTGGCAGTCGACTCCGGCGCACCCATCAATTCCAGGCCCGCCGATTCCATTGTGCGTTTCAATGTGGCGGGGTCGGTCTCCAGCACCAAAACATCACCGACTTGCAGACGTAGATAGGGCGAGGGGGCAAGCATCCGGTCCTTACGGCGTTCCAGCGCCACCACCGCCAAGTCGGATTGCGCCATCGTTTCCAAGTCCACAAGTCGACGCCCGGCCAGGGTCGAACCTTCGGTAATCCGTACTTCCGTGATGTAGTCTTCTATTTCAAAACGCTCCGCTGCCGGGGCGCTTTCGTTCTCCCGGCCCGGCAGCAATCGCCACCCAAGGAACGCGATGTAAAGCAAGCCCAACCCGGCAATTCCCAAGCCGACCGGTGAAAAGTCAAACAATCCGAAGGCCACGCCGGTTTCGCGCTCCCGGTACGCCGCTATGATGATATTGGGTGGTGTGCCGATCAGCGTTAGCGTGCCACCCAGAAGTGACCCGAAGGATATGGGCATCAGGAGCTGGCTGGGCGGGCGTCCGCTGATATGTGCCGCGTTGATAGCGACCGGCAACATCAAAGCCAGAGCGCCGACATTGTTCATGAAGGCCGAAAGCAGCATCGTTGTCCCGGTCAAGACAAAGACCTGACCGACAGGGTAGCGCCCCGCTGGATTTAGAATGCGGCCGATGCCGGCAACCACGCCTGAGTTCTGGAGGCTGTGGGAGATCACCAAAATGGCGGCTACCGTTATTACCGCCGGGTGGCCAAAGCCGGAAAAGGCGTCTTCTCCTGGCACCAATCCAAGCGTGACACTGGCCATGAGTGCTACGACCGCAACAAGATCATATCGCCAGCGGCCCCAGGCGAAGAGGAGCAGAGTCGCAGCTATGATGCCTAGCAGCAGTATCTGTTGCGTCATGTATGGATTCTTCCCTGTTCCAACCTAGTGTCCCCTAGTCCGATACCTCTTAGGAAGGTAAATTTATTTTGCAACGCAGCAAAATTATGAGATTGCTCCGCTGCTGCCCAAGATAAAATTTGGTTCGGCTGCGTTGACGCGCCGCAACATGGCTCCTAAACTCCGCGCCGAAACTGTCAGATAGCGACCATCTAATGCAAGGGAACGACAGATGAATCCGACGGCACGACCCCTGACATCCGTGCAACCGCCCGCGGTTAAGCCGCAGAACCCGAACTTCTCCTCGGGTCCCTGTGCAAAGCGGCCGGGCTGGTCGACGGAGGTGCTGTCCAATGCCTTTCTGGGACGGTCGCACCGCGCCAGGGAAGGGAAGGCCAGATTGGCCGAGGTAATCGAGCTATCCAAGCGGTTGCTCGGGTTGCCCGAAGGCTGGCGTTTGGCAATCGTTCCAGCCTCCGACACCGGCGCTATCGAGATGGCCTTGTGGAACCTGCTGGGCCCAAGAGGGGTGGATATGCTCGCTTGGGAATCCTTCGGCAGCGCCTGGGTGACGGATGTGGTCAAGCAACTCAAGCTTTCCGATGTTCGCGTATTGAAGGCCGATTACGGGTCCTTGCCGGATCTCTCTGCCGTTGATGGTGAGCGTGATCTTGTCTTCACCTGGAATGGCACGACATCCGGTGTCCGATTGCCCGACGGCGATTGGATTCCCGAAGGACCGGGCCTCAAGATTTGCGATGCGACCTCAGCGGTCTTCGCGATGGATTTGCCGTATGATCGCTTGGATGTCGTGACCTGGTCCTGGCAGAAGGTTATGGGGGGCGAAGCGGCGCACGGCATGCTGGCCTTGAGTCCACGCGCGGTCGAGCGCATGGAGAGCTATCAGCCCGAGTGGCCGATGCCCAAGATTTTTCGGCTCACCAAAGGCGGTAAATTGGATGAGGCGGTGTTCGAGGGCGCCACGATAAACACCCCCTCGATGCTTTGCGTCGAGGATCAGTTGGATAGCCTGCGTTGGGGGGTGGAGATCGGCGGCCTCCCGGCTTTGAAAGCGCGCGCGGAGGCCAACCTGTCTGCGGTCGCCCGTTGGGTATCGACAAGCGACTGGGCCGATTTCCTGGCAACCGAGCCCTCTCAGCGCTCCTGCACGTCGATTTGCATCAAAATCGTATCGCCCTGGTTTACGGCGCTGTCGGAAAAGGAACAGGCATCCGTTCCCAAGAAGATTGCGGCCCTGCTGGAGGCCGAAGGCGTCGCATACGACATCAACGGCTACCGCGACGCACCTCCAGGGCTGCGGCTGTGGGGTGGTGCTACGGTCGATAGCGGCGATATGACACGGCTCCTTCCCTGGTTGGATTGGGCTTATGCCGCCGTTCAGGGTGAGATGTCCGCCTGAACGCACCCACATGTAGGACACAAGGCGCCTGAGTCCCGCTTAATTCATAGCTTGGAGAGGATTGAACAAGCACAATGCCTAAGGTTCTGATCAGCGATAAAATGAGCCCCCTTGCGGCCGAGATTTTTGAAGCGCGCGGCATCGAGACGGTGGTGGCCACCGATCTGACGCCAGCAGCGCTCAAGGAGAAAATCGCGGCGTTTGATGGGCTGGCCGTGCGCTCGGCGACCAAGGCGACCGCCGAGATTATTGCCGCTGGGACGAACCTGAAGGTGATCGGGCGCGCTGGTATTGGTGTCGATAACGTCGATATTGCCGCCGCCACCGGACGCGGCATTGTCGTGATGAACACGCCGGACGGAAACTCCATCACCACCGCCGAGCATGCATTGGCGCTTCTCTTCACGCTGGCGCGCCAGATTGCTGAAGCCAACAGCTCGACGAAGGCGGGAAAGTGGGAAAAATCCCGCTTCATGGGCGTCGAGTTAACCGGCAAAACGATCGGCATCGTGGGGTGCGGAAATATCGGCTCCATCGTTGCCGAGCGGGCACTGGGCCTGCGAATGAAGGTGGTTGCCTATGACCCCTTCTTGAGTAACGAGCGCGCCGACGACCTGGGGGTCAGGAAGGTTGAGCTGGACGAACTTCTAAGGGCGGCGGATTTCATCACCCTTCATGTTCCCTTGACCGAACAGACGCGCGGTATCTTGAACGAGGAATCACTCGCCAAGACCAAACCTGGTGTTCGCATCATTAACTGCGCGCGCGGTGGGTTGATCGACGAAGCCGCGCTCTACAACGCCATCCAGTCGGGACAGGTGGCGGGCGCTGCCCTTGATGTATTCGAGACGGAGCCGGCGCGCGAAAGCCCGTTGTTTAAATTGGAACAGGTGGTGTGCACGCCGCATCTGGGCGCCTCGACCAGCGAAGCACAGGAAAAGGTGGCCTTGCAAATCGCCGAACAGATGGCGGATTTTCTGCTTACCGGCGCGGTACGCAACGCTCTCAATACGCCATCGTTGAGCGCGGAGGATGCCAAACGCCTGAAGCCCTACATGCAGCTCGCCGAACAGATGGGTTCCTTTGCCGGGCAATTGACCAGAACCGGCCTGACTTCAGTCAACATCGAGTACGAAGGCCACGTGGCTGAACTCAATTGCCGCCCCCTGACCCAAACCGTCCTAACGGGCTTGCTACGTCCCATGTTGGACAGTGTCAACATGGTCAACGCACCGGTCCTTGCGCGCGAGCGCGACATCGCTTTGTCGGAAACCAAGCGTGACGGTGATTGCGACTATCAGACGCTAATCCGTGTGACGGTCAAGACTGATCGTGGGCAACGGTCGGTCGCGGGAACCCTGTTCGGTGGAACCAAGCCCCGGGTCGTGGAAATCAAAGGCATTCAGGTCGAGGCCGAGTTGGGCCCGCATATGCTCTACATCACCAACAAGGATAAGCCCGGTCTGATCGGGCGCCTGGGCACCATCCTATCGGACGCGGGTGTCAACATCGCCACGTTCCATCTGGGACGCAGCAGTCCCGGCGGTGACGCCATCGCACTTCTCGAGTTGGATCAAAGTCTAAGCGCTGAGACCTTGAAGAAAGTGCGGGCATTGGATTTGGTGGAACGGGCGGAACCCTTGAGCTTTCAACCCTTGCTTTGAGTCCTGTCCAAACGTTGGGCGAGGGTTTCCATGCGGCGTAGTGCCAGCATCGATAGCAGGATTGCGGCGGTGAAGACGTAGAGTCCGGCGTGCAGTGCGACATCGTCGATCAGCGATATCTGGATGGCGACTACGATCAATGCCACCACGAAGACATCCAGCATCGACCAGCGTCCTAGCATTTCCAGACCGGCGAGCCAGCGGCGCCTGCGAATGGCGTGTCGCGAGCGATACCAAAGGAGCAAGCCTATACCGACCTTCAACGCGGGAAAGACCACAGAGAAGGTTGCAATGATCAGGAAGAGAAATATCTCATCGGCATCCCAAAGCTGGCCGATGGCACGGAGAATTGAGACCTCTTCCGATAGGAAAACGAAGCGGGATACCGTCATCATTGGCAGAGTCCAGCCGAACGCGAGCAGAACCCCGGATAACAGCAGCACCGGGCCTAGAAGTTTGTCCAAACCCGCGGCACAGCTAGCCAGGGAGGGCGGATCATCAGGGGGACTAACCTTGTCGGTCATGATCTCTCCGGTTGGTTTCGCGCCCGAAGCTAGCGGGTTTTCCTGGCTGGCTCCATCGTGGAAAGGCATTTTCCCTTTCAGCCGCCCAACAAAAAGGCTAGTACAACGCGGGTTTGTGGCTACGCCCGCTAGGGGCCTAGTACCGTTTAATTGGATAATGCCGATAGCATGACGGAAAAAGGCGAAAAAGCTCTGTTGCCAGCAGGCATGGTGGATTTGTTGCCGCCGGAAGCCGCGCAGGAGTCGGCGGCCATTTCGCGTATCCTCGATCTCTTTTCAGCCTGTGGCTACCAGCGCGTCAAACCGCCGATGCTTGAGTTCGAGGAAACACTGTTCGACGGTGCGGGCGCGGCTTTATCGCAGCAGACCTTCAGATTGATGGACCCGCTCAGCCAGCGAATGATGGGTCTGCGCGCCGACATGACCACCCAGGTCGTACGCATCGCCGCCACGCGGCTTTCCGGTGAGCCGAGGCCGTTGCGTCTCTGTTACGCCGGTCAGGTACTGCGGGTGAAGGGTAATCAGCTCCGCAACGACCGTCAGATTGCTCAGGTCGGAGCCGAATTAATCGGTAGCGAAAGCAGCGGCGCCGACGCCGAGATAATCGCACTGGCGGCCTCGGCATTGGAAAAGGTCGGCGTCACGCGGCTTAGCGTCGACATAGCGCTGCCGACGCTGGTTCCTGCCATTGCGCGCACGCTAGGATTGTCGCCATCGGAAAGCGCCGACTTGCGTGAAGCGTTGGACCGCAAGGATGCTGCGGCCGTCAAGGCCATTTCGAAAGAGCACGGAAAGCTTCTGAGTGCGCTTTTGCGCGCTGCTGGACCGGTAGAACGGGCGGTTGCGGCGCTGTCGCGCCTGACAGTGCCGGAAGATGCGCAGGAAGAGCTTGAACGGCTGCTGGCGGTTGTCGAGCGGCTGCGGGAATTGAAGCCGGATTTGCGCATCACCGTCGACCCGACCGAACATCGCGGATTCGAGTATCAGACGGGTGTGTCGTTTGCGTTCTTCGCGCGCGGTGTGCGCGGCGAATTGGGACGCGGCGGCCGCTACGCGGCGCGCGCGGCGGGCGGCTGCTTTGAGCCTGCGACGGGTGTCACTCTGTATATGGATAGTCTGCTCAGGGCCTTGCCAGAACCGGATGCGCCATCACGCGTTTACCTGCCGGCGGGTCATGACCCTAAAATTGCGGCTGCGCTGCGTGAAAAAGGCTTTGTGACCCTGGCCGGACACGATCCGGTAGGGGAAGATCGCAAGGAGGCCCGCAGGATGGCCTGCGACTACTGGCTGTCCGGCGAAACGCTCCGAAAAGTGGAGGAAAACTGAAATCATGGCCAATGTCGTCGTCGTCGGCTCCCAATGGGGCGATGAAGGGAAGGGCAAGATTGTCGACTGGTTGTCGGAGCGCGCCGACGTGGTGGTACGTTTCCAGGGAGGCCACAATGCGGGCCATACCCTGGTAATCGGTGGCCAGACCTACAAATTGTCGCTGCTCCCTTCCGGCGTGGTGCGCCCGAACAAGCTGGCGATCATCGGCAATGGTGTCGTGGTCGATCCCTGGGCCCTGATGGATGAGATTGAACGGATCAAGAAGCAGGGTGTCGATATCTCCCCCGACAATCTCAAGATTTCCGATACCTGCGCCTTGATTTTACCGATGCACGGGGCTGTGGACCGGGCTCGCGAAGCTGCGCGCGGCAAAGAGAAGATCGGCACGACCGGCCGGGGTATCGGGCCCGCCTACGAGGACAAGGTCGGACGCCGGGCCATTCGCATCTGCGATATCGCCGACAAAGAGAATCTGCTGCGCCGGATCGAAGGCATGCTGCTGCATCACAATGCCTTGCTGCGGGGCCTGGGCGAACCTGAGGTGGACGGCGACCAACTGGTAAAGGACCTGCTGGAGCTGGCACCGCGTATCCTGCCTTATGCCCAGCCGGTCTGGCGGACGCTTGATACGGCCGTGCGTCAGGGTAAACGCATCCTTTTCGAAGGCGCACAGGGCGCCATGTTGGATGTCGACCATGGGACCTATCCTTATGTGACTTCCTCCAACACCGTTTCCGGCCAGGCAGCCGCCGGTTCGGGCGTCGGACCGAAAGCCATCGGTACCGTGTTGGGAATCACCAAGGCTTACACGACGCGGGTCGGTTCGGGACCTTTCCCGACCGAGCTGAGCGACGAGATCGGTCGCACGCTTGGTGAGCGCGGTCGCGAGTTCGGAACCGTAACCGGGCGCCAGCGCCGCTGCGGCTGGTTCGATGCCGTGATGGTGAAGCAGGCCGTGAAGGTTGGCGGTATCGACGGGATTGCCTTTACAAAGCTGGACGTATTGGACGGCTTGAAGGAATTGAAGGTCTGTGTTGCCTATGAGTTGGACGGCAAGCGGATCGACTATTTACCGGCCATGACCGAGTATCAGGCAAAGGTGACGCCGGTCTACGAAACGATGGAAGGCTGGCAGGAGAGTACCTACGGCGCGCGAAGCTGGGCCGATCTGCCCGCAACCGCAATCAAGTATGTTCGCCGGGTCGAGGAGTTGATCAAGGCGCCGGTTTCCTTGCTTTCCACCAGCCCTGAGCGTGACGATACAATCCTCATGAAGGATCCTTTCGCCGGATAAGAAAGAGGCGGCGCGGCGTGTACAGCAGGCCGCCTCTCGCTCGACTCGGATTTTTGCGTCGCTTACCGGGATCAGGAGTCCGCTTCGGCCAATTGTTGTTCGCTGGCGAGCCGTTCCTCAATCGCAGCATTACGGATCGATTTCTGCAGCTTTTCGAAAGCGCGCACCTCGATCTGGCGCACACGTTCGCGGCTGATACCGTAAACCTGACTCAGGTCTTCCAGCGTCGTGGGTTCGTCCTGTAAGCGTCGCTCCGTCAGGATATGCCTTTCGCGTTCATTCAGCGTGGCCATGGCGTGCTTGAGCAGCGCACGTCGCTTGCCAAGTTCCTCGCTTTCGGCGAGCTGGGATTCCTGGCTCTCGCTTTCGTCCTCCAGCCAATCCATCCACTCTCCGTCGCCGTCCTGGCGCAGCGGCGCGTTCAGCGAATGGTCCGGGGCAGCGAGGCGGCGGTTCATCGAGACCACGTCAGCCTCGGGAACGCCTAGCTCGGTCGCGATATAGGTTACCTGTTCAGGATGCAGGTCGCCCTCGTCAATGGCCTGGATCTTGCCCTTCATCTTGCGCAGATTGAAGAACAGCTTCTTCTGCGCGGCGGTCGTACCCATCTTCACCAAGGACCAGGAATGCAGGATGTATTCCTGGATGGCGGCGCGGATCCACCACATCGCATAGGTTGCCAAGCGGAACCCGCGCTCCGGGTCGAAGCGCTTGACCGCCTGCATCATGCCGACATTTCCCTCCGAGATCAGTTCGGAGACCGGCAAGCCATAGCCGCGATAACCCATGGCGATCTTGGCCACCAACCGAAGGTGGCTGGTCACCAGCTTGTGGGCAGCCTCGACGTCGTCATGCTCACGCCAGCTTTTGGCGAGCATGTACTCCTCGTTCTGCTCCAGCATCGGAAATTTACGGATTTCCTGCAGGTAGCGGGTCAGGTTGCTCTCGGATACCGACGGCATTCTGGGCGCGGCCATGATGTCGCTGCTCCCCTTTCGAACAGAAGTTTCTTGTACTAGGAACCTGAATCCAAGAGCTACCTTGCCATCTTGGCGTCAGTCCCTCCGTATCAAGTTCCTACTATATTAAAGTGCTTCTAAACTATCTTTCAAGACTTGGATATCGGATGGCAATTCTGTGACAAATTCAAGGCATTCGCAGCTTGCCGGATGTCGAAATCCAAGGCTGGCTGCATGCAGGGCCTGACGCGGAAATGCTTTGACGGCGCTCTGAGCCGCCGCGGTGAGCGCCCGCATCCGGGCTTGCGATGTGCGTCCATATAGCGGATCGCCGATCAGGGGGTAACCCGCTTCGGTCATGTGCACGCGAATTTGATGCGTTCTCCCGGTCTCTAGCTTGCACTCCACCAGCGCCGCCGTCCCTTGAGCGAGGCTCTCCAGGACCCGGTAGCGCGTGGCGGCTTCGCGCCCGCCACTGGTCACGACGGCCATTTTCTTGCGATTGCGCGGGCTGCGGCCGATGTTGCCTTCGATGCGCCCGCTGGAGGGGGCAGGCAAGCCCCAGACCAAAGCGAGATAGCGCCGCTCCAGGTCGCGCTTGGCGAAGGCGTCGACCAGCGCCTTGTGGACCGCTTCGGTCTTGGCGACCACCATGACGCCGCTGGTGTCCTTGTCCAGACGATGAACAATCCCGGGCCGTTTGATTCCGCCGATTCCCTTCAGGCTGTCGCCGCAATGAGCGATCAGCGCGTTGACCAGGGTGCCCGTCATGTTGCCGGGCGCAGGGTGGACGACCAGCCCGGCGGGCTTGTTTAGCACCAGCAGGTGTTCGTCCTCGAAAAGGATATCCAGGGGGATGGCCTCGCCCTCGGGCAGAGCCGGTGCGGCCTCGGGAACGTGGAGTTCCAGACGCTGACCCTGTTTGACCCTGGCGGAGGGCTGCATTATCGTCGCGCCGTCCACCTGCAGGTGGCCGTCTTCGATCAGCGCCTTCAGGCGCGAGCGGCTGAGGTCAGGGAGATGGGCGGTCAGAAATCGGTCCAGACGTTGGCCGGCTTCCTCGGCGCTCACTTCCAGTTTCTGCCGTGTGTCGTCTACGGTCATGCTGGCCAGGTTCCAGTTGATTGTCGAGCGTAATGGATAGCATAGCGTGAAGGCTCTGAAAGTCCTTGTTATTGGAATGGCTGTGCTGATCGTGGTCGGCTTTGCCGTAATCGTGTTCACCATCGCAGGCCGTGTAAGCACACCCAAGGACGGTGACGGGACCGCAGTCATCGCCACGCCGGGGCCGGATACCGCTTCATGGCAAACCGATTTGCCACTGCCCAAGGGTTGCCGCCTTGGCGATGTTCAACTCGACGGAGGCCTCTTGCTGGTGCGCCTGGAGGGGCCGTCAAGCCTGGGCTGCGACGACCTGTTGCTGGTCAGTCCGGATAATGGCCGGATAGTCGGCCGCATCAGCCCGCAGTTACAGGAGCCCTGAGCGATGAACCAGAACTTCGCGTCGGACAACACAGCCGGGGCCGCCCCGGAAATCCTGGAGGCTCTGGCCGAGGCCGCGACCGGTCGCGCCATGCCTTATGGCGGCGATGATTGGACGGCTCGTGTCGAGCGGCGACTGGCCGAGGTGTTCGAGGCCGACTGTGCCGTCTTTCCGGTGGCGACCGGGACGGCTGCCAACACCCTGGGGCTGTCGATCATCACGCCGCCCTGGGGGGCGATCTACTGTCACGAGCATGCACATATCATTCTGGACGAAAGCAGTGCGCCCGAACTGTTCACCGGTGGCGCGCGTCAGATCGGCTTGCCCGGGGCTGTCGGCAAGCTTGATCCGGAGACGCTGGCCCGTAAGCTCGCCAATTCAGGTCAGGGCGATGTACACCACGTGCAGCCCGCCGTACTGGCACTGACGCAGCTCACAGAGTGGGGCACGGCCTATAGTCCTTCCGAGATCGCCGCCCTTACCGAGGTGGCCCGGCGTGCCGGAATGCGGGTGCAGATGGACGGTGCTCGCTTCGCCAATGCCTTGGTCGGCCTGGGCTGCAGCCCCGCGGAGATGACCTGGAAGGCGGGAGTCGATGTGCTTTCTTTCGGCGCCACCAAGAATGGCTGTCTTGCCGCCGAGGCTGTGGTGGTTTTTGATCGCGGCCTGGCGGAAAGTCTGCCTTTCCGTCGCAAGCGAGCGGCGCAGCTTTACTCCAAGATGCGTTTCATATCCGCTCAACTCGAAGCCTATCTGGCCGACGATCTGTGGCTCCGTTTGGCTGCCCGCGCCAACGATACCGCCAGTCTGCTGGCTGACGGCTTACAGGCCCTGGAGGGGATCGAACTGGTAGCCCCAGTGCAGGGTAACGAGATATTCCTGCGCCTGTCCGATGCCGTTGCTGCCGGCCTGGCCGAGCGCGGCTTCATTTTCTACCCCTGGACCTTTGGCGGGGCCGGGGTCTATCGTTTGGTGACAGCCTTCGACAGCGAGGTCTCCGAGATCGAGGCCTTCGTCGCGGCGGCGCGGGACCTGACCGGGAAACGGAGCCAGGCATCCTAGCGCCCATGCGTTGGTGAGAGGAGCGGAGCAGCATGCATCTCCAAGAAAGAGCCTTTTCTGTAGGCGCTCTGGCGTCGGCGGTTCTCCTGGCCTTGCTTATTGCGTTGCCGGGGGGCGGGGGCGGCGCACGCGCCGATTTGGGCGGCGACAGCGGGACGAACGATCCCTTCAAGGAAGTTCGGGCCCTGATCGTCAAGGAGCAGTACGAAGCGGCGCTGGTCAAGCTGGATGGCCTGCAGCAGAGTCAGGCCAAGAACGCCGATCTTTATAGTTTGAAGGGTTTTGCCACCCGCAAGCTCGGACGGTACCAGGAGGCGGAGGGTTACTACGATCAGGCTTTGGCGATCGACGACGAGCATATCTACGCCCTGGAGTATCTGGGTGAGCTTTATCTGGAGACCAACCGTCTGGCGGAAGCCGAGAAGGTTCTTGAACGCCTGGACGACGCCTGTGGCTTCTTCGGTTGCGAGGAAGAAGAGGAACTCAAGCAGGCCATTGCCGCCTACAAGGCCAAAAACGGCGGGTAAGAGCGCACGGCGGGGCTCAACAGTCGCGCCGCCGCGTTATGGCCGTCGCGCAATATTCGTCGGCGCGGTGGATTGCCCTTGTCAGGGCCGCGGTCTTTGGTTATATCACCGCCCTGCACCGGCCACGTCCCCTTCGTCTAGTGGCCCAGGACGCCGCCCTCTCACGGCGGAAACAGGGGTTCGACTCCCCTAGGGGACGCCATCCGCCCATAGAAGTGGGCACTCCCTCGCAAAAAGAAGGATAGTCGCCATCGTTGGCGGCCACGGCCTGTGCCAGGATGGCTTTTGAGCCGATGATGCGCACTTCCTTGCCTTGTACCTCAATCCGATCAATGAGGAGCCGCAGATAGCTCTTGCGGAGCGGTGAGTTATCGTTTGCGAACTTGCGCCTGAGAGCGCTTGCAAAGGCTTTGACGCGCTTAGGCGTAATCTTCTGGTCAATGGTTTCCTGAGCGCGGCTCTGGATCGAGAGTTGCCGGATAATCTCCTCACGCTCGCTCTTGAGTGCGCGGATTCGATTAGCCAGGAATTCATCGTTGTCCAGATGGCCGGTTTCGACAGCCTTATAGAGGTTATCCAGCGCTTGGTCGCACCTCCGCAGCTCGCGCTGGAGGTGCGCTACTGCCTCGCGCCTTGTATCGCTCTTATCAGAAGATCGCTGCGTCAATTCCTTGAGGATCACAGTCAAGCGCTCTGGTTCCAAGATGCGCTCCAGGAGGCTATCGACCACTAGCCGGTCCAGGTCCTGCATGGGAATAGGATGGCCTTTGCAGGCGCTGCTGCCGTGGCGAATCTTGTTGGCGCAGTCGTAGTAGCGATAGCGACCGCCCTTGCCGGTACGGATCGTAATCCCTGCACCGCAGCGACCACATTTCAAAAGGCCTGTGAGCAGGGTCGGGCCATTGGTAATGCGCGCCGGGGTCTTACGAGGGCTGCGCGCTTTGAGGTTGCTCTGGACCGTCTCAAAAGCCTCCGGCTCTATGATCACAGGGACGGGAAGGGCGATCCATTCCTCACGTGGTTTTTCCTTTTTGCTGCGACTGTCGAACCTGTTGAAGAGGTGCTCGCCCTTATAGGCGGTGCGCCGTAGGATTTCATGCACGGTCTTTATGCTGAAACGCGCACCCTTGCGTGCCCTGAGACCCCTGGCGCTCAAATGATTGACGATGGCCTTGATACCGAGCGGACCGCTCTTGCCGTCGCCGTTCCTGTAGAGGTCAAAGATCAGCTTAACGGTCTGTGCCTCGTTAGGGTCGATCTCCAGGCGCTTCTTTTCCTTTGCGCCGCGTAGTTCTGCTGTGTAGGTGCGGTAGCCATAGGGTGGCGGTGCGCCGTTCCAAAAGCCCTGCCGCGCGTTCTCCTTCATAGCGCGCAGGGTGTGCTTGGCGTTCTCCGCACTCTGTTGTTCATCGAAGGCTGCGACAACGGTATAGAGAAAATTGCTTGTCGTTTCGTCGCCATAATCCTGGGTGATAGCCACGAGGCGGATATCGTTCTTTTCCAGCATTCTGCGGTAGATGCAGGAATCGGCAACCGAGCGCGCGAAACGTGAAAGGCTATGAACGAGCACCACATCGAAGGGCCGTGGCGTCTGCCGGGCGTCGGCTATCATTTCCTGGAAGGCTGGCCGCCTGTCGTCGGTGCCCGACGCGCCAGGCTCTATATAGACATTGGTGACCTGATAGCCGTTGGCTTTGGCATAGGCCTCGCATTGGCTTTGCTGGTCGGGAAGCGAGAGGTCCTGCTCTGCTTGCCTCGTCGTTGAAACCCTCAGATAGAGAGCCGCCCGCATTCCCGTTCCAGCCATTATGGTCTCCTAATTTTCCAGACTGCTAACCAGCAAACTATCGAAGAAACCGGAAAGCATTTCGATTTCCTCGCCTGTCACCGGCAGGGCTTCGGGTAGATTGTGACTGACCCGGAGCCCGGTTTCGCTATTATACCCGCCGCTATTATACCTGCCCTTGCTCGTGGCTTTTGCGACGGGCCGCCTTGTCTTTTTGGACGAGGCCGCTTTGCTTTGGCCGTCGCTATTAGGCTCGGGCGTATGATGGCTGTCGCTCAACCATGAAAACCTCCTTTCCTGCCTGGATCAATTCCGGCCCTTGCCATGCCATACCCACCCTTTAACGCTCTGCCCGGAAGAGGGCGCGCAAATCGGCTATCAGGCCGCGCTCGCCAAACTCCTCCAAGGTGATCTTTCTGAAAGCCTGGAACTGCTCCGGCGGCAGGGCGGCCTGCGCCAGGTCGATGATCCGGGTCTTGCGATGGTTGATGAGAGAGAGGATTGGTTTAAACATTACCAGAGCCCATAGCTGTGTTTGGTGATCCGTGCGGCCACGTCTTGCTCCCAGGTGAAGGGGTCGTGGTGCAATTTGAGGTGGCTCAGAAGCTCTGCGTGGACCTCCTCAATCGTCAGGGGTGCAGTTGCACCCTTGAGAAGGCCAAGAACTGCTGCGAGGCCTTTTAAGCCGCCGTGGAGGGACTTCGTCTGCTGAAAGAGCCGCCAATTCAGGGGCGCTTGCCGGTCGATCTCCCGGATCAGGCCTGTTTGATCGAGGGCGCTAATATCTTGCAGAAGTCCCTGCCAGAGAGGATGGAGCGGCCAGCGAGAGCGGTTGCTGTCGCCCGAAGGCTTGCGCAGGGTCGTGTGACTGTTCGCCAGCTCACGCAGGATATCGCCTTGATGGATGCCGATCTCGGTCGGATTGGTGATGCCGCCGGGCGCCAGGCGCTCGCGGCGCACCTGAAACTCGACCCGCCAGACATTGTCTTTCTGACCCCAAAGCTGATGGAAGAAAACTTTGCCGCTTTCCTGTTCGATCTCCGCCGATTTGTCATAGAGACGCACCACCACCTCGCCGCGCCCGAAGGTGAGGGTCTGCACCAGGCCATTCTCCCGATGGGTGGCGTCCTTATTGGCGCGTGAGACGATGTGATCGGCCGCAAAATCAGCTAGTGGCAAGTCATAGTCAAAGCTCCAATCAATACGGGATACGGAGCTGGGCCTGTATAGCTTGCCATTGATGGCTTCCAGCCAGGCATTTAGGCGCGCCAGGAGTGCCACATAGCCATGGCTCCAGAGACCCTTGCTAAAGAACTGCACATGGCAACTTGGCTGCATCTTCTCAGTCAGGCGGATTTCAAAGTCCTCATTCACCAGTATGTAACGGTAGGGGTGGCGGCCATAGGGCATGAGGGCGAAGCTCTCGCCACCAATCGTTATCTCGGCGATCTCATCGCGGCGGCTCTCTTTGAGGCGCTGCTGCTGATAGGCCAGATCATCGAAGTCCAGCCAGCTTTCGCCCATGGAGACGAAGTAGGAGACATAGAGACTGTCGATGCCGCTCAGGAGCAGGCGCGGGCGCTCACTGGTCATGGTTGCCGCCATCCGCATGGGCTTTAGCGCCATAGAGCTTATCCATGACCTGGGTGAGATTGATCAGGATCGAGCTGACAGGCGCGCTTTCCAGGACTGTCTCATCGCCATCGAAGGCTTCTATGCCGTGGAAGAAGTGAATGCCGGCCTTAGTGAACCGCCCGCTATCGGGATCGACTTGCCAGGAGACCTGGGCAAAGGCCGGTCCTTCCTGAGTCTCCGAGGCCATCACCAGGTCGTTGTCATCCTCCCAGGCGTCATAGAGAGCCTGGGCGGCAGGCTTCAAGACTTCCAGGGTCGCGCCGTAGCGCGCCAGCTCCAGAAGGATCGCTGCGATCCAGGGTGTCGGCTCGGTCTCATAGAGGCGCGGGATGCCGGTGCCGGTTTCCTTGCCGCCGACCGTCTCTAGAAGATCGTTCTGCGTCCAGTGACGAAGCTGTCGCATGGTCTTGGCGATGTTCGCCGCGCTCAAGGAAGGGGCGATCATCTGCGCCAGCGCCTTGACGGTGAGATAGTGCTTTTCTGTAACCATGTCCTACAAATCCTAAAGTGATAATCCCTTATAAGACAAACAATGTCTTCCGATCAAGCTTAAAAGACAATCGGTGTCTTTCATCATCCATTGGAGCAAACAGGGCAGGGCTCAGTCATAAACGCCAGGAGAACGTGCGGCTGCCGTCTCCCTCAAGGCCAGGCCGTGCTGCGCACGGTCGCTGGCGCGAGCCTTGACCGAGCCGGAGCCTGCACGTTACGGGCTTGGCATGACTAAGCCAGACTCTACCCCCATGGGGTGAGAGTTCTGGACAGAACAGTCCTATCGGTAGCAATGTAATGTGATGTATTTTAAGCCCCCCGTGTTACTGATCACGGGGGCTGAGAAGATAATGGAGTTCTCTCAAATATCTTCTGCTCAGGTGCAAATTGGCGCGACCAACAGAACAGGAACAACAGGAACTCGTACGATTTATCGCGGTGGGTAAGCCACTGCCTGAAAAGCATTGATTCCGCAAAGAAACCGCCTTGGTGCGCGGCTTGCATCGGGTTACGCTGTGGCGGGTAATGGTAATCGGACTCGAGAATGCGTTTTGAGCCAACGTGACGGTGCTGATGCGCATGCAGAATGATTTCGACTTTAAGCGCGCCCGTGGATGCGCCGGCGAAATCAGGGTCGAGCGATAATTTCGATGGTCACGGTCATCCAACAACCGAACTGATTTGAGACGCTATGAATTTGATCAAGTCCAAGAAGCGTGTTGCAGATCACGGGGAGGTGTTTACGCCTTCCTGGCTAGTCGAGAAGATGCTTGATCTTGTCAACGACGAAACCGATCGCATTGATTCTCGCTTTTTGGAGCCAGCCTGCGGCAGCGGAAATTTCCTTGTCCCGGTCCTGCAACGCAAGCTCGCCGCAGTAGAGAAAAAATTCGGCAAATCCGACTTTGAGAAGCGGCACTACGCGCTGCTCGCGCTGATGTGCTGCTACGGAATCGAATTGCTGCCGGACAATATTGCGGAATGCCGAGCGAACATGCTGGAAGTGTTCGCCGACTACCTGATTCTGGATGAGGCGGTTGAGTTGTACCGCGCCGCTTCCAACGTCCTGTCGATGAATCTCGTCCACGGCGATGCCATGACCATGCGCGACACGGATGGAAAGCCGATCAACGTGGTGGAATGGGGATACCTCGGAAAAGGTAAGTTTCAGCGCCGCGATTTCCGGCTCGACGTGCTGACCGGCATGGCGAGCTTCAGCGCCCAAGATTCATTGTTTTCCCAACTCGGCAGGCACGAAATTTTTACGCCCACCAATGTTTATCCACCGATGACTCCTCATGATCTGGCCGGATTTCCCGCCGGTCAGAAGGGAGATGCAGCATGAACGAAATGGCGGTATTCACGCTGCGGGGACGAAACCCGGATGTATTGACCTGCATCGCTAATCTGTCCAACGACGAGGTGTTCACGCCGCCGGAGTTAGCCAACAGGATGTTGGACACGCTGGCGGAATCATGGGCGGCGCGGAACGACGGAGCGAAAATTTGGGCCGATGGCACGGTCAGATTCCTCGACCCGTTCGCCAAATCTGGCGTGTTCCTTCGAGAAATTACCAAGCGGCTCATCGCCGGCCTCGCTACAGAAATTCCCGACCTGCAAACGCGGGTGGATCACGTCTTGACGCGCCAGGTGTTCGGCATCGGCATCACCAGGCTAACCAGTCTGCTGGCACGGCGTAGCCTCTATTGCTCGAAACACGCCAACGGCGAACATTCGGTGGCGAAAAGCTTTGCCACCGATGGCGGCAATATCTGGTTCGAGCGTATCGAGCACAATTGGGATAACGCAAAATGCTCTTTCTGTGGAGCGCCCCGTGCGATTTTCGACCGCGAGCCGGAACTCGAGAACCACGCTTACGCCTTCATCCATACCAACGACATTAAGGCTCGCGTTGGCGAGCTGTTCGGAGCCAACATGCAATTCGATGTGATTATCGGGAACCCGCCCTATCAGATGACTGGTGGCGCGGGGGGGACCAGTGACTCGTCCATTTACCATCTGTTCGTCGAGCAGGCGGTGGCGCTGGAGCCAAATTACATCTCCATGGTGATTCCGTCCCGCTGGATGGCGGGAGGAAGGGGCATGGACGAATTTCGCCAAACATTTCTCGGCGGCGGTCACCTCAAAGAACTCGTAGATTTTCCCGCGTCGGCGGAGGTTTTTCCTGGCGTCGAAATCAAGGCAGGCATCTGCTACTTTATATGGGATAAGCAACATAACGGTCTATGCAATGTCACGACGAGCCGTGGAGGCGAAATTATTGGACCTATCCTACGCAAACTAGACGAGTACGATATTTTTGTGCGCGACAGCCGGGCTATTTCAATTCTGCATAAAGTTCTTAGCCGCGAGGAGGCTTCCGTAAACAGCATATTGAGCCGAGACACGGCATTTGGATTTGCATCGAACTTTGACGGATTCAGAAGTAAACAGCGTGATGGAGACGCCTCTCTGTATTTTATTCGACGGATGAAGAGAGGCGTGGGATTCATCGACAGGAACATCATCAAGAAAAGCGTTCACCTGATCGATAAATGGAAACTTCTTGTCCCTGAGGCTTATAATGGTGGTGACGGGGTACCGCACCAAATATTGGGTAAGCCGATCATTGCGGCTCCGAACTCCGCTTGTACTCAGTCATACCTCGTTTTCCAGTTAGATTCCAAGTCTGAAGCAGAGAGCCTGCAATCGTACTATTTGACGAGGTTTTTTAGGTTCCTTGTTTCTCAACGAAAAATAACTCAACACGCGCTGAACTCGACCTACTCTTGGGTCCCGATGCAAAGTTGGGACAAAATATGGACGGATGAGCTGTTGTACCAAAAATACGACATCACCGCCGAGGAGCAGGCCTACATCGAGTCGCAGGTGCGGGTTATGAACGGGGACGACGGTGAATAAGCCTACCATCGAGGAAATCCTTACACCTAAGCCGGAAGCGCGTCCACGCATCTACGCCTATTCCATTGGCGACAAGGCGCACGAAGGACTTCTCAAAGTTGGGCAAACAACTCGCGATGTGAAGCAGCGTGTGGGCGAACAACTAAAGACAGCCGCGATCACAAACTATGTTATCGAGCTTGACGAATGCGCCGAGCGGGATGATGGCAGCATTATCACCGATCATGCCGTGCGCGACGCACTCCGCCGCAAGGGTTTTGCCAATCCGCAGCTCGAATGGATGCAGTGCACGGTCGCTGACGTGAAAACCGTCCTGGCTGAGCTGCGCACAGGCCAGCAGTTCACCGGCACGCATCACGAGGGCTTCCCACAGCGCGACGAACAGGCGAGGGCCGTAGAACAGACCTATGCCTATTATCATTCACGTTGGCAGGAGGATGCCGCCGCCGTTCCGCGCTTCCTCTGGAACGCGAAGATGCGCTTCGGCAAAACCTTCACCGCCTACCAGCTTGCGAAGAAGTTGGCCGCAAAGCGGGTGTTGGTGCTGACCTTCAAGCCCGCCGTCGAGGATGCTTGGCAGACCGACCTTGAAACCCATGTGGATTTTGATGGATGGCAATATCTGTCGCGCAATTCAGGGCGCGATCCCAGCCAGATCGACCGCGACAAGCCGGTCGTCTATTTTGGCTCTTTCCAAGACCTGCTCGGGCGCGACAAAGCAGGAAACATCAAGGCCAAGAACGAGTGGCTTCACGCGATCCATTGGGATCTGGTTGTGTTCGACGAATACCATTTCGGCGCATGGCGAGACACGGCGAAGGAACTCTTCGAGGGCGAGGACGCGGCGGAGGCCAAGAAGGAAACCAGCCTCGAATATGCTGCTGATCTTGAGGACGTGAACGAAGACTTGAATATGCTTTCGGTGAGCGAGGCCGAATTTCTACCCATCACCACACAGGCCTATCTCTATCTCTCCGGAACACCGTTCAAGGCGCTCGCCACAGGCGAGTTTATTGAGGAACAGATATTCAACTGGACCTATACCGACGAGCAGCGCGCCAAGGCCGAGTTTGCAGCAAAGAATCCGGGCAAACGAAATCCCTATGGCGCGCTACCGCAAATGCGGCTTCTGACGTATCAGATGCCTGATGAGCTGCTGGCGATCGCCAGCGCCGGGGAGTTTGACGAGTTCGACTTGAATGCCTTTTTCGCGGCCACCGGCACAGGGGACACGGCAGAATTCAAGTACAAGACCGATGTGCAGAAGTGGCTGGACATCATTCGGGGCAGCTATGCGCCGCAAGCAGTCGAAAGCTTGAAAACCGGCAGAAGGCCCCCGTTTCCCTATTCGGATGTTCGGCTGCTCCCCTACCTGCAACATTCATTCTGGTTCCTGCCCAATGTAGCCGCTTGTCATGCCATGGCGAAACTGCTGTCGGAGAAGCACAATGTGTTTTGGCACGATTACAAAGTCATAGTGTCGGCAGGCGCATCGGCAGGGATCGGGCTTGATGCCTTGCCACCCGTCAGGCAGGCGGTCGGCAGCGGCTTCGATACCAAGACCATAACGTTATCGTGCGGCAAGCTGACAACCGGGGTAACAGTGGCACAATGGTCCTCGATTCTGATGCTGCGAAACCTCAAATCGCCAGAAACCTATTTCCAGGCTGCATTTCGGGTGCAATCGCCGTGGTCGATCAAGAATCCCAACGGCAATAATCCAAATGAAGAAGAAGTGCTGAAGCCCATCTGCTTCGTGTTTGACTTCGCACCGACGCGGGCGCTGCGGCAGTTGTCGGAGTATGGCATCGGCCTTTCACCGGGCGAAGCAAATCCCGAGAATGCCGTGCGGGACCTTGTCTCCTTCCTGCCTGTGCTCGCCTATGACGGCGCAAACATGACGCAGATTGACGCGGGCGGTATTCTCGACATTGCCATGGCAGGAACATCGGCGACGTTGCTCGCCAGAAAATGGGAATCTGCATTGCTGGTCAATGTGGACAATTTCACCTTGCGCCGTGTCCTCGACAATGCTGAGGCAATGGCTGCCGTCGAGCGGATCGAGGGATGGAGAGCACTGGGCGACAACATCATCGAGACGATCATCAATAAAAGTGACAAGGTAAAAGAACTTAAGAACAAGGCAAAAGACGGCGACCTAACACCGGGCGAGAAGAAGGAATTGAGCGCCGAGGAAAAGGAGTACAAGTCCAAGCGCAAACTCGTTCAGGAAAAGCTTATTAAGTTCGCGACGCGCATTCCGGCCTTCATGTATCTGACGGATTTCCGCGAAAATACGCTTCAGGACGTAATTACCAAGCTTGAACCAGATCTGTTCCTCTCCGTGACTGGATTGCCGGTCGCAGATTTCCATCTTTTGGTGCGTCTCAAGGTTTTCAACACAGAACGTATGAACGAAGCTGTCTTTGCGTTCCGTCGATACGAGGATGCTTCTCTGCGCTACACGGGCATCGATAGCCACGACGACCTGACCCAATACGGCCTATACGACACCGTTGTGGCGAAGGAAGCGGTTTAAAGGTTTTGACTGCTTCTGCTGCTGCGCTGAACCGGTATATTCGCGTCTGCCGCCCACGATCCAAACCTGCTTTAACCTTTCCCATCCTTTTGTCTTAGTGCCTGTCAATCCATGTGCTCCTTCGGGCGGCGCGACGTACAAGCCCTTCTAGGGGCTTGTCGCGTTTCACGCGCTCAAACCAGCAGAAATGTATCCAGCGATACGAATCGTTGTTGCGTCACATGTCACGGCTTGTAGCTCTGTCAAACTCGGCTCGCCTGAGCCACGATGTGCCAGTCGTCGGTGTCATCGATTGGCCATCTTGCCTAAAGGATCTCGATAAGCTCCCAGTGCCCACATTCATCCCCTAGGGGACGCCAATCTTTTCAATAGGTTGGATAAATTCTGAGCCGCGTTTATCCAATATTTCTCCAATATCGAACGCCAGAATCAGATTTTGTGGACACGCAAATCCGCTTGGGGATGCGGTTCCCACCTCAAGGACTATAGAGATTTGGGCCGCCCCCCAGCCGACCGTTTGGCGAACCCCTGGCCCTGGCCGTCTTCCTGCTGTTGCATCGCTTAGCAGGTGCCGCAGAATGGCAAAGGGTTGGGGTACTTCCGATTAAAAATCAACCACGGGGACCTTGTTCGGCCTCATCGCAATCTGGTTAGGTATCTGGCTAGGCTCTTTTGTGGTAGGCAGACTTTTCAATCAGACTCAAACTGTAGACGTAATGCCTATAGTAAGGCGTCATCGCTACTAAGGCGATGCCTGGGAGAGATGCCAAAAGATCGGCTTCAAAAGTCTGGTCGATACGGCATCTGCAGAGTTGGCGCTGATCCAAAAGCACGGACGACGGGCAGTTCTTCGTTGTGGTGGTTGAGGAATATGAGCAGTTGATGCATGCCACTCCAAAGCAAACGGTTAATTCAACACATGCGATAGAAATACATAAGACAGATAGTAAAGACCGCTTGCCGGGTCCCAATCAGATGATCGAGCTTTGAAGCCCTGAACGCACCTCGGAGTGTCCTTGTGATCCGCACCCGACTTTCCTGAATACGGCCCCATAAGGCCGAGTTCGATCGGTCACGATAACCTCGGTCCGCCTGTGTTTACGCATTGTTTGCCGTAGGAACTTCAACGCAGCTATCTTGTTCCGCCTCTTCGTCACGAAGCTTTCGAGAACCTCGCCCTCGTGATCCACGGCGCATAGGCAATGTATCGCCATTGATTTTCACGAACATCTCATCCAGGCACGTGAATCCGCGCTCGTGAAGGAGTCCTTCCACATTCCGTAACGAAAAGGGGAGCCGAATTACATCACAACGGTGAGGCGGGTGTCCTCGGGGCTCGTCTTGGAGGAGCAGAAGGGGCTGTGTTTGATCATGGCCGGACGCTATTTGACCACCTTGACCGCTTCAATACATTTTGCTCTGACAGCCCCGCTCTATTCATTAATGCTCCAGCGCTTCCCTTATCTTATCTGCCAATGTTTTTCTTCTGTATGGCTTCTGAAGAAAATGCACATCGTGACTAAGAAGCCCGTTATGCAACACTGCCGAGCGCGTATAACCGGAAGTGAAGATGATTGGTACTTCAGGGCGGGTTTTTCTGAGCGTGATTGCCAGCGCATGTCCATCGATCTCGCCTGGCATGACCAAGTCTGTCAGAAGCAGGTCGAACTCCAGGCCTGCCTCAATCAAATTCCAAGCTTCCTCTCCATTCGTGCAGGTTGTAACCTGATGGCCGAGCCGTCCGAGTTGGGATTCGACATAGCTCCGGACCGCCGGATCATCTTCGACCACGAGAATTTTGACGGGGCGATCTGGTTGTCGCGCCGCTCGAATTGATGGTTCCATTGAGGGATCGGGCGTAGGTTCACTGAGTGTGTCATTGTCGGCAAGCGGCAGATAGAGCTTGATCGCCGTGCCGTGACCAACCTCAGAGTAGATCTTAATGTGACCTCCCGACTGCTTTATGAAACCGTAAACCATGCTGAGCCCAAGTCCACTGCCCTTACCAACTTCCTTTGTCGTGAAGAAGGGGTCGAACGCGCGCTCAATGATGTCCTGCGGCATGCCTTCGCCGCTATCGGAGATTGCGAGCATGACATAGTCGCCGGGAGTGACTTCCAAATGCGCCTGGGCATAGTCTTCATCGAGGTGCGTCTCTGCCGTTTCTATCGTGAGCTTGCCGCCGTTTGGCATCGCGTCGCGCGCGTTAATGCAGAGGTTAAGGACCGCACTCTCCAGAAGGTGGGGGTCGATGGATGCCTTGCATGGTCCATCTGCCAGCCCCATCTGCACTTTGATCCGCTCACCTAAGGTTCGAGCCAACAACCGGGACATGCTTGAAACGAGCTCATTGATATCCACGTCACTGGGCGACAGCGGTTGTTTGCGGGAAAAGGATAGCAGACGACTGGTCAGTTCAGCCCCATGTTCCGCTGACCGCAGTGTCTCGATCGCTAGTTTGTGGTTCATCGGATCTTTTTTGAGTTCTTCCGAGAGCGTTTCCAGATTGCCAATGACGACTGTCAGGATGTTGTTGAAGTCATGGGCAATTCCGCCGGTGAGCTGACCAACCGCCTCCATCTTCTGGGACTGGCGCAACTGCTCTTCGACGGCCTTCTGCTCACTCAGGTCCTTGATTGCGGCAATAACGAGGGTTTTGTCACCCAGAGTCACGCGGTTATAGCCAACGGAAAGCGGGAAGCTTGTACCGTCCTTGCGATGCCCTGACATTTCCCTTGCCGCATCGGAACAGTCCCCGATCGCGCTCGGGGCATCTGGAACCAGAGCATCGATAGACATGGAGACAATTTCACCTGCCTGGTACCCAAACATCGCTTCAGCGGCCGGATTTGCTGATTCAATCTGACCATCTTCTCCGAAGGTTATGACGCCATCTGAAATTCCTTCGACGATGGCACGGTAGCGTTCCTCTGACGAGCGGACTCGGTGTTCAAGTTGCTGAGCGTATTCTTGAAGCTTCGCTTGCGCCTCAGCGAGTTGGTTCCGGCTCCTCTCGAGATCGTGGTTCAGGTGGAGTGTTTCTTCGAATGAAGAAATCAAGAGATCCAGTATCTGCTGCTTATCGGAGTTAATCGTGATTACCTTGCCGAAAAACGCGATTTCCAGGCCGACTCGCAGCTTGCCCTCCGCTTGGAGCGATCGATTATAGAGAATGTGCTTAATCCGCTGAAGCAGTCGCTCCGTGTCATAAGGTTTCGTGACGAAGTTGTCGGCACCACATTCCAGGCCCATGAAAACGTCCATGGGATTCTTGCGATCGGTCAGCAGGATGACAGGCACGTTGCGCGAGGCCGCGGTGCCCTTGATCTTCTTGCAGAGGTCGTACCCCGAAATCCCTGGCATCACGATGTCGGAAATCACGATATCCGGGACCGATCTTTCCAAGGCTTCCAGCGCTTCCTCTGCCGAAGCAGCCACCTCGACCTCGTATCCGTCCGCCGCCAGGATCATTTCGATCTTTGCGGCCTGCGTGGCGCTGTCCTCCACGATGAGGATATGTGTCATGGTCGTTGCCTTTCCTTCTTCGAATTTTCCTTCATGCGGGACGCTATTTCACCCAAAGGAAGCACCTCGTCGGCCAGTCCGGCCTTGATCGCCACGCCCGGCATTCCGAAAACGACGCTGGTCGCTTCGTCCTGGGCGATCACATAGCCGCCCAGGGCCTTGAGCGTGCGAAGCCCTTCCGTCCCGTCATCGCCCATGCCGGTCAGGACAACTGCCAATGCCTTGTCAGCGAAAACCTCCGCCGCTTTTTGAAATAGATAACTGGCAGCAGGCCTGTGCTGTCGAATCGGTGGTCCATCGTCCAGCTTGATCCTGCGACGATGGCATACGCCCAGATGATGGTCGTCGGGCGCGATGTAGACCCACCCCCCCTGAAGTGGTGCATCATGGCTTGCAACCGTCACGGTAAGCAGGCTTTCGTGGTTCAGCCACGATGCAAGACCGTGGCTGAATCCTTTGGTTATATGCTGGACGACAAGTACTGGTGCCGGAAAGTCGGCGGGCAGGCTGGAGAGAATTTTACATAGCGCCTGAGGACCACCGGTCGAGGCAGCGATGGCAACAATCTCGCACCCTCTGGAGCCTGAGATTCTGGAGCGGTGTTGCATCGCTCGCGGCGAAGGCCGTGCTTCCCTGTGCCTCACCACCTTGACAGCTGACATTGCCTTGACCGTCTTTTGTAGCCTGCGTGCCTCCTCTCCAGTAGCAGCACCCTGCAATAATCTTGGCGTGGGCAGAACACTCAGGGCACCTGCCTGGAGTGCGGCCATGGATTGCTCGAGATCGTCCTTGGATATGCTGCTCGAGATGATGACGACAGGCGTAGGGCATCTCGTCATGATCTCCTTGGTCGCCTGGAATCCGTCCATTAAGGGCATGTTGATATCCATCGTCACGATATCCGGGCGCAATTCCTGTGTAAGCCTTACGGCTTCCTTTCCATTCCGGGCCCTGCCAATCACCCGGATATCCGGGTCCGCTGTGAGGATCTCCTCCAGGAGGCCCAGCACAGTCGGTGAATCTTCGGCAATCAGCACCTTGACCATGACCATTCACAAAAGCCGGTTGATTGTTTCTATCAGTTCGCTCTGGTCGAAAGAGCGCTTCACGAGATAGGCATCCGCGCCGGCTTCGAGCCCGCGCGACCTGTCCTCATCCCGGCTCATCGCCGTGACCAGGATGACCGGGGTGTCTCTGAACTCCCTGGAGGCGCGCATCGTTTCCACGAACGTGAAGCCATCCATCCGCGGCATCTGTATATCGCTGACCACAAGGTCGGCGCCTCTGTGCTTCAGGACCTGCCAGCCCTCGAACCCATCGGATGCGGTCAGTACCTCGTAGCCCGCGGTTTCAAGGATGCTCTGCACCAGGGCCCGTGTCGTCACCGAATCATCCACGACCAGCAATCGAGGACGCACTTCTTCGGGAGCCGTGTCGGAAGCTTGCACGAGTCTCTTGGCTGTTCCGGCGGACCTAGCAGCCTTCAGAAGGCTGGCACTGTTGATTATGAGTGCTGTTTCTCCTGTTGGCAGAGTACTGGTGCCATCGATCTGAATGCGGCTGTTCCATCGCCCCGGAAGGGACCTGACCGACAGGGACTGTGTTGCGACTACATCGTCCACGATGAATCCCGCCCGCTCGGCTTCAGTCTGAATGAGAATTACATGCAACTGGTCGTCGTCGCGGACCGATTCCGCGCCTTTGTGGCCAAGCTGGTCCTCGAGGAGGAACAACGGGATGAGATCGTCTCCCAGACGGAAGACATTCCCGGCGTCCACCAGCTTAACCTCTGCGCGTTCGATGCGGAGAACTTTCTCGATGGTCTCCGCATCGAACGCGTAATAGTGATCGCCCGAGGCAACGATCAGCGACTGGAGCGTACTCTGGTCCTGAGGCAGTTCAATGACAAAAGTGGTACCTTTGCGCTGACTGGACCTGACCTGAATGGAGCCTCGCAGGCGCTTGATGGAGGATTTAACGATATCGAGTCCAACACCCCGTCCTGAAACCTCGCTAACTTCCGAAACGGTCGAGAAACCGGGTTCGAATATGAGGGCTGCGAGTTCAGTGGCAGAGGCAGGGGGGACGGTGCCGTGGCTCGAGGCGCGGAGCCTTATGGCTTCCTCATCGATCCCGCGGCCATCGTCTGCCACAAGAACCTGAAGCGTGCCTGAACTCAGCGTCGCCGAAACCGCGACGGTCCCTACGGGTGACTTGGCGGCTGTCCTGCGTGAATCTGAAGGTTCGATACCATGGTAGAGAGCATTACGAACCAGCTGAATGAGAGGCACGCGCAATGCTTCGGCAAGTGAACGGTCGATGTCGGTATCGCCGCCCTCGATCTTCAATGTTGCTTCCTTGCCCAGCGACCGGGAAAGGTCGCGGACGATGCGGTCGAGTCCAAGGCACGCCCATGAAAAGGGAACCATGCAGCATTCCCGAACCTCGGCTTCCAGCGGAATGATCGTCTGTTCCAAATAGCGCCCAATGGACCGCAGCTTCGTCAGGGCAACACTCAGGTCCTTCCGCAGGGCTGTTTTCCTGTCCGAGGCTTCCAACAGCCCTGCTACATGGTCCGGCGGATTCCGGGGCGCCGGATTGACTCTGGGTTCCGGCTTGCCACGGTCATCGACGATGGCCTGCAATTCACTAAGTTCCAGATCGAGCCGCCTGTGGGCGACCAGCAGTTCGCTGGAAAGTGTGCGTAGGCGATCGAGTCGCGAGACACTGACCCGTATTGAGGAAGAGCCGGAGGTCGCCGCCTCTTCGGCAGGAGGGGCGGCGGACGGTTGCTTCCGAAGTACGTTTGCCAAGTCGCCCGCCATCTTGTCCCCAGCGTGAGGCTGCCTGTTTCGGCGCCCGGCATCTGCCTGCTCTTTGTGGTCTGGTGCGGTTTGCTGGGCCTCAGGCGTAGAGAAAGAGGTCAACTCGCCGATTGCCCTTGGCAGGGATGTCTGCTCGATCATCCTTCCAGCTTCCAGGGCGTCCCTTGCCTCACGGATGGCATCAACCGTCCTGAACAGCACCTGGAAGAGCTCTTTTCCGTCTTCCAGGTCGCCGCGTCTCAGGCCATCGAAAATGGTTTCCATCGCGTGCGCTGCGTTGGCAAGAAGGTCGATGTCGATGGACCGGGCAGAACCCTTCAGACTGTGTGCCACCCGAAAGAGGTCCTGGATCGTGTCCAGCCTGTTCGTGTTCTTGTCGGCCCGTTCGAGGGCCAGCAGGTTCTTTTCGAGCGATTCGATGTACTCCCCGAGTTCGACCAGGAAGGTCTTCATGAGCCGACGGATGATTTCGTCCCGGTCCATGATCGATCCACCTAGGTGCCCAGCAGCGCCTTCAGCCGCTGTCCAAGATCGTTCAGATCTTGGGCCGCCCTCTCGGTTTGGGACGTTGCCGCCGTAGTCTGGTTGGTTGCTTCGTCGATATCACGCATAGCCTGCTGAATTTGTGTGATTCCTGTTGCCTGCTGAGCGGAAGAGGCCGCGATCTGCTGGGCAGCAATCATGGTCTCATCGATGTTCTCCTTGAGAGAGCGGATTGTATCGCCTGCATTTCGGATGGCTTCGATCGTTGCGTCGGCGGATTTGGCCCCTTCTTCAGTCACCATCACGGTGCTGTTCGTGGCTCGCTGGATCTCCATGAGGATGTTCCGCACTTCGCCGGTCGCCTTCTTGGCCTGACCTGCGAGATCCTTGATCTCCCGAGCGACGACCGAGAACCCGCCACCATGCTCGCCCGCACGGGCCGCTTCTATGCCGGCATTGAGGGCCAACAGGTTCGTCTGTTCCGCGATTTCGTTGACGCTGGCAATGATTTCCCCGATCGCCTGGGCCCTCTGAGACAGGTCGAGGATGTTCTCGGCAATGCGGTTCGTCTGTTTCTGCATCTCCTCCATGCGAGCGATCGAGGCGTCGATGGCTGATTGCCCTTCTGCTCCGACTTCGGATGCCCGTTCGGATGCGTCCGAGACCTCCTTTGCCCGACCGGCAGCTTGCTCCGACGTTTGCTGAATCTCCTCGACCGTTGATACGGTTTCGCTGACTGAGGCTGCCTGCTCCTTAACTGTGGAGGCCTGTTGCTGGGTCACCGCCAGAAGTTCGGAGGAGGCCGACGCCAGCGCAGTCGTGGTTGTCTCGACGGTGCGGATGATGCCGGCAATCAGCCAGTAGCCACCGGCAAGCACCACCAGAATCAACGCGAAACCCAGAATCTGGATCAGGCCGGCGGTATCGACTGCGTCGTTGAGGATCTCCTGCTGGGCGTTGACATTCCTCCTGACATTGCTGGCCAAGCGCTCGAGGGATGACAGCAAGGAGTCGGCTCTTGCTTTGGCGCTTTCCCGCGAGCCAAGATTGAGAAACACATCGATGTCGGGCTTGATCTCGTCGTCCCAGAGGTTCTCGCTGTTCTGGAGGCTCGCCAGGGTCTCCTTGTCGGAAATCGGTGTTATCCCAAGAGCCTGATTGCCCCGCAAGAGGGTGTCGAAACGCTCCTCGACCTGCTCCATGCTCCGCCGCAACCGGTGGCGGGTCTGATTCTCAAGGCCGAAATCGACATGAACAAGGTTTGTGATGTCTGCCACCATCTGGGCAACAAGGGTCTCGCCTTCGACCAGCTTGGTCATGCGCGCCGGTGCTTCGCGCGCCGTGGACAGGGTGTGTCCGTTTGTGACCTGCATTACCAGAGCTGCAAGGATGATCAGTATGGCAATTCCGGTAACCTTTCCCCGGAAAGACTTCAGCCATCCGCCAATGTGCTTCATGTGTTCCCCTCCCTTGTTTCCTTGCCTTGATTCAAGGCTGGTTCGCCTGGTCGGGCTGCCTTGAGCAATCTCTCGCCATCCAGAAGCATGACTGCTTCCGGGGTGATGCCGGTGATGAAGGCATATCCGTCTGTCCGTCTGTCACGATCGGCGCGCTGCGAGAGGGCAGCCCGGTCCAGTTCGGTCAGCGCACAGTCGTTGCCGGTGAGGATGGCCAGTTCAGGCTCTTCCCGACCGGCAACGAGCAGGGAGGAAAGGTCCGACAATCCCGGCGCCGGAGCGCCCATCAACGCCCGGAGGTCGATGACTGGCAGGTGGATGCCGCGCAGGTTCGTGAGCCCGAGAAGGAAAGCGGGGCCGCCCGGAACAGGCGTCAGCCGCCGCAATGCCGCGAACTCCCTCACCAGGCGGGTCTCGAGAGCGAAGTGCTCGCCTTGCATCGAGAACTGAATGACATTGACGGGATCGGCAGCGGTTCTGGCCTCCTTCACAGTTTCGGCGAGTTTTCTCGCGCGCTCCTCCATGATCGCCCGCGATCGCTTGGCGTCGGGCTTCAGGACGGTTTCCACCCGGCGCCTCGTTTCCTCGAGGTTCTGCCGGATGGCTTCCCAGTCAGGCCTGCTGCCTGCATGTGGCTCACCATGACTCATTCACCCGCTCCCTTTCCTTCCAGGAGGCCCGTCAACTGGCGTTGGGCCGCTTTGGCAAGTTCGCCTGCAGTCTCTTCACGAATCAGCGCGAGCGGCCGGTCTTCGGCTTCGCGCTCCGTCAGTTCCAGCGCATTCCGGAAGGAGCGCGCAGCTTCCTTGCGTCTGCCCAGACGCAGAAGCGCCGTTCCGCGTGCGAAATGAGCGACAGCGAGGCTCTGGTCCATGTACAACAGCTTTCTAAAGAACCTCTCCGACTGCTCGGTCTGCCCCTTTTCCAGCAGGCTCATGGCATGGTGGAAGAGCGCGTCTAGCGGGGTGATATCCTCTTGCTTTCCATGACCATCATGGACGGAGTGGGCAATGCGGGCCTCGTCCACTTGCCGGCTTCCCTGTGCCCTGCCGGAGGTTCGGGATGCGGATAAAGGCGGCTTTGCCGATGGGGCCGTCTTCCCATTGCGGCGCGGCGTTTCATCCGCTGTCCGCTGAACCACCCTGACCGGTGCAGGCCTGCCTCCGAAGGTTCGGGTCAGAGGCTTGTATGGCCTGCGATAGATTATGCCTGACTTGCTGAGTTCGGTTTCCAGGGGCACAAATTCGCGCAGGGGTGGGTCGGAGGCGCCGGTGATCAGGTAGCCGCCGGGTGCGAGCAAGTCATACAGCAGCCTCGCCGCCCTCGCGATGGCCTCGGGGGTGAAATAGATCAGGACGTTGCGACAGAGGACGACATCCTGGTTTCCGGGAACTCCTCCCGGTTCCGCGATCCCGGGGTTCAGCAGATTGAGGCGGCGGAAACCGACCTTTCCTGTGATGCGGTCTTCAAGCCTGAAGCGGTTGTGTCCCGCGCTGCGGAGGAAGGGGCGCGTCATTTCGGCACCCTCTCCCCTGAACGACCGGGTGCCGTAGACCGCGGTTCTGGCCTGCTCCAGGGCGGCCGTGTTTATGTCCGCGCCGATGATCTCGAAGGGGCCGTTTCTTGTGTCCAGACCGGCGATGATCGCGAGGCTGTAGGCCTCCTCTCCGGTGGAGCAGCCAGCGCTCAGGAGGCGCAGGGGTGTGCCGCTTGTCCGTTCCGCGCGGCGCCGGGGAATCGCCTCATCTCGAATGAAGGCGAACTGTTGGGGGTCCCGAAAGAAATAGGTTTCGGGGATCAGCAGATGCTCAAGCAATTCCTTGTAGAGTGGGGGGTCCTCGGCAAGGCGTTTCCTCACCGCCTCGCCATCCGGGATCTCGACCTTGCCAAACAGCTTCCTAAGAGCGGAAACGAGATGGTGCCTGCGTGATGGCAGAAGCTTCATGCCGCAGTGCTGCATGACGAGGTCTGCGACTGGCGCAAGCGGGTCCGTCCGGTCTTGCTGTGACACGGCCATCTTCATCTGTCCTTCCCTTCGCCGTCCGACAGTGCCCTGTCGAGCGCGTCTTCCTCGGAGCTCTCCAGGAAGTCGGCCAGGTCATGGATGAGGACCATGTTCCCTTCCAGCGCCACGACACCGCGCAGCCGACGAAGGCTGCGGGACAGCTTTTCGGGGGGGGTGATCCCCGACTCGTCGATGCTTTCAATTCCGATCACCTGATCGACCCGCAGGGCCGCTCGCCGGGTGCCGGCCAGAGCCAGAAGAAGGAACTGTGAGGCATGTGGTTTTGCGTTTGGCAAACCACATCGCGCGGCCAGATTGAAGACAGGGACAGCCTCACCTCTAATATTCACGACGCCTTCGATAATATTCGGAGCACCAGGGAGGGGGCTGATCGCAGGGAGCCGGAAACACTCGAGTGTGTCCGAAAGCGGAATTCCGAACACCTGACTCCGGATGGAGAACATGCTGCAGTCTAGCATCCTTGGCCCTGCCTCCATTCATCTCCCGGGGTGAGGTTGCGCCTGGCCCCCTATTTCATTTTTTAAGTCAAAGGTTGTGTAATAAAATGTTTATGCGGTGAGAGTGCCACACATTATCAGCTTACAGCAAATGTAATTGTTCATGCCAACTGACCAAAAATAAAAAGTTAACAAGGAGTACGAAGCCGTTTTTCATTGACTTTCTTGGCTGGCGGAGTCGGTGTGCGGCCAGCCATCTGCGAAAGCAGGAAATGCCTGAAAGATTAAATATCACCCCTAAGGTGAAGTGCGGGCCGTCCCTAAACGGACCCTGGTCTCGGAACCATGGTGGATTATAAAGCGCACGGGGGTCGCCCGGCTGAATCAAATTTGTGACAAATTTGTGCCCGGGCTTGAAGTTTCGGAGTCTGCATACCAAAATTGTGGCATTTAAATAAGTTATTATAAATATTGTCATATATCTCAAGAACCAAGTCAGTCAATTATGATTGGCCGTTTGATTCAAATACGGCCAATATATATCAAATTGTATTTAATACGTTTTATTGCGTTTTATTATCAGTTTGTACGAGGATGTATCTGAATAACGAGGTGTGAGGGAGATTGGAATGACGGAGAGCAGCTACTCCATCGGTGGAGTGGCCGCAAGGCTGACGCCGAGGTCCTTGCGGGGGCGGCTCCGCGGACTTCTGGGAGGTGCTTGTGCGGTCATGTTGCTGCTTCTGGCCCTCGTGACAATCAACGCGGAACGCGTCCAGCGGCAGAATTTTGAGGCAGAGCTTGATCGGCTGACAGAACTGAGCGCGGAGCATCTTGACACGACCTTTGATACGGCCAGGGTGCTCATGGCTTCCCTGTCGGCGAATCAATCCATCACCTCTCTCGATGCAATGGGCTGCAGGCAGGCGTTGAGCGATCTGGAGGCACAGCCGGATTTTGCCGACTACTTCACAAGACTGGCCATCCTGGACTGGAACGGACTGATTCTCTGCTCTAGCAAAATGTCGGAAAACGGTCAGAACGTCCAGATTGACCGCGATATCGCCCGGGCTCTTGAGGAAGAACGCTTCGTAATCGGCGACTACCAGATCGGTCCCATCAGCGGCGAACCTGTCCTGCCGGCCCTTTACCCGCTCACCATGCAGCACGATGTGGTACACAATCTGATCGGCGTCGGAATCAGGCTGTCGGCCTTCGACGTGGTGCTGCGCACGTTGAACCTTCCCCCGCGCTCCGGTGTGTTCCTGGTGGATGACAAAGGTACCGTGGTGACAGCCTTGCACCCTGCCGGTCGCAACTACTGGCAGGGGCGCAGCGTCGCGGGCACGCCTTTCTTCGAGAGTTTGCAGGGCCGGCAGGAAGGAGTGGTCGAAGGCCCGGGCGCGGACGAACAACACCGTGTCTACAAGTTCACCAGACTGGAGGCGCCTGCTGACCACCTGACCCTCGTCCTGACCCTGCACCGGCAGCAGATGCTGGAGGAGTTTGTCTTCCGTTTCCTGCAAACAAGTGGTCCCGCGCTTGCGGTCGTGGCCATCATCCTGTTGCTGATCTTTCACGCCAACCAGCGGCTTGTGGTCGCCCATGTACAGGCACTGGTCGATTATTGCGGCCGCCTGGTGAAGGAAGGTACCAGGGGCGGGAGGCCCGATGTGTCGGATTCCGCGCCTGCGGAAGTGATCCGGATTTCCGAAACGCTCGGCCGCATGGTCATGCACCTTGCCGAACGGAACCGTCAGCTTGGCGACACGCAGCAGATCGCCAGGATCGTGCCCCTGGTCTGGGACCGCCGTTTCGACAGCGTGAAGGTGACACAGGAGTTCTGGGAGCGTCTGGGCGAGGCCCGGACGGACGACAGAATTTCGGTCCGCACCCTGTTCGAGCGCATCCGCGCAGATCATCGCTTCAAGGCCTACGCGGACTTCGCGAGTGCGCTGCGCAACGGCTTCTCGGTGGATCGCGTCGTGCCGATGCGGACGGCGGAGGGCTATTGCCAGTTCCGCTTCCGCGTCGAACCGGTCGAGGACCCGAGCACCGGGCGCGTCGTCAGCCTGCGCGGTTTCCTGCAGGACATTGACGAAATCGAACGGCTTCGCGAACTGGCGGCACAGCACGAACAGGACTATCGCCTCATCTTCAATTCCGTTAGCGACGGCCTCATCGTGCTCGACCATGAAGGACGCATCACGGAAGCGAACCCTGTGGCCGCCGAGATGCACGGACTGTCACCCGGGGACCTTGCGGGCAAGGACAGCCGGAGCCTGGTCCATCGGGAGGCCGAGGCCGAATACAATCGCTTCCTGCAGACTGTTGGCGAAGGTGAAATATTCAATGCCGAGACCAAGGGCAAGCGCAAGGACGGAAGCAGTTTCGTCATGCAGGTCATAGGCGCGCCCGTCAGCCTGGCAGGCAAGCCGCACTACCTTGTCACCCTGCGGGATGTCTCCGAGCGGAAGCAGACAGAGACGCAGTTGATGCGCGCCCAGCGCATGGAGGCTGTGGGGCAGCTGACGGGTGGCGTCGCCCACGACTTCAACAACCTCCTGCAGGCGCTGTTCGGGGCTCTGGACGCTCTTGAGGACGATACACTTCCGGAAGAAGAGCACAAGAAGGCGCTGGAGCAGGCTTTCGGCACCGTCGAGCGTGGTGCGCAGCTCACTCAGCACCTGCTGGCTTTCTCACGCCAGCAGCCACTCGACCCGCAACCGACGGAGCTGGTTTCCTTCGTTGACAGTATGGTGCCGCTCCTTAAACGCACGCTTGGCGAGCAGGTCGCCGTGCATTTCAGCCCGGACGTCGAGAAGGCGCAGGTCCTGGTCGATCCGTCCCAGCTCGACAGCAGCCTGATGAACCTGGCCGTCAACGCCCGCGATGCCATGCCCGAGGGCGGCATCCTGCGCTTTGGCATCCACGTGGCAACGATCGACGAGCAGAAGCTGGCGGGCGAAAGCCTGGTGGAGATCGACGGCCCGCTCCAGCCAGGCGAATACGTGATCCTGGAAGTGTCAGACACCGGTGTGGGAATGGACAGCGAGACGCGTCACCGGGCATTCGAGCCTTTCTTCACGACGAAAGAACAGGGCAAGGGCACCGGGCTTGGACTGTCGATGGTCTTCGGCTTCATGAAACAATCCGGCGGGCACATCACGATCTACAGCGAGAAGGATATCGGAACCACGTTCCGCCTGTATTTCCCGGTTATCGAATTGGCCGCCTGCGAGCCCCTGCTAGTTCATGAGTCGGGCGACATCGAAGGCGGCCACGGCGAGCGGATCCTGCTTGTCGAGGATAACGAAAACGTCCGGCGTTCACTGATACAGCAATTGACAGGGCTCGGGTACAGCGTCACCGATGCCGCAAGCGCGCACGAGGCCCTGGAGAAGCTCGAGGCATCCGGAACCGAACCTTCTTTCGACCTGCTCTTCTCCGATGTCGTGATTCCGGGGGGCAAGAGCGGATATCAACTTGTGAACGAGGTCCGCGAACGCTGGCCGAACATTCATTGTCTGCTGACCTCGGGCTTCCCGCTCGTCGATCACCAGGAGCGCCTGCCGGAAGACGTTGCCCTTCTGTCGAAACCCTACAGGCGGCGCGAACTGGCCCGCGCGATCAGGTCCGCCCTGGATGGCGTTCGCCGACGGGGAGCCGAGGTGACCAAATGACACGGAAGGAAGAACCCTTGCAGGACCGGTTGCTCGTCATCGACGATGATGCTGATATCCGAGAGTCGTTCGCCCGTATTGCCCGCACGGTCGGCTACGAGAGCTGGGCCGCGGCAGACTTCACAGCGTTTAAGGAACTGCTGGAAGCCGTGAAGCCCACGCACATCATGGTCGATCTGCAGATGCCCGACGTTGACGGCGTGCAGGTACTGCGGTTCCTTGCCGAACGCCATTCGAAAGCCCGGATCGTCATTGCCAGCGGCTTCGATCCGCGGGTAGTCGATGTTGCACGCCGGCTGGCCAGGGAGCGCGGCCTGGAGATGGCAGGTACGCTTTCCAAACCTGTACGCGCCAATACGCTGCGCGAACTTCTGAGGGACATAAAGGTCAGCCTGGATCTTCGTAAAGAGGCGCTCGTCTCGGCGCTCGCCGCCGGACAGTTCGAGGCTCTGTTCCAGCCAAAACACTGTGTTGCCAGCGGGCAGCTGCGCGGTTTCGAGGCGCTTGCCCGGTGGAATCATCCCGAACGCGGCATTATCGGTCCGGACACTTTCATTCCGCCCCTGGAGGCCAGTGATCTGATCCACGATTTTACCGTTCATATCACCCGGCAGGCCTGTGAGGGCCTGGTTGCGTTTCAGGGTGGCTACGGCGAATCACCGCTCGAGGTATCGGTCAACCTGTCGGCATCCAATCTTGAGCAGGCTGATCTCGCCGATCGCCTCAACGGAGTCACGCGGGAGGCAGGTCTGGTGCCGGAATGTCTAGTGCTGGAGGTGACGGAGACGGTAGCCATGGAAGACCCCGTGGCTGCGACAGAGAATCTGGTGCGTCTGAGGCTGGCCGGGTTCTCGCTCTCCATGGATGACTTCGGCACCGGCTTCTCTTCGCTCAGTTACCTGCGCCGGATGCCGTTCAACGAGATCAAGATCGACAAGAGTTTCGTCATGGGGGCTGCGACCTCGGAGGAAGACCAAGCCATCATCCGGGCTGCGGTCTTGCTCGGCAAGACATTCGGCATGAAGATCGTTGCGGAAGGCTGCGAGGATGCGGCGACGCTGGAGCTGCTGCGTGCCTGCAAATGTGACCGGGTTCAGGGCTATCACTTTGCGAAGCCCCTGGGGCTTGAGGATGCCCGGGCCTACGCACAGGCCCAGGCGGCACTCAGAGGCGCCTAGTCTCAGGGAAGGGGTATAAGCATGATGCCTTCACACAGCTTGCTAGCTGCAAAGATCACGAAGACGGCGAATCCGGTCACCAAGGCGATTATGCCCAGGTATTCGGTCATAGGGTTCTTGTATCCGCTATCCCACATGGTTCTTCCTCCAAGAAAGCTGCCTTCAATCTGAGGCTAGGGCAGCGGCGGATCAATTTTGTAAAGGTTTGTAAGAATTCGTTTAGGACGTTGAGTTTCGTGGGGAGAAGGGAGTTTGAACGACAATATTGCGGTCTGGCTGGTTGAGGACGACGAGGCAGTGGGCGAACAGGCCCTTGGCGCGCTGAGCCGGCGGGGTTTCGAGGTCACTTGGTTCCGCGACGGCTCCGCAATGCACAAGCAGGGAGGAACCAACTTTCCGGACATCTTCCTGATAGACATAAACCTGCCGGGGCAGAGCGGTATTGACCTGACCCGGTCTCTGCGCCGCATGACCGCCAAGCCGATCATCCTGATCACCGGCCGTGCCGACGTCAGGGACCGCGTTGAAGGGCTGGAATCCGGAGCCGACGACTACATCATCAAGCCGGTCCACTATGACGAGGTTGTCGCCCGCATCCACAGCAACCTCAGGCGAAGCGGCCGTACCGCCGCTGCACTTCCGGGGGGGCGGCTTGAGTTCGGCAATCTTTGTCTGGACAGTGCAGCGGCAACGGTGACCAGCAACGACGGGCACAAGGCAAAACTGTCGCCCGGCGAGGCGCGCCTGCTCGCCTACCTTTTGCGGCACGCAAACACCACTCTCTCGCGTGCCGAGATCTTCGAGTTCGTCCACGGACGCCCTCTGGAGACAGACGACAAGTCGGTCGACGTCTACATTCATAGACTGCGCAAGGTGCTGAGCACCCTGGAGCCAGACTGGCAGCACATCAAGAACGAGCGTGGCAAGGGGTTCCGTATGGAACCGTCACCTAAACGCTGAATCGTAGGAGGGAGTGATTTCGATCAATTGCGGACGGGTCTATGATGTGACAGTCGCGCTGTCCTTTAAGCCGGGCCGCAGACACGACTCGAAAGACGTAGCTTCATCACCATGGAGTCCGCGTGCCTTTTCCAGATGCACCTCAAACCGTGCCCCCTGATCAGGGCTGTAGTCTTCCGGATGGCAAGGCCCGGCAATACCATGTCACCGGCGATCCCAAGCTCTATCCCATACCGTTCCCACGCCCGATTGAGGGCCGCCTCTAGTGCCTGTGTGAAGTCTAAGACCGACTTGCGGTTCGCATTCTCGAAGTCGTCAGCAATGCCAAGGTGCTTGGTTTCGTACTTACCGCTCCCGCTATAGCGGCGGTCGATCCACACGCCACGCCAAGGGTTCCGCCGGCCGGCGATTTCAGATTGTCCATGACGACCGAGCCGCCCCTTGGGTGGCTTTTTGGTCTCCGCCCTGTCGTGCGGTACGCGGACCGTGCACCACTATTACGAGAGGGGGCGTCCATAGCTTCTGAAAGATGCCCGCAAAAATAGTAAAAAATATAGGTGACTATCGTTTTTCTTGACCCCCACGGAAAAAATTTGTCCCATGCGCAATGATAAGTGGCAGGACGCCGCGCTCAATGTAGGGAAAAGGTACGGTACAGATTTCTAACGGCTGTCTCCTTCTGTACGACCGAGGCGGCACTAGGGCTGGAACTTTTCATCTGCATAGAGGCCTTGCGTAGGCCTGCGAGTTAGTAATGGAACGGCACTAAAAGGCGTGTGATGAGACTTGTACAGGCACTGTTGATCCTTCTATCTGTTGCACTGATTTCAGAGAGCGCGGGCGCAGAGCAGATTCGCATATCCGCCGACTGCTATGCCTTTTTCAAGCAGTACAAAAATGACCCCCAGGCCACTTACTTTGCCCTGTCGGAAGACGGCCGATCCTGTGGTTATTCCTATTGCCCAAAAACACCTTGTGCATCGAGCGGCATGAGCGCTGTGGCAATCAAAGCCTGTCAGAAGGAGTCCAATGGTTCAACGTGTCACGCGATCAGTAATGGCGTCACCGAGACCGACTTTGCCGTGGTCCCAAACTAGATACGTTTAACTAGCTTGGGCTCGGCGAGTTCCACACTTAATAGGCAAATAGTTTAGGTCGGCGACTAAGAGGTGCGCGTTGGAGATAGAAACCGACCGATCCTTGGCATTATGTACCCGCGGGCATCAGGGTTTCTCATCTTCCAGATGCGCGCATCTGGCGGATGAAAAACCCGGAGTCGCGGACCTACGTGATGTCGCGGTTGGGAAAGTTCCTCAAACCATCTTGATTCAGAGGTTTTTTCATTGCCGGAATCGGCAGGAATTCGGATCTTTCTGACCGGGATACATCTAATTTTATTTAATCAACATGCAGTGTGGTGGAAGCCTCTATTCGCAATATGCATATCAGTCAGCGAATATTTTATGAGAGGGTCGCCCTACCGCAGAATCAATAATAAAAGGTCGACAGGGTGCATCTGGAAGCGCTTTCAATTTTTTCTATTTCCGCCGCAACTGCTTTGAATATTTACGTTGCCGTCAGCAAGAAACGATCCTCCGCCGATCATCCTACCTGCCGGGAGGCGTTGGAAGCGCTCAAGGAAGAAACCACCGCGAGCGTCTATCTCAATGTAACCGCCTCCGTCTTTGCGGGAGGCGCCGCCGTGCTACTGCTGATGGATGCCTTCCTCGGCGCCAGTCACTGAGCCCCATTGAGCCGGACACAGGCATGACAGGTCAGGCCGGGATACCGGCCTCCGCCAGTGCCTTGAGGTGTTCGTCGCGTTCCTCTTGGCTGGCGTAATGAAGCTGGGCGGCGCAAGTTTCCAGGGTCATTTTAGGGTCACATTTCAGCGCCTCCGCGGCGTGCGCCCTGGCGGCCACGGTTTCGCCCATGCGCGCGTAGGCGGCGGCATAGAGGGCATGGGCCGGGGCATCGCAGCCGGTGATGTGCTTCAAGGAAGCGATGGCGTCGCCGTAGCGCTCTGCGGCGAACTGTGCCCGTGCCAGATGACCCCAGAATCGCTCGGGGTGATAGGGGCTGATGCGCATGGCCTTGAGAATCCACTCGATGCCGTCCTCGGGTTTTCCCGCCCAGGTCAGCAACTCGCCCTGTTGAACGACGACGAGATCGTAGTTGGGGTTGAGGCTGAGCGCCCTGTCCTGGTGAAACCGGGCTTTTTCCAGGTCGTCGGAAGCAACGGCGACCGCCGCCAGGATCCGATGAACGTCGCCGTCGTTGTCGTCCAGTGACAAGGCGGTCCTTAGCTCGTCCTGAACGGCATTCCAGGTCGCATCACGGTCCTCGCACCAATCATGGACCCAGGACTGTCCCAGAATGCAGGCACGCCAGGAATGCGCGTGGGCGTAGCGGGGGTCCAGTCCGATGGCGCGGTTTATCATTTCCTGCGCCGCCAGGTTATCCGCTCGCGTCGAACGGTGGTGCAGCACCTTTGCGCTCAGGACGCACTCGTAGGCTTGCATATTTTCCGTTGGTTTGACCTTCGCGCGCCGCTGGGTGGCGTCTTCGACCCGCCGGAAAAGCGTGGAGACGATGGCGGTGGTAATTTCGTCCTGGATCGCGAACACGTCCTCCAGCTTGCGGTCGTAGCGCTCCGCCCAAATATGCCGGTCCTCGTCTGCTTCGATCAGCTGCACGGTCACGCGGATCCGGTCGCCTGCCTTGCGCACGCTCCCTTCCAGGATGTAGTCGACGTTCAGTTCCTTAGCCACGGTCTTCAAGTTTGAAGCCTTGCCTTTATAGGTGAAGGTCGAGTTGCGCGAGATCACCAGAAGCTCGTGGAACCGGGCCAGTTCAGTGATGATGTCTTCGGTCAGGCCATCGGTGAAGAATTCCTGCTCCGGGTCGCCGCTCATGTTCTCCAGCGGCAGCACGGCGATGGAGGGCTTGCTGACGGAGGTGTCTTCACCCCGAGGTTTCTCAGGCTTGCCGGGGCTGCTGCTGGCGGGGGCATCCAGCACCACACGATACATGCGGAGCGGCCGGGAGATATTCTTGACGGTGCGCTCGCCCATGTCCTCGAAAGCAACTTCGATCCGCCCTTGCACCTGGTCGTAGACAACCTGGCTGACGCAGATGCCGCCCGGATCGGCGCACTGCTCCAGGCGGGCGGCGAGGTTCACGCCGTCGCCGAAGATGTCGTCCTCGTCAACGATCACATCACCGAGGTTAATGCCTATTCGGAACTCAATTCGCGAGGGCTCCGGCAGGTCGCTGTTGCGCCGTGCCATGCGGGTCTGGATCTCCACGGTACAGGCCAGAGCGTCGACGACGCTGGGGAACTCAATCAGCATCCCGTCGCCGGTGGTCTTGATGATAGTGCCGCCGGTTCTTTCGATGACGGGGTTGATCAGCTCTATGCGATGCGCCTTCAGGCGCGCATGCGTTCCCGCCTCATCGTGCTCCATGAGTTTGCTGTAGCCCACCATGTCAGCGGCGACGATAGCGGCCAACCTTCGCTTTTGCATAGGTGACTTCATTTTCGAGAGTCCTGGTTGAGCGCTTGGAACTCTCTCCTGCGGCCTCGGCATTGGCCGGGCCTATCGCGCTGGCCGATAGCATGCCTCGGGCGAGGCGGAGCGCCAAGCACTTCCGTATCGTGCCAGAATACTTCCATGGGGGACTTGACTGCAAATTGAAAAGCGTGCATATACACTCGTATGCAGAAGCGAGACGGCAAATCGACGGGAAGCAAGGGCGAAACACCCGCGGAAATCATGGCTTGCACCTGTGCCAATTTTCGCCGTGTGGCCCGGGTGGTTACCCAGTCCTATGATGCGGCGCTGCGGCCGGTGAAGCTGAAAGCGACACAGTTCACGCTGTTGGGGACCCTGAGCCTCGCGGGAGAGGTGCCGATCACGCGTTTGGCCGCCTTGATGGTCATGGATCGCACGACCTTGACCCGCAATCTGCAGCCATTGGTGCGGCGCGGTTTGGTTGAAGTCGAACAAGGCCAGGGTAGCGATCAGCGCGTGCACAAGGTGCGCCTAACCGATGACGGAAGGGCGCTGTTCGAAGAAGCAAAGCCGCTGTGGCGGACGGTGCAGAATCGCTTCTCGGAGGGATTCGGGCCAGAACGTTGGAACGGACTGCTTGGTGATCTCAAAGACGTAATCTCGATGGCGAAACAACCCTGAATCTGAACACCGACAGGAAATTGACGGGCGCGTTAGGCTAACAAAAAGCGTGTAGATACACTGTAAAAGGCAAGTTGATGACCGACGGAAGCGACAACACGGCCGATTCATACAAAGTGACCGGAGGCGACGGCCGTTGGTGCGCCAAAAGAGCGGCATTGGGGCTGGCTGTCGTGGCGTTCTTCTTTCTTCTGGCCTACTTGGTCGGTTCCGAGGGCTGGTTGGCCAGCGCAGAGCCAAGCTTGATGTCACCGATTGCGCTGACAGTCGTCGGACCGATTCTATTGTTTCTGCTCGCATTTGCGTTCTTGGCCCGGTTCCGCCGCTTCATGCTTGCTCAGGATCTTCGGATGCTGACGGCGCTGCAGCTTTGGCGGGTCATAGGATTTGCGTTTCTGCTGGTGCTCGCCCTGGATGGGTTGCCGCCAATCTTTGCGTGGCCGGCGGGGTTGGGCGATTTGGCGATCGGCTTTGCAGCTGCGGTCGTGTTGAGCAGGCTTTTGGCAAACCCAAGGTTTGCGGGGCATGGTGGATTTCTCGCGTTTCATCTCCTCGGGTTGATGGATTTCGTCGTAGCCATCGTCGCCGCCAACTTGACCAGTGGCGTGCTGCCTGGGCTGGTTTCAGGCGGGATCACCAGTGCGCCGCTGGAGGTTTGGCCCTTGAACGTTTTCCCGAGCTTTCTGGTGCCGTTCTTCGTCATCGCGCATCTGATCGCTCTGTTTCAGTTCATAGAAATTAGACGTTCTACGATCCGGCATCAGGCAACGGCGTAGAAGTTTCGAAGGGGGCCGGGGCTACTGTCCGGGTACGGTTTGCCCCATAAATAAAAAGAAGGACGACAGGGGGTGTGATACCCGGATTAGGCGCCCCCTGATCGTCCCGAAAGAAATAGATGTCCTTTTTGCGACTTATGGAAAACTCAAGAAATAATTGAAAATAAACATTTTTCAGACAGACCCTTGATGTAGAAGGTCGCGATTGTTACATTCTGCTCGTTCACCCGCCCTGGGAACAACGCAGAAGAAGGAGACAATGACCCTCCAACGTGACAAGAAGGCACCCGAGCTTTCGGATGCCCGCCCATCCCTAGACTCCTCAAACCAGACTGCCCTCCATAGATCGCTTCAAAGCCAGATAGTCTTGAGATCGCCAACGGCCGGCGATGGCGCTGCTGTCAACGACTTGATCGAGCGCTGCGCGCCATTGGACGAGAACTCCGTCTACTGCAATCTTCTGCAGTGCTCTCACTTCAATGAAACCTGCGTGCTTGCCGAAGCGGAGGACAAGGTGCTGGGCTTCGTGTCCGGCTATCTCCTGCCTCGCGATGACGAAACCTTGTTTATCTGGCAGGTGGCGGTGGATAAGCGCGCACGTGGCCGCAAACTGGCACAGTCCATGATTCTGGAGCTATTGCACCGTCCGGCCTGTTTGAACGTTTCCGGTTTGCAGACCACCATCACGCCCACGAACAAAGCGTCGCAGGCGCTATTCTCCACGCTCGCCGAGCAGCTTGATGCTCCAGTTGAGCAACGGATTCTTTTTGATCGCGAGCGGCATTTCGGTGGCGATCAGCCGAGTGAGGTCTTGTGGGATATCGGACCTTTCGATCCAGAGGCTGTCGTGTTGCCATCTGACACCTTGGGCGCTCAGTCAGTCGGGCGTGCTGCCTGAACGCAGGCCTTCGCCGCTTCAATCCATTGAACTCATTCATAGCGACCTGCCCGGGTTTACCGGGTGGCAGGTTGCCGTCCTTTATTCTCGAAGGGAGACATTCCATGTCCACACTCGAAGAAACCTCGATCCAGAACTCGAAATCGATCTTCAAGCGACGCGAGTCGGAGGTCCAATCCTATGCACGGTCCTTTCCGACGGTGTTTGATAAAGCACAAGGCGCTTGGCTGACAGATACCGACGGCAAACGTTACCTGGATTTCCTCTGCGGTGCCGGCAGCTTGAACTATGGCCACAATGACCCTGATATGACCGAGGCGCTGGTCCACTATATCCAGGCTAATGGCATCACGCAGGGGCTGGATATGCATACCCGCGCCAAGCGTCGGTTTCTGGAAAGCTTTGAGCAGCTGATCCTCCAGCCGCGTGGTTTGGATTACGTGGTGCAGTTCACCGGCCCGACCGGTGCGAACGCCGTGGAGGCGGCCTTGAAACTGGCGCGCCGGATCAAGGGGCGCGAAGGCGTCATTAGTTTTACGAACGGTTTCCACGGCGTAACGCTCGGCGCGCTCGCAGTGACCGGGAACGAGCATCATCGGGCAGCCGCGGGCGTGCCGCTTGGAAATTCCCCAACCGTGCCGTTTGACGGGTACTTAGGGGAGGGCGTCGATACGACCGAATACCTCGACCAGGTTCTGAGCGATGGCTCCAGCGGCGTGACATTGCCTGCCGCCGTGATCGTCGAGTGCCTGCAAGGCGAAGGCGGGTTGAATGTTGCTGGTAGCGAATGGTTGCGCAACCTGGAACGGGTTTGCCGCAAGCACGACATGCTGCTGATCGTCGATGACATCCAGGCCGGATGTGGCAGGACGGGCAATTTCTTCAGCTTCGAGGAAGCTCGGATCGAGCCGGACATTATAACGCTATCCAAATCGTTGTCGGGCATGGGTTTGCCGATGGCGGTCACGCTGATCCGTCGCGCGCTCGATGTATGGGAGCCTGGCGAGCACAATGGCACTTTCCGGGGCAACAACCATGCCTTCGTAACCGGCGCGGCGGCTTTGGAAAAATTCTGGGGCGGCAATAGCTTCGCACCGGAGGTGCGCCGCAAGGGCGCGCTCGTCCGGGATCGCTTCACCGCCATAGCGGATGCTTGGCCGCAAGCCTGTGTGGAAGTGCGCGGTCGGGGCATGATGCAGGGCGTCGCGATGACGTCCGGCAGCCAGGCAGCCGACATTTGCTCGGCTGCATTCCGCAATGGCTTGGTGATCGAAACCAGCGGTGCAGACGGCGAAGTGGTCAAGTGTCTGGCGGCTCTGACGACATCGGAGGACGAGCTGAATCAGGGCTTCGACATTCTGGAAGCGGCCTTCACCGAGGTGCTGGGCCAAAGAGAATGTCACCGGGAAACGACGGCGGCGGCTTGACCGCCTACCAACCGCGCGCCTGGAAATCACACAATTAGGAAGGAACAGAAAAATGATCGTACGTACCCTCAAGGAAGCCGAAGCCAGCGATCGCCGGGTCACCACCGAGACTTGGGAATCCACTCGGTTGCTTTTGGCCAACGATAAGATGGGGTTCTCATTTCATGTGACGACGATCTTCGCGGGCACCGAGACGCCTATCTGGTACAAGAACCACCTGGAAGCCGTTTACTGCATCGAAGGCGAAGGGGAGATCGAAACGACTTCCGATGGTCAAATCTATCCGATCCAACCGGGCACCATCTACGCGCTCGACAAAAACGACAAGCACCTCCTGAGGGCGACCAGCGAGTTGAAGCTGGCTTGTGTGTTTAACCCGCCCATCAACGGCCGGGAAGTGCACGACGCCGATGGCGCTTACGCACTAGGTGCCGAACCGCTTGCCGAGAATGCCTGAGGTTTGGTCAATGCACCGGCGCCTGTAACCCCAAAACAAATTGAAGGACAGACGATGCACTCCGATAACGCGTCACCCGGACGCGGGTACCACAGTGTTCACAAAATTGGCGGCACCTCGATGGCCGATACGAAAGCGGTGCTTGAGAACATCTTTCTCGGGAAGCGCTCTCGGCAGCAGATTTATGGGCGAATCTTCGTGGTTTCAGCTTACAGCGGCTTCACCGACTTGCTGCTTGAAAACAAAAAGACCGGCGAGGCGGGTGTCTTTCACCTCTACGCCGGATCCGACTCGGATTGGGCGTGGGGTGATGCGCTCACAGCCGTTGCCGATCAGATGTATCGCCGTAACCGAGAAATTTTTGGGCCGAGCCCGGAACAGAAAATTGCGGACGCTTTTATCCGGGAGCGCATCGAGGGTACGCGTTCCTGTTTGATGGACCTTCACCGGCTTTGTGCTTTTGGTCACTTCAAGTTGCAGGAGCACTTGGACACCGTGCGGGAAATGTTGAGTGCTCTGGGCGAGCTTCATAGCGCACACAATACGGTGCTGCTGCTGAAGAAGGAGGGCGTCAATGCCGTGCTGGTCGATCTCTCGGGATGGCGTGACCCCGACTCCTTGAACCTGGATGAACGAATTACACAGGCACTGGCGGGGCGCGATCTTGCACGCGAACTTCCTATCGTGACCGGGTACGCGCAGGCCCAAGATGGGATGATGCGCCGCTATGGCCGGGGCTACAGCGAGGTGACGTTCTCGCGGATTGCTTATGTCACCAAGGCACGAGAAGCGGTCATTCACAAAGAATATCACCTAAGTAGCGGCGACCCGAAAATCATTGGCGCCGACCGTGTCCGACCCATCGGGCGCACCAACTACGACGTAGCCGACCAACTCTCCAACATGGGAATGGAAGCGATTCATCCGCGTGCCGCCAAGGCCTTGCGCCAACGTGGTATCCCGTTGCGTGTGGTCAACACCTTCGAGCCGGATCACCCCGGCACCGCTATCGAGGACGGCTGGTTACCCGATACCACCGGCCCGGAGATCATCACCGGAATATCTTCCGCAATGGAAATTGAGGTCTTCGACCAGGATCATGTCGGACAACCGGGGTCAGAAGAACCGATCGTGATGGCGCTCAGTCGATTCAAAATTCCTACCGTTACCAAGTCCATCAACGCAAACTGCGTCACTCACTACGTAACAGCACCGTTGAAGCAGGTGCGTCGCGCGATTGCTGTCATTGAGGCCGCACGGCCGGAGGCGAAGATAAGAACCCAGAAGGTTGCAATCGTCTCGGTCATAGGCGCCAGACTCGATGCGGCTCCGTTGTTCAGTGAAGCCGTCGCCGCCCTTCAGAAAGGCGGCGTGCTGCCACTAGCCAGCATCTGTCCCAGCCGAGCCGTCGATCTACAGTTCGTGTTGTCGGAAGAAGACTATGAAAAAGCCATACGCCTTTTGCACCATGCGCTCATGGAAGAGCGGGCCGTGCGAAGCGCGTCCACGCTCGCAGCCTGAACAAGAGTGGTTCAAGGGGTGCCTACGTGAAACAGGCAATCGCCGCGCAGGCATCTGGCGGGCACACGTTTGGCCAGAACGATTCCCGCCTCTTCGAAGGCCAGTTCAATCGGATCGCGCCCGGGTGTCTCGGTTTGGTGGAGACGGGCAGCGGGTTGTCCCGCCGTCACCTTATCACCCGGTTCGACCAGCAGTTCGACCAGTCCCGCTTCGTTCGCAAAGACATAGGAATCACTCTGGAAGATCTGCGGCGTTTCTCGAAAATCCCGGTCGGGTTGGGGGCCGTGGTACAGGCCCATCTCCTCTAGGACGCGCAATAGGCCCGCACGTCCCAAACGAAGTGCTTCCTGCCCAACGAAACCGCCGCCGCCGAGTTCGGTCGTGAGCGAGAGCGTGTCCTGGCGTAGCGCCGCAGAGGAGGAATACCAACCTTCAGAATTGCGGCGGAGCAACAAAGTCTGAGGCAAGCCGAAGGCTTCAATGAGTGCTTTCTTCCTGTTGTTGATCTCGTCGCCCTCGTTCCAGGGAAGGAGCAACGACGGGCGATAGAGCAGGGAGCTACCGCCCGAATGCAGGTCGACCATGAAATCGGCGCGTGCAATCAGTTCGGATTCGATGAAGTGGGCAATGATCTCTGTAACCGTACCGCGTGGGTTACCGGGAAAACTACGGTTTAGGTTTCCGTCATCGATCGGCGAGGTGCGTAGTCCGGCGGCCGCCGCGGGGAAGTTTGCCATGGGCAGGAGCAGCAACTGACCGGTGATGTCCTCCAGGTCGAGGGTGCGGATCAACTCCGAAATCAGAACCTGACCTTCGTATTCATCACCATGGTTGCCAGCCATCAAAAGCACGGTCGGGCCCGGTCCGTTCTTCAGCGAGGCGATGGGGATCGGAATATAACCGTAAGCCGAGCGGTGGACCGAATGTGTCAAAGCCAGATAGCCCGACTGCCGCCCGTTACCGTCAAGGTCAATTTCGCTGAAGATGGGGTTCTTTGGCATGCGACGGAAACCTTGGAATCTAGGAGTACAACAACACCGACGTTGCCCCTTTCAGGGCCGGTCCGCGAAGAAGCCGTCAGTGTTGTCCCGGCACTATCGACCGTGCAAGCGGATTCACTTTCCCCGCCCGTGATGAAACACCAAATTTACGATCACAGTTTTATCACAATCTTGATGCCCCCATGACATCTGGCTCGATCCATATTGTGCTGGACAAGCCGACCTGACCCATGGCGGCCAGACAGGAACAGGAGAAAAAGAAGATGAAACGCATCGCGACGGTAGGATTGATGGTTGCGGCCCTCGGCCTTAGCGCCTGTTCTGGGCTAAACACCAAGGAGCAGCGGATGCTAAGCGGTGGTGCTATCGGTGCCGGCACAGGTGCTGCGGCTACAGTAATTACCGGCGGCTGTGTGGCTTGCGGCGCGGTTGTTGGTGGCGCCATCGGTACGGCGGCGGGCTACCTCTACCACGAAGGAAAATCCAACTAGGGAATGCCAGACAGCATTGCCTTTTACCTTCAACACATGAGGAGCAGAAAAGAATGTCTGAGGCTGGAATGCATAGTAAACGCACCGCGACGCGCCGGGTTTGCGCAGCGGTGGCGGTGCTTGTCATCGGCTTCACAACTGTCCCGCCGACGCTGGCCGACCCGCCCCCCTGGGCGCCGGCACACGGTTGGCGTGCCAAACACGACAAGCACCATCACGATGTGGCCTATATCGACCGGGTCGACGGCAAATTTTTCCGCTGCAACAGCGATGCCGTTGGCGCTGCCATAGGCGCGGTCGCAGGCGGTGCGATTGGCTCGACGGTCAAGGGTTCCGGGCGAACGGCTGCGATCATCGGCGGTGCCGTGCTAGGCGCCATAATCGGTGGGCATCTCGGTCGCGAAGTGGATAAGGTTGACCGTGCCTGCACGGCACAGGGTCTGACCCGCCTCAAGGACGGCGAGATGATCCGCTGGGAGAATACGCAAACGCGACGCAGTTACGCGCTTCGGCCAATTTCAACCTACTCGGCCGACGATGGGCGAGTCTGCCGACGTTACGTCATCCAGGCGGGTGGCGACGACGAGCGATACGAGCGCCTGGCTTGCCGGGGTGATGACGACGTTTGGCATGTCCCGGGGTGATAAACGGCGCTCGCTGAAGCACTCGGGGTGAAAGAGTTGACCTAAAAGCCTTTCTCGGCGCCACAGGACTGAAGTAGCATTGCAGCTTCTGATCCTTGTGGTGCCGAGGTATGACCGTAGCCAGATCTGGTATTGTGAAACTTTTGCCGTGCCTAGGCCTGATAGCGGTCCTGGCAGGGTGTGACAAAAGCCGTATCGATGATCTGGTGTCGCGTCTGCCGTCGGGCAGCAGCAAGGCACAGTCAACGGCCGGTACGGGGTCCGCGGGTGCCAAGGTAACGACGCCGCCACCTGAAAAGCCAACCAAGAGTGAGCAGGCCACGGGTCAGACACAAACTGTCAATGAGGCAAGCCTTATCGGTCTTTCCGAGGCGCAGACCGAAAAGCTCTTCGGCAAGCCGGCGTCAGTATCCCAAGACCCGCCAGCAGTCATCTGGCGTTATGCGGGTCGCGACTGTGGGTTGGCTCTGTTCTTTTATATGGACGTCAACGCGAACGCCTATCGGGTGTTGACCTACGAGGCCGAGCCGAAAGAGCGTGATGTTTCAAGTTGTGCGGGAGCGCTCCATGAAGAGAAAATCGCCAGATCTGGATGACAACGACCAAAGTCGCAGGTCATGCATAGCGATCGTTGACGATGATCCTCTGTTCAGAGAGTCCATCGCTCAAAACCTGATCGAATCCGGTTATGAAGTAACGGACTATGATGCCGGGAAGGCTTTTCTTTCTGCTCTTTCGGACGGCGCCTCGGCCGATTTGGTTCTCCTGGATTGGAAGATGCCGGAGATGAATGGCATCGAGGTGCTGCGTCAACTGCGGACGCAGCGACCTGAACTGCCGGTCATTTTTCTGACAGTGCTGAGTGACCAAATCTATGAGGAAGCGGCTCTGTTGGGAGGGGCGGTCGATTTCGTCGAAAAATCACGAAGTTTCTCCATAATTCTAAGACGGGTTGAAAATATACTGGATCGGCGTGAAGCCGCAGCCGGTGCCGACGCGCCTAAAAAGACCAACGTCGCTAGCGAGTTTAATCTCGGTGCCTTGCGGCTCGACAGCGCCTCGCGCCGGGGGTATTGGCGTGATCAGGAACTGGAACTGACGCTGACCGAGTTTGCCATCATCGAAGTCCTCGCCGGCCGTCGCGGCAAGGATGTTTCATACCGTGAGATCTATGATGTGGTGCGTGGCCGAGGCTTTCAAGCTGGCTTCGGCGGCGAAGGATACCGTGCCAACGTGCGGTCGGCGATCAAGCGCGTGCGCCAGAAATTCCGCGACCTGGATCCGGATTTTGACTGTATCGAGAATTACCCCGGATTTGGCTACCGTTGGAACACCGTGGACAATACCTAATGCAGACAGTCAGGCAGCTAGGCGGCGGTTGGTGGTCTCATGTCAGACGCTCTTTTGCCAGCAAGATGATTGTCACGCTTGTCATCTTCGCCACGGTCCCCTTGCTGATTTTCAGCCTGTTGCGGTCGGTGGATGACGAGCGCAACGCACTGTTGCTGCAGTCCGTGCAAGATAAAGGCCGTTTGATCGCCGAGGCCCTGTTTCCGCTTCTCACGGACTTCTCCCCAAAGAAAGCAGAGCAGATCAATGCGCTGTTACCGCGTTTGGCTGCCGAAGGGGCCAAGATCAAATTGTTGTTTCGCCCAGCGCCCAAGGAGGATGCGCCAGACGCTGGCTTTTTCTTGGTGGCGATGCATCCGCCTGTTGCCGGTGCGGCCTTCGAGGAGGAGCGCGCGGAGATTGTCGGTACTGGCTTGCTGGCTGAGTTTGCACGCTCTTGCGGTGGCGAACAGTCCTTGGCGGTACGGTACGTAAATGCAGCCGGCGGCAATGAAGTGCTGACTTTCGTTCGTTCGAGGCTGGTTGAAAACGGTTGTTGGGTTGTCCTGACTTCGCAGGCGCCAAACCAGGTTTTGGATGCGTCGATCGAGGAAAGCTACTGGGGCCGTACCGAGATCAAGCTGGCCTTGGCGATCTACCTGTTGATGGCCGTGATCGTGCTGGTCACGTTGGCCGATGTCTGGCGCAATCTGCATCGTTTCCGGCGAACCGCACGCGCCATTCGGGCCGGTAGGGGGCAGAACCTGTCCTTTGCCGAACGTAACCAAATCCCAGAACTGCAGAGCGTGGTACAGGAGTTCGATGACCTGGTTGCCACTTTGCGACGATCCGAAGATCTGATCCGGCAGGCAGCGGAGGAAAATGCACATGCGTTCAAAGGCCCGCTGGCCGTGATCTCGCAGGCCAATGAGCGCGTCAGGCGCGCAGTGGCCGAAGATAATGAAAGCGGCCAAAGGGCGGTGCGCTTGATCGAGCAGTCTGTCGACCGGCTCGATTCTCTCATCAGCGCGGCACGAAAGATTGAGGAGGCGACCGCCGAGATCATGGATCGCTCGCTGCAGCCCATTGACGTAGCGCCCTTGCTGGTCAATCTGGCTGACGATTTCCGCGAGGTGCTGGGAGCACGCGGCATCAAGCTGGAAACCAAGATTGCGAACTCACTTCGCATCAAGGCCAACAGCGATCTGCTGGAAGTCTGCATGGAAAATTTATTAGAGAATGCTGGCGATTTCACAGCCGAAGGAGGTGGGGTTCTTCTCTCGGCGAAAACAGTCGGCGGTGAAGCCGTTGTAGCCGTGATTGACGAAGGTCCAGGCGTGCCTCCAGAAGACTTGGACCGTATTTTCGAGCGATACTACAGCAGCCGGGAGGAGCGAACCTCCACGCATGGAAACTTCGGTATCGGGCTGTGGGTGGTGCGGCGGAACGTCGAGGTTATGGGCGGGCGGGTTGTCGCGCGCAACCGCCCGGAAGGGGGCTTTGCCGTCGAGCTGCGTTTTCCTTTGGTCCGCCGGGGCTAACCGGTCGGACTACAGCGCGGGTGCCGGATTACTGTTCAACAGCTTTAGAGGTTTTAGCGGTTTCCGACGTGGCGCTGGTTTCGGCATCCCAGTTTTTCTCGAACGACGACCAAGCATCATCCATCTTTTTTTGCGCTTCCTGCCAGTTCTCTTCGGTAGCCTCAATAAGATTGCCCCAGTCCCGCTGGACGGCCCCCCAGGCATTCGCGAGGTCCGACGAGAAACTGCGGCCACTTGATGCAGCGCGATACTGCTCAAGCTGGCGGCTCATGCGTTGTTCGTACGCGTCGCGCGACACTTTATCTGCTTCATGATCGCTGGCGGACGCGCTTTGCGACGTTAAAGCGGTAAGCATGACCGAGAGCGCGAGAGCCTTCAGGTGTCTGCGGTACATTCTTTAGACTCCGGGTAAATGCGGCGAGCTTTTGGTTCCCTTAATTGTTCCAGGTGACGAGGCGTGTGAAGGTTTTGCGCCGCCACTTCACATTTGCTGCGACGTCAGCCAGGGTTAGGCCGTCAATGGCTCTGGCGTTTCGCGCCGTCGGCAACACGGCAACAGATGTGCTGGTTTCCTGTGCCGCGTCCTCGTCTGCTTGCGCTGCTTTGATCGGCAAGGATGAATCAGTGTGGCTTGCCTCGGCTAAGCCCACCCCCGCCAGGGTTATGAATGCCGTGAGCGCCAGGGTTCTGTACATTGTGCTTCTCCATCGTTTCTTCTCGGCGCCTAGTGGGCGCCTCCGTAGCTTCAATGTGGCAGTTCCGCCGTGACAGCGGGGAAGGATCGCTGTGACCATTCTGTGGCCCGACACATGAATTGACGGGTTGTTAGAAACCGGATTTCGCCAGCGACGGGCTTTGCGTCCAAGCAGCGTTGGTGTGGGTGACGTGGACATCCCGTTGTGCCACAGGCCAGGGAACCTGATGGCTGTTGAAGGCGCAGATGATGCGCTTGCGAATATCGCTCTCGACCATCGTTTTGCGGGTTACTTCAGCCGTATCGATGTAAGCCCATAGCTCGAACTCCAACGCGTTCTCACCGAAGTTGAACAGCACGGCACGCGGGGGAGGCTCGCTTAAGGTGTCGGGGTGACTGCCCGCACAATCGAGCAGGAGGCGCTCGACCAGTTCCACATCGCAGTCAAAGGAAACACCGATGCGGATTTCGATTCGAGTCGTGCGGTCCTTCAAGGTCCAGTTGGTGACAGTGCCGGATACAAGATCCGAATTGGGAACCAGAACGGAGGCTTTTTGGAATGTTTGGATCTCCGTGGCACGCACACTAATACGGCGGACCATGCCTTCCTGGCCGTTGACGACGACCCAATCACCGACATTGACCGGGCGCTCGATCAGCATGATGAGGCCGGAAATGAAATTGTTCGCTACGTGCTGTAAGCCAAAGCCGATACCCACCGACAGGGCCCCGGCAACAACCACGATCTTGCTGAAATCGATCTGTAAGGTAGCCAAACCGGCAACGAGCGCCAGCCCAACGCCCAGATATCCCGTCATGCTGACCATAGCGCTGCTCGGCCCTTCCGACACATCCAGTGAAGGTAGAATCCGCTGCTCCAGGACTTTCTGCACAACTTTGGTGATCAGCAGGAGAATAACGGCTAACGCCAATGCCCAGGCAACGTCTTGCAACGTCAGTACCATGCTGCCGATGCGGATCTCCTCGCCCAAGGCCTGCAGCCACTCGACGGGCCTATACAGATCAAAACCCCAGATCATCGCTAGCAACGCGATCGCCGCGGGTAGCATCAGGAGGTCAAGCATGGTGATCGTCCAGAACCGCAAGAGGCGGCTTCGCTTAAAGCCGAGACGACGCCCCATGTGCGTCAGCATGAAAGGGCGTAGGACGCGCATGACGAAGCGATCACAAGCGAGGCGGTAGGCAAGAGCGAGGTACAGGCAGGTAATGACGGCAAGCAAGGTTCCGCTGGTGCCGAACAACAGCCAGTCGGACAGATTCCTGTAGCCGAGCGCGAACAAAACGGGGTAGGCGATCCAGACCGTTAAGACAACCCAGGTGGCAAGGCGTAGCAGGGTGAGCCAAGGCCGCGCCCGGCTATGCCTGGCGGCAGCCAGCAGGCTGGTGCCGCTGCGGGAACTTTGCTGTCCGGATTCCAAAAGGCGGCGCTGTGCCACTGCCAGCGCCAACAGCGATATCAGACACCCAAGCAGAAACTGCCCTGCGGGGAACAGACCTGGCGCGTGGAGAACCGCCCCATTCATTCGGCTGAGGAAAAAGATCAGGCCGATGGTCGAGGCGATGGCGACGAACAGGCGCCAGCTCCGGCGAGACGGATTTAATGTAAAGGATTCGGCAGCACCTTGCGCCAGGGCGGTCGCGAACATTACAAGGCCGAGACTGGTCGCGCCAATCACCAGAATATCGCCAAGCGTAACCGAGATCACGGCGGCTTGGCGCAAACCATCAATTACGATAGCCAGCAGAACGGCCGGCAGCGCCGCGGCAATTGCCCGCAGGAATCTCCTGGCTTCGCTACTTGAATCGCTCGCGAATCCCGAGCGTGATACAGCCCTTGCAATGGCGCAGGCCAACAATAAACCGACCAGAATCAAAGCAAAAACCCTGGGAGAGAACTCCGGGAGACTGCGACTGGGTCGTTCGTCGGTCGCCGCGTGATCGGACAGTTTGCGCAGCGATTCCCCCGTATCGAGCCAGAAACTAGGCTCGAGTATGTTTCGCTCGCGATCCAGCAAGCTGCGGGCTCGGGCTTGGGCGATCATATCATCTATGGTGTCACGAAGTTCGCCAGCGCGAGCCTTAAGCAGGCGCCCGCGTTTAGTATCCGCCTCATGCAGCGACAGCTTTTCTTCGATCATGGAACGCCGGTTGACGATATCCTCGGCTTCCTTTGCTCCTTCCTCCGGCTTTGGACCCAAAGCCTCAAGGAGTTGCTTTTGAGTTACGGCCAGTTCTTGCGCTGCCAGTTGCAAGCGATCAGCCTCTGTGATGATTGCGGTGACCTCTTTGCGGACATTAGGAAGAGCGCCACGCCATGCCCAGGGGCGCTCGATACGGGTCTGCGCCTCTTGGAGAGATTGCTCAAGCTGATCTAGTTGGGGAGCTAACGCATCGGGAGTTTGTGCCAGTGTGATGCTCGCCAAAAGGGGCAGTTGAATGGCCAACACCAGAACCGCCAGCAATGAAGTCGCTTTCGTTTTGAACATTCCAACCTCTGATCAAGGGCCGTGGGGATTTGGGAGAAACTAACGGCGTGATCCGAGGCTGTGTGCGTCAAGATTGTAGTTTTGCGGTGTCCATCCTGTGTCTGAGTATTCGACGGAAGGCTGTAAATTGAAGAGCAGGTGGAATATTGAATGAACGAGAGTGCATCAAGAAAACAAGATGCGGATATTGCCCAATTATACTCACAAAAAGTCTAAATTTCCTTCAGTGCGTTTGGTTCCCTTGTTACCTACATTACATTCAGTCTTTCTATAAACTAGCTTATGCGGTTTTCGTAATTCATTAAAAGTATCGGTGGTTTTGATGTCCAATCTCTCGCTCCACGGCCATTCGAAAGAGTCGCTTCGCAAAAGCGGGCGTTGCCTGCCTACACCCCCGGACTATACGCCCTAGGCCGCGCAGTAGAAGCTTTTGGAAGCGGTCGATACCAGTTCAAGCAAATGATGGAGGGTTTAAGATGCTGACCATTTCGGTGCTAAAGAGAACACTTTCTGGCGCGTTGGCGTCGGGTGTGACCATTGCTGTCTCGCCAAAGACGTTGTTGATCGAATAGCCTTCTGACTTTGCAGCAGGGAAATCGGATGGTTGGAGATCACATGGTCATCGACGGCACCCGTCTCGAATACCACTGGGTCGGTGAGGCGGAGGCCGAGGGACCGGTGCTGGTGTTTTTGCACGAGGGTTTGGGTTGCGTTGCGCTGTGGCGGGGCTTTCCCGAGGCACTGTGCCAGGCGCTTGGGGTGCGTGGCATCGTCTACAGTCGGGCGGGTTATGGCCGCTCCGACGCCTGCGCTTTACCGCGACCTCCGACTTATCTACACGCCGAGGCGCTGGAGGTGCTGCCCAGGGTATTGGACAGAGCGGGTGTCCAAGAGGCCGTTCTTATCGGGCATAGCGACGGCGGTTCCATTGCACTCATTCATGCGAGCGCCGATGCCGCCGGGCGCGTCAAAGCGATCGTTACCTTGGCGGCGCATGTTTTCAACGAAGAGCTGAGCATCCAAGGCATTCGGGAAGCCCGCGAAGCCTTTGAAACCGGCGATTTGCGCGATCGTCTGGAAAAGTATCATGGCGCTAATGTGGACTGTGCCTTTTACGGCTGGAACGATACTTGGCTCAGTGCGGGCTTCCGCGACTGGAACCTGGAGGCCTTCTTGCCGGATATCGAGGTTCCCGCGCTTATCCTTCAGGGTGCGGAAGACCAGTATGGGACGCCGTTTCAGGTCGCCGCCATCGTTGCGGGTATCGGTTGTTCCGCCAATAGCGCCTTGATACCTGATTGCGGCCACGCTCCCCATCTCGAACAACCAGAGGTCACCGTCGCATTGATCCGGGAGTTCCTGCAGCCGCTCATCTGAAACAAGGCTAGACCGACGGCGGAAAGCTCACCGTTTATTGATGCCTTTACATTTTACCGTGATCCTACATTGGAACCGTGAAACCCTCATAGATACACCTGAGCTCCTGAAGCGCGCGTGTTCCAAGTCGATTGTCGGGATATCATCGCCATGGCTGAGTTTTTGGAAGGTTCCTTGTTGCACATTGGCTTTGCCGTTGCCGGGCTTGCCTATCTGTTTCGCGACATTCTCTGGCTGCGGCTTGTCGCTGTCGGCTCCTATCTTATCTTCAGCGTCGTAGCAATCAGTCGTGGGCCCGAAGTGATGTGGGAGTTCCTGCCCTGGTACCTGGGCTTTACCGTCATCAACCTGGGACACGCGCTTTTATTGATCTATCAGCGGCGGTTGTGGAAGTTCACGCCGGAAGAAGCGGCACTCCATGCCTGCGCCTTTCCGGCCCTGTCGCGCCAGCCCGCAAAGCGGCTCATGCGTCAGGGGCGATGGAAAACACTCGAACCGGGCTTTCGGCTGACCCGTGAGGATCATTTCGCTGGGTGCGTTTATGTCGTGGCGGACGGATGTGTCCAGGTCACGTTGAAGAACCAACCGATTGCCCAACTGGGGTGCGGCCAGTTCGTGGGAGAGATTGGATTCATCGCTGGTCGTCCCGCCAGCGCCACCACGATTGCCCTTTCAAACGAGGACAGCGCCGGACCCCGCGTGCTGTGTTGGAGCGTCAAGAAATTGCGGAAGCTTTTCGAGAAGGATTCCGATTTCCGATTGGCCATGGAAAGTGCCCTCGGTTCCGATCTGGCGCGAAAGATCGGCGACAACAACATTGCAATTCAGCGCAGGTCCGAGTTTGCAACCCCCCTGTGAGACAGTGACGTTTCCCATCATCTCTTGAAAAAAAGAACGATCGTCACAAAATGGCACGGACAGTTGGGCGCCGGGAGTGGCGCTTGTAGGAAACTTAATAGATTGGAGAGAGATATGGTTGATTTCACGCTACACACAAAAGAGACGGCGCCAGCCGAAGCAAAGCGTTTGTTGGAAGCATCGGAGAAGAGCTTCGGACGAATTCCAAACCTTCATGCCGTGATGGCGGAATCGCCGGAGCATCTGGAGGCCTACCAGCAGCTGCATGGGCTGTTTCAGAAAACCAGCCTGAGCACGGCCGAGCGCAACGTCGTGTGGCTTGCAATCAATGTAGAGCATGAATGCACCTACTGTGTCCCTGCGCACAGCGCGATCGCCAAGATGCAGGGTGTTGACGACGAGACCGTGAAAGCCTTGCGTGACAACACGCCGCTGGCCGATCCAAAGCTTGAAGCCCTGCGGACCTTCACTCTCCAAGTCGTTCGTGAACGCGGCCATGTCGGTCAACAGGATGTACAGGCCTTCCTGGACGCGGGATACACCCAGCGTCATGTGCTGGATGTAGTCCTCGGTCTGGCTCAGAAGGTCATGTCGAACTACGTCAACCATATTGCCAACACGCCGACCGACGCAGCATTCGCCGCTTTCGGCTGGACTCCGCCCAGCCGCGCCGCAGCGGAATAAAAGCCTGCAATAGCCAACCAGGAGCCGCAGCCCCGGATCCCGCAACAAACCCCTCCGGGTGTTGCAGTCCGGGCTGGCGGCTCCGATGGGGGTGTTGACGAAAAAACATCCGGCAGGCGCTCGGCCAAAATGCTTTGGCTGCATCGAATTGAATACCGAAAGCGCACTGAAGAACGGGGAGTAAATTTACCCTTCTGGAATTGGTGCCTGAGTCGCTTGGAGTCTTCCAAACAGGTACGCCAAGCAAGCGCGAGACGAGCGCGTCCTAGCTGCGCGGCTCTAGGTAGGCAAGATTTCAAGGAATGAATAAAGGCCTAGAGTCTGCAAGTCCGTGCAATTTTCTCGCTCGAAAAATCCATAGACCTCGCTTTCAAAACGCACTTCTCCGCTGACCAAAGACTGTCATCTGGTAACCATAACTCAGAGTACTTACCTGATATCTGAAAATTAAGGGCCACGCCGTAAAGAGTGAATAAGCAACAGAGCGCCAAGACGATTCTGCGGCGCTTTTCTTTCTGTGCGCTTAACCATTCAATGATCCCTGGCAGTCGTATGGCAGCGAGAACAAAGAAAACCGGCCAGAGGTCGACCCTGTAGCGAAAGGATACCGCGGGGAAGCTGAGTAACAGCACTGCCCCGATGCCAGCTGCCAGCAACGCGAAGAATTGTTGTTTAGTTCCACTCAAATGCGAACGTCTGCTATAGGTCGGGCAAAGAATCACTGCGGACCAGGTTATCCAGAGACCGATAATTCCGAAGGAAGGGCTTTCCTTCATGATGTATCCAGATTTGAACAGTTCCCCCAGAATCTCGGTAACCGAGATAAACGCCTCGCCGCCAAAGTATTCGACAAAGTTTGGTAAAGCTCTTCGCAGATTGAATGTCCCCATTTCCTCGAAAGGCGCCATACTGAATTCTGCTATATCTTCCACGTGCCAATAAATAACTCCATAGATGGAATCGCCGGTCGATCCGCCCTGGGATGCGAAAGCGTTGCCGAATCTTGCAGCGTTCAGGAACAACAAAAGAAACCCAAAACAGCTCAAAACCAGCAATGCCGGGCCAATGGTTCGAGCCACTTGCGAGCGGTTATCCGCTGCCACTGCCTTTTTCAGGCCCCCAGCGAGGACGTAGTGCTGATACAGGTGGTTGATGACGACAAGAACCAGCGTCGCATACATCCCAATAGCTAAGTGTGGTCGCGCGTGGAGTGTAACTCCGGCTATCAGCGACAATACGATCAACGTGTGGGGACGAAGGCCCTTCAAAGATAAATCCGCACGAAAGATGACGGCGATGAAGAGCGCCATCATTGCATAGGCAATCGAGATCGGTTCTTGGTAAATCGAACTGTTGGTTGCAACGATCAATCCGCCACCTACGAACCATACCGAAAGGGAAAGCATGGCTGTAAGTGTCAGGCGCAAGCTCGACGAAAGGTTTGAAACGGATTCCAGCAACCGTATCGTGATGTAGCTGTAGGTGGCCGAGCCGAGAATTGCCATCGATCCCACCGTGTAGGAACCCAACGGCGTACTCTTCAAATCCACAAACGGATAGGCAAGCAGCCTGACCACCAGCGGCGCGATGCCGTGATACATAAAGGCGCGGCCTTCCGCGTCATAGTGCCCTTCATGCCCAATCGTTCGAACAGGAACATAAAGGTGACCATCCAAAAGCGAAAGAAAGAGGTAGTTGTAGGCAAAATCACCCATGTGGCTTATGGGGCCAGGAAATCCCCAGCCATCCATTAACCAGAGGTAGTAGAAAGCCGCAAAGACACCAATTGTCACTGCAATAATGCGATCAAGGAGGCGCGCTCCTGACTTGATGCCAGGAGAAGCAATATAAACCATTGAAAAGAACCTTGTGTCACATTGAAATATATAAATAATTCAATTAGTTATAGAAAAGTCTGCAGCAATCTTCTGTTGACTCAAGCACCACTATTAATTTAAAAATAATTTTTAATAAGAATCAAATAATATATTATAATTTTGTAATCAATCTTTTGATGTTTTTCATGTGTTTATTCTTCTTTTACGGGTATAAAAAACCGACGAATCACAGACCATGAGGATCGTTTTTTATGAAGAAAGCTTGGATAAAGTTGATTTTTTTGGCCCACCATCGCCATCAAATTGGAGTTTGAGGTTGGCGTGGTTGCGGGATAGCCGCATGGACGCAGGGTTGTGAAATCCGCCACCGACAAGAACTTCAGCATGTTGAAAAGTAATCGCCCGAGCATGTCAGACGATAAAAATGCGGAAATCTTTGATGGGTTTCGTTTCCTTGGAGCGCTGATCCTTTTTACAGCAACATCAGCAATGTTTTTCGCGCTTAGTCCGGCAATGCTCAATCATCATGACGAGGGCATTATTCTTACCAGAGCCTTGCGCGTGGCAGCAGGAGAGGTTCCCTCCAGGGATTTTTATACAAGCTATGGTCCCGCTCAATTTTACATTCTCCATTGGGTTACAGCGCTTTTCGGCCAGAACGCAAACGTCGCGCGCGCCTATGACGCGATCGTGGCGTCCGGGATTATCTTTGCTGGTTTGGCGCTCCTACGGGACCACCCCTATCGGTCGACCAAGGTAATCCTGTACTTCACATTTGCCACCCTCCTTATCACCTATCGCTTCGCGCTTTACCCACTCAATCTTTCGACGCTTTTTCTCGTCCTCATTTGCCACCAGCAAAACCTCTTTATGCGGCAGACCGGTGATTTACGCAGGGGCATCGAAGTAGGTCTTCTTGTCGTCCTGGGCTTCTTGACTCGCTATGATGTTGGCATAGCTTCCTTCGTCTTGGTTCTAGGAAGCCACTGCCTACTGTTCCTCAACAACCGGCTTTCTTGGGGTAGTTTCATATCTGTGCCTGGGGAGGAGCTGCTAAAGGCGCTGTCGATTCAGGTGAGTTTCCTGCTTCTGTCCTGTTTGGGACTTTATCAGGTCGGAATCCTGGCACCTGCGTTGCAGGACATCCTGGTTTATAATGCGACGATTTACACGGAAATGCGCGCACTTCCCTTTCCGCGTTTCTTTGGGCCAGAGGCTCAGCCGCTCGCAGCCATCTTGGTGGTGTTGCCGCCACTCACTCTTCTCTTCTCTTCGACCTACCTGCTATCGGCATTCTTCCGAGGACGGTTGGGTGAGCATCGAGATGCCTTTCTCATCGTTTTGTTAACGGCATCCGTGTTGCTGTTTTTCGGCAAGGCCTGGGTTCGGACTTCCGAGGTCCACGCTTTGCCAGCAATTTTACTGTCGGTCGTGCTGCTTCTTTTAATAATCGTTCCGTCTCAACGGTCTAGTGCACTTGGATGGCTCCGGTGGCGCTGGTACAGCCTGACGGCCAGCTCAATTATGGCATTACTGCTGCTGGCCTTGTCGACCTGGAAGCTGCCAATGCGCCCGCCGATAGCAATCTACCTCGGCGCGCCGGATACTGCGGTGAGGATAAGCTCAATAGGGCTTTTCAAAAGGCCTTTGCAAGACCTTGAAGCAGCCGCTTACGTCGCCAGACATACACGCGATAGCGATCGCATTTTTTCCGCCGTTGGGCGTCACGATAAGATTTTTGTCAACAATGTAGCTTTCTATTACTTGGCTCAGCGCTTGCCCGCCACGCGCTGGTATTATTTCGACCCTGGCGTCCTGACCAGCGCAGAGGTTCAAACACAGATAATCGCCGAATTGCTTAAGGAGAGGCCGCCGATCGTGGTGCGCGACAGCCGTTGGGATGACGCGCAGGAACCTAACCCCAGCGCGGTGAGTAGCGGTGTAGTTCTGTTGGATGAATTCATAGATCAAAATTACCGGGAGGTTAAAAGGTTCGGTACAATCACCGTTCTCAAACCCATCGATCATTGATTGCCCCAAGCAACTTGCAATTCTCTGACGGGATTTAGAGTATTTTCAGGATGCAGAAAGTGAAATTGGTTATTCACCCAGAAGGTAGAATTCCTGTGCCGCGGAGGATTTTAGAACGGACACAGCGGAAAACGCCTCGTGTCAACGAAGCGCTGTATTAGTAAACTATTGTATTTGCTGATTTAATTGGTGGGCGCACAAGGACTCGAACCTTGGACCCGCTGATTAAGAGTCAGCTGCTCTACCAACTGAGCTATGCGCCCACCGAGGTGTCGTCCGCGACGGTGTCGGGAACAACGGGCGCTTAGATAGCAATTCGCGGGCGCTTTGCAAAGGGTTTCTGTACGCGGCGCCGATAAAAGCCCGGAAGCGTCTTTCCGCTACGTCAGAATGCCATTGCTTCGGCCCAGGGATGATAGGGGTCGGCGGCGGCCTTGGCGCCTTGGTCGCTGCTCTCGGCGCAGCCTAGGATCGCGAAATTGTTGGGCGCTGGCCCCCAGCGGAGTACCTGCGTGGAAATGCCAGCGTTGTTCAGTGCCTCAATTGTATCCTGACCGATACGAGGGTCGAGCCCGACGCTCTCCGGGCTGCTTACATCCAGGCGTGGCTGTGCCATGGCCGTGTCGAGCTCCAAGCCGTAGCCCAATCGCCAGGCGGCTAGCTGCGCGACGGCCGGGATAATTTTCCGCCCTCCCGAACCGCCGACCGCGAAGCGCCCATCAACATCCTCGCCGATCAATGGCACATAGTTGCAAAGTGGCCGTTTGCCGGGCGCCAGCGCGTTGGGGCGCGGGCCGTTGCCTTCGCTGGGACGTGGATCGAACCAGTTGATGGCGTTGTTCATGAGCAGGCCGCTGCCGGGAAGCAAGACCCTGGAGCCGAACACCGATAGCAGTGTTTGCGTCATCGCGACCATGTTGCCCTCGCCATCGACGGTCGAGAGGTGTGTGGTGCAACTCTCGACGCCCCTGCGGCCCTCCTGGTCGCCAAGCTCACCCAGACGGTAGCGAAAGGACTCCTGCATTGCCTTGGCAAAGGCTACGAAGAACGCCGGGTCAGGCGCCGCGCCCTTGAAGGGGTCCTCCTTTGATTGCAGTGACTGCAGGGCGCGCAGGATCGTCGGGCCGCCGTTCAACTCCGGAAGCACCCAGACCCGGCCGCGGCCAAGGGGCGCTTGCGCCGGTTGATAAGTATGCGGTTTCGTATCCGCCAGGTCCTGCAGAGTCATGCGGCTGCCCAATGCCTGAAGGTCGGCGATGACGGACTGGGCAAGCGGACCCTCGTGCAGAGCGGCGGCCCCTTGATCCGCCAACGTCCGCAGGGTTGCCGCCAGCGCCTCGTTACGGCAGCGCGGACGCTCGGCGACCGGGGCGGGGGGCAGACCTTCCGGTGTCAGGAAGATGGCTCGGCATCCCGGGTCGCGAACCAGGCCGCTCGCATTGTTCGCGATGTGGTGCTGTGCAAACCAATCGACCAGCAATCCTTCGTCGGCAAGCGCGATAGCGCTCTCGAACAGGCTGGCCCAGGAGCGGCTGCCAAAGCGTTCGTGCAGCAGTCCCAAGCCCGCTGTCATGCCCGGCACGGCAACTGCTGTTGCGCCATGCAAGTTGCGGTCCTCAACCACCTTTGGCCAACCGAAGAGATCACCAGCCATGCCGCCGTCGGGGTCCAGTGGGTAATCGGCAGGGTCGAGGGCCCGCGGCGCGCGCATGCCGAAGTCAAAGCCGAATATCTTCTGATCGCGTGCGCGGTAGATCAGGCAGAGGCCGCCGCCGCCCAGACCGCTCATCCAAGGCTCTGCGACGCCCACGGCCAAACTGGTAGCAATCGCCGCGTCCACGGCATTGCCTCCTGCGCGCAAGACCTTGAGTCCAGCTTCTGTCGCCACCCGGCTTTGCGACACAACGGCACCGTTGCGGCCTTGGACGCTGGATTTCCGGACGGCTTGGTTGTTGGAGAAGCGGTCGTTGTAATGGGCGGTTGTTTGGGTCAGTTCAGGCACGTCGTTCAATCCATACTACCGGGGCCCTGGCGCGGTATACGGATGTCCCTGTGAACAAATACCGAAAGCATCAGACCAAAGCCTGCCATTACGGTAATCATTGCCGTGCCACCATAGGAAATGAGTGGCAGGGGGACACCGACCACAGGGATCAATCCCATGACCATGGCCGTGTTGATAAAGACATAGAGGAACAAATTCAGGGTCAGGCCCATCGCGAGGATGCGTCCGAAGTGGTTATGGGACCGAAGGGCGATGGCGAAGCCGTAAATGATCAAAGCCAGATAGACGCTCAACAACAACAGGCTTCCAACCATGCCGAATTCTTCGGCGAGCATGGTGAAGATGAAGTCAGTTTGCTTCTCGGGGAGGAAATTGAGGTGGCTCTGCGTGCCTTGGAGAAAGCCTTTGCCGACCACGCCCCCCGATCCGAGGGCGATCTTGGACTGGGTAATATGATACCCGGCACCTAAGGGATCGGTCTCCGGGTTCAAGAAGGTGAGGACGCGGTTCTTTTGATAAGTGTGCAGGAACTGCCACGCCACGGGGATAGCCGCCAGCGCGCCCGCTACAACCAGTGCGAACTTCCAAAGACGCACTCCGACAATGAAGAAAACCCCGCCGCCGATCGCCAGCAAGGTCAGGGCGGTTCCCAGGTCGGGTTGCTTGAGTACGAGAGCGACCGGCGCCAGAACCATTACCAAGGGAACAAGCAGGCGCGTTGGGCGGCCGATATCCTCCAGGTTGAGGCCATGAAAGTACCGCGCCAGCGCCATGACCAGGGCGACCTTCATCATTTCAGAGGGCTGAAGTTGGATAACCTTCAAGTCGATCCAACGCTGCGCGCCCATGCCGATCTCGCCGAATAGTTCCACCGAGATCAGCAGTGCCACCACGCCGAAGTATCCCAGGTAACTGATCGCGTACCACTTGCGCACATCGATCAAGGCAATGACGATCATCAGCAGGAAGGCGCCACCGAAGCGCAATGCCTGGCGCGAGGCCCAGGGATCAAAGCTCCCATTGGCTGCGGAATAGAGCATTCCGCCACCGATCACCGCCAGCAAAAGGATCAGGAGCACCAAGCCCCAGCTTATGTTCCAGACCTTTTGAACCAGTGTCAGGCGCGGGTTCGGGCGCAGGGAGGTAAAACTGAGCGACATGGCTTCAACCTTCCTCCTTCGAGGCGCGGGCCAGTTGTTCGGCAGTGCTCTTACCGAGTGGGTCGCGGCGTTGCGCCTCAATCAGGATGTCACGGGCGATGGGCGCCGCCGTCGTCGAACCGCCGCCGCCGTGCTCCACCACCACCGAGCAGCAATAGCGGGGCTTCTCGACTGGGGCGTAAGCGACGAAAAGTGCGTGATCGCGCCGGCGCCAGGGCAGGTCCTCATTCTTGACCACACCGGCCTCGCGTTCGGCCATGGAAATTCGTCGAACCTGGCTGGTGCCGGTCTTTCCGGCCATTTCCTGTCCTTCAATGGCAATGCGGGCGCGGTAAGCAGTACCGCGCTGGTCGTTGGTCACGGCGTCCATCGCTTGACGCACGATCTCCAGATGGCGTTCCGGGATGTTTAGGCTGGCTGATGCCGGTGGCGCGTCGCCCTCAAAATCCTGGTTGGCTGGCTCTTGCAGCAGCTTTGGCTTGATCTCCAGCCCGCTGGCGAGCCGCGCGGTCATGACGGCAAGCTGCAAGGGTGTCGCCGTCACGAAACCCTGTCCGATTGCGGTGATCAGCGTTTCGCCCATCTGCCAGGGTTCGCCGATCGTGCTGACTTTCCATCCGCGCGTGGGAATCAGGCCGCTTTTCTCGCCGGGCAGATCAATGCCTGTTTCGAGGCCGAGCCCAAGACGCTTGGCCATTTCGGAAATGCGATCAATGCCGACTTTCTTCGAGAGCTCGTAAAAATAAACGTCACAGGAATGGCGGATGGCGCGATGCATGTCCATCTTGCCGTGGCCCCAACGCTTCCAGCAGTGAAATCGCGCATTTCCAAGCGTAACATAGCCGGGGCAAAAGGCTTCCTGCTTGGCGTCGATTCCCATTTCCAAGGCGGCAAGCGCGACGATCATCTTGAAGGTTGAGCCGGGGGCGTAGGCGCCGCGGGTCGCCTTGTTCGAAAGTGGATTGCTGGGGTCCTTGACGAGGTTGTCCCACTCTAGCTGGGTCAAGCCGCGGGTGAAGGGCGTGGGATCGAAGGAAGGATAGTTCGCGAGGGCTAGAACGTCGCCGGTTTCGACGTCGAGCACCACGGAAGACGCGCTGCGCTCACCGCTGAGGCGGCCATAGGCATAGGCCTGTAATCCGGCGTCGATCGTCAGCCGGGTCGCTTTTCCGGCAACGCCCTCTTGGCGAGAGAGCTCCCGAATGACCCGACCGACGGCATTGACCTCGACCTGCCGATTGCCTGGACTGCCACGGAGCACGGTGTCGTAGCTTTTCTCGATACCGCTTTTGCCGATCCGAAAGCCGGGGAGTTCCAGTAGGGGGTCGCCGGTCAGTTCTTCCTCGGAAACCGCCGAGACATAACCGACGATATGCGACATGGGAACACCGTAAGGATAGCTTCGCGTTTCCCCGGCCTCGATGGTGACACCGGGTAGATCGGGTGCGTTGACCTCGATGCGGCTGACTTCTTCCCAGGTCAGGTTCTCTTTCACCGTAATCGGGAGGAATGATCTCTTTCGGTGGGCTTCGCGCAACACCCGATCACGTTCCGCCTCGGATATCTCCAAATAGCGGCTCATCTCGTCCAACAAAGCGTTCAGATCGTTGGTTTGCTCTGGAACGACAATGGCCCGGTAGGTAGGTTCGTTACTGGCAAGTTCGCGACCGAAGCGATCTAGGATAAGGCCGCGTGGCGGGGCGAGCAGGCGTACGTTGATCCGGTTGTCTTCGGCCAACATCACATAGCGGTCGGATTCGACGACCTGCAGGTAATAGAGACGCCCTGCGAGTAACGAGAACAACCCGAGCTGCCCCATCCCCAACATCGCCGCCCGGCGGGTGAAGCTACGGTATCTGTCCTGGTCGTTGCTGTTTCTGGCCATGGCAAACAGTCTATCGGATCAAGCTCTGTTGTGTACGCGCTAAGATCCAGGCGAACAAGGGGTAGACGGCGACCGACATGGAAAACTGAAAGATCTGTTGGCTGGGGCTTAAAAGGCGCCACATCAATATGATTGAAGCGAGCCAGGCTATCGTCATCACGATGAAGGCGGTAACCGCGAAGGACAGCCATAGAAGCGGCACGCCGAAGCTGACGAGGAAACGGCGCTGGGAAACGATGATCCCGTAACCGAACAGCAGGGTAAAACTACCCACGCCCAGAGGGCCGCCGGTCAAGAGGTCCTGGAAAAGGCCCAGCAAGAACACCCCCCAAGCAGGCATCAGGTCGGGCCGGTGAACCGCCCAGTAGAAAACACAAATCAACGCCAGATGCGGTGCCAGCACGGCACCGCCGCTCATGCCGAAGGGGACCTGCCCGACCAGCACGAGAAAGAAGCTGAATCCCAAAGGGACGGCACTACGAAGCGCTAGGTCGACTCGTTGGAGAAAAGGTCCCTTCACCTCTCGCCCCGCGGGGATCACGGGTGCGAGAGTACGGCCCCGCCCGCTGAAGCTTTTTCAAACCCCCGGGTGCCGTCGTCAGGCCCATTGACGATGGCCTGCATGCTGGCCGCAAAACCAAGCGGTAGCAGGCTGTCGTCCGGGCGGTAGCTGATCAGCTTGAGGTACTCGAGGTGTCCCCAATCAACGAAAGGCTCGACGGCGATCTGCTCGCCTTCGATCTTTGCGACCCGACCGATGGGGATGCCCGGTGGAAAAATCCCGCCGTTGCCCGAGGTCACGATCCTCTCGCCGATAAGCAGAGGTTTGCTGGGATCGAGATAAAGCAACTTCAGGCGGTCGCCGTTGGTGCCCGAAAGCACGGCTCGGTCGCCGCCGCTCTGGCGCATTACCGGAATGCGGCTGTTGATGTCCGTGATCAGCAATAGGCGCGCGGAGCGACGTCCGACTTCCACGACCCGTCCGACGAGACCGGCCTCGGTGACTGCTGCTTGGTTCTTCTCCACACCCTGCTGATATCCGGCATCTACCAGCAAGGTGCGTGCGAAGGCGCCGCGGTTGTCGGCGATGATTCGGGCGGTCATGCTGTTCATGAACGGCCGCGGCGCGACATTCAACAACGTGCGGAGCTTTTCGTTCTCGCTCGTCAGATGCCGCGCGACACCCTGCCATTCCATGAGTTGCCGGTTCTGCGCGATGAGGCGCGCATTTTCCTGCTGTAAGCTGCGATAGGAATCAATCTGGGAGATCGTGTCGCGCACCGTGGAGATAGGTTCGGCGATCAAGCTGAGAACGGGTGCCGACAGATCGGCAACAGTGCTTCGCAAGCGCTCGACCGCAACTGTGTCGGCTTTGCCGAGTAGCATCAGTGAAAAAGATAATGCGATGAATGCGCCGAAGGCGAAGCGGTTCGTCCAACCCTTGAAGGGAGAACTAGCTTTGGAAATAGGGCTTTCTCGCCGTTTCACGGACATCCCCTCGGTTAGGCGCTTAACCCTGCAATCTTCCCACTACACCACCATCATCTGGTAGTATCAGTGTCATAAAAGCAGCCTATATAGTATTTTATAAACCAAATGCCTTAACAAAGGCAAAAGATTATCGCGATTTCTTAGTACATTTGGATAAGAACGTTCTTCAGAGTCTTCATCTCTTCCAAACAACGTCCCGTGCCCAGCGCCACGCAAGAGAGCGGATCATCGGCGATAGAGACCGGTAGACCGGTCGAGGCGCGGAGTACGAAATCGAGATTATGAAGCATTGCGCCGCCGCCGGTCAGCACAATGCCCTTGTCGACGATATCGGCCGCCAGTTCCGGGGCGGTGTGTTCAAGTGCCACTTTAACGGCCTCGATGATCGCGCTGATCGGCTCAGCGAGACTCTCGGCGATTTGGCGTTCGGAAATGATGAGTTCCTTGGGAACACCATTCATCAAATCGCGTCCCTTGATCTCCATCGTCTGGCCTTCGCCATCCTCGGGCGGGCAGGCGGAGCCGATAACCTTCTTGATCCGCTCGGCTGAGCTTTCGCCGACCAGCAAATTATTGTTGCGACGGATATAGGCAATGATGGCCTCGTCCATCTTGTCACCACCGACACGCACCGAACGGGCGTAGACGATGCCGCCCAGCGACAGGACGGCGACTTCGGTGGTGCCACCGCCGATGTCTACGACCATGGAACCGGTAGGCTCCGTCACGGGAAGTCCCGCGCCGATGGCCGCCGCCATAGGCTCCTCGATCAAGAAGACCCGGCGCGCGCCTGCCGCCTCGGCCGATTCCTGAATGGCCCGCCGTTCCACGGCAGTGGAGCCGGACGGCACGCACACGATAATCTGCGGGCTGGCGAAACTGCGGCGATTGTGCACCTTGCGAATGAAATGCTTGATCATTTCTTCGGCGACTTCGAAGTCGGCGATGACGCCGTCGCGCAAGGGACGAATGGCCTGAATGTTGCCGGGCGTACGACCCAGCATCAGCTTGGCTTCGTCGCCGACGGCAAGCACGTGTTTCTTACCTTTGACCTCAGCGATTGCTACGACTGAGGGTTCATTGAGTACGATCCCGCGACCCTTCACGTAAACGAGGGTGTTAGCCGTACCAAGGTCTATGGCCATGTCGGCCGACAGCATGCCAAGGATTCGAGAAAGCATTTAGACTAAATACCCTATGAAAGGTTGCGTCACGGCGGTGCGTTGACGCTTAACGCTCCGCCGTGACGATTTCAAGGCAGTCTTTCGTTTTTTTGTCTTTTACCAATCGTAACGAAATCCTCCACAGCGACTATTTCACGCTGTCATGGCTTCCGGCAGTCCCTTTTCGCGCTTAACCAACAGCTTGTTCAATGCATTGACATAGGCACGCGCAGAGGCGACCAGCGTGTCATGGTCGGCCCCTTGGCCGATGACGGTTTTGCCGTCTTCTTCCAACCGAACCGTAACCTGAGCTTGCGCGTCGGTGCCGCCGGTCACGGCATGCACTTGATAGAGTTGCAACTTGGCCTCATGCGGGACAATGCTGCGAATTGCAGCGAAAGTCGCGTCGACGGGGCCGTTTCCTTCCGCCTTGTTGACCTTGCTCTCACCTTCTACGGTCAAAGCCAACTCGGCGGTTTGCGGACCGGTCGAACCGCAGACGACCTGAAGGGAGACAAACCGGATGTGATCGTTGGTGCGCACCACCGCATCATCGACCAAGGCAACGATATCCTCGTCGTAGATGTCTTTCTTGTGGTCCGCCAAATCCTTGAAGCGGACGAAAGCATCCTGGAACTCGTTCTCCGCCAACTCGAAACCCAACTCCTCTAGCTTCGCCTTGAAGGCATGGCGTCCCGAATGCTTGCCCATCACCAAGTTCGAGCGGGTCAACCCGACCGACTCCGGAGTCATGATCTCGTATGTTTGGGCGTTCTTGAGCATGCCGTCCTGATGGATGCCGCTTTCATGGGCGAAGGCATTGGCGCCGACGATGGCCTTGTTGGGCTGGACGGAAAAGCCAGTGACCGTCGATACCAGGCGGGACGCACGCATAATCTGGGTTGTGTCGACGCCGCTCTCGTAGGGCATCGCATCGCTACGGGTGCGCAAGGCCATGACAACTTCTTCCATGGCGCAGTTACCGGCCCGTTCGCCAATACCGTTGATCGTGCATTCGATCTGCCGGGCACCAGCTTTCAAGGCTGCCAGGGAGTTGGCGACCGCCAGGCCCAGATCGTTGTGGCAGTGTACCGATATGATCGCCTTGTCGATGTTGGGTACCCGATTCATCAGCATCTCGATCAGGGCATGGAATTCCTCAGGCACCGTGTATCCGACCGTGTCTGGAATGTTGATCGTGCTGGCGCCGGCCTTGATGGCGGTCTCGACACATCGACACAGGAAATCATGCTCGGTTCGGGTGCCGTCTTCGGGTGACCACTCGACGTTGTCGCAGAGGTTGCGGGCGTAGGAAATGCTGTCGGCCACCGCTTGATGTACGGCTTCCGGCTCCATTTGCAGCTTGTACTTCATGTGCAGAGGCGACGTGGACAGAAAGCTGTGAATGCGTGGGTTAACAGCAGGCTGCAAAGCTTCCCACGCACGGTCTATATCCTTGCGCGTGGCGCGGGCCAAACCGGCCACTTGAGCATTCTTGACCCGCTTCGAGACTTCCTGAACCGACTGGAAATCGCCGTTGGAGGCGATGGGGAAGCCAGCTTCGATTACGTCCACACCCATTTCGTCGAGCACCTGGGCGACCTGAATTTTTTCTTCCAGGTTCATCGAACAGCCCGGTGCCTGCTCGCCGTCGCGCAAGGTGGTGTCGAAAATGATGACGCGATTGGATTTGTCTGTCTTGGTACTCATGATCTCGTTCCTCGTGATAAGCGGTCGGTAAGACCCTACGTTGCTCGCCGTTTCAATCCCCTGACCACTTGCAGCCGCTAACGGGCCGCTCGGGCGATCAGGGGCGAATAAGGAGCAGGGCCTCTAGGCCGAGGCCGAGGTCGCAAGCTGAAAGGAGGGTCGAGCGGGCAGCAGTACGCGCGGCCGCCTGGGCCGAGATCGTCGTGCTGTCGTGGTGACGCGTCGTTTGCATCATTCGCTCGCTCTTCGAGAGTGCGGGTATGTCCCGCACGATCCTGTCTTATTTACCCTTACCGGCGCCTGCGCACAACCCACAATTACAAAGAGCTGAGTTGAGGCCACCAATCCTTTCCCCCGGCGTTTGCTTGCATTAGCGTCTTCGCCATGTTCAGTGGACGCGAGCCGGATAATCAGTTTCACCAGATCGGATACAATGTCCGACGAACCCTGACGCTTTCGATTCCAGTGACTTTATCGCGTGCGGGAACGGTGGCCTTCATCACCGTCGATACGGTCATGGTCGGCCAGACCGGTTCGGAGGAGTTGGCATTTTACGGCCTGGCTTTCGCTCCGCACATGCCGCTCTTCGTTATCAGCCTGGGATTGCTAAGCGGGGTCCCTGTGCTGATAGCCCAAGCGGACGGCGCAGGGCGTTTTGCGCGCTGCGGGCCGATTTGGCGCACGGGTCTGATCTTGGCGACGATTCTGGGATTGATCACCGGAATCATGACTCTGTTCGGCCAAAGCTTCTTCACGGCAATCGGACAGTCCGCGCATTTGTCTGCCGGCGGTGCGCGCGTGTTGGAGATGTTTGGTTACGGCATGCCGGGGTTGCTTATCTTCATAACCACAAGCTTCATGTTAGAGACCATCGGTCGAGAGCGCTTCGTGACCTTGGTCACTTTTCTAGCCAATTTCCTCAATTTTGGCCTCAACTGGCTCCTGATCGAGGGCAATCTCGGCGCGCCGGCGATGGGAGCGGCTGGCGCCGCGCTGGGAACCTCGATTACCCGTTGGGCAATGGCGGCGGCCTTATTGCTGTTCGCCTTCAATCTTCCCGAGGTCGGTAAGTATGCTCTTCGACCGGGGCGCGGCGACCCTGGCGGTGCGCGCTTTGCCGATCTCCTTAGGATTGGCGTCCCCTATAGCTTGGCGATCGGCTCAGAGACTCTGGCTTTTTCGACCGTTGCAATGTTCGCGGGCCTCATGGGCGAGACGAGCCTGGCCGGTTATCAAGCGGCGATGAACGTGAATGCACTGATCTTCATGGTCGGCTTGGGCCTGATGGTCGCCGCCTCCGTGCGGGTCGGAAACGCGGTCGGCAGAGGGGATCGCATCGGCTTAGCCCTGGCCGGCTGGACAGGCATGGGGCTGGTGCTGTTCTGTATGTTAGTGATCTCGATCTTGCTCAATCTCGACCTCGAATGGGTCGCGGGACTCTACACGGATGATGCCGCCGTTATGGCGGTCGCTGCTTCAGCCTTGAGTATCATCGCTCTCTACATCCTGATCGATGGCGCACAGGCCGTGATGTTGGGGGCCTTGCGGGGGGCGGGAGATGTGCTCTTTCCGACGTTGTTCCATTTCACGTCCTTCTGGATCGTGGCGGTGCCGCTGGCTTGGTTCCTGGGCTTGCATCAGGAAATGGGTGTGAAGGGCCTGTTCCTGGGTATGTCCGCCGGACTCATGACTGCGGCCATCTTGCTTTCACTCCGCTTCCATTTAGTCTCCCGTCGGGAGATAAGAGCCTTTGTGGACCGTTGAACGAAGCCTCAGCGAGGTAGAATCATGACGAAGCGTGCGCGGGAGTGGGGTTTGCCGCTCCCCGGAACTCCCGGTTCCTTTAACGCCATCACCGACGTGCCCGGCGTGGCGGTCGGCTATAGCACGTTGATCCAGGGCGACGGGCCGCTGGTGATTGGACAGGGGCCGGTGCGCAGCGGCGTCACCGCCATCCTGCCGCGCGGTCTGAAGGCTGTTGGGACGCCCGTCTTCGCAGCCTACCATTCGCTGAACGGCAACGGTGAGTTAAGCGGCTGCCACTGGATTGCTGAAGGCGGGCTGTTGGAAGGGCCGATCGCCATCACCAATACGCATTCCGTGGGTGCCGTCCACGAAGGGGTGCTGCGCTGGGGATTGCAGCAGGGACACAAACGCCTGACCGCTTGGGGTCTACCGGTAGTGGGCGAGACTTATGATGGCGAGTTGAATGATATCAACGGTTTTCATGTCCGCCCGGAGCATGCGATGGCGGCTCTGGACGCAGCTTCCTCAGGCGTCTTGCCGATGGGCAGCCTAGGGGGCGGCACAGGCATGATTTGTTACGGCTATAAGGGCGGTAGCGGCAGTGCATCGCGCCGGGTGCGGGTTTGTGGCGCCGACTACAACCTGGGCGTCTTCGTGCAAGCGAACTTCGGTCGTCGTCGTGAGCTTGTGGTTTGTGGGGTGCCGATCGGTTTGGAACTGGATTGCAGCGACGAGCTCCGAGGAAAGCCCGCGGGTTCTATCATCGGCGTCGTCGCGACGGACGCGCCTTTGTTACCCCATCAGTTGCGCCGTCTGGCTCAGCGCGTCGGGCTTGGTATGGCGCGCTCGGGCAGTATTTCGCACAACGGTTCTGGTGATATTTTCCTGGCGTTTTCGACCGCCAATGCCCAAGCGGCCGCGGTTAGAGACGGCTTTGCGACGGCAACCTATTTGGCAAACGACAGCCTTGACCCGTTGTTTGAAGCAGTAGTCGAGGCTAGCGACGAGGCGATCCTCGACAGTATCTTCGTCAACGAGGACATGACTGGACGAGACAGCAACTTCGTCCCTGCATTGCCGGATTCCGTCGTGCAAAGGATTCTGGCTCGTGTGGCCCGCTAGACACTGCTGGTGCGGCCGTGTTTAGGATTGAAGAAAGAGTTGTGATGCAAGATCCCCTGGGCGCCTTTATGCCGGACGGCTTGTTCAGTCTGCAGGAAACCGAAGTCGGGCCGCTTGCCGGTTTGACTTTTGCCGTCAAGGACCTGTTTGACGTCGCCGGGCAGGCGACCAGTGCAGGAAATCCGGCTTTTCGTCGTGATCATCCGGAGGCATCCGCACACGCCGCGTCTGTTGCACGTCTCCTGTCGGCCGGCGCGCGATTAATCGGCAAAACCATCACCGATGAATTCGCTTATGGCATGAATGGGATCAATGGCCATTACGGTGCGCCTACTAATTCGGAAGCGCCGGGCCGAGTGACTGGCGGTTCCTCCAGCGGATCGGCAGCGGCTGTCGCCGGTGGCCTCTGCGATTTTGCCTTGGGCAGCGATACAGGCGGCTCAGTCAGAGTGCCGGCCAGCTATTGCGGTCTTTTTGGTCTGCGCCCGACGCATGGCCGCGTGCCTCTAGTAGGCGTTGTACCGCTGGCTCCCAGTTTCGATACGGTAGGCTGGTTCGCCCGTGATGCCGCCCTGCTGGCGCGTGTCGCCGCTTTGCTCTTGATTCGCGAGGCAGTCGCGTCCTTTGAACCACGCCGCCTGCTGTTGGCCGAAGATGCCTTTGCCTTGTTGGACCCGGCGGTACGGACCGCGCTCGACCCGCAGGTAAAACGCCTGAAGGATCGCTTCGGGAGTGTGACGGCGATAAATCTCGCGGGACCAATGGGCAACCTGGAGAACCTTCGGGAGGTCTTCCGCCTTGTTCAGGCGCGCGAGGCCTGGACGGCGCAGGGAGGTTGGGTCACCCGGCACTGGGAGGATATCAGCCCCGACGTCGCCGAACGTTTCCGCCAAGCCGCCGCGGTAACCGATGTGCAAGTCCAGGCGGCTGAAAAGCAACGTGTCGTTTATACCGAATGGTTGAGCGAGTTGCTTCACGAGGGTGCGTTGCTTTGCCTACCCAGCGCCCTGGGTCCGGCTCCGCGCTTGAATCAACCGATAGACTCACTGGGCGAATGGCGATTGAACACCTTGCGCATCTCTTGCGCGTCTCCCTTGGCCCGTACACCGCAGATCAGCCTGCCGGTGGCGCAAGTTGGCGGTTTGCCGATGGGGCTCTCGCTGATGGCACAACAGGGAGGCGACGAGACACTGCTGGCATTTGCCGGGCGCTTCACCCAAACGCCCGAGCCAGGCAGCCAGCTTGACGTTTTCTGATCGGGGCCTCTGTTAATCCCGAATATCCGACGCCTTGTAGCCTTGATAATAGAGAAGCCCGGTCAAATCGAAATGGTCGAGTTTGAATCTTGCGGCTTCGCGCAAAATCGCCTTGCCGCGGTAGGCAACGCCCATGCCCGCTGAGGTTACCATCGCCAGATCGTTCGCGCCGTCACCGACCGCAACCGCCTCGGAAAGTTGCAGATGATGTTCGCTACAGGCTTCACGCATTGCGGTTAACTTCGCGTTGCGATCCAAAACGGGGTCGCGCACGCTGCCGGTCAGAAGCGCGCCGCTGTGCAGCAAATCGTTGGCGCGCGATTCGTGAAAACCCAAAGCCTCGTGGACTCGATCGGTGAATACTTTGAACCCGCCGGAGACCAACATTGTGTAAGCACCGTGCTGACGCATGGTTTGCACGAGTCGACGGCCACCCGGATTAACCGTCATCAGCTCTGCCGCCTCTTCCAACAGCGATAGCGGCAAACCTTCCAGCAGCGCAACACGCTGCTTCAATGATTGCTCGAAATCCAACTCTCCGCTCATGGACCGCGCCGTGATTTCGGCGATGGCATCGCCAAGCCCCGCCATCTCCGCGAGTTCGTCGAGCATTTCCTCTTCGATGATGGTCGATTCCATATCGGCAACCAGCAGCCGCTTCCGGCGTCCCGGCACCGGTTGGGCAGCCATATCAACCTCGGAATCCTCCAGTATTCTTCGGGCGTCGGCCTCCGCCTCTTCGGGCTCGATGTGCTCGAAGAACAGATCGGCCGCTTGCCCTTCGGCCAGCCAGACGATTTGATCGTCGTTGATTTCAAGCGCCTCGGCCACGGCGGAGACTTGCCATTCGGCCAGTGGCGTTCCAAGAAGGGTCAGTACATTGTCCATGGCCGCGCTAGATAGCCGCTGCCGGGTTCTGGAGCAAGTGAGAGATGACGGCTAAGCAGCCGAAAAAGCCAACGCAGGATCGCCGCCCGCCCGCGGTCATTGTGGCCGGCCCGACCGCAAGCGGTAAGTCGGCGCTCGCGCTTGATCTGGCGGAAGCCCTCGACGGGACGGTCATCAACGCGGATGCCTTGCAGCTTTACCGTGACCTGCGCGTGCTATCAGCGCGACCGGATGCCGCCGATGAATCGCGCGCGCCGCATCGGCTTTATGGTGTGCTGGAAGCGCGACAAGCCGCTTCGGCGGGCCTGTGGCGCGGTTTGGCGCTTGAGCAGATGGCGGAGGCCAGGGCGCAGGGCCGCCTGCCGATCCTCTGCGGCGGCAGCGGCCTTTACATCAAGGCTCTAGTGGAAGGGCTCGCCCCTGTTCCGACGGTGCCTATCGCGGTTCGGGAGGCGGCGGCCGAGGAACTGACGCGGCTCGGCAACGCGGCCTTTCACGCAGCCCTGACTGAGAGGGATCCGGAAATGGGCGCGCGCCTTCGTGCTAGCGACCCGCAACGTATGCTGCGTGCCTGGTCCGTGCTGGAGGCTACAGGGCGCTCCCTGGCAGCGTGGCAAGCTCTGCCATCTGGCGATCCGGCACCCTACCGATTCATGATCGTGGTGCTCATGCCGCCGCGCGAAGCCCTTCGGACGCGCTGCGATGAGCGCTTTGAGATGATGCTCGCCCACGGCGCACTTGAAGAGGTCGATGCACTATTGGCGCGGAACTTGCCGGCCAATCTGCCGGTCATGAAAGCCATCGGGGTCCGCGAACTCGGTGCGTACCTGGGCGGGGCATTGTCGCTAAGTGATGCGACGACGCAAGCACAGGCGGCAACAAGGCGCTACGCAAAGCGTCAGGCGACCTGGTTGCGGACCCAGGTGGGCCTGGAGGGTGAGGGGCGCCTTTTGCTAACTGAGCAATATTCAGAAAGCCACACGCAAAAAATCTTTACGAAAATTCGCGAGTCCCTATTGACCGAATAAACATCTTGGGACTAGTTTGGCGGCTCCCCGCAGGATCGGGGTCGATGACTCAATCTTTGCTTGAGGTTAGCGCCCGGCCACGTGGCCGGGTTCACTTTGTCACATAGGGAACGGAACGATGGCGCAGGAACGAATGACGGGAGCAGCAATGGTGCTGAAAGCCTTGGCGGATCAAGGCGTTGAGCACGTATTTGGCTACCCTGGCGGCGCTGTCCTGCCGATCTATGACGAGTTCTTCAAGCAAAATGCCGTGCGCCATATCCTCTGCCGTCACGAGCAAGGCTGCGTCCATGCGGCCGAAGGGTATGCACGCTCGAGCGACAAAGTCGGTGTTGTCTTGGTGACCTCAGGCCCCGGTGCAACCAATGCAGTGACCGGCTTGACCGATGCATTGATGGATTCCGTGCCGCTGGTTTGTTTGACGGGGCAGGTGCCGACGCACCTGATTGGCAATGACGCGTTCCAGGAGGCCGATACCACCGGCATCACGCGCCCCTGCACCAAACACAATTACTTGGTGAAAACGATCGAGGATCTGCCGCGCGTTCTGCACGAGGCCTTTTATGTGGCACAAGCCGGTCGTCCCGGCCCGGTGGTCGTCGATCTGCCGAAAGATATCCTTCAGACTCTCGGCAATTACATCGGCCCGGAGAATGTTGAGCGCCGTAGTTATCGCCCGCAGATGGAACCCGATGCCGCACGAGTGGCAGCGGCCATTGAGGCCATTTCAAAGGCAAAACGCCCGATCGTCTATGCAGGCGGCGGCGTCATTAATTCCGGGCCGCGCGCCTGTGAACTGCTGGCTCGCTTCGTCAAGATGACCGGCATGCCGATTACCAATACCTTAATGGGCCTTGGTTCTTTCCCGGGCAACGACGAGCAGTTCCTGGGCATGCTGGGCATGCACGGCACATATGAAGCCAATCTGGCAATGCATTCCTGTGACGTCATGATCGCCGTCGGTGCGCGTTTCGATGACCGGGTGACGGGACGACTGGACGAGTTCTCGCCCAACTCCATCAAGATTCACATTGATATCGATCCAAGCTCCATCAACAAGAACGTGATGGTGGATATTCCGGTGGTGGGTGATGTGGGCCGCACCCTGGAAGCAATGCTGACCGCTTGGAATGCCGGCAATCACAAACTCGATGCGAAGGCGTCTAAGGTTTGGTGGAAACAGATTGCGGAGTGGCGCGCCCGGGACTGCCTGCGCTATGAGCAGAAGGGGCCGATTATCAAGCCGCAGTACGCCATCCAGCGTCTGCATGAGCTGACGAAAGACCGTGACGTCTACATCACCACCGAGGTCGGACAACACCAGATGTGGGCGGCGCAGTTCTTCCGTTTCGACGAGCCGAACCGTTGGATGACATCCGGCGGTTTGGGTACGATGGGTTACGGCTTCCCCGCCGCCATTGGCGTGCAGGTGGCCCATCCGGAATCCCTGGTGATCGATGTGGCTGGCGAGGCGTCGTTCCTGATGAATATTCAGGAGCTGTCCACCGTCATGCAGTACGGTCTGCCCGTGAAGGTCTTTGTCGTCAACAACCAGTACATGGGCATGGTGCGCCAGTGGCAGGAATTGCTGCACGGCGAGCGCTATTCGGAAAGCTATATGGAATCGCTGCCCGATTTCGTGAAGTTGGCTGAAGCCTTTGGAGCCGTCGGCATCCGTTGCGAGAAACCGGAGGAACTGGACGGTAAAATCTTGGAAATGCTCGCCTGTGATAAGCCGGTCATTTTCGATTGCTTGGTGGCGCGCGACGAGAACTGCTTCCCGATGATCCCCTCCGGCGCCGCGCATTACGAGATGCTGCTGGGGCCGGACGATAAGGCGAGCAAGCCTATTTCCGAGGAAGGTATGGTTCTGGTCTAAGCCTCGTTCGGGCCTACAGATTTTCGGAACGGCGTAATAAGCGAGTACAAGAAGGAACCTACAGGCGATGGCGCCGAAGGAAACGACGATTGAATATCGCATAATGGCTGTCCTGGTGGATAACGAGCCAGGCGTTCTTGCGCGGGTGATCGGCCTGTTCTCAGGTCGCGGCTATAATATTGAAAGTCTGACGGTGACCGTCGTCGATCGTGACAAGGGCTTGTCACGCATCAACGTCGTCACGTCGGGAACGCCCATGGTGTTGGCGCAAATCAAAGCGCAGCTTGATCGGTTGGTTCCGGTCCACGAGGTTCGCGACCTTACCAAGGAAGGCCCCTACATTGAGCGGGAATTGGCGCTGGTCAAGGTTCGCTCTACAGGCGAAAAGCGTGTCGAATGCCTGCGGATCGCGGATATTTTCAAAGCCGAGGTCGTGGACGCTGGTTTGGATCACTTCGTCTTTCAGGTGCATCACAGGAGCGATAAGATCGACCGCTTTATCGACCTGATGACCTCGTTGGGTAGCATTGAGATCGCCCGGACCGGTGTGGTCGCCATGGCGCGGGGCCCTGAAATCCTGCACGGCAGGCAAGGGCCGCAGAGCTAGTTCCAGGTCTTGCTGTCGATATCTGGTTCAGGCACTTTGGAAATGCCCCCAGAGCGTCCAGGCGCCGATCACCATGAAGCCGACACCAGCGATCAGCTTGAGGGGTAGTGCGCTTAAATGCCGCTCCGCCATGCTACCGAGAAGGACCGCCAATCCGGTGGATGCGACCAGCGCCAGGGCGGCGGCGGCGAACACCAACCAGGGCGATCGGTTTTCTTCTGTTGCAAACAGGAGGGTCGCAAGCTGGGTCTTGTCGCCAAGTTCGGCCAGGAATACCGTTAGAAAAATCGTGAGAAAAGCGGGCAGCATGGGACAGATTTCTCCTTGGTGTTTTGCTAATTCGTGAGGGACTTGAATACAATCTTAAAGCCGCTGGCAAGGCACCTTTCTTTCGCGAATGGCAGCTATCGCATAACTTCTGTTGCCTTAGGGGCCCGCATTCCTTAGAACAACAGCGCTTTTCGTGAAGGCATCGGGCCTCACGTTCATATTCCGGGAGGGAAAGGAAAGGGTCATGCGCGTTTTCTACGACCGCGACGCCGATGTGAATTTGATCAAAGACAAGAAGGTCGCCGTTGTAGGTTACGGCAGCCAGGGGCACGCTCATGCCATGAACCTGCGCGATAGCGGCGTTAAGGATGTCCGGGTTTCCTTGCGCGCCGGCTCGGCGACTGCCAAGAAGGCTGAAGCCGCTGGTTTCAAGGTCATGCCGCCCGCTGAGGCTGCAGCCTGGGCCGACGTCATGATGATTCTGACGCCGGATGAGATGCAGGCCGATCTCTACCGCGACGACCTGGAAGCCAATATGAAGAAGGGTGCCGCGCTGCTTTTCGCGCACGGCCTCAACATTCATTTCAAGCTGATTGAGGCGCGCAGCGACCTTGATGTGCTTATGATCGCACCCAAGGGCCCCGGCCACACGGTTCGTTCCGAGTATCTGCGCGGCGGCGGCGTACCTTGCCTGATCGCAGTCGATCAGGACTCCAGCGGCAATGCCCATGATCTGGGTCTGTCCTACGCCTCTGCTATCGGCGGTGGCCGCGCAGGCATCATCGAAACGAGCTTCCGCGAAGAATGCGAAACCGACCTGTTCGGCGAGCAGGTTGTGCTCTGCGGTGGCCTTTCGGCGCTGATCACGGCTGGTTATGAGACGCTTGTGGACGCCGGTTACGCGCCCGAGATGGCTTATTTCGAGTGTCTCCACGAAGTGAAGCTGATCGTCGACCTGATGTATGAGGGCGGCCTCGCCAACATGCGTTATTCGATCTCCAATACGGCCGAGTACGGTGACTACAAGACCGGGCCTCGCATCATCACTGACGAGACCAAGGCTGAAATGAAGCGCGTTCTGAATGATATTCAGGAAGGCCGCTTCACCCGTGACTGGGTGCAGGAATGCAAAGCCGGTCAGCCTTCCTTCAAGGCGATTCGCCGTCGCAATGCCGAGCATTCGGTAGAGCAGGTGGGTGCCAAGCTGCGTGCGATGATGCCTTGGATTGCGGCCAACAAGCTGGTGGACAAGGAAAAGAACTAAAAGCGAGCCAAGTGCGTGCGGGCCGGTTGACAAGGCCGGGCCGCACGCCTATTTTCCCGGCTCGCTACAGAGGCCTTGGATTCAAGCGTAGGTCCCCGACAGTGGGGCCTTGCATATTTGATTGAGGATCGGACGATGAAGATTCGTAACTCGCTCCGGACCGCGAAGCTGCGGGAAAAGGGCTGCCGTACCGTTCGGCGCCGTGGACGCATCTACGTGATCAACAAGAAGCACCCGCGCTTCAAAGCCCGCCAGGGCTGAGGCGAGAGTTACCGCGCCTCCGGGTTCGCCCCGGATGTGTGGGAGAGTTTTGAAAACCGCGCTGCCCCTAAACGGGCGGCGCGGTTTTCGTTTGTCTGGCCCAACTTGCCCGATTCTTGCCGGTTTCCCGGTGGCTCAAGGATTGACCTAAGCCTTTCCTTCGCACATAGTTATATCAAGTGGTAATACCAATTTGTCGGCCATCAAGAGTCCGCAGGTTGTGACTAGCGAGGAGACGCGCGATGCAGATGCCAGAGGCAGATCAGGCCGTTATTGCCCGTCGGCGGGAGATCATTTCTGCCTTGCAGAAAATTTTGCCGAGCGAGTGCGTCATCACGGCGGAAGAAGAGTTGCGCGCTTACGAGTGCGACGGCTTAACGGCTTATCGGCAACTACCCTTGATCGTCGCGTTGCCGGAGACCACGGAGCAGGTCAGCAAAGTGATGGCCTATTGCCACCGGGAGGGCATCAAGATTGTGCCGCGCGGTGCCGGCACGGGGTTGTCCGGCGGCGCTTTGCCGTTGGCTGACGCCATCACCCTGGGTCTGGGTAAGTTCAATCGGATACTGGAGATCGATACCGACAATCGAGCGGTGCGGGCGCAACCGGGAGTCACTAACCTCGGCATCACCAAAGCGGTCGAACATGCGGGCTTCTACTATGCGCCAGACCCGTCGAGCCAGATCGCCTGCACGATTGGCGGCAACGTCGCGGAAAACTCCGGCGGTGTTCACTGCCTCAAGTACGGGGTCACGACGAACAACCTGCTGGGCCTTGAAGTGGTGTTGATCGATGGCACCGTGCTTCGCCTCGGTGGCAAGCATCTGGATTCTGACGGTTATGATCTTTTGGGCTTGCTAACCGGGTCAGAGGGCCTGCTCTGCGTCATCACCGAAGTGACCGTGCGAATCCTGAAGAAGCCGGAGACGGCGCGCGCCGTGCTGCTCGGGTTCCAGAGTAACGATGCCGCCGGTGACTGCGTCGGTCGGGTCATCGCCGACGGTATCATACCCGGCGGCATGGAGATGATGGATAAGCCCGCTATTCATGCGGTCGAAGCTTTCGTCAAGGCTGGCTACCCCCTGGATGTCGAAGCTTTAGTGTTGATCGAACTCGACGGCCCTGAAACCGAGGTCGATGAGTTGATCGGCCGGGTGTCCGCCATTGCCCAAGCCGCGGGATCGGTCACTATGCGGGTCTCCGAGAGTGAGGCGGAACGCTTGCTGCTTTGGGCCGGGCGCAAGAATGCTTTTCCCGCCGTGGGGCGTATCTCGCCGGACTATTATTGTATGGATGGCACCATTCCCCGGCACCGCTTGCCGGTCGTATTGAACCGCATGGGTGAACTCAGCAAGGAGTACGGCCTGGCCGTGGCTAATGTTTTCCACGCCGGGGATGGCAACCTCCATCCGCTTATTCTCTATGATGCCAACAAGCCGGGAGAGCTCGAACGCTGCGAGGAGATGGGCGCTGAGATTCTGAAGCTCTGCGTCGAGGTTGGCGGCGTGCTGACGGGCGAGCACGGAGTTGGCGTCGAGAAGCGTGACTTGATGGGCACGATGTTCAGCGAAGAGGATCTCAAACAGCAGCAGCGGGTCAAATGCGCCTTTGATCCGGATTCGTTGCTCAATCCCGGAAAGGTATTTCCCCAGTTGCACCGCTGTGCGGAGCTTGGCCGTGTACACATTAGCAGAGGTCAGGTTCGATTCCCCGACCTGCCGCGTTTCTAGGAGAACGGCGGTATGACCGAAACCTTTCGTCCCGAAAGCGATACACAGGTCGCGGAGCTTTTGTCCTGGGCCTTGGCCGAGGAACAGCCGGTTGAGGTTATCGGGCGGGGTAGCAAGCGCAAGCTCGGTCGCGTCACGCAGGCCGCCCACAGCCTTGATCTTTCCGCGTTGTCGGGCATCACGCTGTACGAGCCAGAGGAGTTGGTCTTACAAGCGAGGGCCGGGACTTCACTGGCGGAAATCCAAGCTGCGATTGCTGAGAAGAAGCAGGAGCTGGCTTTCGAGCCTTGTGATCTTGGGCCTCTTTTGGGTGGTGAAGAGGGACAGGCCAGCATAGGTGGCGTTCTAGCCTGCAACCTGTCTGGCCCCCGTCGCATTAAGGCTGGAGCCGCTCGTGATCACTTCCTGGGCGCCAGCGCCTATTCCGGGCGGGGAACTCTCTTTAAGACTGGCGGACGCGTGGTCAAGAACGTCACCGGTTACGATCTCTGTAAGGTTTTGGCAGGGTCTTACGGGACCCTCGCCGTCATGACCGATGTCACGGTGAAGGTCCTCCCAGTCCCCGAGAAGACAAGAACAGTGCTGGTCCGGGGCCTTGACGATGCCGCGGGGTTGCTGGCGATGACACGGGCCTTGACCTCGTCGCATGAGGTCTCCGCCGCTGCCCATCTGCCGCAGGTTATCGCGGCTTGCTCCGGCGTGGGCTATGTTCGTGACAGCGACGGCGGCGTGGCGGCGATTCGCGTGGAAGGGCCTGCGGGTTCGGTCGCGCACCGCTGCCAGGCGCTGCGAGACCTCTTGGCCGACCTTGGTTCGACCGAAGAGCTGCACAGTCATAACAGCAATAGCTTTTGGCGCGAGGTAAGAGATATCAAGCCCTTCGTCGGTGACGAGCGGGCAGTTTGGCGCATTTCCGTCGCGCCGCAAGCCGGTCCGGCAGTAGCCGCGGCAATAACTGCGCAAGTCGCTGCCGAGCATTTCTTCGATTGGGGTGGCGGCTTGCTGTTGCTGGCAACGCCTGCCGAAGGCGACTGTGCGGCCGCGGTGATTCGTTCGGCGATTGCGGCAGCCGGAGGCGGTCACGCAACGTTGTTGCGCGCACCCGATAACTTGCGTGCCGGGATAGAGGTCTTCCAGCCTCAGGATCCGGCGATGGCGGCGCTGTCCCACCGGGTCAAGGAAGCCTTTGATCCAGTGGGTATTCTCAATCCTGGCCGTATGCGCGCCGGAAGCTGAACGACAGGCGTCCAAGGAGAAGCCGCCATGCAAACGAACTTTACTCTGGCACAGCTAGCCGACCCGGATATCGCCGAGGCGAACAGCATTCTGCGATCCTGCGTACATTGCGGTTTCTGCACGGCAACCTGTCCGACCTACGTGCTGCTGGGGGATGAACTGGACAGTCCGCGCGGCCGCATTTACCTGATCAAGGACATGCTGGAAAAGGACCGGCCCGCCGACGAAAAGACCGTCAAACACATCGATCGCTGCCTCTCCTGTTTGTCCTGCATGACCACCTGTCCCTCGGGTGTGCATTACATGCACCTTGTCGATCAAGCCCGCGGTCATATTCAGGAAACCTATCGGCGGCCTCTGATGGATCGTTTGTTGCGTGACCTGTTGGCCAAGCTTCTGCCTTACCCCAGTCGTTTTCGGTTGGCGCTGAAAGCGGCGTCGCTAGCCCGGCCGCTTGCGCGTCCCTTGGCAAAGCTCCTACCTCAGCGTCTCGGCGCGATGCTGGCGCTTGCGCCGGCCCGTGTTCCTGCGGCTTCTCCGGTTGACCGGCCTCAGGTCTTCCTGGCCGAGGGGACGCGCCGGGCGCGTGTGGCGATGCTGAGCGGATGCGCCCAGCAGGTGTTGGCCCCGGGGATCAATGAGGCGACGGTTCGTCTTTTGCGCCGTCATGGAGTCGAGGTGGTGATCGCCAACGGCGCCGGTTGCTGCGGCGCGCTGACCCATCATATGGGCAAGGAAGAGCAAGCTTTCGCTTCGGTGAAAGCGAACGTCGCCGCCTGGTCTCGGGAAATGGCGGGCGACGGGCTGGATGCGATTATCATCAATGCGTCAGGTTGTGGCACCACCGTCAAAGACTACGGCTTCATGTTGCGCTCCGATCCCGCGTGGGCAGAGCGGGGGGCAAAAGTCTCGGCGATCACGAAGGATATCACCGAGTTTCTTCATGAGTTCGGCTTGATGGCGCCGGTGATCGATACCGGGTCTTTGACACTGGCCTATCACTCAGCTTGTTCCATGCAACACGGCCAGCAACTAAGCGAACCGCCACGAGCGTTGCTCAGGTCGGCCGGCTTTGCCGTCAAGGAAGTACCGGAAAGCCATCTGTGCTGTGGGTCCGCGGGAACCTACAACATATTGCAGCCCGAACTTGCCGGGAAGCTCAAGGAGCGCAAGATCGCGAATATCGAAAGTACCGGCGCCCACTTAGTGGCTGCCGGAAACATCGGATGCATGACTCAGATCGCCAGCGGATCGGTCCTGCCCATCGTTCATACCGCTGTTCTTCTTGATTGGGCGACCGGCGGACCGCTCCCGGAGGAATTGCGAAACAACCTTTCTGGCAAGATTGAACCTGCTGCCCCTTTACACGCTGCGGAGTAAGGGTTCTAAGATGAGCGCAGGAAGCCGGACCCGTCGGTCCGCCGTGCTCAAAGGTGGCTGGTTTGGAGCCTACGGTTAGACCTCTCGGTGTATTGAGCCGAGCGTGGAATTTCGCACCGCTTCTGTTCTCTGCCGGCATACTTTTGGGCGGCAACGGGCTCTTTGGCACCCTTGTGGCCGTGCGCGCGAACCTGGAGGGTTTCGGCCCCTCTTTTGTTGGCTATGTGGGCACCGCCTATTTCATCGGCTTTGGCGCCGGCTGCCTCTTTGTTCCCTGGCTGATACGCCGTGCAGGGCATATCAGAGTTTTCGCGGCCTTCTGCGCCCTTTGCGCCATCGGCGCATTGCTGATGGTATTGGTCATTCACCCCGTTGTCTGGCTCGTGGTTCGCATGATCATGGGCATCTGTTTTTCCGGCCTGCTATCGATCGTGGAGTCCTGGTTGAACGCACAATCCGAAAGAGGTGATCGGGGTCGGATCCTGAGCATATACCGGATTGTCGATTTGCTGTTCGTGACCAGCGGGCAGTTTGTTTTGCCGTGGGTTGGCGCCGTTGGATTCGATATCTTCGCCGTGGTGGCAATGATCTACTGCCTCTCGCTTTTGCCGCTTACGTTGTCGCGGCAGAAAACGCCACCGGTACCAACCTCTGCGACGCTCAATATCCGCCGCAGCTATATGATTTCGCCGCTCGCCTCGATCGGCTGCGTGACGATTGGCCTGACCAATTCGGCCTTTCGCATGGTGGGCCCGCTTTATGCCCAGGAGATGGGGCTAGCCGTAGCCCAGGTCGCGACTTTCATGAGTCTTGGGATCGTCGGGGGCGCTGTTACTCAGTATCCTTTGGGTTGGCTGTCAGACCGCATGAACCGACGCGGCGTGCTGATGCTGACCACGGGCTTGGCAGCGTTGTCCGGGCTTTACATGACGGTCTTTGCGGATAGCAGCGAAATGGCGCTGATGGTCGGCGCATTCATGTTCGGTGCTTTTTCCAGTCCGCTCTATTCCTTGTCCGTAGCCCATGCCAACGATTTCGCGGAGCCCGAAGACTTTATCGATCTCTCGGCGACCTTAATGCTGTTCTATTCAGCCGGGGCAATTGTCGGGCCAACCCTGGCGGCCTGGGTGCTGGAGGTGGCGGCACCTTCCTATTTCTTCCTGTACATGACGGTCCTGCATGGCTCGCTCATTCTGTTCATCATCTACCGCATGGGCCGCCGTGCGACGGTACCGATGTCTGCAAAGAAACGTTTTGTCGGTTTGCTGCGTACCTCGCCCATGCTGATGCGCTGGGCGACCGGGCACACCGCGTCAGGTGCCGCTCAAACAGAAAGCGTCAGCTCTTCGCAGGCGAGCGGGCGGTAGAAGCGTGAATGTCGGCTAAGCAGCACAAAAAAACCGTCAAGACCAAAGGCCTTTGAGGGCCATGCGTTGTGTTTCCACCCCACGTTCCCAGATCATGGTTTTCCAGTCATCGGCGTCTTGATAGAAGGCCGCTCGGATGTCTTCCTTGATGGCCTGGCCCTTCTTGCTATCGATCTCTCCATGGAGATGCAGCCAGTTGTCGGCGCGCAGGGCATGCTTGACCTCAAGAGTCGGTCGCGTGCCGTACTCCAAGGCGACCGCGGTTAACTCAGCGTGCGGAAGGGCCGCTTCGATCCCCAGCAAGTTAACGCCATGCAAGGGAACCGACGATGAACTGCCCAGGTAGGGTGAGGTGATATCGCTGTCATAGAAGGCTTCGGCGCGCTGAATTCCGGGCGACCCGGGCTTATGAACGCAGATGCGTTCGCCGTAGCCGCGCGGCCCCAGACCGGTATGGTAATCGATCAAGGCCACGCGTTTGGCTTTGCCGAGATAGCGATCCAGAATTCTGTTCAGGGTGACCTTCGACCAGGTGTCATGCCGCCCGCCGTAAAAAATGCCGTCCGCATGATTATACTGACCGCCGGAGATCGCGCTTTGCAGGGCGGTTGCGCCATGCTCTTCGGCATAGGCCAGCAACACGGCATTGGCGCTGGCAATAGTGGCGTCGTCCCATTCCTTTGGGCAGATGACTTCTGCCAGTTCATTGTACCCTGGGTTTTCCGGCCAGTTTCCGGCGGCATGATCCAAAAAGTTTCGATTGAGATCGACGTTGTCTTCCGTCACCCGGCGAATCCATGAAAAGCCGTAAGGGTTGATGGCATGAATCTGCAGCAATGCCGTATCCGCCGGCATCTCTTCAATCAGCCCGCTTTCAAGCCAGCCAATCTGAACACCGGACCCGCAGAAGCCCTCCGCGCCATGCGTTCCCGAGATAGTCACAAGCACCGCTTCGGCATCTTTAGGTCCATGCCAAGCAACATCGGTCGAAAGCTCTTCGCCCTTCAGACCCCGCTCGGCCTCGTTCAAAAAGCGCTCCAGCGTGCCGCCCGCCGCCTTGGTTGCATCCTTGAACTTGGCTCGGGCCTCATCGTAATCCTGCGAGAAATAGGGAGTGGCCTTCGGCATATGCTGTCCTCTTGTCACGGAGTTATGATCTCTTGAAGGTAGCGATGGCGCGCTCGAACTTGAAGCGGCCTTTTACCTTTTTTCAAAGCTGCGCCATACTTGACGCCATGCGAAAGGTGCTTTTGCTGCTTGCATTCGTGATGCTTTGGACGACCGGGCCGCTTCATGCGGACCAGACAGACTCGCGTCTTGTCGGCTTGTTCGAGGAACTGCAGGCGAAGCTGGACGCGAATCAAGCCAAACAGATCGAGTTTGAAATCTGGCGTATCTGGTCCGACAGCAATAATGGTGCCGTCTCTATCCTCATGCGAACCGGGAGCCAAGCCATTGCACGTGAAGACTATGCGGGCGCGCTTATAGCGTTCCAGAAGATCGTAGAACTTGAGCCCGGTTTCGCGGAGGGATGGAACAAGCGTGCAACCGTGCTTTACCTGTTGGGCGATTACGAAGGCTCATTGTCGGATATCCGGCGAACCCTGGCGCTGGAGCCCCGGCATTTCGGAGCTTTGTCCGGCCAGGGGCTAGTTTACCTGCAGCTCGACAGGCCCGACCTGGCGCTTGAGGCTTTCAAGGCGGCACTGGCGGTGAACCCGCACATGGAAGGCGTGAAGTACAATATTGAAACGCTCGCCAAGCAGCTCGACAAGAACCGTATCTAGCGAGGCATAAGCTTGCTTAGCCCTGTTCTTCCTGCAGCCCCCCTATGCTGATGAAACAGGTGGCGCGCATGCATTTGCATTCTAGAATGCGGCGATGAGCACAGTAGATAGCAGCAAGTCTTCCTGGCGGACACCACTTGTCGTGATTCTTTGCGCAGGCGTTGTCCTGAGCCTCAACATGGGTATCCGCCAGACATTCGGTTTGTTCATCGCACCGATGAACGAGTCGATTGGTATTTCCGTTGGCAGTTTCTCCCTGGCGGTGGCGATCCAGAATCTTCTTTGGGGCCTGGCAACACCGGTCATGGCGGCAATGTCGGATCGCTTCGGCACCGCGCGCATGCTGGTTGGCGGCGGTCTGCTATATGCTGTCGGTTTGGCGACGATGGCCTTCATGGGTAACGAAGCCGGCGTACATTTCGGTGGCGGCGTCCTCGTCGGAATGGCTGTCGCCGCCTGCGGGTTCCCAATGGTGCTGGGTGCCGTGGCACGTTTGACGCCGCCGGAAACGCGCGCGAGAGCACTGGGATTTGCCTCTGCCGGCGGATCGGCCGGTCAGTTTGTGCTGCTGCCATTTACCCAGCAGTTGATCGGCAGCCTGGAATGGTTCGGGGCGCTTCTGGTGCTTGCTGCATTGGCGCTATTGATCGTGCCGATGGCTGCGGCTTTGAAGGGGCGCGCGGGAAGCCACCAGGCTGAGCACGGCCCATCCTCATTGAAGGCTGCGATCAGCGAGGCCGGACGGCATAGAGGCTATCAGCTTCTCACCATTGGCTTCTTTGTGTGCGGTTTTCACGTTGCCTTCGTCGCCACTCATCTACCGGGATATCTGTTGACTTGTAATCTGACCGGCATGATCGGTGCGACTGCGTTGGGGTTGATTGGCTTCTTTAATATCATCGGCGGGCTGCTGGCGGGTGTCCTGGGGGGTAAGTATCGGAAAAAGAACCTTTTATCGGGTATCTATCTCGCTCGGGCCGTCGTGATAGCCCTCTTCATACTGGGACCCAAGACCGAGATCGCAGTTTGGCTGTTCTCCGCCAGTTTCGGTCTGCTGTGGTTGTCCACCGTGCCGCTGACAGGGGGAGTAGTAAGTGACATTTTTGGGTCGCGCTACATGAGCACGTTGTTCGGGCTAGTGATGTTGAGTCACCAGATCGGCGCTTTCCTTGGTGCGTGGCTGGGCGGCATCTCTTTTGATTTTTACGGCAGTTACGAACCGGTCTGGTGGATTTCAGTCGGCTTGGGTGTTTTTGCGGCCCTGATTCACTTCCCGATTTCCGACAAGGCACTGCAACGACAGCCTGCACCTGCAATCGGAATCTAAGTGATGGAAAGCGAAGGTAAGACCGGCGTGGCGTTCGCCCTTTGCGCCTTCCTGTTTTGGGGGCTGGTGACACCGCTTTACTTCAAATGGGCATCGGCAATACCGCCGTTGGAGATATTGGCGCACCGGATCGTATGGTCGCTGGCGCTGGTCGGCATTCTGCTTTACTTCTGGCGGCGATACGCGGGTTTGCGGCGATCTCTCGGGCAGCGCCGTACGCTCCTTGTACTGCTTGCAGCAGCGATCTTTGTATCGTTGAACTGGATCACGTACATCTGGGCGATTTCCAGCGGGCAGGCAGTTGAGGCCGCGCTCGGATACTATATCAATCCTTTGGTCAACGTGGTGCTGGGGTTTGTCGTCCTAAGGGAGCGCCTGAACCGTGCCCAAATGGTCGCGGTCGCCATCGCGGCAACAGGGGTGATCAACTTGACCCTTCAGCTTGGCAGCGTACCCTGGTTGGCGCTCACACTCGCTTGCACTTTTGGCATCTACGGATTGATTAGAAAGACTGCGCCCTTGGCGTCGATGGAGGGGCTGTTTATGGAAACCGTCCTGCTTACGCCCTTTGCGTTGGGGTATATTTTCTTTCTCGAAATCGGCGGCCAGGGCACGGTCGGCGAGACCGGCTGGTCCGGTTTGTTCCTGTTGATTCTATCGGGCCCGGTAACCGCCTTGCCGCTGATTTGGTACGCATCGGGCGCCCGGCGGTTGCGGTTCAGCACGATTGGACTGTTTCAGTATCTGGCACCGACCTGCATCGTACTTGTCGCGGTTTTCCTGTTTGGCGAGCCATTCACCACCGCACATCTGATCACCTTTGCATGCATCTGGACCGCCCTGGCGATCTACAGTTTCGACAGTCTGCGGGCGTCGCGCACAAGGCGTGCCGCCGCGATTGCCGCAGCGGCCAATCAGGCCGGGTGACACTTTAGCCTTCGACCCAGGCGATGCGTAGGATGTTTGTGGCGCCTGGAGTTCCAAAGGGGACACCCGCAGTGATAACCAACTTGTCGCCCTTTCGGGCAAAGCCTTCGGAAACCGCAAGCCGTGTAGCTTTTTGCACCATCTCCGAGAAGCTGCGTGCGTCGGCTGTGTGAACGCAATGCAGGCCCCAGGCAACCGCCAGGCGTCTGGCGGTTTCCAGGCTGGCTGTGACGGTCAGGATAGGGACCCGCGGGCGTTCGCGACCGGCACGCAGCGATGTCGAGCCGGATGTCGTGTAGCAGACGATAGCCGATGCTCCCAATGTCGCAGCAACCTGGGCAGCCGCATGAGAGATCGCGTCGGGTGCCGTTGGTTCCGGTTGAGGGTGCAACGCATCGATGATCTTGCGGTAATAGCTGGAATGCTCGGTGCGCTTGATGATGCGATCCATCATCTCCACAGCCAGCTTCGGATAGTTGCCTGCTGCAGACTCCGCCGACAGCATCACGGCGTCGGCGCCGTCATAGACCGCGGTCGCCACGTCAGAGGCTTCGGCGCGTGTGGGGGCGGGCGATTCCACCATCGAATCGAGCATCTGTGTCGCGACCACCACCGGTTTTCCTGCTAGGCGGCAGGCCTCGATGATCTCCTTCTGACGATCAGGCACGTCTTCGGGCGGCAACTCGACGCCAAGATCGCCGCGCGCCACCATGACGGCGTCTGCGACCTCAACCAGTTCTTCAAGGCGTTCGACAGCCTGCGGCTTTTCGATCTTGATCATGATGGCGGCGCGCCCGGCAATCAGGCGCCGCGCTTCCGCAACATCTTCGGGGCGCTGGACAAACGAGAGCGCAATCCAATCGACACCGATTTGCAGCGCGAACCGCAAATCCTTGCGGTCTTTCGTCGTGATAGGGCTGATCGGCATAACGACACCGGGGACATTGACACCCTTGTGGTTCGACAGGGGGCCACCCGTTATCACCTTTGCCATCGCATGGGTGTTGTCGCAGGAAATGACCTCCAGCCGTAGGTTGCCGTCGTCCATCAAGACCGGTGCCTTAGGTGCTAGGGCTGCGAAAATTTCCTTGTGGGGGAGGGGAATTACACCGTCCTCGCCAAGCTTTGCCTTCAGGTCGAGACGAACCTTGTCGCCGCGCTTCAAGGTCATGGAACCATCCTTGATCTTGCCGACGCGGAGTTTCGGGCCCTGTAGGTCAGCCAGGATCGCAATGGGCCGACCGGTCTCCTTCTCAAGGCTTCGAATGATGTCAAAGCGTGCCTTGTGTTCTTCGTGACTGCCATGGCTGAAGTTCAGCCGAAAGACATCGACGCCAGCCATGAAGAGTTTCCGGATCATGGCCTCATCGGACGAGGCTGGTCCAAGGGTCGCGACAATTTTGGCTTTGCGGTTTCGACGCATGGTCTGTGCAGCCTCTTTCTCAGTTTCGCGACACCAGGACGTCAATCGCGGTGGTGATTCGACATCCCTGCGAACGCTTGCGGTGAATAACCCTACTTTAGCCTATTATTCTGGCAGAATAAGGACAGCGCGAAAATCGTTCACATTCGTAAGAGTTGGCCCGGTCACTATCAGGTCGCCGAGCGTCTCGAAAAAACCGTAACCATCGTTGTTGGCCAATAGGGCTTTGGCGCTAAGCCCCATTGCGTCGGCACGGGACAAACTGTCGGGGCCAAAGACCGCACCTGCGTTGTCCTCGGTCCCATCAATGCCGTCCGTATCGCCCGCGAAGCCATAGATGCCAGGCGTTGATTGGGTTGCAACCGCCAAGGCCAGCAGGAATTCCGCATTGCGGCCGCCACGACCGCTGCCGCGCAGGGTCACAGTCGTTTCTCCCCCTGAAAGCAGGACGCTGGGGGCTGCGGCTGGCTGACCGTGTTTGCGTACCTGCATCGCAATGCCTGCCATGACCTTTGCAACCTCGCGCGCCTCCCCTTCGATAGAGTCACCGAGGATGACGGGGGTTACGCCCATTTTGCGCGCAAAGGCAGCCGCCGCTTCGAGGGAAGCCTGCGGCGCCGCGATCATGCGAACTTCAGAGCCGGCAAGCCGCGGGTCGCCCGGCTTTGGCGTCTCGTCTTGTCCTGATGCCATGTGTTCGGCCACGGCGGTTGGCGGCGTGATGCCGTATTTTTCCAGAACTATGCGGGCGTCGGAAAAACTCGTCGGATCCGCGACGGTTGGGCCGCTGGCGATGGTTGCGGGGTCGTCACCGGGCACATCCGAGATGATCAGGGAGACGACTTTTGCCGGATGCGCGGCAGCGGCCAGACGCCCGCCCTTGATCGCGGAGAGGTGCTTGCGCAGACAGTTCATTTCGGAAATATCCGCGCCGCAGCGAAGGAGCGCCTTGTTGACCGCCTGTTTATCTTCCAGCGTCAAACCCTCGGCAGGCAGTGAGAGTAGGGCGGAGCCACCGCCGGATATGAGACAGAGCAAAAGGTCATCGGCGCCCAGGCCTTGCGCAAGATCTAGAATGCGCCGTGCGGCCTCGCGCCCAGCGGCATCGGGTACGGGGTGCGAGGCTTCGACGACCTCAATGTGGCGACAGGGGACGGCATGACCATAGCGCGTTACAACAAGACCCTCGAGCGGGCCTGGCCAAGCATCCTCAACCGCTTTCCCCATTGCCGCGGCGGCCTTGCCCGCGCCCACGACGACGGTGCGTCCCTTGGGTTTAGACGGCAGGTGTGCGGGGACGACCTTCCCCGGATCGGCCGCCGCCAATGCTTCGGCGAACAGCTGTCGCAGAAACGTCCTGGGTTCGGATAGGTCAGGATTCATCGATCCGATCCTCCTTGATCCACAGGGTAGCAAGCAATCCCATGAGCAAGAAGGCAGGTAACACCGAAAACCCGAGCGTGTAGCCCGTGGCATCATAAATCCGAACGCCTTCGTGCATCACCCCATCCCAGCTGAGATCAAGCAACCAGCCAATCAACGGCAGGAATAACGCACCGGTCGCGGTGACCGCCATGTTTACAAAGGCGTAAGCTGCGCCGGTCACCGAGACAGGATTGCTGTACCGCGCCATCGCAAAGCCCGTAACCATGCCACCCAGGGTAAAGCCGGAGATTGCCAGCAGAACCAGTATGGCCGCCGTCGGTATCGGCAGATAGAGCATGGCCGAAAGACTGACGAGCGCTATCCCGATGAAGCACTGCATGATGATCTTGGGCCGCCCAAAGCGGTCGGAAAGCCAGCCAGCGGTCGGTGAACCAAAGCCCCAACCGATAAACATCATGGAACTGACGGCGGAGGCTTCCGCCCGTGTGAGGTCGTGTATCTGCATCAACCAAGCAACACCCCAGAATCCAGCCAGCGCCAGCAATGGCGCCGTCATGGCAGCCGACGTCAGAGCGAGCAGCCAGTTCTGGCGTTTGGATAGAATAATTCCGAGACCTTTGAGAGGGCTGGGGCCCGGTTCGGTTGAAGCGCTGTACTCGCGTATCGGGTTGTCGCGTACCACTAACCAGAAGATCACGGCGAGTATTGCAGCGATGATGCCCAGGATAAGCATGCTTTGCCGCCAACTCGTGAACTCGACCAAAGCGGCCACCGGGCTTTGTCCGAGAATGCCGCCAAGCATGCCAAAGGCCATTGTGAGACCGGATAACAAAGCAAACCGCCTGGGCGGAAACCAGTTCGTCGCGAGCTTGAGCGACCCGACGTAGCCAAAAGCAACACCGATGCCGACCAAGAGTCGGCCCAGGTATGCAGCCTCCACGGTCGTCGCTTGACTGAAGATCACGCTGCCGCCCGCAGCCAGCAACAAGGCTGCGGCGATCATGCGCCTTGGCCCAAAACGGTCGAGCATCATGCCGACGGGCACCTGCAATCCCGCATAGGCATAGAAGTAGAATGCCGTGAGGTTGCCCAGGACGGCGCCGCTTACCATCAGGTCGGCCATCAATTGGTCGATCATCACGCTAGGGCTGACCCTCTGCACGAAGGCGTAGGTGAAGGTGAGGGCGCCCATCCCCCAGACGATCCAAGCTCGCGTGCTACCCAACGCGCCGCGCTGCGGCGGCCTCGAAGTTTCGATGTTCATGTTCTATCAGCCTGCCAGGCGCCGGGAGGAGGGTTTGCCGTCTTTCTGCTCTTCCTGTGCGTAGCAACTAATGATGTGATCCAAGTGTTCGGCCATCGCGGCGGCGGCGGCCTGCGGATCGCCTTGCTCTATCGAGGTGCAGATTTTGCGGTGCTGCTCCAAGAGAAGGTTATCCTCTTCGTCAGTACCCAAGAGAGTGAAGCGGTGAAACTCCAGCATCGATTCCATTACGTCGCCCAAGACTGTCATCAGATGCAGATAGACCGCGCTTCCTGCTGCCTTGGCGATGGACAAGTGAAACTGATAGTCGTCTTCCGCCTTGTGATGAGGTTCCCGGGTAGGGTCACACATGATTTCCAGCGCATCGTGCATGCGTGCCAGATCCTCGGGATCGGCACGCTCTGCCGCTTTGGCGGCGGCCCAGACCTCCAGATGACTGCGGATTTCCATCAGATCTCGCAGATTGGATAGATCGGCCTGGACAAGGTGGGTGAGAGCACTATCCAACTCTTCGGCGGAGGCGATGATCCGTGTGCCACCGCCTTGCACGGCAAAGACAAGGCCCTGTGTTTTTAATTGCTGCAAGGCCGCGCGGACAGAGACCCGAGACACGCCCATCATATCAGCTAGCTGACGTTCTCCAGGCAGGCGCTCACCCGGGGCAAGCTTGCCTCCTGTGATCAGGCGTTTGAGCTCCTCGGCAACGCGATCGGCGACGCGCTCGCGCTCGATCGTGGTGAAGCGTGGGTCTGGTCTTATCGTCATGGTCTTTGTCGTTCCTGCCGTTGTCTTGGATAGGTTGCCGAGCCCGCAGGTCCAGTGAGGCGCTAGGCTCCGCTTATCCTGCTGTCTCAGCAGGGGTTTTTCAATTGGTATGACCAGCTTAGCAAGAAGCCCCACTGCTTTCATAGAGCTTGCATCACGTGATGAATGACAGGCTCGCCGGAAAAATTCGGGATTGGCGGAAAACCATCATCTTCCGGGAGGATGTTTCATGAGCGGTATCGATGGGGAGGGGGTGCGCCAAATATCAATGCGCTAGGTGGTTTGCTGGAGGTAAGTACAAAAAAGTACAAATAACCCGTTCTTGATCATCCACCGATTATAATAAAATAATAAAATATAGATAAAAAAAGTAATAACGGGGGGCCATGATGAGACGTTTGTTGGCACTAATTGCAATTCCCGTGATTTCTCTGTTCGCAGGGCAAGCAACGGCTTTTCACACTGGGGCACCAGATGACGATTACAGCGTCCAAGTCGACGCAGGTGCCGGGTTCGGTTGGGTCTGGCGCCCGAGTTCCCAATTTTTGCGCTTGGAGCTGGGCGGTACGGTCACGGATCGCAGTTTTGGCGTACCCGACATCGACGATGAGTACAGCAAGTTCCACTTTGGGCTGGCTGCATGGCTGAATCTTTGGGGTATTCACACCCTGGGGCATTTCGGAATCATAACGAGCGATCATAAGTATAATTTCGAGGCGCAGAGTATCTCGGCAATGGGATACCAGCTTGGGATCATTAGCCCCATCGGGAATGGATTTATCACGGCGCCGGGCTTCGGTGATCTTTACAACGTAAATTACATGTCCGAAATGGATTATTACGATTTTACGTTGGGATTATCGACTTACTTGGGGTTCGACTTCATGCCGTCGGCCCATGGATCGCCAGATGGACTCGTCAAGCCTTCGATAAATCTGAGCTATGGAAACATCAAAGTGCAGGAGATGTTTTCCGCCTATACGAACGGTATGACCTTCCCGTTCCAATACGATAGCAAGCTGGACACTATGAGTTGGGGCGTTGATTTGGGCGTGCAGGTCTTGAGTCCCGACATCGTTCCCGGGTTGAAGGTATTCGCCGACGCCAATACCCAGTTTAATTATGACGAGACAGACGGCTTCGCCCGTCTTACCCCCGGTACGATGGGCCCTTACGATCAAGTTAAGTTCGATGACAGCAAATTAAATGTTGGCTTCACATTGGGCGCCGGGATCCATTACGAGGTTGGATCCTTCACAACCGAATTTGGCTACTCGTACAGCAACTTCGGAATGCCGGACATTAAGCTGTCGGGAACAGGGCCTGCCGAGCTTGACACGCAGCGAGCGCAATCTCATGCCATAATGGTGGAAGGGCGGGTGCGCTTCTAAAGCTATCAGGTGCATCTTGTCGCTTAAGGTCGCAGCGCTTAGCCGCACACCGATGAAGGCCTCGTTGCAACTGCGGAGTAGCGGGGTGTTACAAATCTATACAAAGATTCCGAGTATCTTGGCAGCTACCCGCGTTACAATAACCGCTGGTCGTTGATGCCGTGATCTGAAGGTATTCCCCCGGAAACGGATTCCATCGAAAAGCATCTGGCTCAATGACCAGCATTGGGATTCTCACGTTCACCAAAAACTAAGGGCCGGCTCCTATCAGGGGTCGGCCCTTTTTGCTTTCTCTGGTCAATAAGAAACCACGAAGCGATCAGGCGAAAGCCTCTTCCCAGCTCCCTTGCGTTGCGGCCTTGGAGTATTCGGTGGCGCGATTCTCGAAGAAGTTGGTGTGTTCAACGCCGTTGAGAATTGCGTCCAGCCAGGGGAGGGGATTTTTCTCTGCATGAAAAAGCGGCTGCAGGCCGAGCTGACCTAGGCGCCGGTCGGCAATATGGCGAATGTAGCGTTTAACTTCTTCGCCGGTCAGCCCTTCGATGGCGCCCTGTTCGAAGGCGAGATCGATAAAGGCGTCCTCGTGGGTCACGATGGTCTCGCAGCATTTGTAAAGATCGCTTTCGAGGGTTTCGCTCCAGACCTCCGGATTCTCGCTCATGAAGGTGCGGAAAAGTCGGATGATGGAGTGGGTGTGCAGTGTCTCGTCACGCACCGACCAGGAGATGATTTGACCCATGCCCTTCATTTTGTTGAAGCGTGGGAAGTTCATCAGGATGGCAAAGGAAGCGAAGAGCTGAAGCCCCTCGGTGAAAGCACCGAACACAGCCAATGTCTTGGCGATGTCTTCCTTGGTTTCTACACCGAACTGCTGGAAGTAGTCGTACTTATCCTTCATTTCTTTGTATTTCAGGAAGGAAGAGTACTCCGTTTCCGGCATCCCGATGGTGTCGAGAAGGTGGGAGTAGGCCGCGATGTGAACCGTTTCCATGTTGGAGAAAGCCGCTAGCATCATTTGCACTTCGGTGGGTTTGAAGACCCGCGCGTAATGCTTCATGTAGCAGTTGTTCACCTCGACATCGGACTGGGTGAAGAAACGAAAAATCTGGCTGAGCAGATTGCGTTCCGCATCATTCAGCGTGTATTGCCAGTCCTTTACGTCGTCGGCCAGCGGCACTTCCTCGGGCAGCCAGTGAATGCGCTGTTGCTGGAGCCAGGCCTCGTAGGCCCAGGGATAGTTGAAAGGCTTATAAATCGGATCGGCGTCAAGCAGCGACATTGTCGGTCTTCTCTTCAAATTGGTGATCTAAGGTCCGCGCCGTGGCGCGCGCGATCTTCACTGACAGCTCAGGCATTCCTCGTAATCGGTACTGGCGGCGACGGTCTCAACAACCGGCCGGTCGGCGCTGTTGACCTTGCCCAAGAAAGGCAGCGCGGTCTTGTCGCCCGCCTTGTCGCCCATAGAGCTTTCCGCCCGCTGCAACGACTTGGAGCGGCAGTAGTAGAGCGACTTCACACCCTTCTTCCAGGCCTGGAAGTGGATCTGGTGCAGATCGCGCTTATGCACGTCGGCAGGAAGGAACACGTTCAGGGACTGCGCCTGGCATACGAAGGGTGCCCGGTCCGCAGCCAATTCAATGAGCCAGCGCTGATCCAACTCGAAGGCGGTCTTGAAGCAGTCCTTCTCGTCTTGCGTCAAGAAATCGAGGTGCTGCACGGACCCTTCGTTGATGGTGATCGAGCTCCAGGTCTGGTCGTCGTTAAGACCTTTTTCCTCCAGCAACTCTTCGAGGTGCTTGTTCCGCACGGCGAATGACCCGGACAGGGTTTTGTGTGTAAAGGCATTGGCGGCAAAAGGCTCTATACCTGGAGACGCCCCTCCGCAAATGATCGAGATCGAAGCGGTGGGTGCAATCGCCATTTTGTTGGAGAAGCGTTCCTTGATGCCAAACTCCGCAGCGTCGGGGCAAGCGCCGCGCTCATCTGCGAGCTTTATGCTGGCGGCATCGGCTTCCTTGCGAACTTTCTCGAAAACCTTCTTGTTCCAGACCTTTGCCATCACGCCTTCCAGAGGAATCCTACGTGCCTGCAGGAAGGAGTGGAAGCCCATCACGCCTAGCCCGACGGAGCGTTCGCGCATCGCTGAATAGCGGGCGCGGGCCATCGATTCGGGCGCGCGGGCGATGAAGTCCGAAAGCACATTGTCGAGGAACCGCATGACATCCTCGATCAAGCCTTCTTCGTTTTCCCACTCATCATAAGTCTCCAGATTGAGCGACGACAGGCAGCAAACCGCCGTGCGCTGCTCACCCCTGTGGTCGAGGCCGGTGGGTAGCGTGATCTCGCTACAGAGGTTCGACATTTTGACGGACAGGCCAGCCAGCTTCTGATGTTCGGGAATGGCCCGATTCACGTGGTCGCCGTAAAGAATGTAGGGCTCGCCGGTTTCAATACGGGCTGTCAGCAACCGAACCCATAAAGCGCGGGCCTTGACCTTGCGAACAACGTGGCTGTCGGCGGGGCTGGTTAGCGCCCATTCCTCGTCGTTCTCGACCGCGCGCATGAAGGCGTCGGAAATGACAATTCCATGGTGCAGGTTCAACGCCTTACGATTGGGGTCACCGCCGGTCGGACGGCGCATCTCGATGAACTCCTCAATCTCAGGATGCGAGATGGGGATGTAACAAGCCGCGGAGCCGCGCCGTAGCGATCCCTGAGAAATGGCCAGTGTCAACGAATCCATGACCCGGATGAAAGGAATCACGCCGGAGGTTTTCCCGTTGCGTCCGACCTTTTCGCCGATGGAGCGCAGATTGCCCCAATAGCTGCCGATGCCGCCGCCGCGCGCTGCTAACCAAACGTTCTCGTTCCAAAGACCGACGATACCTTCCAACGAATCGTTCGCCTCATTGAGGAAACAGGAGATCGGCAGGCCCCGGTTCGTGCCGCCGTTAGACAGCACCGGCGTTGCAGGCATGAACCAAAGATTCGACATGTAGTCGTAGACACGTTGCGCATGCGCGCTGTCGTCTGCGAAGTGAGCGGAGACTCGTGCAAAAAGATCCTGATAGGATTCGCCGGGCATAAGATAACGGTCGGTCAGCGTCGCCTTTCCAAAGGCCGTCAACTTGGCATCACGGCTTCGGTCCATGCGCACGACGATGCCGCGCTCGTTCTGGAATACGTCCCGGATTCGGGTTTCATGGAATAGGTCGCCTTCCGGCGCAACAAATCCGTTTTGCAACTCCTCAGAAGCATCGACCGGGGATTCGGCACGGGATTCGACAGGCGCTTTGGAGGGGGATTCGGTTCCAGGCAGACCGCCGGATTTGTGGTTTTCCACAGGCGCATCTGCGCCTTCAAAGCCGTCGTTTTGCCGGTAAACTGCCGAATTCTCCATCGCTCGTCTCCCCTCGTCCACAGCTGTGGAATGGATGGATTGTGCACAATATATTGCGATCACAAAACCGTATGACCCTAAATGTAGCGGATATGACCGTTTTTTGTCGATGCGAACATATCATGAACATTGAACTTTGATTGGCAGCCGGCGTCAAGGGCTTGCGGATTACCGCAGTTTCTCTAGCCTTCAGACTTATGTGCGGTCGTTTTCTTCTTACTTCGCCGGTCGAAAGCCTGGGTCGTCTGTTCGGGTTTCCCGAGCGCCCTAATCTTGCACCTCGATACAACATCGCGCCAACCCAGTCAGTTGCGGTCGTCCGATCCGATCCGGAGCTTGCGGGACATCACCTGGCTTTGTTGCGTTGGGGGTTGGTACCGTTTTGGGCGAAGAGCCGTGATATAGGCGCGCGCATGATCAATGCCCGCGCTGAAACCTTGGCAGAGAAGCCTGCATTCCGTGCGGCTTTTCGGTATCGCCGTTGCCTCATTCTTGCAGATGGCTTTTATGAATGGCAGAAGCGCGAAGACGGCACGAAACAACCCTACGTCATCCAGCGCCGCGATCTAGCACCCTTCGCCTTCGCTGGACTTTGGGAAAGCTGGGAAGAAAAAGAGCAAGCGGCTACTTTGGAAACCTGCAGCATCGTGACCACCGGGGCTAACGACGTCCTGCGTCCGGTCCATCATCGGATGCCGGTGATTTTGGAAGGGCAGGAAGCTTGTGATCAGTGGTTGCGGCCGACCAGCGGTTCTGCTGATCTGCAACAACTCCTTCGTCCGGCGGCCGAGGAGGCTTGGGTCGCACGCCCTGTTTCCAGCCGCGTGAACAAAGTGACGAACGACGGGGCAGGGCTGTTGGATGCACCCGAAGATGCCACTGCCGAAATGAGCGATGAGGACCCGGATGGAGGCGAGGGGTCGCCGCACAAAGCAATAGGCAGATCAACCGACGATCCCGACCAAGGGTCTCTTTTCTGATATTCGTGCCCTGTGATTTGCAGTTTGCCGAGCCACGCCATTGAAGGGCTCGACCATGCGATTTGGCTTTTTACGGTAATTAATTGCAAAATTAGGATTCTTACGCTGTTGCTGGCTTGTCGGTACATCGCGACCTGCTATAGTACCGCTATTGTTAAATGATATTAAAATGGGGAAAACATGCGAGATAACGGAGAGTCCGAGAATACCGAGGTTTCAGATGATGTAATATATAGAAGCCCCGATGACGCCCAGCGACTCTTGCTTTCTCGACTTTGGCTGCGGACCCGCGCGCTCTTCGAAGAACAGTTCGGCGATCTTGAGACCACCTATGTTTTGATGGCTGTCGGGCTCGGCCGCATGAACAATGCGCCGGTAGATATTTCAACCATCGCGGCTATCACCGGAATCTCCCGCCCTACCGTGCGCCGCAAGGTTTTGGCATTGCAAGAGCAAGGTACTGTAGTCGTGGAGCGGGTCGGCAATCGCACGTCGGTCTGCTCTTCGGCGACAGGCGTGCGTGATACCGTTGCTATGACAGATCGCTGGGCGCGCATGGTCATGCAGACGGCCAGGGAGTTGGCCGAAGTCCGCAACAGCAGTTGCGATTGACTCGTTGAGATTTCTTACCTTTCCAAACAGTTTTCCCTGGATTTTGCCATAGGAAAAGTGGTTTATTTTTCAGGCCAGTTTGCTTTCCTATCCTCCCGATTGAGAAAGCAAGTAGTCGATCTTGGGTCGTGCGTTACCTGGCACGCGATTCCAGTACTCTGGGTCCGTTTTGACGGAAAGAGGGCTGATCGTGAGAAGAGCATCGGAACTTCAGCGGCTGCCTTAAACGGCAGCCGCTTTTTTTGCCCTTCTCCGAACAGGGTACATTTGCTCTATTGTGCATTCCTGTTTCAGCCCGTTAAGAGGCCCCATTGACTATGACTCGCAGCAATAGAAAAACCGCACCCGGGACCAAGCTTGAGCCTGGAGACTTGATGCCGCGCTGGCGTCTACAGCGTGGCGACGGCAGCTCTTTCGACCCGCATGGCGATGCGGATGCGGGCAGATTTTACCTGTTGGTTTTAAGCGGCGACCCTTCCCGGCCAAAGGTACAGCCGGTCCTCGCCGAGTTGGCAGCGTTGCGAGATCGGCTTCTCGCTTTGTCGGTGCTGTCCTTCAACGTTGTTCCCGGCTCAAAGGCACACGCGGATTTGCCGTTCGAACGTCTGCACGATCCGGAGAGTAAGGTTTTTCAGGCGGCGGGCTTCGACTTAGCAGGGGACAAGATCAAGGGAGACAGTGTCTTGGTGCTGGTGATAGGTCCCAACCAACGGATACTTGCATCCTGGTGGGCCGGGCATGCGACCGACACGCTGTCTGATGTCATGGCGGAAATCGAAGGCCGCGTGGAGCTGCGGCGCTCAAGCGTGGCATTGCCGATCCACCCCCCCGCGTTGATTGTTCCAGATGTTCTCAGCAGGGCTGACTGTCGGAAACTGATTGGCATCTACGAGAACGATGGGCATGAGTATGTGGAGCCAGGGCACAACCGGCTGCAGGGCAGAACAACCGACTGTAAGATGAAAGTACCCGATTATGGGCGTTCGGATCGGACGGATCACTGGATCTGTTCACCCAAGAGCAATGCTTTCATCGACGAGCGTATCGCTCGCCGATTGCTGCCGGAAATCAAAAAGGCCTACCACTACAAAGTTACCGGGCACGAGCGCTATCGCATCGCTTGTTATGAAGGGCCAGGTCAGGCGTCGCGTCATGGACACCGGGACAATACATTGCCCATGGTGGCCCATAGGCGCTTTGCCGTAACGATCAATCTGAACGCGGAAGATTATGAAGGGGCGGAGCTTCGTTTCGCCGAGTTTGGGGAGGCGACCTACAAGACACCTACAGGGGCGGCGATCGTGTTCTCCTGCTCGCTACTGCATGAAGTGATGGCCATGCGCAAAGGTCGCCGCTTTGCTCTCTTGGCCTTTCTCTTTGGGGAAGCTTAGCCCCGCAAAGGCGCAAGTTCCGTGACCGGAGGGCCTTCCTCCTGCTAAACTCATCGGATGATGAACCTTGGACCGACAACGTTGCTCAGGACATTGGGCGCCGGTTGCGCATTGATGGTTTTGGCGTTTTCCGCCGGGTTGGCAAGCGAACGGATCGAAATCGAGAGCTTGGAAGCGGATCGCCTGTCGGTGAGTGCGGAAGCGGCAACGCCGCTAGAGGTTCTCCGCGCTTTATCGGAACAGGTCGGATTCGACGTAAGCTTACCGGAGTCACCGCCAGTCGAAGAGCCGGTCAATCTGCGCATGACGGGTCGTATCGGCGACCTACTGCCGAGACTTTTGCCAAGCTACAATCTGATGCTGAGAAGCCGCCGGGACGACAGTGGGCAATCCCGGCTCTATAAGGTTATCGTGTTGAATGGCGGCGTTGGCGCCGGTCAGGACCCCTTGCCCGCGGTCAACGATTCGGCGCCAGTGACAGCCAGTGTTCGTGAGGCTGGGGCAAGATCGCAGATCATTGGCGGCCCGACGGACAGCCGCGGCGGTCCGACGAATGTACGGGGTGGTCCAGCAACGCCGTTGACGCCCGAAATGCTTCAGCGCGCCGAGCAGCAGCGTGAAGACATTCTTCGCCGTTTGGGACGAAGCAATAACTGACCTCGTATCTCATTTTTCCGGCACTTTGTCGCAGCGCCCCGATGCGACACATACCTGGTGCATCCGATCGGCAATCCGGTTGACTTGCTCTCGCGCTTGTTGGACGAGAGCTTGTGCCTGTTCTTCTTCCGAGGCGTAAGAGTTTGTGCGGTTGGGATCGCCTGCGTTCTCCGGACTTAATCCCATTTCGAAAGCGTGCTGCAGGTCGCCGCTTGGGGCCGAGGGGCGATCCTTGCTTGCCGTTTCCGCTCCGCTAGTGGCTGTCGCCGTTTGTGCTGGTACCAGATGGTTGAGACTTCGCACTGCGTCACCGGGTCGTTGTGCTTGCGACGTTCGAGAAATCAATCCGGCATTGTTACCCTTTGCCGACTTCAACAGCACGATGCGCTCTATGCCATCTGACCCGGGTAAACCCTGCTGACCGCGCACGAGCAGGTAATCATGGCCGCGCAGGATACGAGGCAACAACTCGGACAAGCGGCCATTGAAGGCGCCGTTCAAATTGCCCGCCGAGAGCGCGCTCCTAATTTGAACATCGATCCCGAATCGCTCGGTTAGGCTGGTTAGGAACTCATCCAGCTTGACGTCCTTGAGTTTGATTGCGATGGCTGTGTTACGCGCCTCCGGGACGGCGAACCGAACTTCGCCGCGCACCTCGGCAACCTGGGCTAGCGTGAAGAACACTGCGCCACAGGCAAGGAGTCGCCAACAGCCCACTGATCGTGTGAAGTCACCCATTCCGGCCCCCAAAAAGCGACAAGGTTGCAAGGTCCTGGGACGGTTGCCCTTGTTCGTTGTTTTGTTTGTGTCTCGCGTATGTAAACAGAGCCTAACCCAGAATCGGCAAAATCTCCAGGTTTAGGCCTGTGCGACGCTGGTATCAGCCTGACTCGTCCTCCTGAAACAGGACGATGACCTCCTGCAAGCCGCCCTTGCTCAGGTGCACTCTGTCGCTTTCCAGGGAATCCAGTGACCAGCCGTCGAAGATATCGCCTTCACGCAATCGCAATAGCTCGCCGGTTGCTTTGTGGCGCAGCAGCGCCAGTCGCTCGCTATCGCCTTTGACAACGCCCATCAAAACGAACTGACCGGCTTTGGCCGCTTCCTCCGGGTCCGGCGTTTGCTTGGTTTCAGGGCCGGCAGGCTGGGTTGACGATGACGCCGAATTGTTGGCATTGGCGTTCGTGGCGGGACGAGGGGCCCGGCGGGAAGGCGTAAAAAGAGGTCTATTTCGGGTGGCTTGCAAATCCGACAGCTTGAGCCCGGCCAAGGGGTTTCCCGTGAGCGGTGGCAATAGGGCATCGTCGACCGCTAGGCCAGGCAAGGTTTTGGTTGTCGGGGCGCTGTCCTCCGTTATCGAGATGGTATCCGACGATAGTCGGTCGGAGTGAACGGCGCGGATTATCTCGTCGTCACGGGTTTGGATGTCCCAGTAGTAGAGAAGGGCCAAAACGGAAGCCACGGCGCCAAGAAGCAACAGACGGCGATTACCCATCACTAGCCTCCACCGTGCTGATAAAAGCGTGAACCGTCAGCGAGACCTGTAGATTGGGGCGCTGGTTGCGGGCTTGTTGATCACGCCGGGTCTTCGTCGGCTGGATTGCCATTTCCTCGACAAAGAGCAGCGGTTCGCCGCTTTCGATCTCCCATAAAACGCCTTGTAGTTGGGCGACATCCAAGGCTGCGTTGACGCGCACGGTAATTCGCTGGAACCGACCGTCATCGTTCTGGGCAAGGACGAGCGAAGTATCGACGCGTCCGCCCCTGTTCTCGATGATCGTGTTGAGACGCTGCTGCAGTTCGGCGCCAGCGAGGTTCGGGCTGCGTGCCAACAGTAGACTGGCCTTATCGCTACCGTCCGTTTCCAGTGTCTGGCGCAGGTCCTCCAGCGCTTGGCGCGAGTCGATAAATAGCTCGACCTTGGGGATCGATCGGCCTGTGGCATCCGCCTTGGCTCGCAAGTCCCTTGTGGTATCGCGCAGTTCAAGAAAGGCCGCGGCAAAACCGGCAAGCAACATACCAAGTAACAGCAGCGCTAACAGGTCTTGCTGCCAACCGGGCAAGCGGCCGAGGCTGCTCATGGCTTGCTCCCCATGCGCTCGTCGAATCCCGCTTCGATCTGGAAACGCTCCTTGCCGCTTTTTGCATCTCTACGAGTTGAGGCGGTGAATCCCGCGCGTGTGAATGAGGGTGAGCTTTCGATCAGTGCGATCAGGTCCGAGGCCCGGTCGGCATTGCCGACCAGATATACCTTTTCACCTTCAACCCGCATCTGTTCGAGCCAAACATCCTTGGGCAACAACGCGCTCAGGCGTTCAAGCAACAAGGTCGAGGAGGGCGCTTGGAGCTTTCGATTGTAGAGAAACGATCGCTGTTCACGCAGCTTGATGACTTGATCCGCAACATCGCGGGTTGCGATGCGCTGTGGTTCAAGCGCTTCCAACCGAGCCTGTATTGTGTCGAGGTGCTCTTGTTGTTCGTAGAGCAGATAAGCTTGGAACCCCAGCAAACCCACGCCGGTTAGCAGCGCAAGCAGGCCAAGGGTGTTCAGAAGTCGTCGGGGATGCTGAAAGGCTTCCAGATCATGGGGCAGGAGATTGATCTGGTGACCGCCGTTGGAAACGAGCCCTTCAGCGTCTATTGCGTTCGGGCGCAATCCCCATGATGTCAGCTTTTGATGGAGCGTTGTCACCGCTGGTTTAGAGGCTGCGGTAAGGCGTAGGCGGAGGCTTCGGCCGTCCTCGCTGTAGCCGAGCGATTCGACATCAAAGCTACAGTGATTGGCAGGCCAGGGCGTCAGGCGGTCGATCTGGTGGAGCAAAACCGCGCGGGGATTCGCCTCAGCGGCGCGCGGCAATTCCACGATCCGCTGTATCGCGTGGTCAGCACTGAGCCGCCCGACGATAACCGACTGCGAAGCACGTAGCGCCTTTAGATGCTGGCGCAACTCGGAAGCAATGGCCTGCGGCTGTTGGCGAAGTGATATCTGTTTCGGATCGCCGGTCTTGCCGCCTTCGGCAACGATCACCAGTTGGTCGTCTGCTTCCTGCAGGATCACGCGCTGTTGGCGGCGGCCCGGCAGAGCCCTTTGCAGCAGGCCCGCAAGCCTGTCCCACCACCAGGCAGCCAACCCGGAAGATGAACCATCCCGTCGACTTGCATTACGTTCCATGTGGCTGCTTGCGGTCATGTTCATCCGCTTTCCTTGGTGCCCCCAGTGGATTCTGCGGTCGGGCTTAAATCCCGCGCCCGTTCTTCGCGGAGTGTCGCCCAGTCCTCCAGCAGCGAGGCTGGAATCTGCGGCTCCCTCCATTCCACTATACGATAGGCGGCCTTGTCGTCAGGTTGAAGCCAAATCACGGCTTCACGGCTGAAGTTAAGTCCACTCTCCAACTCGCCCATGATCGTCACGGTGAAGATCGGTCCGCTGTTGAAATCCAGCAGGGCGGTATCACCTGCGAGCGTGGCGCGTACCGCCGCAACGTCAACCGGCACCTCTGCGCGGAGGGCAAAGAGCGTTTCCAGAACTCCCGCATCGACTCCAGGCAGAAGGTTCAGGGTGTCGCGTGTGGCGGTAATGGGGTTCAATCGACCGCTTCGACTGTTGATCGTGATTACCGGCAGCATTGCGTCATAAACATCTTCAGTCACACCCAGGACGTTGCGGAGCTGGCTAACATGGACGAAAGGAGCGTCACCGGCGCCGTGTGGCGCGCCCTCGCGTTTGTAATCGCGGTCTTCCGCGCCAAGCACCAGCTTCGCATCATCGCTGTCCCGCCAATCAAGGATAGCGGCCAGAAGGGCGTCGCGTTCCTCCTGTTCGATGTCAACTCGGGCAATCAAGCTTTGCAGCAGCGGTTCGTTGGCCTTGTTAAGGTCGATGCGTCCGTTTTCGTCGAGGATGGATATAGTTACTTCGAGACCGTCGACCGTGAAGTCGTATTGGCGACCATCGGCAACCCAGCGATCCTCCTCCAGGTTCTCCAGCAGACCCAGGGACGCGCGGGCCACGCCCGCTTCGGCCAACGCCTGAACGCGAACAAGATCGGCGCGATTGGCGACTTCTCTGGCGTCTCCCAGGACCGCGGAGGTGAAGCCCGCTACCAGCAATGCCAGCAAGGTCGTGATCCAGAGGACGGCGATCAGAATGACACCCGACTGCGCATTGTTTGTGGAACTTCGGGTCATCTTTCGCCCCCCTCGACGATGCCACCGCCATCGGGGGCACGGTCCGGGTCGCTGGCAGGACTGGTTTCCGTGACTTCAGGTCCTTTGCAAACGCCCGCCGCTGCTTCCGCTAATTCACAACCACCGGCGATTTCGGCGGCGGGGCGCAGCCAAAGCGGTGGCCAGAAAAGGTCGTCCCCAGCGCTGGCACCGGGTGCCAGAGAAACAAGCCTGGGAAGCCTTTCGCCGTCAGACCACTGGCCGCGCCAAGTCGTGCCGTTGTTTTCCGGAGCGAAGGCGAATTGCAGACCGAGCGCATCTTCCAGAAGAACCACGTCGTCCGTGAACTCCAGGTCGTCGAAGTCACGTTCTTCGGGATGGAAGCGCGCCCGTCTGCGAAGCAGACGCTCGCCGCCGCCCGGCGCCCTTACCAAAGCCAACTCAATGGCATACAGACCCGGCAGGTCGGGATAGGGCGGCTCGGCAACGATGTAACGCAAACGTCGTCGCTCACCTTCGAAGGCCAAGCGTCGCTCATCACCGGCGCCCCAGTATAGCCACTGCAAACGGCTGAATTCGCGACGCAGAAAATCCTGCGTCATACCGATAGTTTCGTGCCGCTCCGTGAGGGCTGCGCCGCGATCCCAGGAGCTGCTAACAATACGCAAGCCCGCCCCCAAACCAGCCAAAATCAAACCGGAAAGCGTCAAGGCGATTAGCAGCTCAAGCAGTGTAAAACCGGCGCTTCTGTCATTGCTCTGCGCCAATTGCCGTACCGAATTTTGCTTCCTCCTGTCGTTCATCGCGCCACTCCCAGACGCAATGTCTCCAGGCGCACAGGCGGCCGGTCATCCTTCGTAACGGTAATGATCACGCTGAAAGGCTGCCAATCGGTTTCTGCTCTGGAAAACCATCCTTCCGGGGTTACCTCCGCGACCTCGCGCTCCCAGGCATAACCCATGATTTTTCCGCTTTCTTGCCCGGGCTTCAGTTCGATGGTCGCGGATTCGTCCAGCAGGGAAGCCGCTATCAATGCAGCGGTTTGACGGTAGTCGGCTCCGCTCAGCGTTCTGAGGCCGGAGGCATAGGCCTGCATCAGGCTGGCGAGAACCAATCCCGTCACGGCCAATGCTACCAGCACCTCGACGAGCGTGAAGCCGCCCTCGTGTCGTTTTGCCGGTTTGTGCAGGGGCATTGGCTTACTCGGGGCCATGGATAGCCACCCTGCCAGTCAGCCAATCGACAGTAACGGAAAGACTTCTATCGGCCTGCTTGACGAGAATGCTGCCGCCGGTCGAAGCCCCAGTGGGAAAAAACCGAATACCCATTAAGGATTCTTCCAACTGCTCGCTGCCTGCGGCCTCCACCGTTATATCGCTATTTGCGGGAAAGTCCCGTTGCAGACTACCGGAATCCGTCCGATAGGTGCCGCTTGATAGGTCCATTAACAGTACGCGTTCGGAAACGGTGGTAACGGCCTCACGCCGCGTTTGCCGTAGGGCCGACGCCAGCTCCAGCCCGCCGCGCTCCAAACCCAGGCCCCGGCTGCCAGCACCCAACATCGGGCTGAGCACGGCCAATGAAAGGCCCAAAATCGTCAGAACCAAAAGCAGTTCGAGCAGCGTGAAGCCGCGTTGTCCGTCCCTGTGACGCCGGGGTTTACTGCTGCAGCGTGATATCCGCGTTCTCGCCATCGCCGCCTTCCTGATTGTCGGCGCCCAGCGAATAGAGGTCGAAAGGTGCATTCTCCCCCGGTTGGTTGTACTGGAATGGGTTCTTCCAGGGATCCAAGGGAACCTCAGCCTTACTCAGGTAAGGGCCGTTCCAGCCGTCCACGCCGCCGGGCGCGCGAACCAATGCCTCCAGGCCTTGGTCCGTCGTGGGGTAGCTGCCGATATCCAAACGATAGAGGTCGAGGGCCGTTGCAAAATTCTCGATCTGGACCTTCGCGGTTTTTGATTTCGCGCCGCCGAGCTGTGCCAGGATACGGGGGCCGACAAGACCGGCGAGCAAACCGAGAATGACCAGCACCACGAGCAGTTCGATCAGGGTAAAACCTGCTTGGAGGCCGAGTTTGCGGCGGTGTGCCGTGTGGTCGTTTTGGTTTCTTCTTCTTCTAAACACCTTCATGGCCCCTCTGCCAGTTCGAATCAGAATGCGAGGTCGTTGACGCTTACGACGGCTAGCAAGATTGAAACGATAATGCCAGCAATGAGCAATCCAACACCAATGATCAGTGCCGGTTCCAGGATGGTGAACAAGCGCCGGAGAGATTGCTCCACTTTTCGTTCGTAGACGTCGGCAACGTGCAATGCAGTGGGTGCGAGGTTACCGGTCTCCTCGCCTACGCGAAGCATCTGTACAGCCATCCCCGGTAATATGTCCGCTTCATGCATCGGTTGCGCCAAGCCCTGGCCCTGGCGCACCGCGAGAATTACCTCGTCGATGACCTCCACTGCATGGCGGTTGCTGGCAACGTCGCGTGACAACTCCAAGGCCAGCGGCAGATCGACGCCGTTCGCCAGCAACGTGCCGAAGGTTCTGCAAAAGCGCGCCGCCAGCAACTGGCGTAAGAGCGCGCCCAGAAGCGGCAGACGTAGCAGGTTCTGATCCCACCACAGGTGAAAACCGGGAAGCCGCAGTGCTTGATTCAACGCCAGCAAGGCGCCGAGCAACACGAGCAGCATCACCAAGCCTTGGGATTCCAGTGTGCGGGCAATACCGATGACGACGCGCGTCGCCAGCGGGAGTGCCGCGCCTGCATTCTCGAAGATCTGCTCGAATTGAGGCACCACCAGAACCAACAACAAAATCAAGGACACTATCGAGGCGGTAATCAAAATTGCCGGGTAAAGCATCGCGCCGATCACGGTCTCACGGAGCCGTTCGGCCCGTTCCCGGTAGTCCGCCAGACGGTCCAGCACCAGTTCCAGGGTCCCGGAAGCCTCGGCCGCAGTCACCATGTTCACGAAGATCGGTGGGAAGCTCCGCGGATTGTTGGCAAGCGCTTCGCTAAAGGAATCGCCTTCGGTAATGTCTCTACGCAAACCTTGTACGAGGCGTCCCAAGCTTGCGCCGCCAACGTCTTGGGAAAGGATCGCCAGGGCACGTTCCAGCGCAACGCCGGCTTTGAGAAGCATGGCCAACTCGCGAGTGAACAGGGTCACATCTTGACGCTTCACCCGGCCGCGCCGGAAGGGAAGGGACAGCCCAAGGCCGCCGGAGCGCGGGCTGTCCGGCTGAAGCACCTGTTCCGCCTCGACCGGCATGTGGCCCTGGTCTTGGAGCCGCTGGATCACCGTGCCGCCGTCACGTGCCTCCATCTCACCCTTTATGAGGGCGCCCGTGGGGTCGATGGCTTGATAACGGAACAGCGGCACGTCTCGGTTTCTCCCAAAATTCTGTACTTGCTTATCCGGCCTTTCCGGCGGCTACATGTCTTCCGTGACGCGCCGGACTTCTTCAATCGTCGTGACACCCTGGCGGCATTTTTCCAGGCCGTCCTGCAGCATCGTCGTCATGCCATTGTCGCGGGCGGCACGCTGCAAAGCGTTGGTGGTGACGCCCGGCGTGATCAGGCGCTGAATGGTTTCATCAACCTCCAGAAGTTCAAAAATGGCTTTGCGCCCGATGAAGCCGTTACCTTGACAGCTATCGCAACCGACCGGCTCGAAAATGGCAAAGCCGTCCGGAGCGACCGTCAGCCCGGCACGACGAAACTCTTCCAATATTTGCGGCCCCGCTTTGACGGATCTGCTGCACTCCGGGCATAGGACTCGCACCAACCGCTGACCGATCAACAGGCGGAGCGTCGAGGCAATGAGGAAGGAATCGACACCCATGTCCACCAGTCGGGTGATCGCGCCCGCTGCGTTGTTGGTATGAAGCGTGGTCAGCAGAAGGTGACCGGTCAGTGCCGCGTGAACGGCCATCTCCGCCGTTTCGCCGTCGCGCATCTCACCGACCATGATCACGTCGGGGTCCTGGCGTACGAAGGCTCGAAGGGCATTTGCGAAGGTCATTCCGATCGCCGGTTTTACCTGAACCTGATTGATGCCGGGTATCTGATACTCGATGGGGTCTTCGGCGGTCAGAATCTTGCGGTGTGGCTCGTTGAGCAGCCGCAATGCCGCACCGAGCGTCGTGGTTTTGCCGCTTCCCGTCGGGCCGGTCACGATGATCATGCCATAAGGCGCTTTCAGGTTCCGGCGGAAGATGCCTTCATCGTGAGGCAAGAGGCCAAGGCTGGGGAGCTCCTGGGTCGCACTGCTGTCGTCCAACAGGCGGATGACGACGCTTTCGCCATGAGTCGTCGGCAGGCTGGATACGCGTAGATCGAGCTGGCGGCCGGACACCCGTAGCCTGACACGACCATCCTGCGGTAAGCGCCGCTCCGCGATGTTCAACCCCGCAAGGATCTTGATTCTGGAGATGATAACCCGCGCCAGACGCAGGGGCGGCGGTGAAATTTCCTGCAACAAGCCATCGATGCGGTAACGCACCTTCAAGCTGTCGCGGAAAGGCTCGATATGAATATCCGATGCGCGTTGTTGTACCGCGTCACTGATAATCTGGTTGACCAGACGGATGACGGGCGCTTCGAGCGCGGCATCCTTGAGATGTTCGATGTCGTCTTCGGCGGCGCTTCCGTTGTCTGGTTCAGCGCCCCCGATATCCTCAACGATGCGTTCGAGCGCCGACTTTCCCGGGCCGTACAGGCGTTCCAGTCCGGTTTCAATATCCTCCAGGGCTGAAACGGCGAGGGCTACAGGGAGGCCGCTGGCAATGCGCACGGCCTCAACCACGAACCTGTCACCCGGGTCCGCAACGGCCAATCGCAGCCCGTCCTTACCTTCAGACAACGGCAGTACGCTGTTTTCCTTAAGGAAGTTAGCGGAAAGCCGGTCCGGCAAGACCGGTAGATTAGGTTGGTCGTCAAGACTGGCTAGCGGCAGGTCGAAAGCACGCGATACGGCGGCGGCAATCCTAGAACCTCCAACGCCCGCACGGCGCAGTGCTAAGATTAGAGACGTTCCAGAACGCCTTGTTTTATTGCCATTTTCACAGGCCTTTTCGAGCACCTCTAGAGGCACGACCTTGTCGTCGGCAAGAATCTGTTCAAGTGGTTTCATAGCCGCAAGCCCCCTGCACGCAATCGGCCGCCCGATACCGGGTAACCCTAGCGTATCCGACCCCTCCTTTATAACCAAACGCTTATGAATTCTTGATATTGTAGGCGTCGGAAGGCACTCATATTGCCCAATTCTTTTCGGATAAGAAATCAAAAAGGCTGGTTAAGCCTTAGTGAAGAATGTAGTTTCTTTCTAATGGGACCTGGTATGAAGCCCGAAACAACGGGCGGTCTGGGGTAAGTAATTGGGGGGTAGGGCTCACGCAATGAAAAGTGACTGTCATATGCAGGGGACGTCGCTTGCGATGGAGGCTCTGATAGGTCGGCGTTGGATCGCCGCGCTGTTCGCGGCCTTGTTTTTGGTATCGGCCTGTGCGGATGGTTCTTCTGGAGGCACCCAGCAGAGCGATATACTGGACCCGTTACGCACGGCTGATTTTTCGCCGCCGCCCCAGGAGCAAGCCTCACTGAAACCGGAATCTGTTAGTGAAGATCCTGCAACGGTCAGCGGCCCGCAGCGGCAAGTTTTCCTCGGGAATGACAATTACTTACAAGACGCTTCTATGACGATGGGTCAAGGGGCGCAACGAACCGAGGCCGGCGTCCAGGTAAATTTCGATAAGGCTGATCTGCGCGAAGTTGTACGTGCCATCATGGGCGACATTTTGGGGTTGGATTTTGTGTTGGACCCCAGAGTGCAGGGCAGTGTCACCATCACGACAGGTGGTCCCATTGCCGAGGACGATCTGCTTGCCACGCTTGAGATGCTGCTGCGCATGAACAATGCCGCGTTGCTTCTCGATCAGGGTCTATATCGCGTCATTCCTGCCGCGGAAGCGGTGGCCGAGCCCTCGGTGCGGCAGTTGGGTGATAGGGACGAACCGCCGCTCGCCGGATATGGCTTGACCATAGTGCCTTTGCGTTTCGTATCCGCCGGTACCATGGTCCAGTTGCTCGACAACGTTGTGGCGCGCCAGGGCGCGTTGCGCGCTGATCTGCTGCGAAACATCATGATTATTTCCGGCACAGGGCGTGAGCGGCAATCAATTCTGAGTGCGGTACGGTCATTCGATGTGGATTGGCTTGCTGGACAATCGGCAGGGATTTTCCCCCTGACCAACAGCACGCCGGACGTGGTGATACCGGAACTCGAACAGGTTTTCCAAGCATCCGGCGATGGGCTGGGTGCGGGGCTCATAGCCTTCCAGCCGGTCGAGCGGCTGAACGCCGTGCTGGTTGTTTCAAAGCGGTCGGCGATGCTCCGTGACGCCGAGAAGTGGATCGACCGTTTGGACCAGGCCAACGCGCTGGGCACCAATCTGTTCGTCTATTATGTGGAGAACGGTAAAGCCGAAGACCTTGCGAACATTCTCAACGATGCCTTTTCCGACATCAGCGCCGATAGCGAGCAGCAGCGCCGCGTGGCACCCAGCCTCGATCCGGTGGTTGCGTCGGCTTCGCAGAGTGCATCGGTCGCCGGAAGCGACGCACAGGCGGCGCCTCTGGCGCCCGCGCGCAATGTGACCGTGACCACGACGCAGGCAACGGTTCGCCGCGGTGCGCGTAGTGAGTCACGTTACGACGGCCGGGTCGGCGGCGGTTCGTTGTCGGGCGTCGGACCTATTCGGGTCATCGCCGACCCAGTCAACAACGCACTGCTGATCTTGGCGACGCGAGGCGGTTATGATCTGGTACGCGCCGCCCTGCGGCAAATCGATGTGCGGCCGTTGCAGGTGCTGATCGACGCCACCATCGCAGAGGTAACCCTGAACGACCAGTTGCGGTTTGGGGTGCAATGGTTCCTTGAGAGTGGGAATTTCAGCGGTGGATTCTCGAGTGGATCGGCGTTGAGTCCGGCGGCGACTCTGCCGGGGTTCAACTTCATTTTTGATAACAGCAACGCGCGTGTCGTCATCGACGCACTGTCCAGCGTCAGCGACGTCAAGGTGCTATCGGCGCCCTCCGTCGTCGTTTTGGATAATCAATCGGCAACCCTTGAAGTCGGTGACGAAGTGCCAGTCACGACCCGGCAACAGCAAGGAACCGATTCCGATTCCAATATCATCAACAGCATCGAGTTTCGAAACACGGGCGTCATCCTGAATGTCATGCCGCGCATCAATTCCAGCGGTTTGGTAACCATGGAAATCGAACAGGAGGTCTCCAGCGTTGCCAATCAAGTCGAGGAAGGAACCCTCACACCGACAATTTCTCAGCGCCGGGTGCAGAGTTCTATAGCGGTGCGCAGCGGCCAGACGGTTGTCCTTGGCGGCCTGATCAACGAGCGCCAATCGAAGTCCGATAGCGGCATACCGGTGCTTCGCGAGATACCGCTGGTCGGTAATCTCTTCGGTACCAAGGATGATGAGATTTCCCGTACCGAGCTGATTATTTTTATCACGCCGCGGGTAATCCGGGACGAAGACGATGCACAGGCTATTGCCGAAGAGCTACGCCGCCGCATGCGATCCTTGTCGCCGGTCGACGGCAGCGACGATCCGGCGGTGCCTGACGAGGTGCTTCCGCAAAAGACATCGGAGCTTTCCGGAACCAGTCCCAAGCTTGTGGCGCAGTAGGCCAATGACCGGCAAACGGGCGTAAGCGACGAGGTCGAAGCGTGGCGCCGGGAATCAATATCATAGCGATACTTCTGGTTGGAGCGGTTATCGGCTCCTTCATATCCGCATTGGTCGAACGCTTGCCGGACTGTAAGGGCTTGGTAGCGGGGCGGTCGCGTTGTCCCGATTGCGGAGAAACCTTGAAGGTGCGCGATTTGATTCCGCTGGTGTCCTATCTATTGCTGGGAGGTGCCTGCCGGGCCTGTGGTAAAGCCATTGCTTGGGTTTATCCCGTCGCCGAGTTGGGCGCTCTCTTCCTCGCATTAACCGTGATCGTGGTATTTCGTGATCCGGCGACAGCGCCTGGAACGCTCTGGCTTGCAGCTGGTTTGGGTTGGTGTCTGCTGGCGTTGATCCTGGCTGACGTTCGCCGATTCCTGCTCCCCGACATGCTCGTGCTGCCGCTCATGGCTGCGGGGATCGCCAGCGTGTTTCTCGAGCCACAGGCGCAATGGCAGTCGATTGGCATGGCGAGAATATTTGGTGCCGCTCTTGGCTTTGTTTTGATGGAAGCCGTGCGCCGCCTTTATTTTTGGATACGCGGTCGCGATGGTCTGGGCTTTGGCGATGTGAAGCTGATGGCAGCGGGCGGCGCTTGGCTCGGTTGGCCGTTGTTACCTCACAGTTTGGCTTTGGCGGGCATTTTGGGACTCGTCACGGTGTTCATTCTCAGGCTTACCGGGCGCGTACTGGGGCCGAGCGACGCCCTGCCATTCGGTGCATTTCTCGCGCCTGCCATCTGGATTCTCTGGATTCTGGGGAAAACCGCCCCGGATTTCATCGGCATTCTGGTTGGTTTCTAACTTCCCCACCGTCAATTGCAGATGAGGCCTTCTGAGAAAGCTTGGGTTACCGCATGGGCGGCAGGAAGAGGATCGACTTCGGGGTGATTGTCGAGATAGTCGAGGACAACCTCTTGCAGGGTGCTGGAGGTAAATCCGTCCACCGGACACCAGGGAGGTTCCTGGTCATTACGCCAATAAACCATTTCCGCCGAATCATGTACGCCGGCGATGTAAAAACGGCAGACCGCCTGTTCTTCGTCATTGCCGACGCAAAGGTCATAGAGTGAGGCAGCGGTAACGAAGCGCCGCACGGAGGTCAAAGTGCTAGGCGCGATCAAACCCTGCAGTTCATCTTGCTGACAGGTGTCCAGCAGTTCGCATGGAACCACCGGTTCCTGCGCATTGACCGGGTCATGCCATGCTAGGAATCCACCCAGCAAGGCTATCGTCAGAACAGTCTTTTGGGCCATATGGCCGTTTCCCCCAGGTTTTAACACACAAATTTTTATGTAGCGGTTGAGCCATCATACTGCAAATCTAGGGAGCAGATAAGAAAAGATGGACAGAGATGGCATCTCGGCGCTGCGGTGATCGGGTTTGTCATGAAACTGGGGGGGCCCATCCAGTTCCTGTTTCGGGGGAGCGGGAGTGGGTTGAAACGGTGACGCAGCAGCAACAGAACAACCCGCCGCCGCCGGATTGGAATGCGGAGGTTCGCTGGACACTCGGCGAGGATCGTAGCTTTGCCTGTCCGGTTTGCAGGACGACTGCAAAGCAAGCTTTCCATCTCAGCTTAGAGGTGTGGCCCGGTCGCTATTGGGATCTCTTCCGTTGCCGAAGCTGCGCATCGCTTTCCTTCCCCGACGGGTGCGCTGGCGACTATGAAGCCGAGTGGGTCAGCCCGTCGTTCCAGGCCTTTCGCGAGCGGCGGTACATCGAAGTCGGTGCCGCACTGGATGTGATCCTCCAGCCGCTCTACCGGGTAGCACACACGGCGGTCGGACGCTATCTGGAGGTGGGGGCGGGCTACGGGTTCTCGGTAGATTTTGCACGGGCACAATTGGGATGGGATGCCTACGGTATCGATCCGGCGCCGGAAGCTAAACGAGGGGCCGAAGCATTGGGTTGGCGCTTGCTTCCGGCGTACTTGGGTCCCGATCTTGAGTTGCCGGGAGGCTGTTTCGATCTGGTGTTGGCTTCGGAGGTGATCGAACACCTCGCTGATCCCCATCGTTTTTTGGAAGATATCAAACCGGCCGTGGCATCAAATGGCGTGCTGATTATCACGACGCCCGATGCCGGTGCTGTTACGCCGGATGCGGCGCATCCCGACTTGACGGGACTGTTGGCGCCCGGTTGGCACCTCGTTCTTTTCAACCAGGACAGCCTTACCGATCTGCTAGCCGAGCATGGTTTCGAACACAGGGAAGTTCACCGCGATGGCCAAAGCTTAATAGCCGTTGCATCCATGACCAAACAGGATCAGCCACCAGCAGGTGGTTTGGATCGCCACGCCTATCAAGCTTACCTTGATCGTCGGCGGGTCGATCTTAAGGATCATGCATCCTTGAGCGTCAGCTTGAACTACCGACTCTACAAGGACCTGGTGAACCAAGGGCGTTTCGACGAGGCCGGGACAATTCTTGTTGACCTGAACGATGCTTTTAGAAGGCATTTTTCTATCGATTTCGATATTCCCGATAGCGTCGAACCGGCTTACCCATCGCCCACCGACAACGCAGCGTTGTCGCGTTTAAGTCCCATGAATCTTCCTGGCGCGGCTTATTTCCGCGGTATTCATGCATTCTTGGGTGAACGCGATAATGCCGCGGCGCTGGCTTACTATCGCCTGGCGGTTCGCGGCTTCGTGCAGCTTCACCGCCTGTTCGACTCAGCGGCCTTGCCGGACGCAGAAGCAGGCCAGTTGCTGGAGCGTCTCGGTCACAATATCGCAATGGTATGCAGTCCGGGGGATGCTTCGGAGGTATTCAATGCCTTGACGGCCGTTGAGCAATGCCACCGAAATTTGGAGGCAGCGCAGCGTCAGGCTCTCGAAGTTTTATTGAATCGAGGAATGCTGGACGCTGCCGATCTATTGCTGAGCCGTTTTCATAGCGGCTTGGGTACTGGCCTCTATGCGGATTTGAAGCGCTATCATCGCAAGGTCGAAACTTTTGTGGCGGCCGTTAATGGCGGCGATATGAAAGCTGCAAGCGGCGCCGTTGATCAGCTTCGAGCCGACGCCGCAACCCTTGATCTCGCCAAGGGTTTTGCTGGGGTTTTGCTGCAATATCACACCGCCATCCTTGCAAGCCTTGAGGGTAGGCCAAATCCGGCATTGTTCCGTCAAAGCGCCGCCGCCGCCGCCGAGCTTGCAGGTCGTTTACGAGATCGAGGTGTCGCCGCCGATTGGGCGGAAGATTACTATGTCGCCGCGGTCTTTCAGGAGCTGAAGGCGGGTGGTCAAGACGCTGAACAGCACGTGACCGGTACTCTGGCGAATCGCATCCAGGAAGCCAAGGCCCGCATGGGAGAGCAAGTAGCAACGAAACTGCAGCAGAAAATGAAAGTAAGCAAAATGTGACTGGCCATGTAAGGCCGTGGCGAAGATAACATGTACAAACTAGGACGAAAGAAAGCGCCGACAAAGGCGCCTTGTCCGGTGAACCAAGGGGGGCAGATCACATGGGTATTTACAATGCTTATCGCTACGTGGCGCATAGATTGTACAAGGTCTATAAACGCGCCAACATATTCCTTTCGATCCTCAGAGGTTATCTGAGGTTCAAGCAGAGCTTCATCCGCCGCGACATTGAGGGGACCGGCGCTCTCGCACAGCAACATTCCGTTGCTGTCTTCATACACTGGGAAGCGAAAGGTTTCGTGCATCCCTACGTCGTGCATTATCTGGAAGCGTTGCGCGAGGCAGGATTCTCCATCCTTTTCGTAACCAACGCGCCAAAGCTTCCGGAGCGATCTATTGAAATTCTCAAGCCGCTTTGCATGCGAATCCTCTGGCGTAAGAATGTCGGATATGATTTCGGCGCATACAAGGAAGCGGTGCTCTATCTAGAGGACCGGCTGCCGCACTTGGATCGCTTGATGCTTGTCAACGATAGCGTCTATGGGCCGCTGATACCTTTGAACCGCTCGTTGCAACGCGCGGATCCGGCCTTGGCTGACGTCTGGTCGATGACCGACAGCTGGGAACGCCGCTATCATCTGCAATCCTATTTTCTGCTGCTTTATCCCAGGGCTTTGAAGTCACGAGAATTTCTGAGTTTTTGGAAGCAGATTCGCTATGTGAACAACAAGGCTTTCGTTATCTCCAAGTATGAATTGGGTTTCACGCGGGCGATGCTAAGAGGCGGCCTGAATGTGCATGCGCTTTATCCTTATGAGGAGATCGTTGCAAAGGTGGTGGAGGCTTGGGGAAGCGGCGCTCGGAACACGCGGGAACTCCGCAGACTTCATGAGCGCACGCGTGCTTTCATCGACCAAATTCTGGACTTCATCATTACCGGAATGCCGGTCAATCCCACGCACTTCCTTTGGGACCAACTCGTTTTGAGGATGGGCTTTCCCTTCGTGAAGCGAGAACTGCTCACGCAGAACCCCGGCAATGTGCCCTGGTTGACGTTATGGGAAGGTATTATACGGCAAGCGAGCGAGTACGACACGCGGATGATACGCGACCACCTCAAGGCTCACTCGCAACAGCGATAAGTCGTGTAAAGCCGCGTATCACAGCGCCCCGATGATTGTTGCCAACCGGTCCGCGGCAAGGCTGCGATCATAGGTCGCTCGGGCTTTGGTTCTGGCGGCGCGGCCCATGGCTAGGCGCCACTCAGCCGATTGCGCAAGCGCTGCAAGGGCGGTTTTCCATTCAGCGGGGCTGGAAGCGAGAATACCAAGCGACGGGTCGGCAAGAATCGAGCGATTCTCCCCGACCGGCGAGGCTATCGCCGCGCGGCCCGCAGCCATGTACTGTACCAGTTTAAAGCCAGATTTGCCGCGCTCCCAGGGGCTGTCGGGGAGTGGCATGATGCCGATATCGAAGCGCCCGATAGAGGCGATTTCGGTAGTCTCGTTCCAGGGTTCGAAATCGAAATCCAACCCTCCCAGGTCTGGCTTGCTCGCGCTCACCACACGCAAACGCAGGCCCTCTTTGGCCTGGAGCGTTTTTAGTGCCGGTACGAGGGGTGTCAGATAGGCGCAATTCTGAGGCGCACCGATCCAACCGACGGTTGCCGGTGTGCGGTCTGGCGGCGGTAGATTGTCATAGGCTCCGACATCCAGCGTCGTGGGCAAGATTTCAACGGAAGCCGCACCGCTGGCTCTGGCGCGCTCGGCAACGTAGTGATTGCCGGCGAGAACACAGGCGGAGCCTGCCATGAGACGATCGATCTTGCGTCCCAGCAGTCCGCGTACCAGTGGGTTGTGATGTTGGTCGTAGCGGTGAAACCAAGCATCGTCGCAGTCCAGTAGATAAGGGCGACCGTCAAGCAGCCGCCGCTCAACCGTATAGGGTAAAAATGGTAATGCCTCGACCTGTAACAACACGGGGGCCTTCGCAGGCAATTGCCGGAGCGCTTGCCAACGGTCGGCGTAATGGCCCGTCACCTTTGCTGCACCATAACGCCGTCCTTGATAGAGCGCCTCCACGTAAGAATCAGGGAACAAAACCTGCGTCCGGCACGCTACACCCCTGCTTTCTAGCAGCGGAACGAGATCATGGCAGCGTAGACGGCTGCTGGCGCCCAGGCGGCCATAGCGGGCAAGGAGCGTGATCTTCATGACGTTCCGATCTTATCCGGCGCGGGAACGTCACGCCCACGGTTGCTGGCGAAGAAAATCCAGTAACCTTCGAACACTGAAATCAGCCGATCGGCAGAGCCTTTGCGAAGAGCCCAAACCAACCGCGCCGGGGGCTCGGCCAGAAATAAGGCCGCCCAGGTTACGGCGCGCCCTGCAAGGTTAAAGTGTTTGCGAGCGTAAGTCAGGCGTGCGTCGAGCCAGAATGCGAGCCGGTGGCCTTGCGACAAGCGTCGGGTCGTTCCGCCGCCTATGTGTTGCGCGCTGGTGGTGGCGATGAAACGACTTGCGAGACCGGCGGCCCGGGCGCGATAGCTGAAATCCACATCCTCCAAGTACATAAAGAAGGTCTCGTCGAAACCGCCCAACCTTTCGAAGTCGGCGCGCCGCATGAGCCAGAAAGCGCCCATCACATGGTCTACTTCACGGTTTTCAGAATGTTCCCACTCCGTCATGAAAAGCGACTTGAACCGGCTTGGCCATAGCTTTGGCAAACCCAAGGCTTCTGCGAGCAAGCCACCTGGCGTGGGAAAGCGTGCGCAACTGCGGGTAATGTCCCCCTTACCATCTTTGAGCGCGATACCGACGATACCACAACGATGATCGCTATCCTGTCGGAGGACATCCAGGGCGGCAGTCAGATTTTGCGCGGTCAAGTAAACATCGGGATTGAGGAAAAGAAGATAGTCGGCCGATCCGGCACGCGCGCCTTTATTGGCGCCTGCGCCATAGCCGGGATTACTGTGATCCGTCAGCACCGTCAGCGGAAGCTGTAGCGCGGCCTCGGCATTGACTGCCCGGTCGAGCGGGCCGTCTTCAGAGCCGTGATCGACGATGATCACCCGACTTAAGGAAACGCCGCCGCTACTCGCACGCTTCAAGGAAGTCAGGCACTGCGTCAGCAGCGGTCCTGCGAACCAGTTGACGACAATGACATCCAGCTCTTGGGTCAAACTTTCCCCCGCGGTTCAATCCGACCGGCTGACCGGCCGCTTCCCGCACTTAACAGACGTAAAGATGGAAAGCCACCAGAGTTCCAGGTTGGTTCGGCCAGGCCCTATCAGCTTATAGCCTTTGCGGTCGTGGGGCGGAACCTTCTATAAGGGGGGCGGCTATCGGCAAAAGCGAAGGAAAACATTTCGCATGAAAACAATAAAAACGGAACTGGAGGGCGTGGTTATCGTCGAACCACAACGGTTCGGCGACCACCGGGGTTTTTTCTCTGAAACCTACAACAAGGCGCGGTTCGAAGCGGCTGGGCTTACCCTGGATTTCGTTCAGGACAATCACTCCTTGTCGCAGGAAGTTCATACGGTCAGGGGGTTGCATTATCAGTCGCCACCCTTTGCTCAGGACAAATTGGTTCGGGTAATCCGTGGCAGCATACTCGATGTCGCGGTGGATATTCGTCGTGGCTCTCCCACTTACGGGCGGCATGTAGCGGTTGAACTGAGCGCCGATAACTGGCGCCAGCTTCTCGTACCCGTTGGTTTTGCTCACGGATTTTGCACGCTGGAGCAAGATTGTGAGGTGATATACAAGGTAACGAATTATTATGCGCCTGAATGCGATGCTGGCATTCATTGGTGCGATCCGGACATTGGCATTGCTTGGCCGGTGACCACGGGGCAGGCAATCGTCTCACAGAAAGATGCCGGACTGCCTCTGTTTGGAGATATCGTCAGTCCATTCGACTACGACGAATAAAATGCCGGAAGGGGGGCAGTATGCGATTTTTGGTTACAGGTGGGGCTGGGTTTATTGGCTCGGCGTTGGTGCGTGATCTGATTGCTAACGGTGAAGAGGTCGTCACGCTCGACAGCCTCACTTATGCCGGTCATGTAGAATCGCTGGTCGATGCGCTGCAGTCATCAAAGCATTGTTTCGAACGCGCTGATATCCGCGACCGAGCGACGGTAGAAGAGGTGTTCCAGCGGCACCAGCCTGATATCGTCTTGCATCTGGCCGCCGAATCTCATGTCGACCGTTCCATTGACAGTCCAATGGACTTCGTCACAACGAATGTGGTGGGAACGGTCAACATGCTGGACGCCGCGACGCACCATTGGCGCGGATTATCCGGCGCCAAGAAAGCCGCGTTTCGGTTTCTTCACGTTTCCACCGACGAGGTCTATGGCTCACTTGGTCCTACGGGCGTCTTTACGGAAGACACTCCCTACCAGCCGAATTCGCCCTATTCGGCAAGCAAAGCGTCTTCGGATCACTTTGCGCGTGCCTGGAATCGGACGTTTGGTCTGCCGGTTCTTATTAGCCATTGCTCGAATAACTATGGGCCGTTTCAGATGCCCGAGAAGCTGATTCCCGTGATTGTCCTGGCGGCAATGGAAGGGCGGCCGATCCCGATCTACGGCACCGGCACGAACGTTCGTGACTGGCTGTTCGTGGATGATCATGTCAGCGCGCTGATCGCCATTGCGACGAAAGGGCAGCCGGGGGGAGTCTATAATGTGGGTGCGGACCAGGAGATAACGAACATCGATATGGCGCGTCGCATCTGTGCCTGGATGGACCGCTTGTTGCCGGATTCGCCGCATGCCCCCCATGCCAATCTCATTGAGTTCGTGGCTGACCGGCCCGGACATGACCTGCGCTATGCGATTGATTCAACGCGGGTGCGCAACGAGCTGGGGTGGGCGCCACGGCAAGGCTTGGAGGAGGGTCTGGGCCGAACCGTGCGTTGGTATGTCGAGAACGATTGGTGGTGGCGAGGAATTCGTGACGGGGGTTTTGAGGATTCCGCGCGTCAAGGGTTGTCCGGCGGTGTCTGAGCGCCCGAAAATTCTTGTCCTTGGGGTGCAGGGACAACTGGCCAGTGCTTTGCGGCCGCTTTTGGCCGGTCAATCTGACAGGCGGGCTATCTTCCTGGGGCGCCCTGAACTGGATGTCGCAGATAGCGTTCGTCTGCGGGCGGAGATACTGGCGCATTCTCCGGCGGTTATCGTCAACGCGACGGCCTATACGGCGGTCGACCGGGCGGAAAGCGAACCTGCGGCCGCATACGCTGTTAACCGCGACGCCGTGGCGGTCATGGGTGAAACGGCAGGGCGTCTTGGCGCAGCCGTTGTTCATGTCTCGACGGACTATGTTTTCGACGGTCGAGCGACACGGCCCTACCGCGAGTCCGATATCACCAATCCGCAAGGCGTTTATGGCGCCAGCAAGCTGGCGGGCGAGGAAGCGCTAGCGGCGAGCTGCGCGCGCCATGTCATCCTCCGCACAGCTTGGCTCTATGGCTCCAGCGGGTCTAATTTTTTGCGCACGATGCTGCGATTGGCAAATGAACGCGATAGCCTAGCGGTCGTGGACGACCAGCAGGGCTGTCCGACCGCGGTTCGGGAACTGGCGGCGGCCATCGGCATCATAATTGAACGTATTTTCGGCCAGGACGCCGCGTTCGGACTCTATCACTTCTGCGGGGCAGGGGGCCCTGTGACTTGGTTTGACTTTGCGTCTGAGATTTTCTGTCAGGCGGCAGGCTATGGTTTGCCGATACCTAGATTGGAACGCACAACGACGGCGGCCTTTGGCGCGCCTGCACCCAGACCTGCTTACTCATTGCTGGATTGCAGGCGGATAGAGAGTGTGTTCGGTGTCACTCGAAACGATTGGCGCGAAGCGCTGGCCACCGTGCTGGCCGAGCTTGCCGCTGCGCAGGCTGGGCCTGCGGCGGGTTTGGATATATCCAAGGAGACATTGGGATGAAGGGCATCATTCTGGCAGGCGGCGCAGGGACGCGGCTACATCCGTTAACTCAGGTTGTCAGCAAACAGCTCCTACCGGTTTACGACAAGCCGATGATCTATTATCCGCTGTCGACACTAATGCTGGCTGGGGTGCGCGATATTCTGATTATTACGACACCGCACGAACAGCACGCCTTTCAACATCTCCTGGGGGACGGTAGCCAGTTTGGCATTGCGCTTAGCTATGCGGTTCAGCCGGAGCCCAAAGGTCTTGCACAGGCTTATCATATCGGCGCCGACTTTGTTGGGAGCGATAGCAGCATCCTTATTCTGGGCGACAACATCTTTTTCGGGCATGGGCTATCGGCAATGCTGGAGAACGCCGCCCAGGGGCGACGGGGCGCAACGGTATTCGCCTACCGGGTCAGTGATCCAGAGCGATACGGTGTCGTTGCTTTCGACAAGGAGGGATGTGCGACCTCGATTGAGGAGAAACCGGCGCGTCCTAAATCCCATTGGGCCGTTACTGGGCTCTACCTTTATGATGAGCAGGTGATTGATTTCGCACGTGATGTCCGCCCATCGGCGCGCGGGGAATTAGAGATCACCGATATCAATAGGCGCTATCTTGAAAGGGGAGAGTTGCAGGTTGAACGCATGGGACGGGGCTTTGCCTGGCTGGATGCCGGCACCCACGATTCTCTGCTGGATGCCGGGAGTTTCATACGGTCGCTGGAAGAACGTCAGGGTTTGAAGATTGCCTGTCTTGAGGAGATCGCTCTCGACCGAAAATACATTACCGAAGAGGATGTCGAGCGCATTGCGGAAAGCTACGGTAAAAGCTCCTATGGGCGTTATCTCATCGAGATTCTGGAGGAGCGCAGGGGAGACTGGGCACTAGGGTCCGGTACCGGGCGCTGACGGACCCATGCCAGGAACGTCCAAGCAGCCTGATTTTTCGGTCGTTATTTCACTCTACAATGAGATCGATAACCTTGCTCCGGTTGTGGAAGAGATTCACGCAGTCCTGGCTGGCAATCCTGGTTTCAAGGGAATCCTTCTCGTAGATGACGGTTCCACCGATGGCAGTTCGGCGAGGCTTCAGGCCTTGATGCAGCGTTTCGACGGGTTGACCTGTTTGCGGCACGAGCGATGCTGCGGAAAGAGTCGAGGTGTTTTGACAGGTGCGAAGGCGGCCGACACGCCTTGGCTGCTCCTCATGGATGGTGATGGCCAGAATGACCCCCGGGACGCGGCCTTGCTGTTCCAGGCATTAGAAGAGGGCGGGTCCGAAAAGGCTATTGGGATGGTGGCCGGGCTTCGCCGCAATCGCCGGGATAATCTTTGGAAGCGTTTCGGTTCACGTATCGGAAACGGCGTTCGGCGGCTGTTGCTGAAAGACGGTTGCCCCGATACCGGTTGCGGTTTGAAACTTGTGCGCAGGGACGCATTCCTCGCGCTGCCCTTCTTCGACGGTCAACATCGGTACATGGGCGCCCTTATGAATGCTCAAGGGTGGTCGACGCTCTATCGCTGGGTTGGCGACCGCCCTCGCTTGCACGGGGCATCAAAAGTTACCAACCTTGGCCGCGCCTTTCGCGGAATGCGAGATCTGTTGGGTGTTCTCTGGTTGCTGCAGCGTTCTCGAAATCCGAAGATAGAGCGACTGTCGGACGGCAAAGACGCCTGATAGAAACATCAAGGGAGCCTAATCGTTGCTTTCCGGCTTCGCAGAATGGTGGAACGACTTGACGGCGGTAGAGCTTGGCTGGGTCCTCATTGGCTTTGCCGGGCAGGCGCTTTTCATGATGCGTTTCGTCTTTCAGTGGCTGCATTCTGAACGGGCGCGCCGCTCGATCGTACCGGAAATATTCTGGTACTTTTCGCTGGGCGGAGGCCTGACGTTGCTGGCATACGCGATACATCGCGCCGATCCGGTGTTCATTGCCGGACAGGCCACCGGATTGTTCATCTACAGCCGGAACATCTACTTCATCTGGCGTGAAAAGCGGCAGTCGAAACCCCGCCAGGATCGGGAGCCTTAAGCGTTCGTGGAGCAAGTTCAGACGAACTCGGAACTTCGTGACCATCGACTGAATGCCAGGTCGTACCTGCTGCTGGCCATGTTGGCATTGGCTGTTTTCCTGCCCGGGCTTTTCGATCTGCCGCCCATCGATCGCGATGAGGCCCGTTTCGTGCAGGCATCGCGTCAGATGATGGAAAGCGGTGATTACGTCGATATCCGCTTTCAAGAAGAGTCCCGCTACAAAAAGCCGGTTGGTATCTACTGGTTACAAGTCGCCGTTGCTCAGGTTCACGGCGGTGGCGCGGATGCGCCTATTTGGGTGTTCCGATTGGTGTCCCTTACAGGTGCTGTCGCGGCAGTATTGCTGACAGCCTGGGCGGCAGCCGGTCTGTTCGGTGCTCGTGCCGGGTTTTTGGCCGCGCTCCTGCTGCTTGGTTGCCTGTTGCTGGGGGTTGAGGCGCGGCTGGCTAAAACGGATGCGGTCCTATTGGCTTGTGTCGTTCTGGCCCAGGGATCGCTTGCACGGCTTTACCTGGCTGCCAGAAGTGGAGCCGGCATTGGCTATGGAAATGCACTGCTGTTCTGGCTGGCCATGGGTGTCGCTCTTCTTGTAAAGGGACCGATAGCGCCGCTGATTTGTGGATTGACCCTCGTCACCCTGGGGTTGTGGGAGCGTCGCTGGCGATGGATGCTGGCTTTGCGTCCGTTGATTGGAGGGCTGCTCGCATCGGTTATCGTGCTCCCTTGGATGTTGGTGATCTCCCTACAAAGCAGCGGTGCCTTTCTGGAAGAATCGTTGGGCGGCGACCTGCTGGCAAAGCTGTTTCAAGGACAAGAATCCCACGGTGCGCCGCCCGGGTATTACCTGCTCACCTTTTGGATTGCAGCTTGGCCTTTCGGATTTCTGGCACTTGTCGGCCTTCTTGCCGCTTGGCAAAGGCGCAGCGATCCCGCCGTTCGATTTTGCCTCTCATGGCTTTTACCTAGTTGGGTCGTGTTCGAACTGGTGATGACAAAGCTGCCGCATTACACCCTGCCCCTGTACCCAGCGATATTCTTGTTGTTAGCCGGCTATCTCAGAGGAACCATAGCCGCACCGGAAAAAACACGATGGCAGCCGGCCGTGAAGGTTGGGTGGATTCTCCAAGCGGTTTTAAGTTTGTTGCTAATAGCGGCGGTCATTGTCGTGCCGCCGATCGCCGGCGGTGGCTTCAACGGTTGGTCCTTAATGGCCGCAGCTGCCGTAGCGGTGGCCGGGATTCTGAGTTGCGGGCCATTCACGGACCAAGCAAAACTACGTACCCGACCGGAGCGCCGCGTGGGTATTTTATTGGCGGCGGGGTTTCTTTTCTATCTTGGCGCCTATCAGGGAATGCTGCCCAGGATGTCCGCGCTCTGGCTATCTCCGCAGATTGCGCGGGCTGTCGAGTCCTTGCGACCCTGCCCGGACTCTCGCCTCGCGGCGGCGGGCTACACGGAACCGAGCCTGGCAATACTCGTTGGGACGAACACGCTGCTGGGCAGCGCCGAGGCCGCGGCGGCCTATCTGATCGAATCACCGAAATGCGGTATCGCTGTGGTGGAGAGCCGCGCCGAGGCATCCTTCATGGCGGCGCTGGCAAAGAATGGCGCTAACGTCGACGCGCTCACGAGCTTATCGGGCATTAACTATTCCCGTGGGCAGCAAGTTACGCTCACGTTCTACAGGATTCGGCAATGAATTGGCTCGCAATGCAAAAAGGCTTCCGGGTGGCGGGCGGGCGGCAGATGCCTTGGCTGTGGCTTTTAGTCGCGGCTTTTATGATTCTTGTATCTATGGCCTTCCTGGACGCTCCACTAGCCAAATGGCTTTATAATAGGCCGGAGTGGCTGCGCGCAGCGTTTAGCATAGTCAACGGCCTTGGGAAGGCGGATTGGTACCTGTGGCCGGGCGCCTTGGTCGCATTGGCGGCAGGGGCCGCTTGTCTTCGGCAAAGGAAGACGTCTTCACGCCGCTTACTTCGTTGGTTATCAACTGCAGGCGCTTATCTGTTCTTGGCGGTTGCCATCCCAGGTTTGCTGGTCAATTTGATCAAAATCACAGCCGGACGGGCACGGCCAAAACTCTTGACGACGGAAGGGCTTTACGGGTTTGAGCCGTTCAACATTCTGCCCGATTTTCATTCTTTTCCCTCGGGGCACAGCCAGACGGCTTTTTGCGCTGCCCTAGCGTTGGCGGCTTTTTGGCCCAGCGGGCGTCGTGCGTTGCTAATCCTCGCGGGATTCGTGGCGGCTGCGAGGATGGTGTTGGGTGCGCATTTCTTGTCGGATGTCGTAACATCTGCGTTACTCTCCTTCATCATCATTGGCTGGTTGGAAAGACTTTGCCGGGATCAAAAGCTTATCTTCACCACGGGTCGAGAGGGCGAATTGCGCTTGAGAGCTGAGGGTCGTTGGTGGCGCCGCCGGATCAGGAAGGCACTTTGCAAGCAACGATGAGGGGCTTACATCTAGTTCGTAAGAAAAAGCGATCCGCAAAAAGATGGATTCATAGCTAGGGTAGGGACACGGTCGGGAATGAAGCAGAATGACGAACGCCTTCCACTGGGTATAGTTGTCGAGAAACGTAAGGTTGATAACCCCTGGATCGACCACGCCTGGAAACCCGTGGCCGTGGTGGCAGGCGCCGCCGAACAGGATCCGCGCGGACACTGGAAGGAAATGGGTCACGGCGATGGTTGGACTCAATACTTGGCCGGTACGTTGCAAATGGGACTGTTCCGCAAAGAGACTGAGGCCTACAAAGTCAATCTCTCGCAACATCCGCCGAGCGTATTTGTTGTTTTACGGCGGCGTGACGACCCAGCCATGGCGCATGAGTTCTTTCCTTTCTTCGTTACGGCAAGTCCATACGAGGCACAGGATTTCCTTGATGCCGGAGAGGATATTGTCGAACGTGTGCCGATGCCCGATTCCGTCATCGCGTTTGTGGAGACCTTCATTTCCGAATTCCATGTCGAGGAAGAGTTTCATAAGCGCAAGCGAAAGCGTTATGAAGTCGACAAACTGGGTTTCGGCAAGAAGGGGCCAGAAACAATCAATTGATAATAGGGGAACCAGGGTCGCCATATGAGCAAGGATAGCGAAAACGGTTTTCTGCAACGCTGGTCCCGGCGCAAACAGTCCGAGGGGCAATCTGGTTCCGCTGATCAGGAGGCCACGCCTGCGCCGGAAACGCCGTTGCTAACCCCGGAAGAGGAAGAAGCGCGGCGGTTGGAACTGGAAGAGTATGTGAACAATCTTCCCGACCCGGATACCCTGGATTACGAAGCGGACTACACACCTTTTCTGAAGGATGGCGTACCTGAGGAACTGAAAGGCCGTGCTTTGCAGCGCCTGTGGCGCAGTCACCCGACCCTGGCGAACCTTGATGGTTTGATCGAGTACGGTGAGGACTACACGGATGCCGCTATGGTCGGTAAGGCAATTCGGACGATCTACAAAGTAGGCATCGGGATGATATCCGACGAGGATCTGGCGCTAGAAAACCTAGCTAAGCAGCGGAAGGCCGAGGCAGAGATGGCCGCTGCAGGTCCCGCCAGCGAAGATGAGGGGCAGGGGGAAACCGAGCAGCAACCCATGGACTCCGGCGACGAAGATTCCACCACCGCGGAAGATTTGACGGGGGCCGAGGTTGACGGCGATGTTCATGACGACTCCGGCCCTGCGACAAAAGAACCCAAGACCGAGGAGACGAGATCACAAGTTGGCGAGCCAATGAGTGTTCCGGATCAATCGCCTAAAGCCGAAGTAAAGGCGGAAAACAAGCCAGGAACGGCACACTCCCGGCGATGGGGCTTGGGTTAAAGGGGCGATGCTAAAAGCCTAAAATTCCTAAGGACTTTCGCGGGTGCAGCAACGCTTTCGTTTGACATCGTTCGCACCATGACCGTCTAATTAAATCTGCCATTGACCGGACTTAACCCACAGATTTCTTCAGGCGTTAAATCGGTTGAAAGGCCAAAGCGACGAAAGATCGCAAATCACGATGCTTATAGGGGAGGTGCTTCATTTGACGGAGCCATCGTCGACTATCGACATAGCGGAAGAGGATGAGTTGCGAGCTAACCTCTATGTGTTGCTCGGACGAATGCTTGCCTGTGCGCCAGGTTCCGAAACGCTGGAGATGGTCGCTGGGTTGAAGGGCGACGATAGCGAGTTGGGCCAGGCGATTTCGGTCCTGGCGTCGACTGCACGGAACTGCAATCCCAAAATGCTGGAACGAGAGCATTTCGACCTTTTCATAGGGATCGGACACGGCGAACTGACTCCCTACGGTTCCTATTACCTCACGGGCTTCTTGAATGAGAAGCCGCTCGCCAATCTGCGTGAAGACATGGGACGGTTGGGTATTGCGCGCGTCAAGGGCGTGCATGAGCCAGAGGATCATATTGCCGCGCTTTGCGAGATGATGGCCGGTTTGATCAGTGGCGCTTTTGGGGAGCCCCTTCCGCTCGACGAGCAGAGGGCGTTTTTTGATCGGCATATCGGCTGTTGGGCGCCGCGGTTCTTCCAGGACCTGCAGGCAGCCCGTGCGGCTTCCTTCTATATGCCGGTGGGCAAGATTGGACAGATATTCATGGAGATCGAGAGCGAGGCGTTTGCCATGGCGGCTTGAAGCCGGACCCATGGCGGCCTTGGATTGAGGAATTGCGAAGAACCTTTCGGGATATGGGCGTGCCCGAGCGTTGAGACTGAACCACAACTCGCCCTTGGTTCACCAATTTAGAAAGGTGAGCGTATGACCAAGAAAGACGAAAAGGCGATGGATCGCCGCGATTTCTTTCGCAAGGCGGGGCTTGGTGCCGGCGTAGCCGGTGTTGCAGCAGCTAGCCTTACGAAGGGCGCGACGGCCGCCGTTCCGGAGACGCGAAGTGCATCTTCGGTCGGTTATCGTGAAACGGACCACGTAAAGAAGTTTTACGAATTGGCCCGCTTTTAAGAATTAGAACAACCAGACTCTTTAGGAGAGGACGATGCTCACAAGAAAGACGAATGGGGTTGCGACTGGCCCCCGTTTGTCAAAGGCGTTGGCGGCGACCGTCGGCAGTGCCATTGACCGTCGTACCTTCCTGAAGCGATCGGGGCTGACCGTCGGTGGTATCGCCGCGGCCTCGTCCATGTCGTTCGGGATGGTAAAGAAAGCCGAGGCTGCGGAAGCAGGCTCCGGTGAAATCAAGCTGGTGAAATCGGTTTGCACCCACTGCTCTGTGGGCTGCTCTGTGATCGCTGAAGTCAAAGGCGGTGTCTGGATCGGGCAGGAACCCGGTTGGGACAGCCCCTTTAACCTGGGTGCCCATTGCGCAAAAGGCGCTTCAGTGCGCGAGCACGCTCACGGCGAGCGGCGCCTGAAATATCCGGTCAAACTTGTCGATGGCAAGTGGGAACGGCAGTCTTGGGATCAGGCGATCGACGAGATCGGCGGCAAGATTCTGGATATTTGGGGCTCCAGCGGGCCGGACTCGGTCTATTGGCTCGGATCGGCGAAGCACAGCAACGAACAGGCCTACCTGTTCCGTAAGCTCGCCGCCTTTGCTGGAACGAACAACGTCGATCACCAGGCGCGTATCTGCCACTCGACGACGGTGGCCGGTGTCGCGAACACCTGGGGCTACGGCGCCATGTCGAACAGTGTTAACGACATGCACAATTCGCGTGCGATCTTCTTCATCGGCAGCAATCCTGCCGAGGCGCACCCGGTCGCGTTGCAGCACATTTTGAAGACCAAGGAGCAAAATAACGCCCCCTTGATCGTCTGCGATCCACGCTTCACGCGTACCGCAGCGCACGCAGATGAGTTCGTCCGTTTCCGTCCAGGTACGGACGTGGCTTTGATTTGGGGTATTCTCTGGCACGTCTTCCAGAATGGTTGGGAAGACAAGGAGTTCATCCGCCAGCGTGTTTACGGTATGGATGAAATCCGTGCCGAAGTCGCGAAGTGGACCCCAGAGGAAACCGAAAGAGTGACCGGCGTTCCCGGTTCGCAGTTGAAGCGCGTCGCACGGACGCTGGCGAACAACCGGCCGTTCCCGATCGTCTGGTGCATGGGTGGTACCCAGCACTCCAATGGCAACAACAACACACGCGCTTACTGCGTGTTGGGTCTAGCCATGGGAACGATCGGCACCAGTGGTGGTGGCGCCAACATCTTCCGCGGCCACGACAACGTGCAGGGAGCCACCGACCTTGGTGTTCTTTGCAACACCCTGCCGGGATACTACGGCCTAGCAGCCGGGTCCTGGAAGCACTGGGCACGGGTGTGGGAGGTCGATTTCGACTGGTTGTCGGCCAAGTTTGCCTCCAAGGATCTTATGGAAGCCTCCGGCGTTCCAGTGTCACGTTGGTTCGATTTGGCACTCGAAGCCAAGGAGAACATCGAGCAGCCTGATACGCTGAAGGCCATGATCTTCTGGGGCCACGCGCCGAACTCGCAGACTCGTATGCCGGACATGCGCCGGGCGATGAGCAAGCTCGACATGTTGGTGGTGGTCGATCCTTATCCGACCATGACGGCGGTCATGCATGAACGTACGGATGGCGTCTATTTGCTTCCGGCGGCCACGCAGTTCGAGACTTACGGTTCGGTCACGGCCACCAATCGTGCTCTACAGTGGCGTGACAAAATCGTGGAGCCTCTGTTCGAATCGCTTCCCGACCAGACGATCATGTACAAGCTGGCTAAGAAGCTCGGCCTCGCTGACGAGATGTTCAAGAACATCCAAGTCAACGATGACGAGCCGTTGGTCGAAGACCTCACCCGTGAGTTCAACCGCGGTATGTGGACTGTCGGCTACACTGGCCAGTCGCCTGAGCGGCTGAAAATGCACATGGCCAACCAACACACCTTCGATAAGACCAGCCTGCAAGCCAGGGGTGGACCTGCCGATGGTGACTTCTATGGCTTGCCATGGCCGTGCTGGGGTACGCCAGAAATGGGGCATCCGGGCACACCGGTGCTTTACGACACCTCCAAGCCGGTTGCTGAAGGCGGCCTTTGCTTCCGTGCCCGTTTCGGCGTGGAACGCGATGGCGTCAATCTGCTGGCCGAGGGTTCGTATCCCGTGGGATCGGAAATCAAGGACGGCTATCCCGAATTCACCATGGCCATGCTGAAGAAGCTTGGCTGGGATGGCGACTTGACCGCTGATGAAGTCTCGGCGATCGAGGCGGTGGCCGGTGACGACACGAACTGGAAGACCGACCTTTCCGGCGGTATCCAGCGCGTGGCGATCAAGCATGGCTGCGCGCCATACGGTAATGCCAAAGCGCGAACGATCGTGTGGAACTTCCCGGATCCGGTACCGACACACCGCGAACCGCTCTACACGTCGCGTCGTGATCTTGTGGCTGACTATCCGACCTATGAGGACCGCAGGATGTATCGCCTGCCGATCCTTTACAAATCGATCCAGGATCAGGATTTCTCCAAAGATTTCCCGATGATCCTGACATCGGGTCGATTGGTCGAATACGAGGGTGGTGGTGAGGAAACTCGCTCCAATCCGTGGTTGGCAGAACTCCAGCAGGACATGTTCGTGGAGATCAACCCCGTCGACGCCAATAACCTGGGTATCCGGGACGGTGCGATGGTTTGGCTCCATGGTCCTGAAGGCGGCAAGCTGCTGATCAAGGCCCTCGTCACGGATCGTGTCGGTCTCAATACAGCCTTCATGCCCTTCCACTTCGGTGGGCATTGGCAGGGTGAATCCCTCAGGGACAAGTATCCCGCAGGGGCGGATCCCTATGTGTTGGGTGAGGCCAGCAACGCCGCACAGACTTACGGGTATGACTCGGTCACCAATATGCAGGAGACCAAGGCCACCCTCTGTCGGATCGAGCCAGCTTAAGGAGACCTAATCGATGGCACGTATGAAGTTCCTTTGCGACGCTGAGCGCTGTATCGAGTGCAACGCCTGCGTCACCGCGTGCAAGAACGAGCACGAGGTCCCTTGGGGCGTTAACCGTCGGCGGGTGGTCACCATCAATGATGGTAAGCCCGGCGAGCGCTCCATATCGGTCGCCTGCATGCACTGCTCAGACGCACCCTGCATGGCAGTTTGTCCGGTGGACTGCTTCTATCAGTCCGATGAGGGTGTCGTTCTGCACTCCAAAGACCTTTGCATCGGCTGTGGTTACTGCTTCTACGCCTGTCCTTTTGGCGCGCCGCAGTATCCCCAGGCGGGCAACTTCGGAAGCCGAGGCAAGATGGATAAGTGTACCTTCTGCTCCGGCGGTCCTGAGGAGGATAACTCCCAGGCCGAATTCCAGAAGTACGGTCGTAACCGTCTTGCCGAAGGCAAGCTGCCGCTTTGCGCGGAAATGTGCTCCACAAAAGCACTCCTCGCGGGCGACGGCGACCTGGTATCCGACATCTACCGCGAGCGTGTTGTCGCGCGCGGTTTTGGATCGGGTGCTTGGGGCTGGGGCACGGCCTATCAACAGAAGGCCGGCTCCTAGGCGCTTTCCTACTTGGTTTCGCGGCCTCAGCAATGGGGCCGTGGAGCCGGGATAGGGCTAGAGCTAGCGGGGGGTGGCGTGCATTCGCCACCCCCTGTTTGGCCTCGCACTTGCGGGTCTTTGGGAGACGAAATCGCATGTTTAAAGCAAACAGAATACTGCTTGCCCTCAGTTTGATGCTTGTGGGCGGCCTGTTAGGGGCCTGCCGAGAAGAAGAGCAGGACCGCGTGCTCCTCCTTAAACCTGGCGAGTACCAGGGCAAGATGGACGCGCCTCTGACGGCGGAGCAGATGGAAGAGTTGAGAATTCGCCAACGCCAGCAGGGCGCGCTCTGACTGAAGCGAAACTTTAATGGCGGAGCTGCGCTCCGAATTCAATGATCGATGAAGCTGGCTGTAACGGGTGCTTCGAGTGAAGGACTACCCGGAACGCCAAGGATCGAGGGATAACAAAGCCATGACCTTCGTTGCCCAATACAAGCAATTCGCGTCGATGCGCATTTTTGCGCTCGGCCTGTTTTTTCTATTGTCGATGATTTTGCTGCTGGCTGCGGGACCGACACGCGCGCAATCGGATGTGAATCCACCTACCAGCGGCATAGCCAGTAGCCCTGAATTGGTTGAAAAGCCGGTCGGGGGCAATGTGCCTGGCGATGTCTTGGGATCGTCGAGTGACGCGGAGCTTTGGCGTGCCGTTCGCCGGGGCGTGCAGGGAAACGTCTCTATCCCCAACGAACAAGCGGGCGTCCTGATCCAGGCAAACGGCGAGAACTGGCGCAACTTCAGAAACGGCCCTCTTTCGACCTATGGCATATGGGGCCTCATAGGAATCATCGGATTCCTGGCATTGTTCTTTCTGTTGCGCGGTCGCGTCAAAATTCAATCGGGTGAGTCGGGTCAGCTTATCGAGCGCTTCAACGGAATAGAGCGCTTCACGCACTGGATGACAGCGGTTTCATTCATCATCCTAGCCATCACCGGACTAAACGTCCTCTATGGGCGTTATGTGATTCTGCCGGCGCTTGGACCCGATGTGTTTTCGGCGCTGACGATTGCCGGCAAGTACGCCCATAACTTCCTCGCGTTCCCCTTTATGTTGGGCGTGGCAATGATGTTCCTGCTCTGGATCGGGCATAATATCCCGAATCGGCATGATCTGGTCTGGTTGGCCAAGGGCGGCGGTTTCTTCTCGAAGCACAGCCACCCGCCGGCTCGCAAGTTCAACGCAGGGCAGAAGATCATATTCTGGCTTGTGGTGCTGACCGGTTTGACCCTGAGCGTGTCAGGCGTCGCCTTGATGTTCCCGTTCGAGATTTCGCCATGGGGCAAGACTTTTGCGGTTATCAACATGGTTGGTTTTGATTTGCCGACCAATTTGACCGCCATGCAGGAGATGCAGCTTTCGCAGCTTTGGCACTCGGTTGTGGCGCTGTTCATCATCGCTGTAATTTTGGCCCACATTTATATCGGCACGATCGGTATGCAGGGCGCCTTCGATGCGATGGGCAGCGGTAAGGTCGATATCAACTGGGCGAGGGAGCACCATAACCTGTGGGTAGAAGAGCAGCAGCAGAAAGCCAGCTCAGATGCTCATGCACAACCGGCCGAGTGAATAGAACGGCCACTTTGTAGAAGAGGAACGCCGAAGATGCGTCATGTCTTACTTGCCGGTGTGGCGGCTGTTGCTTTCGTGGCAGCCGTAACGCCGGTCCGGGCACAGGTATCTGCGGATCAGGTCCGCCAACAGGTCGCGCAAAATTATGAAGTCGATGTTCTGCGCATCAACGAGGGCGAGCTCGATGGAAAGGCCGTTTGGTTGGTGACCGTCATGAATAGCGGTGGCAACTTCAATGACGCTTTCCAAGTCAATACGCTGGCTATCGATAAAGCCAGCGGCGAATTGGTGCCGTCATATCGAAATTCCGGCAATGAGCAGCGTCTACCGCCAGTCATTGCCGGTGCGGCCAACAGCACCGAAAGTGGCGCACCGCTCAACAAGCCTGCCCGTAGGTAAGCTTGTTCGATAGGGGCATAAGGAGAATCCGGGGGGCAACGAGGGACAATCGCAACCAAGCAGGTGGTTAACCATGGCACAGGCAGTGGATCGACAAATCTACCGTGACTTTGGCACGTGGCTGATTGCGCCTCCTGTTCCTTGTACAGAAGCAGAACTGCATTATGAGGGCACGAAAGCCCGGGGAACGTCAGCCCGGTAGCTAAGAAGCAAGAGCAGTCAAACCAATGATCCACACCTTGAGACCCAGCCTGTTTCTTGCGTCTGTCCTTGCGGTTTTCCTCCTGACAACACCTGAACTGGCCGTTCAAGAATCAAAAGCCGCTTATCTTGAGCATGCTGGCTACGTTCGGTCCGTGGCAGTGTCCGCGGACGGCAAGCGGGTGTTGACCGGCGGTTTCGACTACAGCGCTATTCTTTGGGATCGTAAAACCCAAAAGCCGATCAAGCGGTTTGATGATCACGACGGCGCGGTCAACGCGGTGGCTTTCCTTCCCGACAATCGGACGGCATTGACGGCAGGTGATGACGGTATCATCAGACTCTGGGACTTGGTGAGCGGCGAGGAACTGCGCCGTTATGAGGGGCACGAAGGCAAGATTGCCGATCTGGCCGTTTCTCCGGATGGTGAGCGTTTTGCCTCCGCCGGGTGGGATCGCAGTTTGCGGGTGTGGGCGGTATCGGGCACCGCCGATCCGTTGGTGATCGAAGGCAATAAAAACAACGTCAACAGTGTCGTCTTCTCCGACGATGGCCGTCATATCCTTTCCGGTAGCTACGATGCCAGAGTAAGGTTATGGGATAGCGAGACAGGCGCACTGATCGAAACGTTCGAAGGGCATGAGGTTGGTGTGAACGTCGTGGCCTTCCTGCCGGATGGTCTGCGCGGCATATCGGCTAGCGGAGACGAAACGCTGCGCATCTGGAATTTGGAAACCGGCGCGGAATTGGAAAACTACCATGCTCACGAAGGGCCGGTTTTCGCGCTGGCTGTTTCCCCTTCCGGCCGTCAGGCAGCAACCGCCAGCGTCGATGGGTTGATCCGCATCTGGGATTTAGCGAAAGGCGGAGAAACGCTCTTGCTGGCCGGGCATGATGGTCCGATCTGGGATCTCGCATTCGGCCCGGATGGCGCCTACCTGTTCTCAGTCGGATCTGACGGCAGCTTGCGCGAGTGGGACCTCTATAGCGGCGGCGAAGTGGGGGAAGAGCCAACACGTGAGGCTGACGCCGACCGCTTGCCGCTTCCGGAGCACCCCGGCGCAAAGCAGTTCGGTAAATGTGCTATATGCCACACCCTTGGACCGGACGGGGGCAAACGCGCAGGCCCGACGCTGTACAAAGTCTTTGGCCGTAAAGCAGGTACGGTCGAGGGTTACAACTACTCGCCCGCGCTCGAAAACAGCAGCATTGTCTGGAATGAAGAGACCATCACACAGCTTTTCGCGGATGGCCCTCAGGTTGTAACACCTGGCAGCAAGATGCCGTTGCAAAGACTTAACAGCCCCGAGGAGCTCAATCTTCTCGTGCAGTACCTAAAAGAGGTCACGCAGCCGCAATAGCGGTGGCCCTTTGAGTGATGTTGAGCAAAATCTGATCGCTGTTGCCGACTTGCTCCAAGGCTTCCACGACCTGCTGCCCCCAAAGGGAGGCTAGGTTCATGTAGTCCCGGGCTGCTTTTTGATCGCTATTCGTCGCTTGCAATAACCGACTCTGTGCAAACAGCAGAAGGGGTAGGGGCAGCGGCACGTTTGTCAGGTAGCGGTCGCCCTCTGTTCTTGCCAAGCGGGCCCTGATCGCGGGTCGATCCTCCAGATCAATCCCCCAATGTGCTTTGAGCATCTGATCTGCTCCAGCCAGCGTCTTCCGCAAGTCCGGCCAGTCGCCGCCCGCCAAATGGGCAACGGTCAATTTTGTCAGGAACCCGGCCGAGAAATGCGCATCGTGCGCCATCTCCACGCTTCGCTCCCGGCAATAGGTCAGCAGGCTGTCTTCTGGTGGCTGCAACGATGGCGGTTCTGACGCATCGCGCAGCGATAAGGCAAAGAAATGGCCACGCTTGTCCTGCAATAGGCACGTGGCCGGGAAGCCTGCTCGGGTCAAGAGCGCGGATAGCCCACGCGGACTGAAGACGATCCGGTGCTCGCCGGGTGACAGCGCGCTGAGAAGGACCGACGGAGCAGTATCTCGATTGATCGTGTCTGCGTTGGGCGTGCTTAGGGCCAGTAGGCCTCCTTCTATCAGGCTCTCTCTGGCAGCCTCCAGGAAATCCATGGGCGCGTCGATGTGCTCGATTACCTCCCAGCCCTCGATGCAATCGAAGGGCGCGCCGAGACCTGCGTCCACGTGCGGGAAATAGCCGCGGATCAATGGAAACCCCAAAGCCTCGGCGCTGCGCAGGGCCAACAAACCAGGATCAATTCCTGCGACTTCGCAGGAGAAGGCATGGCTTGCATAGTCCAGGCCAATTCCAAGGCCGCAGCCGATATCGAGCAAACGTTTTGGCGGGGGTCTGCAAACTTGGGTGGAGGCAAAGGTTTGCACAGTAAAGTTTGTGCCGAGTTCGATCATGTGTCGTTGCCCCAGCAATGCGCTTGGGCTCAAAGTCTCGGCCGTTACAGTCCCGGTGGCAGCGCTGTTTTGTTGCGGGGATTTACTGCCTGGAATGTCAGAAATCACCGCTATGGAGCTACAGGTCGTGCAATGGTGGTAATCACGGATCGTGCCATATTGCGGGCTGATCAATCGGACAAAGAAGGGCATCGAACTTCGCTCGCCGCAGGCGAGACAGCGCAAAAAAGTGTTTGGTCGATGGTCCCAATCAATCGTGAACATTGGACGTCACACTTCGCCAGAATGCGCTATCTGGCACAGTGGCAATCCGGTTCCGGGCAATCCTGTGGTGTTCATCCCGAGCCCCCCGTAATCCTTGTGGATTTTTTCTTTTCGCGGCATATCTATAACATAATGCGCAACCCGAGGGGGAATTGACGTGAAAGCATTTATTGCAGGTACGACCGTAGCGATACTGCTGGCTATCGGCTCAGCCTTCGTATTGGACTCGCTGCAGCTTAGCAGCGGCAATGTTTACACGACCGAGAACGTCCGCAGATAGTTTCAAACCCTCGACGCGTTGTTGAGCACTAGCGGGATTCCTCCAACAAGGCGACGATATCGTCTGCCCCAATCATCTCGGCGGCCTCGATAGCCGTCCAGCCGTCCTTGGCTTCGGTGTCAATTTTTGCGCCGCTGGCAAGCAAACGTTGAACAATATCTATCGCGCCAACATTCGCGGCTAGCATGAGCGCCGTGTTGCCGGTGCTACCATCCGCTAGGTTGGGGTCAGCATTTGCCTGCAGCAGCAGTTCCAGGGCCTCCAGCTGCCTTGCACGCGCCGCCTCCAATAAAGCCGGGCGCCCCTCACGGGCCAGAAGGTTGGGGTCAGCGCCCAGGATCAAAAGAGTCGCCACAGCCGATGTTGCGCCCCAATAGGCTGCTTCGCCCAAAGGCGAAGCTCCATCGACCGCCGTGGCATCCAGATCTAAACCCTTCGCCGCCATCCGCTCGAGCAAGGCCGTACTGTTGGCCAGGGCGGCCAGATGCACGGCGCTGTAACCATCCTTGCGTCGCACGGATAGGTTCGCTCCAGCCTCAACCAGAATATCGAATGCCGGAACATTTCCACGAGAAGCTGCGGCCAGGATTGCCGTCGTGCCGTCGCTTGCCTTCGCCTCCAGATCAGCGCCGCGGGCCAAGAGTTCTGGAATGATGGCCAGCGAAAGCGGATCAAAAGCAGCATCGATGAGGGGTGTGTTGTCGTTCCGCCGGTCTCGAATATGCAGGTTGGCGCCGGCATTCAAAAGCGCAACGACCGCGCGTTTGTTTCCTCTCTGCGACGCCAGATGCAGAGGGGCCCTCCCGAAATCGCGGTCCAGCGCCTCAAGATCGGCGCCCGCCGCTGCCAGTACGCGAATCACATCGGCGGCACCTTGTGTTGCAGCGATATGGATCGGCCTCCGTCCGCTCGCGTCCTCGGCTTCTATCTCAGCACCATTCTCGATGGCAAAGTCCGCAAGCTCGGCGTTGTTTTCCACGGCTGCGACAAAAAGCCCCTCGGTCGCCGGCGAAAGTGTCTGGCCCTGCACAGGCCAAGGTAACAACAAAATAAAAGCAAAAAGGGGCCCCGTCAGATGACGAAGCCCCCTGTGGTGAACATCCCGGGTCGAAACTCTATTGTGCAGCAACACTTTGCCTCGCGGGTTCAACTCTGGCGGCGCAGAACTTGAACTCGGGGATTTTACCGTACGGATCAAGCTGCGGGTTTGTCAGAATGTTAGCCGCCGCTTCGGTGAAGCAGAAGGGGATAAATACCATCCCGTCTGGCACATCCCGATCAGTACGCAGGATCAACTCGATCTCGCCACGCCGCGTGGCCACCTTCACACGGTCGCCCGGCTGAAGGCCGATGCGGGCGATTTCCCTGGGGTTGACGGCAGCAATCGCCTCCGGCTCCAGGTTATTGAGTTTGCTCGCCCGGCGGGTCATGGCGCCGGTATGCCAATGCTCCAACAATCGCCCTGTCGTAAGGACCCAAGGATAGGTCTCGTCGGGTAACTCGTCCGGCGGCAAGACCTGTGCGGCGACCAGCTTGCCGCGCCCGTTGGCGGTCGGGAAGCCGTCGCCGAAGATAATCTCGTTGCCCGGCTTATCCTCGGCGTCGCAGGGGTAGGTTACGCAGTCCTCGCGCTCCAACCGTTCCCAGGTGATGTTGTCGAGAGAACGCATAATCTTCTTCATCTCGGCGAAGATATCGGCCGGGCCGCCGTAAGACCAATCCAGTCCTATGCGTTTGCCGATCTCGGCGGTGATCCACCAATCCTGTCGTGTCTCTCCCGGCAAAGGGACAGCAGGGCGTGCCATTTGAATCTGCCGATTGGTGTTCGTGAAGGTTCCCTGCTTCTCCGCATGAGCGGAGGCGGGCAGGACGACATCCGCGTACCAGGCGGTTTCGGTAAGGAAGATGTCCTGGACCACAAGATGCTCAAGTTTCGCAAGAGCTTGTCTTGCGTGCTGTTGGTCCGGGTCGGACATGGCGGGGTTTTCGCCCATGATGTACATGGCCGCGATTTCATTATCATGAATGGCATCGATGATCTCGACGACGGTCAGACCTTTGTTCGGGTCCAGTTCGCGCCCCCAGAATTCCTCATAGAGTTTGCGGACCTCGGCGTCTGCAACGGACTTGTAGTCCGGGTAGACCAAGGGAATAAGCCCCGCATCGGAAGCGCCTTGAACGTTGTTCTGTCCGCGCAGCGGATGCAGGCCAGTCCCTGGACGACCGATCTGGCCGGTCGTCAGAGCCAAGGCGATCAGGCAACGCGCATTGTCGGTGCCGTGGGTGTGTTGGGATACGCCCATGCCCCAGAAAATAAGCGAGCTCTCTGACCGTGCATAAGTTCGCGCGACCTCGCGGATCATATTGGCGGGGATACCGCAAACCTCTTCCATCTTGTCCGGGTCAAACTGCAGCACGCTCCGCTTAAGCTCTTCGAAGCCCTCGGTATGGGCTTGAACGTACTGCTGGTCATAGAGCTCTTCCGTAACAATGACGTGCAGCATTGCATTGAGCAGGGCCACGTCGGTTCCCGGCTTGAACTGGAGCATGTGCGTTGCGTAGCGCGACAGGTTCTGCTTGCGGGGATCCATGACGATCAGCTTCGCGCCGCGCTTGGCCGCTTGCTTCAGATAAGTGGCTGCAACCGGATGATTCTGCGCTGGGCGCGCGCCAATCACGATGATGCATTCAGCATCGGCGGCGGCGGCGAAAGGCGCTGTGACCGCGCCGGAACCGATGCCTTCCATCAAGGCAGCAACCGACGAGGCATGGCAGAGCCGCGTGCAGTGATCGACGTTGTTCGTTCCAAAACCCTGGCGGATCAGTTTTTGGAAGAGGTAGGCCTCTTCGTTCGATCCCTTTGCCGAGCCGAAACCGGCGATGCCCTTGGGTCCGCGCGCATCATGAACCTTTTTCAATCCCGCCGCGGCATGGTCCAATGCTTCCTCCCATGTGGCTTCCCGGAAGTGAGTCCAGGGGTTGGCGGGATCAAGCGGTGCATCCCAAATCTTGGGCGCGTCATCGCGGCGAATCATCGGTTTGGTAAGCCGGTGCGGATGGTAAATATAATCGAACCCGAAGCGGCCCTTTACGCAAAGACGCTGCTCGTTCGCGGGGCCATCGCGGCCGTCGATTTGGACGATCTTGTCATCCTTCACATGGACCGTGGTCTGGCAGCCGACACCACAATAAGGGCAAAGGGTATCGACGGTGCGGTCGGCGAAGACGTCGCGAACGCCTGCGTCGTTCAGCAAGCTGGATTCCATCAGGGCGCCGGTCGGACAGGCCTGTACGCACTCGCCGCAGGCAACACAGGTCGAATCGCCCATGGGGTCGTCGAAATCAAAGACGATCTTCGCCTCAGCGCCGCGATAAGCCATTCCGATCACGTCGTTAACCTGTACTTCCCGGCAGGCACGTACACAAAGATTGCAGTGGATACAGGCATCCAGATTAACCGTCATCGCCGTATGGCTGCGATCCGTCGCCAGCTTTTCCCGGGAGGGATAACGGCTGGTGTCGAGGTCTATCTTGTCGACCCAATTCCAGAACTTGCTGTCAGGGTCGTGGGCTTCTTCACGGACGGGTTGGTCAGCCAGCAACAACTCGAAAACGGCCTTGCGGGCCGACTTTGCGCGTTCACTGGCGGTCATAACCTTCATGCCGGGCGCAGGCTTGCGGATACAGGAGGCCGCCAAAACGCGCTCGCCGTCGATTTCAACCATGCAGGCTCGGCAGTTGCCATCGGCGCGATATCCGGGCTCGGGCGCGTAGCAGAGATGAGGAATTTCCTCACCCTGGCGTTGGGCAACCTGCCAGATGGTTTCGTCGGGCGAAGCCGTGACCTCGGCGCCGTTCATTTCGAACGTGATTGATTGGTCGGCCATGATCTCAGACCTCCTCGGGGAAATATTTCAGGGCGCAGGCGAGTGGGTTCGGCGCTGCCTGTCCCAGCCCACAGATCGATGCGTCGCGCATCGCTCGGTTCAGATCTTCAAGCAGCGGCTTGTCCCAGACCGTTTCCTCCATCAAGGCGACAGCCTTTTCCGTTCCAACACGGCAGGGCGTGCATTGGCCGCAGGATTCCTCCTTGAAGAACCGCATGAGGTTGAGCACGGCTTCGCGAATGGAATCCTTGTCAGAAAGGACAACGACGGCCGCGGAGCCGATGAAGCAACCGTGCTCCTCCAAGGTTCCGAAATCGAGTGGGATATCGGACATACTGGCCGGAAGAATACCGCCGGATGCACCACCCGGCAGATAAGCCTTAAAGCTATGTCCGTCGGCCATGCCGCCGCAGTACTCGTCGATCAACTCTTTGATGGTGATCCCGGCGGGGGCTAGCTTGACCCCGGGTTCTGCGACTCGGCCCGATACCGAGAACGAGCGCAATCCCTTCCTGCCATGGCGGCCTTGGCCGGAGAACCAATCGGCTCCCTTTTCGACGATCTCGCGCACCCAGTACACCGTTTCCACATTGTGGTTGAGGGTCGGGCGGTCGAAAAGGCCAACCTGGGCGATATAAGGGGGGCGGTGGCGGGGTAGTCCGCGCTTTCCTTCTATAGACTCAATCATCGCGGATTCTTCGCCGCAGATGTAGGCACCTGCGCCGCGCCGAATTTCCAGAGGGCAATGGACGCTCAGGCCCTCGGCTTCCAGCTTGGCGATCTCGCGCTTGAGGATGGCAATGGCGCCTGGATACTCATCGCGCATGTAAATGTAAGCCTTCTCGCACCCTACCGCCCAGGCGGCTATCAAGGTGCCTTCCAGGAAACGGTGCGGATCCTGCTCCAGATAAACGCGGTCCTTAAAAGTGCCTGGCTCACCTTCATCACCATTGATGGTCATCAAACGCGGGCCGGGTTGATCGCGTACGATCGACCACTTGCGACCCGCCGGGAAGCCGGCGCCCCCCAAGCCGCGCAAATTGGAATCGCTCAGAATCGTAATAATCTCGTCGGCACTGCGCTCGCCTTTAAGGCAGGCGCGCAGCAGATCGTAGCCGCCCTCAGCTTGGTAGGCGGCTAGCTCCTTGTAGTCTGCGATCACCGGGTGGGTGTCCTTGGTCGCGACCGCCGCGGCGATGGTCTCTGTTGTCGCTGCGTCGATATGGCGGTGCCCGACTTCCGCTGTCGGCGCACAGGCGCAACGCCCCATGCAAGGGGCCGGCAGCACACGCACCCCAGGTCCAAGAATCTCAGGCAGTTCCTGAAGGAGCGCCTTTGCGCCCATCATCTCGCAGGTAATGCTGTCGCATACACGAACCGTGATAGGGGGTGGCGCTTCTTCGCCGTCCAGGACGATATCGAAGTGGGCGTAGAACGATGCGACTTCGTACACCTCCGCCATCGGTATTCCCATGGCCTGGCCGAGCGCCTGCAGATGACCGGCTGAAAGGCTGCCATAGGAATCCTGAATCAGATGCAGATACTCAATCAGTCGGTCCCGGCGCAAGGCTTCCCCATCAAGCAGGGCCTGCACGTCCTGCAAGGCTTTATCATCAAGCTGGCGTCCCTTCGTGAACGCCGGCGAGCGCCTGCGTCCCGAGGCCGGGGGAATGCTGCGGTCGATACCGCCTCCAAGTGTCGCGTCATCCATGGGTTTTCTTCTCTTCTTTAACTCGTGCGTAGGGTAGCAGCCCCGTTGTCGGATTAGAAATCTTCCGGGTCCACAAGGATCAATGCCACTTGCTGGCAATCTATCAACAATTTACCCGCATTCTCGAAATTCACCGTTACCCGGCTGCCTATGACTGATTGCACTTGCCCAATACCCCAATCCGGTTGCTCCGGGTGTGTGACAAGGCTGCCGGGTGTCAAATCCATCTCAAAATATCCTGGGCATGGCGTCAGCTCCTGTTAGTCTATAATTAGGAGACGGCGCGATAACATGCCCTCATGCGACAGCAGCGGCTTGCGAAGCGACAAGCGGTTGCCGGGCGGTATGTTTACGTCTGAGTTTGGAGAGGGGGAAAGCTAAGAAATGATTGCATCCTTACGGGTTGCCGAATTGCTTTGTGCGCGGTTATGCCATGAATTGGTCAATCCGATAGGGGCATGCAACAACGGATTGGAAATGCTTGGTGGCGCTTCGCCGGACCTTATGGAAGAGGCGGCGCAACTGGCCATCGACAGTGCCGATTCGGCAGCCCGGATTTTGCAATTTTTTCGTCTGGCCTATGGGACCGCTGTTGAGCGTGCGGGCCCGGGTGGCACAGACCTGAAAAGCCATGTGGAGAACTACTTCAAGGGGCACCGCATCAGTTTGAACTGGTCCGACGAGACCTACAACGACCCGATGTCCTCCAATTCAACCAAGCTCCTGCTCAACTTGTTGGTCGTAGCTGAGGAAAGTTTGCCGCGTGGCGGTTCACTGACCGTGGAGGTTCTGGCCGCCGAGAGTCGCCATCAGGTCGCGATCCTGGCAATTGGTGAAGGCGCCAGGGTCCGACCGGAAGCGCGTGACGGTTTGAATCGGGACCTGCCGGATTCGGAGCTTACGACTCGCAATATCCAAAGCGTGTTTTGTCGTCTTCTTGCCGCGGAATGCGGCGCCGATGTTTCGGTGGATGATCAGGAAGAGGGCTGTGTCGTCTTTTCGCTCGATGTCGGCAAGGACGTGTTTTCGCAGCCCTGATCGGACCCTGTCGGCGTTTCTCCAATCACCTATCACATTCGCGCGAATCGATCGCAGCATAACGGGCCTCTCATTCCTGATTGGCTTGACGAATGATAATCATTCGCATAAAACATCAACGGCGGATGATAATCATTCGCAATAATTTGCCTGACCGCGGCAAAAGACCGTCGTCGACATCAAGGAAGGACAGCATGACCTATTCTCGCTTTTATAGTCTCGGATCGAACGATAGATTTTTGAGGAATCTCCACCGATCCAAGGTGCGGCGCGCAACCACCGGCGCCGTGGCCGCTTTGGCAGTTGCCGCCGGTTCGATCCTCGCGGGTTGGACCTTGGGTGCGAGCGAGGCCAGGGCTTCCGAGGAGCAGGTCGTAAACCTTTATAGTTCCCGCCACTACCAGACCGATGAGGCGCTCTATGCGGAATTCACGGCGGCAACGGGTATCAAGGTCAATCGGATTGAGGCCGATGGCGATGCGCTGATCGAGCGGATGAAAAGCGAAGGCGTCAATAGCCCGGCTGATGTTGTCATGACCGTGGACGCTGGGCGCCTATGGCGCGCGGAGGAAGCGGGGCTGTTCCAGTCGGCCGAAAGCACGTTGTTGGACCAGAAGATCCCGGCCAACCTACGCCATCCTGACGGTCTGTGGTTCGGGTTTTCCTCGCGCGCGCGCCTCATTGTCTACAACAAGGATCTCGTAGACCCCACGGGTTTGGATAGCTACGAGGACCTAGCTGATCCCAAATGGAAGGGTCTGGTCTGCATTCGTTCCAGTTCGAACATCTACAATCTCTCACTGCTTGGTTCGATCATTGCGGCTGACGGTGAAGAAAAGGCTGAAGCCTGGGCCAAAGGCGTCGTCGCTAATTTTGCCCGCGATCCACAGGGCGGCGACACAGACCAGCTCCGTGCTGCGGCCTCGGGCGAGTGTGGAATCGCGGTCGCCAATAGCTATTACCTCGTACGCTTGTTGCGTTCTGATAAAAGCGAGGATCAGGAGGTCGGTGCGGCACTCGGTGTGATTTTCCCCAATCAGGACGGTCGTGGCACCCACGTCAACGTATCCGGGGCGGGGGTTGCAAAGCATGCGCCGCATAAGGAAGCTGCGATCAAATTCCTGGAGTATCTGGCAAGCGACAGCGCTCAGCAGTACTTCGCTGACGGAAACAACGAGTATCCGGTTGTCGATGGCGTCGCCGCCAATGCGGCGGTAGCCGCACTAGGGTCGTTCAAGATCGATACCGTCAACGTGTCGGTCCTCGGCAAGAATCAGCCGCTTGCGCAGATGATCTTCGACCGCGCAGGGTGGAAATAGGTATTGCCTGTCGGATCCGTGTTGAAAGTCTGATCTTCCGGATCCCATGACTAACCCCGCTTCTGATGCCAGGAGCGGGGTTTTTTCGTTCAACAAGAACCGATAGCCCGGTTAGGCGCCATTGTGTCCGGGGCGAGAGCGCGCTATGGCGCGGGTCAACAAGATAACCGGCAGCGTTCCAACGGCGACAATGGTCAAGGCCGACGTCGATGCTTCGGTAAGACGCTCGTCGGATGCGAGATTATAGGCCTGGACCGCAAGCGTGTCGAAATTGAAAGGCCGCATGACCAGAGTGGCCGGCAACTCCTTCATGACATCGACAAATACGACCAAGGCCGCGCTGAGCAGCCCCCCTCGTATGATAGGAGCATGGATACGGCGCAGCGTGCCTAGCGGTCCTTCACCTAGGCTGCGGGCCGCATCGTCCATGCTGGGCCGGACTTTTAGCAAACTGGCCTCTACGCTGTTCATGGATACCGCCATGAAGCGCACAAGATAGGCAAATACCAGCGCAGCGAGGGTTCCGGTCAACAGGAGACCACTACCGAACCCGAAATAGCGGGTCAAGAGAGCGTCCAGCCAGTTGTCAAAGCGTGCAAAGGGGATGAGGACGCCGACGGCGATGATGGTTCCGGGAATGGCATAGCCCAGGCTGGCAAGTCGAGCCGCAGCGCGGGTAACAGCTGTCGGCGCCAAGCGCACGGCATAAGCCATGAGCAGCGCCAATCCGACGGCAAGCAGCGCGGTCAGACCGGCCAGAGTGAAGGAATTGCCGACGAGCTCGAAGAACCGTGGACCAAACTGTTGGTCGCCCGCTTCGACGCTCATTTTTATGAGTATGACGGCAGGGAGCAGGAAGCCCAAAAACAGCGGCAGGAAGCAGGCGGTAAAGGCAGCGACGCGGCGCCAGCCCTTCAGACGATATCCCGGAAGTTCTTGATAGCGCGTCGTGGCTTGGTGGTATCGCCGCTTGCCGCGGCTGGTCTGCTCCAGCAGCAGGACCATGAACACCAACCCCAGAAGCACCGCCGACAGCTGTGCCGCTGCAGTTCTGTCGCCCAAAGAAAACCAAGCGCGCACGACGCCCGTCGTAAAGGTCTGGACGCCAAAAAAGGCGACGGTGCCGAAGTCGGCTAAGGTCTCCATCAGTGCCAGGGCAAGGCCGCCGACAATCGCCGGGCGCGCCAATGGTAGCGCCACGCGCCTGAAGCTGCTCCAGGGACCGCACCCCAAAGTGCGGCTGACCTCCAGAGCGCAAACCGACTGCTCCATGAATGCGCTTCTCGCCATGATGTAAACGTATGGATATAGGACCAATGACAACATCGCGATGGCACCCCCCAGGGAGCGGACCTGCGGAAACCAATAGTCCCTGGCGGTCCAGCCCGTGAATTCCCTCAGGATTTCCTGGACCGGGCCGGAGTATTGCAGGAAGTCCGTATAGGTGTAGGCCATGACATATGCCGGGACGGCCATCGGCAGAACCAGTGCCCATTCGAAAATCTTTCGGCCGGGAAATCGGCAGAGTGTGACGAGCCAAGCCGTGGAAACGCCCATCAACAGGGTTCCGCATCCCACGCCAAGCACGAGCCACAGGCTGTTGAGAAGGTAGGTAGTCAACACCGTGGAAGCGAGGTGATGCCAAACATCGCCGGCAGGCTCTAAAACCGACCGAAGGATGCTGAATGTCGGGATCAAAAACAGCAGCGCAATGAGCCCGGCAGTAAGAATCAGCCAACGTCCGCCCCTGCCGTGGACGGTCAGGTGCAGCCAGCCACGCGGGGGACGAGAGCTTGATTGCTGTGCATCGATTGAAGCCAAAGCGCTATCGGTGTCCTTGCCGGGGTGCGGGATGTCCGCAGGAACGATGCCTGCGTAAACCGTTTCCTTAACTAGCCACGATTGCGAAGCTTTCGCAACTCCCGCTTTTAGGTGTGCCTGCGACAAAAAAAAGCGCTCCCCGAAGAGAGCGCGATTTCCTGCTACATCGTCCTATTGGCGCCAGCTCGGTCCAGGTCTCGAGCAAGCGGCCAAAATCGACGATAAATCAGGCGTTGACAGCCTTTTTCGTCTGCTGGGCTGCCGCGTCCGGTTCAGGATCTCGCAACCGGTAGCCGCGCCCCCAGACCGTCTCAATGTAGTTGTCGCCGCCGGTCGCTTCGCTGAGCTTCTTGCGTAGCTTGCAGACAAAGACGTCAATAATCTTGAGATCCGGCTCGTCCATGCCGCCGTAGAGATGATTAAGGAAATTCTCCTTGGTCAGCGTCGTTCCCTTGCGGAGGGAGAGCAATTCAAGGATTGCGTACTCCTTTCCAGTCAGGCGTAACGAACGACCGCTCACTTCGGCTACCTTCTGTTCCAGATGGACATCCAGCTTACCGGTCTTGATTACCGAATCAGGGTGTCCCCGGGTGCGGCGTACAATGGCCTGCAAGCGTGCAATCAACTCAAGCTTGTGGAACGGCTTGGTTAAATAATCATCGGCACCGAATCCCAAGCACTTGACCTTGTCATCCAAGCCCGAAAGACCCGATAGGACCAAAATAGGCGTACCGATCTTCGAATCACGCAACCGGCGCAGAACGTCGTAGCCGTCCATGTCCGGAAGCATGAGATCCAGAATGATGACATCGTAATCATAGAGTTTGGCGATTTCGAAGCCGTCTTCGCCTAGGTCGGTTGAATCGCAAACATAGCCCTCTGAGCGCAACATCATCTCGATGCTACGGGCTGTCGCCGAATCATCCTCTACCAATAGAACACGCATAGCTTCCCAGCCCCTGTTGTTCAGACTAGTTAATATATTAAATGCGACGCATTCAATTGAAAAGTCTTTTCTCGTCAAATGTATATTGAGCTTTTTTCGATTCAAACGCGAAGCATTCGGCTGCAATTGAGGCGTTTTTGCGGTTGTATCAGTGACGCAGCGCCTCTATCGGCAGGCTATAACTTCGCTAACATTTATTACGAAATCGTTAACAACTGCTTAACGATGAATCTGAGGGCTTGTTCGGCGAACGGATTTTTATATACTCCGCGCGATCTTATAGACCTCAGGAGTTAGGCGCCGGATGTCATCTATTACTGCTTCACCCGACTACCGACCTTCCGATGACGAGGACTTCATGAATCCAGTCATGCGGGAGTATTTTCGCCGTAAACTGTTGGCTTGGCGCGGCGAACTATTACGAGAATCTGAAGAAACGCTTCAACATCTTCAATCCGAAAGCCTGCAGGAAGCGGACATAGCTGATCGCGCGTCGCTTGAAACCGATCGATCGCTAGAACTTCGGACTCGCGACCGCGAGCGTAAGTTAATAGCAAAGATAGACATGGCTTTGCAGCGGATCGAGGACGGCACTTACGGTTATTGCGAAGAAACCGATGAGCCGATCAGCCTACGCCGATTGGAAGCCAGGCCAATTGCTACGCTTTCGATAGAAGCGCAGGAACGGCACGAGCGTATGGAACGCACGCAGCGAGACGACTGATACGGACAAACGGCTGAATCAGAAATTGAAATCCGAAAGGGCCGGTCTTGAGATCGGCCTTTTTCTTGTCCGCATTTGCAATCATTTACCTCTTTTCAATGTTTGACCGGCATCTTTGGAGGCACAAGCAGGCCGCCAAGGAGATATGCGCCATGTCAGGTTTCAAGGAAACAGACCAAGCCCCCCATGTAGTGGCCGAACCTCAATGGGAGCATCGAGCCGCCTTTACAAAGCTCGCCGATGAACTCGCGCATGACTTCAACAATGTACTTACGTCCATCATGGGCTCGACAGAGATTCTGCGTGGCAGAATGCAGTGTGACATGGATGACGAGCAGGAATTGGATACGATTCGCAAGGAGGCCGAGCGGGCGGCTCACATTCTCAGGCGCCTAACGGCCAGCAGCGATCGTGCCCTGCTGACCGAAGCGGTTCAGCAAAACGGAGCCCTGGACGAAGAGCAAGAAAAGGAAATGAATGATGCGGCGCAGAGCGGGGCCATCCGTGTTCTCCTTGCCGAGGACGACGATTCGGTTCGCAGTTGTGCATCTTTGGCGCTGCGCCGGGCGGGCTATCACGTGACGGCCTGCGCATCCGGCGTCGATGCCTGGGACGTGTTTCAGATGCGCCCGGCATCGTTTCACCTGCTTGTAACGGATTTATCCATGCCGGTCCTAGACGGCGCCAGCCTTATCCAACGGGCACGACTCTTGCGCCCTCGTCTGCGGGTCCTGCTCATCTCGGGTTATTGTGATGACAGGATCGCCTTTGACCTGATAAGCCGAGGCGAGGCGGGTTTCCTGCCAAAGCCTTTTGCGTTGAAACAACTGCTGGATCATGTGCGCGGGCAGCTTAGCATCGCCGCTTGATCACTCGGTTTGCTCCCGGTCGCAGATTTCAAGTTGCTGGCAGGCATAGCGATGGCCAATCTCTACAGCGCGGTGAAATGCACCCCATTGCAGCACGCCGATCTCTTCCAACGGCGGCGCGAGCCAAAGATCTACTTTTTCCAGCACCTCCTTACGCTGGCGGCTGCTGTTTATGGTTCCCGCGCGTAGGAGAATATCGAAGATTCCCGGAAGCCGGCCGCGACGCACGCGTGGCCACAGACGCCAGAATGGCGCTTCCAGTTCCTCCGCTAGAAAATCGCATCTAAGGGCGGCATCCTGCGCGACATCGACTGCAATGATGTGGCCTTGCGGCGGATCGAGTAGGAACCCGACTGGTAAATTATCGACGACACCGCCGTCGGCCAGCAAGTGCTGTTCCGTGGGGACCGGCGGTAGCAGGCCGGGAATAGCCACGCTGGCACGCAAGTTCCGCCATAACGACCCTTTGGTTTGCATGATCGGTTCACCGCTGCGTAGGTCGGTTGCCACGCTATAGCAAGGGCGCCAAAGGTCTTGCATCTCCAAGTCCGCAAAATGCGATTTCAGATAGTGCGAAACCCGCCGGCCTCGCAGAAGGGCGACGATGGGAAAGGTCAAATCGCTGGTCGGGCGCCCTTCGACGAAGACCTTGGCAAGGCGCGACTCAAGATCGTTGCTGTCCCACTCCAGGGCAATACCCGCGGCCACGATTGCACCCATGCTGGAACCACCCAGAAGATCGAGCGAGCGACCTGCTTCTTGCAACGCGCGCTGCACGCCGACATGGGCAAACCCGCGTGCGCCGCCTCCGGAGAGGACGAGGCACTGGCCTTGATTCTTCATTAACCGAACCAGACGGCTATAGTCCTGGTCATTGTTCTCTCTAAGGCGATGAACCCATCGTGCAGCGGCCAGGGCGACAGGCCAATTACGGGATGGTGTCGGAAGCTCTAAATCGGCTGCCTCGCAAATAGCCATGTCCACGGGTCTGCGATCGCCGATTAAGCGGTTGTCAGGCGGGCGGGCGCTTCGACCCTTGTCCGTGCCGCTGGCAAGCAGCAACAGGCGGTCGGCTTGGCGTTTGCAGAGTCTGCGCCAGGTATCGTCGGCCTTGGTTGCCAGATAAAGGCAAAGATCGAAGTTTTCTTCCATTTCGGCGAACTGATTGCTGTCGCGAGACCCATCAGCCTCGGTAAAGATGTGGCACTTCAAACCGATAGTCTGAGCGCTCCTTTGCAGACGCATGGCGATGTCGGGCCAGGAACTTGCGTCATCCAGGGGTAGCAGCGCCAGGTTGCGAACCATACGCTGCACCGGCTTGCCCCGGGTCAGGCGGAGTAGGCGCTGGGCAAGCGTTTGTAAGAGCCCGTCAAAGGCGGCCGGATCGCTTGCAATCAGCGGTTTCAGTACATCGCCGGGAATACGAAGCAACTCACTGTCCCGTAGCGCGAGGACACTTGCTGAACGACGGGTCGAGGCAATTACTCCCAACTCGCCCACGCTATCGCCGGCGCTGATTTCCGTTACCAAGCGTTCCTCGGAGGTTCCAAACCCGGTGATCACGGCAAGGCGACCGGAAAGCAACACGAAAACGGCCTCAGCTTGCTCGCCTTGTTCTATCAGCAACCGACCGCCGGGAACCGAAAGCCATTGAGATCGCTCTGCAATGCCCTGAAGCGTGGCTTCATCGCAGTTAGCAAAGATACCAAGGAGACGCAGTTTTTTTGCCAGACGGTCTCGCACGGATGACATCGACTCACTCCAGATCTGCAGCACGAATCGACTCTAGCAGGGACTGTATAAAAGGCCGCAGTCGACATGGCGAAATGTTATCGACTAACGCCAAATTGAACGTTTGTTCTCATAATGGTCCTATATTTAGATTGAAAAATGAGAACAAAACGAGCACAATACTTCGCATTGCGCCTTTGGAGGCGCTTGTGGGATAAGGGAGGCCGTTCGTCATGCAGAATAATTTGCGCGTCGTTGAAGGAGGAACCGTGGATAAAAACAAAGCCCTGGATGCCGCGCTGAGCCAGATTGAGCGCGCCTTCGGTAAGGGATCGATTATGCGTCTCGGTCAACAGGAGGCCGTTGAGATAGAGGCGATCTCGACCGGTTCGCTGGGTCTGGATATAGCATTGGGCATCGGCGGTCTGCCTCGGGGCAGGGTCGTTGAAATCTTTGGGCCGGAAAGCTCCGGTAAAACAACCCTCGCATTGCAGGCGATCGCAGAGGCCCAGAAGAAGGGGGGCACTTGCGCATTTGTCGATGCGGAGCATGCGCTGGACCCGGCCTATGCGGCAAAACTCGGAGTCAATATCGAAGAACTGCTGATCTCGCAGCCCGATGCCGGCGAACAGGCATTGGAGATTACCGATACGCTTGTGCGCTCGGGCGCTGTTGACGTGTTGGTGGTCGATTCGGTTGCGGCCCTCGTGCCCCGGGTGGAACTGGAAGGCGATATGGGTGATCAGCAACCCGGCCTTCAGGCACGGCTCATGAGCCAGGCGCTGCGTAAATTGACAGCGTCTATAGCGCGGTCCAACACGCTGGTGATCTTCATCAACCAACTGCGTATGAAGATCGGTGTCATGTTTGGTAGCCCCGAGACGACGTCCGGCGGCAATGCCTTGAAATTCTACGCCTCGGTTCGCCTTGATATCCGCCGTATTGGTGCCGTGAAGGACAAGGGTGATATTGTCGGCAACCAAACCCGGGTTAAGGTGGTGAAGAACAAAGTGGCGCCGCCCTTCCGGGTGGTGGAATTCGACATCATGTACGGTCAGGGCATCTCAAAGACGGGTGAGTTGATTGATTTGGGCGTACAGGCCAACATCATCGAGAAGTCGGGCTCTTGGTTCTCTTACGACGGCCAACGCATCGGTCAGGGCCGGGAGAACGCCAAACAGTTCATGCAAGACAATCCCGAAATAGCGAGAACGATCGAACAGCGCATCCGGGAGAATGCCGGGATCGTTGCGATTGCCATGCTGGAAGGCCCCGGCGGTGGTGAGGGAGATGCGGACGACAGTAGTTCGGATGTTGCTGGCTGACGGACTGCCGCCCGGGATCGACAAACGGTAAAAGATGGGTCGCCCGGTTGGGCGGCCCTTTTTACTTTTTACTGATTGCGTTTGTTGCGTCGGTAAAGCCGAGGAGCGAAAGCGGTATCGCCAGCTCCTTTCCGTTGCCGTGCGTGATCGTTACCTGGCCCTTGGTGCCGGAACGCCATGCTTTGAACTGTTCAGGCGTGAAGATGAACTGTCCCAGGCAACCTTTGGCTCCGCAACGTTGATAGGGAAGTTTGCCAAGGGGCTTTTCGTCGATTGAGACCGCGATCCCGGCCGGCAGTAGGACGCCAAGCGGAACAATGATCGCGCCGACGGCATTCTCCTGGCTGGGCGGGAAGGCGATGACGACTTCGAGAACCGGCTGTTGCTGATCTTCACGCAACACAACTTGGTAAGCTTCACAGATTACCGGTTGATCCTGCCCTTCGGCGTTCTGTGCAGGGCTGCAGCGAATGCGCCAGTCCTTAAAAATGGCTCCGTCGGCGTCCGCGCCTTGGGCCGCCGCGGTGCGTGGTAGCGAAAGGATCGCCGTCAGCACCAAGCAAGCGGTTAGGAATCGCGTCACGCCGTTCGGGCGGGAGGGAGTAATCTTGTGCATCATAGATCGTCTCAATCAATTTTTGGCTCTTCTGAGGGGCCGAGTTGTAGCGCGTCGTCCCCCCGCTTGGCCAGGATAATTCGGAACCACCGGGCGAGGCGAGATGCCTTTGCGATGCGTGATCGCTGGACAGGTGACCGCCTGAAGGCTAAAACCGCGCGGGTCCCGGATTACCGACGCGGCTCCATCGTTGAAAGGCTCCAGCTTGTTTGAGAACCGACATCTGTTTCGCAAAAATTTGATGCTTAAGTGAAAGCCATGACTTCAGCCAACGAAATCAGAAACCAATTCCTTGGTTACTTTGAAAAGCACGGTCACGAGCCTGTCGCTTCCTCGGCGCTGGTGCCGCGCAACGATCCGACATTGCTTTTCACCAACGCCGGAATGGTTCAGTTCAAGAATGTTTTCACCGGCGCGGAACAACGGCCCTACAAGCGCGCCGCAACGTCGCAGAAATGTGTGCGTGCGGGGGGCAAGCACAACGATCTCGAGAATGTTGGCTATACCGCACGCCACCACACTTTCTTTGAGATGCTGGGGAATTTTTCCTTCGGCGATTACTTCAAGGATACGGCGATCGAGTTGGCCTGGAATCTGGTCACAAAGGAGTATGGCTTACCGGCCGATCGCCTGCTTGTGACGGTTTACTCCGAAGATGACGAAGCCTTCGATTTGTGGCGTAAGATTGCCGGTCTGCCGGAATCAAAGATCATTCGGATACCCACTTCTGACAATTTTTGGCAGATGGGCGACACCGGCCCTTGCGGCCCCTGTTCGGAGATCTTCTTCGATCACGGCGATCATATTCCGGGCGGCCCTCCGGGCAGTCCGGATGAAGATGGTGACCGCTTCATCGAAATCTGGAACCTCGTGTTCATGCAGTACGAGCAGATTGCGCCGGGCAACCGTATCGATCTGCCAAAGCCGTCGATCGATACGGGCATGGGCCTCGAGCGCATTTCCGCGGTCATGCAGGGCAAGCACGACAACTACGATATCGACTTGATGAGGGGCTTGATAGAAGCCTCGGCGGAGGCGTCCGGCACACCGCCGGATGGTCCGGGTGCGGTGTCGCACCGGGTGATCGCGGATCACTTGCGCGCGTCGTCTTTTTTGATCGCAGACGGTGTTCTGCCATCCAAGGACGGGCGCGGTTATGTTCTGCGACGCATCATGCGCCGTGCCATGCGCCACGCGCACATCCTGGGGTGCCAGGAACCTTTGATGCATCGGCTGGTGCCAGCCTTGATCACGGAAATGGGGCAGCACTACCCGGAGCTGCAACGCGCAAAATCGTTGATCACGGAAACGCTCAAGTTAGAGGAGACGCGCTTTAAGGATACGCTTGGACGCGGTCTGAAGTTGCTGGAGGACGAGGTTTCCCGGTTAGGCGACCAGGAGCCGCTATCGGGCGATGTAGCCTTCAAACTGTACGATACCTTCGGCTTCCCGCTTGACCTGACGCAAGATATCTTGCGCGGCCAAGGGCGGGGCGTGGATACGCAAGGCTTCGAGGCGTCGATGGACCAACAGCGTGCGACGGCCCGCAAGGCCTGGTCTGGTTCAGGCGAAGCCGCCACGGAAGCGCTCTGGTTTACACTGGAAGATGAGTTGGGCAGCACGGAGTTCCTCGGCTACGAGGCGGAAGAAGCCGAGGGCCAGGTTGTGGCGCTTGTGGTGGACGGCAAGCCCGTGGAACGGATCGAGGCCGGCCAGGAGGCAGCCGTTCTTACTAACCAAACCCCTTTCTACGGTGAGTCTGGCGGTCAGATGGGCGATAGCGGTGCGCTCTTCTCGGCGGAAGGGGCGAGCTTCAGTGTTGCCGATACGCAAAAGAAGCTGGGGTCGCTGCACGTACACCTAGGGAAGCTGGAACGCGGCAGCCTGGAAGTCGGAGAGGCGGTGGAACTGCGGGTGGACGCCGTGCGCCGCGCGCGTCTGCGGGCCAACCATTCGGCGACGCACCTGCTGCACGAGGCCCTACGCCGACGCTTGGGCGACCATGTCACGCAGAAAGGCTCGTTGGTCGCGCCGGATCGCCTGCGCTTCGATATCAGCCATCCCAAGCCATTGACGCGCGAGGATATCGTCGCCGTCGAGAAACTGGTCAACGAAACCATCGTCAAGAACGCCGAGGTCACGACCCGTTACATGACGCCGGAGGAAGCCATCGAAGAGGGTGCGTTGGCGCTTTTCGGCGAGAAGTACGGAGACGAGGTGCGGGTTGTCTCAATGGGCGGCGCAGACCGCGCCAGGGACGACAAGGCCTACTCGACCGAACTTTGCGGTGGTACGCATGTTCGGCGTGTCGGTGACATCGGTTTTTTCAAGATTATCCGCGAGGAAGCGCTGGCGTCGGGCGTCCGGAGACTGGAAGCCGTGACCGGTGTCGATGCCCTAGCTTATGTTGAGGCGCAAGAAGAGGTTTTGGCCGATACGGCGGCAACGTTGCGTAGCGCCGCCTCGGACCTTCCTCAGCGCGTCGCGGCCCTGATGGAGGAACGCAAGCGCCTGGAGCGTGAGGTTGGCGACTTGCGGCGCAAGTTAGCGACCGGCGGTGGCAGCGGTCAATCAGGCCCCAAGGTCAAGGATATCGGTGGCATAAAGTTCATTGGGCAGGTGCTTGAAGGAGTATCGGCAAGGGATCTGAAGCCCATGGCGGACACGCTCAAGCAGCAGGTGGGCTCCGGCGTCGTGGCTCTGATCGCTGTCAGTGACGGCAAGGCCTCGCTGGTTGCCGGCGTCACAGACGATCTGACGGCAACACTCTCGGCCGTCGATCTGGTGCGTGCCGGTTCACAAGCCATAGGCGGCAAGGGCGGCGGTGGCCGTCCAGACATGGCCCAGGCTGGCGGCCCCGACAGCGGCAATGCCGCCGCCGCGATCCAGGCGATCGAGGCGGCCTTGGCGGGATAGATCGGGCTGCGCGGAAGAATTAAAAAAAGGGCCGACGCTTGTCGGCCCTTTTTCGTTGGATAAGCGCAGCGTTCTTACTGAACGTCCGCCAAAACCTTCATGGAAACGATTTTATCGGGATCGTCCACGGCGCCGGACTGGCGGCCGGCGGGTGCTTTCTTGATGTTGTCCACGTATTCCATTCCGTCGACCACACGGCCCCAAACGGTGTATTGACCGTTCAGGAAGGAGGCGTCGGCGAAGGTGATGAAAAACTGGCTGTCGGCGCTGTCGGGATGTTGCGCACGCGCCATGCCAGCGGTGCCGCGGCTAAATGGCTCATTGGAGAACTCGGCCCCAATGTTGACACCGGAACCGCCGGTGCCGGTGCCCGTCGGATCACCGCTCTGTGCCATGAAGCCTTCCATGACGCGGTGAAACACGATGCCGTCATAGAATCCCTCACGGGTCAGTTCCTTGATGCGGGCAACGTGGTTGGGAGCTACCTCCGGCAGCATTTCGATAAGCACCTTGCCGTCCTTCAGTTCCAGGACGAGGGTGTTCTCGGGATCAGTCTGGGCATTGGCGCCCTCCAGGCTCGCGGCCATCAGTCCTCCAATCATCAAAAAGAGTGTCAGTAGTCGTCTCATTGTTAGCGTCCCCTTCCTTGCCGACTTAACCCGTCACTTCCAATTGGCCATGGCCTTCTGCAAGTTCTGGTCGACCTTATCGAAGAACTTCTGCGAGGTCAGCCAGGGTTGATTCGGGGAAACCAGCAAAGCGAGGTCCTTGGTCATGTCGCCGGCTTCAACTGTGTCGATGCAGACTTTCTCCAGCGTTTCGGCAAAACGGACTACGTCCGGGGTGCCGTCGAAGGCGCCACGGTAGGATAGTCCACGCGTCCAGGCAAAGATTGAGGCGATCGGGTTGGTCGAGGTCTCCTTGCCCTGCTGGTGCATGCGGTAGTGCCGCGTGACCGTGCCGTGCGCGGCCTCCGCTTCGACGGTCTTGCCGTCCGGCGTCATCAGGACGGAAGTCATCAGGCCCAATGAGCCAAAGCCCTGGGCAACAGTATCGGACTGTACATCGCCGTCGTAGTTCTTGCAGGCCCAGACGAACCCCCCGGACCACTTGAGGGCGGAAGCAACCATGTCGTCGATCAGACGATGCTCGTAGGTGATACCCTTCGCCGAGAATTTGTCGGCGAATTCGGCTTCGTAAACCTCTTGGAAAAGATCCTTGAATCGTCCGTCATAGGCTTTGAGGATCGTATTCTTGGTGGAGAGGTAGACCGGCCAGCCCAGGGTCAAACCGTAGTTCATGCAGGCCCTGGCAAAACCGCGGATCGATTCGTCGTGGTTGTACATTCCCATAGCAACACCGGCATCGGGGAAATCATGCACGTCATAGGTGACCGCCTCGCCGCCGTCGGCAGGTGTGAAGGTCATGGTCAGCTTTCCGGGGCCAGGAACCAAGAAGTCGGTGGCGCGGTATTGATCGCCGAAGGCGTGACGACCGATCACGATCGGTTGGGTCCAGCCGGGCACCAGGCGCGGCACGTTCTCACAGATGATCGGTTGACGGAATACCGTGCCGCCCAGAATGTTTCGGATCGTGCCGTTTGGCGAGCGCCACATCTTTTTCAGGTTGAATTCCGTGACCCGATCCTCGTCGGGCGTGATGGTCGCGCATTTAACGCCGACGCCGTGCTGTTTGATGGCGTTGGCTGCGTCCACCGTGATCTGGTCGTTGGTCTCGTCGCGCTTCTCGACACCCAGATCGAAGTACTTGAGGTCAACATCGAGATAGGGCTGGATCAGACGTTCGCGGATCATCTTCCAGATGATGCGGGTCATCTCATCGCCGTCGAGCTCGACGACAGGGTTCTTAACCTGAATCTTGGGCATACTGCGCCTCCGTTAATGGCCGACGATATCCGGCGGGAGGGGCCAATTACAAAAGAGGCCGGGTCCGCCGGTGTTGAAAGTCGCGGGCAAGATAGTCGGCCTTACGCCGCAGCGCAACATGGGGTAGCCCCGACCGCCTAAAAGCGCTCACTTTCTCCTTCGATCCGGGAACGGGGTTCGGCCTCCAGCGTCTCGAACAGCGTCTCCAGATCGCTGACGTATGTCAGCATCTCGGCATGCTCGGGCTTCACGAAACCGACCTTGACCTGATGCTCGATCAAAGCTTTGAGAGGTTGCCAGTAGTTCAGGGTGTCCAGCACAACCACCGGCTTGTCATGAAGTCCAAGTTGCCGCCAAGTCAGTATCTCGAAGGTTTCGTCCAGGGTGCCAAGTCCGCCGGGCAGGATGCAGAAGGCATCGGAAAGTTCGAACATGCGCATCTTGCGGACATGCATTGAAGGAACCACTTCCAAACGCGTTACGCCTTGATGGCCGACCTCCACGCTTTCCAGGTGCTCAGGGATGATGCCCACAACACTCCCGCCTTCCGCGATCGCGCCGTCGGCGACCGCACCCATCATGCCAACGCGTCCACCACCAAAGATCAGTTCGATTCCGCGCAAGGCGGCTTCGCGGCCCAAAGCTTTGGCGGTATCCAGGTAAAGGGGATCAACGCGTTGAGATGCTCCGCAATAGGCACAAAGACTTCGAATTTTAGGCATGACGTTGGTGGCTTCCTTCTTTTGCTTTTCTTTCAGATCACTGTAACCTGTGCCGAGTGTGGATGTCATGGCGGCTTCGTGACAATGCAAGGGCGCACGCCCAAAGAGCATGCACCCGGCAAACGCGGAACGGAGCTGGATAGGAGTCGTAAAGTGGGGGGCGTTGTACGGTGAAACAATACGGCGTGCTGATCGTTGTTGCCCTGGCGTTGGGTGTGGCGGCGCTGTTCTTCTATTTTAATGATCCCGAAGCGCCGCCCAAACCGGCCGTGACGTCTGAAGCACCCCTGCAAAGTGGCGCTGAGAACACCGCAGAATCAACGGCGGAGCAACCCACGAGCGGCGCGCAGTCGACGGCATCGGTTTCTTCCGACGCCACAACTGCAGGCAACACCTCGGCCGGTGCATCCGATATGGCCTCCGCTTCCCAAGGCACAAGTGAGGCAGCGACCAGCGGATCCCCCGCCATTGCCTTGCCACCGGTCAAACCCTCTTTCGATATCGTCAGGGTAGAGCGTGACGGTGCCACGGTGATCGCCGGACGCGGCGACCTGGGCGCCGATATTGAAGTGGTGGACGAAGAGGGAAACATTGTCGCCCGCGCCACCACGAATGAACGCGGCGAATTTGTGGCGTTGCCCGAGCAGCCGTTGGGGCCGGGAGAACATCGTTTGACGCTTCGCTCACGCGCTTCCGAGGCGTCACCCTGGACGGAATCCGAGCAATCGGTCGTTATTGTCGTGCCTGGGTCGAACCAGGTGGCAGGCGCCGACGGCAACACGTTACCCGCAGGCGGCGGCGATCAGACCGCGACGTTGGCGCAGCCATTGGCGGTCCTGGTGCCCGGCACCGAAGGCTCGGTTCCCCGCGTGCTACAAGGCAATGTCGGAGAGGGGATTTCAGCGGGTGATCTGGCGTTGGAGATTATCGATTACGACGCCGACGGAAATCTGGTGGTTGGTGGGCAGGCGCCGGCGGACGCCCGGCTTCTGATCTATCTGGACAACAAAGCTGTCGGCGACACCCGGGCGGGGCAGGATCGCCGGTGGCAATTCTCGCCGGCGGAGCGTGTTGCTACCGGCACGCATCAGCTTCGGGTCGATCAAATCGACGGCGCTGGCAAAGTGGTGGCAAGGGTGGAAACGCCTTTCTATCGTGCCGGCGGCCAGGGGCCGCTAACCGGAGACGGTATTGCGGTCGTCCAACCTGGAAACAGCCTCTGGCGCTTGGCGCGCCGCGCCTATGGGGAGGGCATGCGCTACACCCTTATCCTGGAGGCGAACAAAGATCAGATACGCAACCCCGATCTGATCTATCCAGGGCAGGTTTTCATGATCCCAGAGGGGCAGGGCGTTCAGTAGTTCCGGACCCGCGGAGCCATTGCGATCAAAACGATCATTCGGCAGGCGAGGGGTTGGCCGCACCGCGTTTGGTTTGGCGTCTTTCTTTGCGAGCGGACCGCCATGCCTTGAACTTCGCACGGGCCATCAAGGCCGACGGCGTGACGAAAAGCGTTAGCAGTGTCGCAAAAGCCAGGCCAAAGGCAATGGCGGTTGATAGTTGCCGCCACCATTGAGTGGAGGGCGCGCCGATCTGCAGGTCGCGCGCCACAAAATCAATGTTCAGAGCGAGCACCATCGGCATGAGGCCGAGAATTGTCGTGACACTGGTCAGCAGAACAGGGCGAAGTCGCTGCGCGCCGGTGCGCAGTATGGCATCGAAGTCGCTGCGCGCCGTTTCCTTCAGACGATCATAGGTATCGATCAGCACAATGTTGTTGTTAACGACGATGCCTGCCAAGGCTATGACCCCTATCCCGGACATGACGATCCCAAAAGGTTGTCCGGTCAACAACAGCCCCAACATGACGCCGACCGTCGACATCACCACGGCGGTCAGGATCAGGAATGCACTGTAAAAGGAGTTGAACTGGGTCACTAGGATGATGGCCATCAAGAACAACGCCACCACGAATGCCTTACCAAGGAAAGCCTGGGCCTTCTGCTGTTCTTCATCTTCGCCCTTGAAGCGAATATTGACCAATGGGTCAGGTTCTTGTTCCAGCATCCAATTTTGAATCTCCGCCACCTTTTCGGAAGCCAAGACGCCGGGCGCGACATCGGCGCGCAGCGTCACTACGCGCTGGCCATCGACGCGCCTTAGCTGATTGATCTTGGGTTGCGCCGATCGGGTGACGAAGTTGCTGATGGGGATCGAACCCTGCTTGGTTTGAATGCGCAGATCGTCGAGGTAGGAAACTGTTCGTTCTCGCTCGGTCAGTCGCACCACGATATCGATCTCATCGTCACTGTCGTCGGGGCGATAACCGCCAATGATCATGCCGTTGGTGACCATGCGGACGTAACTTCCGATGAGGCTGATGTCCGCGCCGAACTTCGCGGCTTGCGCCCGATCTACCGTCAAATTCCATTCGATGCCGGGCAGGCTGCCGCCGTCTTCGATGTTGAGCAATCCGTCCATCGATTCCAGCTTTGCTGCAATGCGCTCGGCGGTCGCTGCAATGCGTTCAGGTGAATCCGAGCCGACCTCGATCTGGATTGGCTTCCCAACTGGCGGGCCGGCCTCTTCCTTGCGGGTTTCCAGATGAATACCTGCCAGATCGGCAGTACGGTCCCGAATATCGGCCAGGATTACATCTGCTTTGCGCCGGGCGAACCAATCGGTGAATTCAAGCTGGACGACCCCGATGATGTCTTCCGGTTCGTCACGCTGTTGGCCGGAGCGCGCCATGGAAAAGGCGTAAATGCTGTGGAACTCGCCGCGTTCTTCTTGGAGATCGAGAATTCGGTTTTCCACCTGTTGCAACAAGGTGTCGCGTTCTTGAATCGAGAAGTTGCCCTGCGCTCTGATTTGCAGCGCCGCGTTATCCGGCTCGATCTTGGGAAAGAACTCGATACCCTTGCCAAAGGCGCCATAAGCGAACTGGGCGGCGATCAGCACAGCCAGCGCAGTCACGAGCACCGTTCCTGGCCGTTTGAGTGCGCTCCGCAAAAGACGAACGTAGTAACCGGTAATTCCCGATAGATTGGCCAAATCCTCGTCGTCCGTCGCATCCGGTGACAGCGGTGCGGGACCGCTGTGGCTCGCGCGGCCGATGAGAGCACCAAGCGTTGGCACGAAGATGAGCGCCATGGCAAGGGACGCCGACAAGGTCGCAACCAGCGTAATCGGCAGGTACTTCATGAACTCGCCGACGATCCCTGGCCAGAAAACCAGCGGCAGGAAAGCCGCCAGCGTGGTCGCGGTCGCTGCGATGATTGGCCAGGACATGCGCTGTGCGGCTAGGCCATAAGCGCGGCCGCGCGGCTCGCCTTCATTCATCTTTCGGTCGGCGTATTCGGTTACGACGATAGCACCATCGACCAACATACCGACGGAGAGAATCAGACTGAACAGCACCACCACGTTGACCGTCAGGCCCATCGACCAAATAACCAGGATGCCGGTCAGGAAGGATCCAGGTATTGCCACGCCCACCAGACCGGCCGACCGCAGTCCCAGGGCTGCCACGACGACGACCATGACGAGTAGGATAGCGCTCAATACGTTGTTCTGCAGGTCGGACAGCATTGTGCGAATGTTGGTTGAGGCATCCTGGCTGTAGTTTACCTGGACCGATTCCGGCCAGTACTTCCGGGTCTGCTCCACCTTCTCGCGGACGAGTTCGATGGTCTCGATTATGTTCTCACCCGTGCGCTTTTGAATTTCCAGTGCCAGGGCAGGTTGGCCATTCACACGCACGAATCCTTCGGAATCCTTGAAGGTGCGCCGCAGCTCGGCCAGATCGCCAAACCGCACGACCTGATCGCCGTCGGTCAAGACCGGTAAATCCAGTACGTCTTTGTAATCTTCGAATAGACCGGGAACCTTGACCGGGAAACGTCCGGTGCCGTTGTCCAGTTCACCTGCAGCGACCAGCAGGTTGGAGCGGTTCACATAGGTAACCAGCTCTTCGGTATCGATTCCGTAGCTTTCAAGCATCAGTGGGTCGACGACGATCTCCAACCTCTCCTCGCGGTCACCATTGAGGTTTGCGCTCAACACCTGGGGGATGGTTTCCAGGCGATCCTGCAAGTCGCGCGCCAGACGTAGCAGCGTGCGTTCGGGAACCTGACCGGAAAGTGTCACGGTCAGAACTGGGAAGAGGCTGAGATTGACTTCGCTAACGACAGGCTCATCGGCTTCGTCGGGCAGGTCGGGCTTGGCAAGGTCGACCTTCTCGCGAACATCGATCAAGGCGCGATTGGAATCGAAGCCGGCGTCGAACTCCAGCAACACATTGGCGCCGCCAAGGAAGGCGGTCGAGCGCATTTCCTTGACGCCTTCTATGCCCCGCATTTCCGTTTCCAAAGGCTTGATGAGAAGGCGTTCGGCATCCTCCGGCGAGATGCCGTCGTGCGAGACGTTGACATAGAGGATCGGTATGTTGACGTCCGGCGAATCTTCCTTCGGGATCACGGCGTAGGCATAGGCGCCTGCGATCAACAGCAAAACCAGTGTGCTGATGACACTACGTTTATGGGATAAGCAGGCGGCTATCAGTGCCTTCATTGTGCGGTTCCCAAGGCCAGCGGCTCCAGGGTTTCGGCATCGATAGCCTTCACGTTCTCGCCTTCTTGGACGAACTCTTGCCCCACCACGATGACGGTGGCGTGTTCAGGCAGACCGGTGACCCACATGACATCCCGCGATTCATCGATGATCGATATCTCCCGAAAGGCCACCACGCCCTGGTCGTCGACAATGCGAACCCCCACCTTTCCATTGTCAGCCAGCGTCAGGATCGCCGGGCTGATACGGTGAGCAACGACTGAAACGCGAGGCAGAATCATCTCGGCGGTGATACCGGCAGGAACCGCGGCGTCAGGATTCGGCATGGTCATTTCCACCCGAAAGGTGCGGGTGCTGGATTCGGCAGAAGCGGCGATGAAAGAGACGACCGCCTCTCCACGGCCGCCGCCGACGAATCGCACTTGACCCTTCGTTCCAAGTTCGATTTGACGGATATCCTGCTCATTCGCGAAACCCACGATCAGGAGTGGGTCGAGGTCGACGATCCGGGCCACCATCTGGCCAATCTCCAGGTAACTTCCCAGCTCTGTCGGACGGCTTTCCAGGCGTCCTGCAAAAGGCGCCGATATGACCAGGTTCTCAAGCTCTATCTCGGCTTTCTTGACGGCGGCGTCGGCCGCCTCCAGTCCGGCTTTCGCACCTGCAAGCTGTGTCTGCGCGCGAAAGCCCTTGTCCGCCAGCTTTACATTGGCCTCATGTTCAATGCGGCGTTGTTCGCGGAGTGCCTTGGCTTCGGCGAGTTGCGCCAGACGATCCTCGGGAGAAAGGCGTGCAATGACGTCACCAGCAGCGACATCGTTTCCTTTCTCCACGAGCAGCTCAATGATGATCCCTTTGGTTTCGGCCTTCAGATCGACGGCGCGTTCCGGTTCCGTTGAGCCGCGCAATACAAGCTGTCGCTCGTGTGCCTCGGCCACGATCTGGCGGACGCGCACAGATTGGCGCTCGCTTAACGCAGAGAGATTGGCCGGTTCCTTTTGCGGTTGCGGCCCGGAGCCGTTGCCCAGGCTGCCTGAAGCGATCCAGGCAACGGCGGCGACAGCGATAAGAGAGGCAATGATTATCGATCGGTTCATCTCAATTTCCTAATTGTCCCGATTCTTTATACGGACTAGCAGCCGGTTTCATGCCGCTTGCAGGTCTGATTGATTGAGTTTTTTTGTGGGCAAGGTCGCTTAGCGCCGCCAAGAGTTCGGCGCGTTGCTGCCTGAGATAGGTCAAGGCGCCCTGATAAACCGCATGCCCAAAACCATGCACGAAACGCCCTCCTGGTGTGGCGCTTGTCAGATCGCACCCTTCCATTTCCTGGATCCTGGTTTCGTAAAACGCGATGCGATCATCGATTAACCGTCGGACCAGCGAGGGCTCCAGAAAGTGCGCAAAGCTCAAGGTGAAGAGGAAATCGGAGCGAAACCGATCAGGCGCTGGTTCCTGCTCCAGACGTTCTATCAACCTGGTCATCCCAAGGTCCGTCAACGCGTAGACTTTCTTGTCCGGGCGCTTTGTTTGGGTCTCCTGGCGACAGACTACGCTTTCTTCTTCAGTCAGCTTGTTGAGTGCAGGATAGATCGACCCGAAAGAAACCTCTTGCAAGGCACTGATGGGAATACTCTCAAGTGACTTCTTGATTTCATATCCACTGGCCTCGCCGCGACTGAGCACGGCCAAGCATAGGGCTTTGGTGTCCATTGCTTTTACAACTCGCTTGTTCTGTCGATAATATGGCGGTTTGATATATATCGAAATGATATAGATCAAGCTGTAAGAGAGACTTCGAATCAATTTCGTACATTTTTCACCATTCGCGGCACGACAAAGTCGTAGGCGATCGTCGGTGATTGACCTAATCAAGGATGGCCTATGATCATCCCGGTCCGGTCGCTAATAAGGGGATCGGAACGGCGGGGCGGCAAGAACGGCCATTTCGTTTTGCGGCTGAGAATGTTACAGTTTTATTACGGCGCGGCGGTGATTCGTAAGTTTCTCCGTGCTGCCCTTCGATTTTTCTGGATCGTGCCCGGGTTCCTGGTTGGGAACTGTCCGGGCATGGTGGTTCTTTAACCCTTGTCCGATCGGAAGTCGCGATGGACCTCAGTGGCACTGAAGTGATCATCAACCTTGTCGGCGGCGTGGCGCTCCTGCTGTGGGGCGTTCGCATGGTGCGGACCGGCATCACGCGCGCGTTCGGCGCATGGTTGCGGCGCGTGGTTGCCGCTGGCACTTCAAGCCGATTGCGCGCTTTCTTCTTCGGGATTTTGGTTACAGGGCTGTTGCAGAGTTCAACGGCGACGGCATTGGTCGTCGCGGGTTTCGCAAGCCGCGCCATGATGACCACGGCTGCCGCCTTGGCGATCATGCTAGGCGCCGATGTTGGCTCGACGCTTGTCGCCCAGGTTTTTTCGTTCGATTTGAAGAGCCTTTCGCCGTTGTTGATCGTGGCGGGTGTTACGGCGTTCCTCAGCAGTGAGCGGGCGCTCATTCGCCAGCTCGGGAGGGCCGGGGTCGGGCTCGGACTTATGCTTCTATCGTTGAAGCTGATTGTGGGATCGTCGGCCGCGCTTCGAGGGTCGGAGATTCTTCCTCTGCTCATGGAACGCCTGGGCGACGAGCCCTTGATCGCTTTCCTGGTAGCTGCGGTATTGACTTGGCTCGCGCACTCCAGCCTGGCCATGGTGCTGTTGTTTATGTCGTTGGCGACGGCGGGAATTATCGAACCGCTGCTGGGTCTGGCGCTGGTCTTGGGTGCCAATGTTGGCGGCGCCATCGCTCCGGTCGCAATGACCGCCGGGTCAGGCGCGCTGGCCAGGCGTCCTCCGGTCGGCAATTTGATGATGCGGTTTATAGGTGCGGCGCTGCTGCTGGGCTTCCTGCCGGAGTGCCTTGCGTTGTTGGAGCGTCTAGAAGGGGACTCGCCGCGTCTTATCGTCAATGCCCATACCGGATTCAACTTGGCTGTTGCGTTGGTATTCCTGCCGCTAACCGGCATTGTGGCCAAGCTGTTGGAGCGCCTGTTGCCGGATGTCGAGCAGGAGGAGGACGACAGCCGCCCGCGCTATCTCGACCCTGATGCCGTCGACACGCCGTCCGTGGCACTTGCCAGTGCCGCGCGCGAAACGTTGCGTCTCGGCGACATGGTGGAGCAGATGTTGCGGCAGTCGATGGAGGTCTTCTGCAAGGACGATCAGAAGTTGCTTCGTGAAATATCCACACGCGATGACGACGTGGATAAGCTCTATGAGGCCATAAAGATCTATCTGACACGCCTGTCCCGAGAGGAAATGGATCGCGAGGAAAGTCAGCGGCATACGGCCATCCTAACCTTCACGACCAATCTGGAGCACATCGGCGATATCATCGACAAGAACTTGATGGAGTTAGCCGCCAAGAAGATTAAGAACCGTCTGCTGTTTTCCTCCAGTGGGCTGAAGGAAATCGAGAAACTCCACGCCGTCGTCATGGATAACCTTGGCTTGGCGCTGAACGTGTTTGTTTCCGAAGACGCCGGGCTTGCGCGTCAGTTGCTCGACCAGAAAGTCACCATTCGCGCGCTTGAGCAGAAACTGGCCGAATTGCACTTCGAGCGGGTAAGCGCCGGGCGCCAGGAATCCATTGAAACCTCGGCGCTCCATCTTGACGTAATTCGTGATCTGAAGCGCATCAATGGCCACCTGACGTCAGTTGCCTATCCGATATTGGAGAGCCGCGGAGAACTTGCGCAGAGTCGCCTGCGTAAACGTGATGCGGCCAGCGGATCCGACAAACCGGCCAAAAAGCGCCAGAATCTGCCGGAAGAAGCGAGTAATCTGGAAGCAAGCGGGAATTGCCGCCCAGCCAAAACCTGAAGGGCGGCCGGTTGGGCAAAACGATTCCGCCGGCGGGAATCTTTCTGTCATCGTGGCTGGACGGAGGATGGCAAATCGGGCCATTCTCGCGTGGCTTCTTTGGGCCAACGCGAGCAGGTAGGTTAACCGTGTGATTGACGACAGGAACAAAACCGTCCTGGTGACAGGCGGCGCAGGCTACATTGGAAGCCACTGCTGCAAGGCTCTTGCCCGAGCCGGGTTTGAACCCGTTGTTTACGACAACTTGTCCGGCGGCCATCGAGAGTTTGTGAAATGGGGCCCTTTGATAGAGGGGGATGTGCGCGACGGCGCAGGTCTGCAGGCGGCGATTGAACAGACGCAACCGATCGCGGTTCTCCATTTTGCCGGATTGATCGTCGTATCGGAGTCCGTGCGAGACCCGGGCGCTTGCTGGGATATCAATCTGAACGGTACCCTGCGGCTGCTCGAAGCGATGCAGCGCGGGGGTGTCGGGCATTTGGTCTTTTCCTCGACCGCGGCGGTTTATGGTGAACCCAACGTGGACCTGATTGACGAGCGGCAACCAAAAGAGCCTGTCAATCCCTACGGAGCCAGCAAGTTGGCGGCAGAGAAAATCATGGAAGCTTACGACGTAGCTCATGATTTGCGGTCGGTACGTTTGCGCTACTTCAACGCTGCCGGTGCCGATCCCGACGTTGAGATCGGTGAAGCTCACCAGCCCGAAACACACTTGATCCCTTTGGTATTGGATGCCGCGCTCGGCCGTCGCGAGCGTATCTCGGTTTATGGCGACGACTATCCGACAGAAGACGGTACCGCCATACGGGACTACATCCACGTATGCGATTTGGCTGCTGCGCACGTTGCAGCGCTGGAGCACCTTTTGGGCGGCGGCGCATCGGCGGCGATCAATCTGGGAACCGGGTCCGGGGCCTCGGTCGCCGAGGTCATAGCCCGGTGCCGCGCCGTCACGGGAAAAGTGATATCAGCCGAGCCGTTCCCGAGACGTGCAGGCGATCCGCCGCGCCTGGTCGCGGATCCAAGGCTGGCGCAGAGCCTTTTGAGATGGACGCCCGAACGTTCCGATTTGGATACCATCATCGGAGATGCCTGGGCTTGGCATAAGCGGAGGTTTTTCACGCCCACGGCAATGCCCGGTGCGCAAAACGGGTTGGCGTCATGACCTACCTCGTCACCGGCGCCGCCGGGTTCATCGGTTATCACACGGCACGAGCGCTGCTCGATCGTGGGGAATCCGTGGTGGGGATCGACAATCTCAACACTTACTATTCACCGCAACTAAAGGCGGACCGCCTGGCCAGGCTACTGGCGATGCCTGGGTTCGGTTTTCATCAGGTTGATATAGCCGATGCCGACGCCTTGAAGGCGGCGCTGGCGGGACAGCGTTTGCGCCGTGTGGTGCATCTGGCCGCACAGGCCGGTGTTCGGCATTCGATCGAGAACCCGCATGCCTATGTCCAGGCCAATCTCGTCGGACACCTAAACATGCTCGAGCTCTGTCGGCAAATGGATGGGTTCGAGCATATGGTTTATGCATCGTCCAGCTCGGTTTACGGCGGCAACACCAAGGTGCCTTTCTCGGAAGCCGACAGGGTAGATGCGCCGGTATCGCTTTATGCGGCGACCAAGAAGGCCGACGAACTGATGAGCCATTGCTATGCTCATCTTTATCGCATGCCTTTGACCGGTCTGCGCTTCTTTACCGTCTATGGTCCTTGGGGGCGGCCGGACATGGCCATGTGGTTGTTCACCGAGGCTATCTTGGCGGGGCGGGCGATCAAGGTCTTCAACCACGGCCGGATGAAGCGCGATTTCACATTCATCGATGATATTGTTCAAGGCGTCTTGGCGACGCTCGATGCACCGCCTCGCGACGACGGGCAGTCTGCGCCGCAACGCCTGTACAACATCGGCAACAACCATCCGGAATCCCTGCTGGATATGATTGCCGTCCTGGAAGACGCCTTGGGGCAGACTGCAAGCAAGGAGTTCTTGCCCCTGCAACCGGGCGATGTTCCGCAAACCAGTGCCGACATTACCGCTATTCAGCGAGACCACGGCTTTCAACCCCGAACCACGATTGCCGAAGGGATACCCAGGTTCGTGGATTGGTACAAATCGTACCGAGGTCTTTGAGAAGATTCCTGTCTTGTGCCTGAACCGCTTTGTCTGATTGGCGGCGACCGATGGTAAGCGGTTTGCAGTAATTTCCAATTTTAGATTGTTTTTTCTATGGATTTTGCCGTGACCGGGTATGATTTTTCCTTTAGGCAAACCTATACGGCGGAGAGGGGGCGGGTTTGTGATTGATTTGCAGTCGGGTGGCCTGCCAAGACGGGCGCTGTTTATTCTTATAGTTGTAAGCCTTCTGCTCCTGTGTTGGTGGGTTGTTTTCCTGTCTGGCGGATCGGCTCTGCCGCATGTCCATCTGGTCTATGTGCCGATCATAATCAGCGCATTTGTGTTTGGTCCTCCTGGCGGCGTTGCTGCAGGCGTCGCAGGTGCTATCTTGATGGGCCCCCTAATGCCATTAGATGTTGCGACCGGCCAAGAGCAGTCATTCGTCAATTGGAGCTTACGGGGAGCATACTTTACCGGGTTCGGCATTCTTGTGGGGGGCTTTCGCTCGGCCCTGAACGCGCGCAACGAAAAGATTGTCGAGGCGTTGAACTATGACAGTGAAACCAAACTCTACCGAACCTCCGCATTCCTCCATAATATATCGGATTGCTTTGTAAATCGCCCTGAAAACCAGCGCGACGCGATGATCCAGTTTGCGGTTAAGAATTATGACGAACTGATCGTGGCGTTTGGTCTGGAAGCCTATGAAGCGGCAATTCAAAGTGCCTCGGCCCGGCTTAGCAGCGCGGTCCCTGAGGCGTCGGTTTTGGGCCGCTCAGGCCGTGATCGCCTCAATGTTTTCCTCCCGGATTGCAACCGTTCTGATGCTATGCAAATTACGGCGCAGATTTTGGAGATTCTCGAGAATAGTGAAGACGCCACTGGTGTCGCATTGGTGCTATCGCTCGAAGCGGGCGTTGCCATATCGCCCGACGATGCGAGTGAATCCGAGGAACTGCTTCGCGCCGCCGCTGCGGCCATTGCCGACGGCGCGCTGACCAGTGCTCAAGTTCACTCCTTCGACAGGCGCACGAACGACCTCCGGAAGGAGAACCTCGAACTGCTTGCCGAACTCCGGCGGGCTTTGATGAATGAAGGCTTGGCCTTTTACGCCCAGCCCAAGGCGCGCTGCCGGGATCTCTCCTTTTGTGGCGCAGAACTTCTGGTCCGCTGGAACCATCCGGAACGGGGATTCATCCCCCCAGACCAGTTCATTCCCTTGGCCGAACGCTCACATCTGCGCGGTGCCATTACGACTCACGCGCTCAGAAGCGCATTTGCCTACATCGGTAGTCTGAATATCGAAGATCAATCGGCGGACAGCAGAATTTCAGTCAACCTGTCGGGGGAAGACGTCACGGACGAGCGCTTTCCAGAACGTCTATCCGGCCTCTTTCGTAGCAATCCCAACTTTCTCAGGCGGCTGGAGCTTGAGGTAACGGAAACCGCTTTGGTGCGCGATTGGGCGGTCGCTGTCCCCGTGCTCGAAGCCCTTCGAGAAATGGGCATCACGATAGCCATCGATGATTTCGGAACAGGCTATTCGTCGCTCGCTTACTTGCGGGATATTCCAGCCGACACGATCAAGCTGGATCGGGCTTTTATCAAGGACGTCGTGGTCTCGTCGCAGAATCAGTGCATCGTGCGCCATGCGATCGATATGGCAATGGAGTTTGGGCTTACAAGTGTTGCTGAAGGTGTTGAAGACGAAGCGACCATGCATTGGCTTTGCGATAACGACTGCGACATGTTCCAGGGCTATTGGTTTGCACGACCGATGCCCCAGGCGGATATGCTTAGCTGGTTGGATACCAAGTCAAGCCGATGAATGAACTGTCAGTCCCGGTCTGAATCTCGATTGGTTCCCGCGATCCATTTTTCGACCGTGGTAGCGGCTTTCGATCCAAAAAATACAGGCTCCAGGCAGTCGCCGTTATAGGGGACCCACCAATCGCCCTGCAATATCATTCATTTGAATCAATCCACTAGTACTGCTGTAAATCGCAATTCGGCCACGCGAAGGGCAGGTTTTGCACTATGAGGCGGCAATTCGCTTCACGGTCGATGATCAAGCTATCGCCAAAGCCGAACAAGGGTGCAACACCGATATCATCGGGCCCAACAGTTTGTTGACCACGTCCACGGTTGTCCCTTAGCTGCCCGCCTCTGCGTGAGTCCACATTTTGTACTGTCACGCCAAAAACATCCAATGGGTAGAGGATTAGAAGGTCGGTGGCGAATTGATCCAAATTACTTTCGCCGTGACGTTTCCAGGGTTTCGATAGCTGTGCGGCAGGTCAGAGCGGAAGAAGAAAGAATCGCCTTGATTAAGAAGGTATTTTTCGGCGCCCACTTGCAGTTCAAAGGTCCCTTCCAGCACGAAGCCGACTTCCTGGCCCAGATGATTGATCTCGCCACCATTGTAGGCACCAGGGCCAATGATGTGCACATTGCCATCGATAATCTGGTCGTCAATCCGAGGAACCAATCGCTCCAGGCGAATTAAATTCTGGGCGTTCTCATCGTCGATGATCACCACAGGCCGTTGGCCACTGCGATAGATATGGGCGTCGCCGCCGCTTTCTTCTGAAAACAAGACACTGATGCTCGTATCCAACACCGATACTATCCGGTGCAGCATCCGCAAAGACGGCACCGTCTTTTCGCATTCGATCTTCGACAGCATGCTTTCGGAGCAGCCTACACGTTCGGCCACTATCTTCAGAGTGAGGCGCTTTGTACGACGCGCTTGCCTGAGTTTTGTTCCTAGATTCTTGAACTCTGTGCCGTGAGGCATCCGTAATCCTGTTTTCAACCTTCAAAAATATCTGAGGCGGTTCCTTACACTCAGCCAAAGCTTTGCGCAATCACACACACTCTCTAAATCTATTGATCCAGATGATTGATTGAAATTCAAGTGACGTGACCATAGATAAAATCAATGGAAACATGACTAGCGAAGATCATTAACGTAAGGGAGGCATTCAAAGAATGGCTGACAAGAAGGGTCGCCGCGAGGCCATTGTGAAGATCGCGTGCATCCAGATGGAACCCATCGTAGGCGACAAGAAAAGGAATATCCGACGCAGCGTCGAACTAATTGAGGAAGCTGCTGCGAATGGAGCAGAACTCGTGGTTTTGCCCGAACTCTGCAACTCTGGATACGTCTTCAATGATCGCGATGAAGCCTTTGCGCTTTCAGAGGAAGTGCCAGGTGGCGAAACCTGCGACGCCTGGTGTGCAGTCGCAAACAAACACGGTTTGCATATTGTCGCAGGGATCAACGAGCGTGAAGGAGATAGCCTTTACAATAGCGCCGTCGTCATAGGCCCGGAAGGTTACGTTGGCACCTTCCGCAAGGTGCACCTCTGGAACGAAGAGAACCTGTTTTTCGAACCGGGTGATCTTGGTTTTCCGGTCTTCAGAACGCCACTCGGTCGGATCGGCTGCAATATTTGCTACGATAGCTGGTTCCCCGAAAGCTTCCGCCTTGCCGCCCTGCAGGGCGCGGATATTGTCTGCGTGCCTACTAACTGGGTCCCCATCCCAGGGCAGGCCAAAGGCGAACGCGCTATGGCCAATACGCTGGTCATGGCCGCCTCTCACTGCAACTCAGTATTCATTGCCGCCGCTGATCGGATTGGCACAGAGCGTGGCCAGCCCTTCGAAGGGCAGAGTTTGATCACCAGTCATACTGGCTGGCCGATCGCTGGACCTGCGAGTGCCGACAAGGAGGAGATCCTCTATGCAGAGGCAAACCTTGCCGACGCGCGCCGTAAACGTAACTGGAACGAATACAACCAGCCCCTCCGGGATCGGCGTACCGATCTCTACGAGGAAATGCTCGGAAGCCCGCACGAACCTGGCTGGTATTAGAAACCACAAACGGGCTCACCCCAACCAGAAGCCATTTCAGATTGGATAGGAGAGGTCAATCATGAGAGACACGATTTTAACCAAGAAGCCGGTTTCACGCCGACGCGCATTACAGACGTTGGGCGTAACGGCCGCAGCGTTCGCCGCACCAGCCATTATCCGCTCGGCCCGTGCCGCCGAAGCGATCAAAGTTGGTATCATCTCGCCGCTCACAGGTGCATGGACCGTGTACGGAAAGGCGCACATCGCAGGTTTCGAACTCGCAGCGGAAGAAATCAACGCTGCTGGTGGCGTTCTTGGTCGGCCGCTGGAGCTGGTTGTCGGCGATTCAAAAACTGAACCGCGCATCGTGGTGGAGCAGGCAAACCGTCTGATTCGGCAGGAGCGTGTGGATTTCCTGGCGGGGACCTTTTCCAGTGCCGAGCGAAATGCTGCGGGACCGGTCGTTAAAGGCGCCGACAAAGTGCTGCTTTACCCGACCTTCTACGAGGGTCAGGAGAAGGAATACTATCCCGGTGTGTGCAATCCCAACATCTTCATGTTCGGGCCGGAGCCAACGCAGCAAGTCTGGCCGCACATGGAATACATGATGAACAAGTTTGGTAAAAAGTTCTTCATGATTGGCTCGGATTACGCCTGGCCGCGCGTAACCAACCAGGTAACCAAGCAGAAGCTTGCAGATCTGGGCGGTGAGGTTGTCGGCGAGGTCTATATCCCCTTCAACACACCGCAATATGAATCCGTGCTTCGCGATATTCGCAGTTCCGGCGCAGACATCATCTTCCACAGCCTGACCGGCAGCGATACCGTCAACTTCCGCCAGCAATTTGCGGCAGCCGGAATGAAGGAAGATTTTGCTCTGTGGACAGTGGACGACGAAGAAGTCGTTACTTCCGGTCTTGGGCCGGAGGTATCAGCCAACGATTATGTGAGCTTCGACTATTTCATGTCGATCAAACACCCGAACAATGCAGGTTTTCTCAAGCGTTTCAAAGCCAAGTATGGCGAGAACGCGCTGATGAACACCGTCGGCGTCTCCATGTACAATGCCGCCCATATGGCTGCACGGGCCATTGAAAAGGCCGGCGAGGTCAGCACAGAATCACTGCGCGCCAACCTGAAGGGCATCGAGTTTGACGGTGCGCCCCAGGGACCGGTACGTATGCGCGAAATCGACAATCAAATTGTGTTGCCATCTTATCTGATGCAGGTTCGACCGAACTGGACCGATGTGAACGATATGTTCACCGAAGTGCAGTCGTTTGAAGGTGTTGAACCCTTGGATGCCCGCTGCGACCTGCCGCTCTAGCCGGGAGCGTGCACGGGTGCCCCCGCCGGAGTTTTCTCCGACTACGGGGGCACCCGTTACTTTCTAATCAGGTGTCGGTGTTTCATTGGAGGGAGAAATTGTATGAACTTGGCGTTGAGCATCGCCGTTGACGCCACTCTCATTACGCTGGTCTTGGCCCTGGCCGCCTTTGGACTGGCAATTATTTACGGGTTGGTTGGCGTTATCAATATGGGGCACGGCGCGATGTTGACCCTAGGCGCCTATTTTGCCTGGGCGACGACAACCGCTGGCATTCCCTTTGGATTAGCAGTCTTGCTTTCCGCTCTCGGCGTATGTGTCGTAGGGCTGCTTTTCGAACACCTTGTGATCCGATTTTTCTACGACCGGCCATTTGAAACCTTACTTCTTACCTGGGCATTCTTCCTGATTGCCACCGAGGTCATAAAAATCGTTTTTGGCACGGACTTCAGGAATGTCGAAAGTCCTTTGCCCGGCGCTTACGAGTTGGCTGGCTTAAAGATACCGGCCTACCGCAGCGCCGTTGCTGGCTTCACCCTGTTACTGATCGGTGCATCAGCTTTCGTGTTTTTCCGCACGTCGATCGGAATCAAGATCCGGGCGTTGATCCAGAATCGCGAAGTCGCCAGTCTGCTTGGCCTGAACATCGCGCTTACTTACAAACTGGTCTTCGGCTTCGGCGCCTTCATGGCCGGTCTCGCCGGGGCGCTGATCGCGCCGATGCTAAGCATCGATCCCTACATCGGGAATGTCTTTCTGGTTCGCTCATTCTTCGTGGTGATCGTCGGTGGCGTCGGGCAACTGCTAAGCGGCACATTGCTGGGTAGCTTCTTCATCGGCGGCTCCGAAACCCTTTTTGCGCTCTTCACCAATCAGGTGGTGGCGCAGGCGGCCGTCTTCTTTATCGCCATCATGATTCTGCGCTTCCGACCGCAGGGTCTGATCAAAGGACGTTGATCCAAGCCATGCCCGAGACTCTTTCCAAGCAAGAAAAGTCAGTCCGGCGAAGCCGTTGGGGCGGTGAGACCGGCGTCGCGATGGTGGTTTTTGCGCTTCTGGCGCTGTTGCCAACCGTCTTCTCCGGCTATGTGATCTACATCCTGCCGCAGTACATGCTGTTCGGCCTTCTGGCCATGTCACTCGGCCTGCTTTGGGGTTTTGGCGGCATTCTCAGCTTTGGCCAAGCCGCGTTCTTCGCTGTTGGCGGCTATGCGATGGGCCTGATGATGCAGCAGGCATTACCAGTCAATGCGGCTTATCTAGGCATAATCGTCGCCGTCCTGGCTGGCGGTGGCCTGGCAGCGATTGCCGGCTACTTTCTCTTTAGCGCTGGAGTGCGGGCGACATACTTCGTACTGATCACTTTAGCGCTCTCAATCATCGCCGAGCAGATCGCTGTCAGCCAGTCGCAAATCACCGGTGGGTGGAATGGACTTTTTGTCGACCGGATGTCGCTGACCTTTGGACCGCTTGGCGAGGTATCGCTCTATGGAGACGTGGCGTTCTACTATTTCGTCCTACCGCTGATCGTTCTCTGCTATCTGGGCTTTCGTTGGCTGACCCTCTCGAAAGTCGGCAAGGTGCTGGTAGGGATACGCGAGAACGAGGACCGGGTGATCGCCCTTGGTTTTAATGTTTCCGCATACAAAACACTGGTTTTCGCTTTGTCCGGGGGCCTTGCCGGCTTTGCGGGTGCCCTCTATGCGAGTCAGGCAAACTTCGTCTCGCCGTCATTGGCGGGCGTTCTCTTTTCGACCGAGGTTGTTGTCTGGGTAGCCATCGGCGGGCGGGCATCGCTTCTTGGTGCTCTGCTTGGCGGTATCCTGGTTTCATCGCTCTCGAACTATCTGAGCGCAATCACGCCTGAGTACTGGCAGCTTTTGTTGGGGATCATTTTCATCCTGGTAATCGCCTTCTTCAAATCCGGACTTTCCGGTGCCGTCGTGCAGCTTTTTCAGTTTCTGCAAAGGAGGCGTGGCTAACATGGCAGTACTTTTGAGAACCACTGGATTGTCGAAGAACTTTCGCGGCCTGATCGCCAACAAGGATATTGATTTTCAGTTGGAGGCTGGGCAGGTCCGTAGTGTCATTGGGCCGAATGGTGCAGGAAAAACAACCTTCATCAGCATGATCTCCGGGCATCTGGCTCCGTCCTCTGGAAAAATCTACTACAAAGAACAAGACATCACTGGCTTACCGGTGCCAAAGCGCGCCAGGGTCGGCATAGCGCGCAAGTTCCAAACGCCTTCGGTCTTCGACAATCTTACCGCTTACGAAAACATAGAACTCGCTGTGCTGGGAACTTCAACCCCGCGCGAGCGCCGTGAAAACCGCGTGCTCGAGGTCCTGGATATCGTTCGGTTGCGGGAACAGCGGCACACTCCGGTACAGTTTCTCTCCCACGGTCAACGCCAGTGGCTTGAGATCGGCATGCTTTTGGGAATCGAAGCGGAATTGCTGCTTTTGGATGAGCCAACTGCTGGCATGACGGCTGCAGAAACTGCGGCCACCGGGGACTTGGTCAAAAGCTTGGCGCGGGACCGTAATCTGTCGATTGTCATTATCGAGCACGACATCAACTTTATTCGCGACCTCCAGGCACCGATCACGGTGCTGCATCTTGGGCAGGTCCTCAAGGAAGGTTCATTCGAGGAGTTGTCCAACGATCCGCAGGTGCGCGAAGTCTACTTGGGAGCTTGATGATGTCTTTGGAAGTTGAAGCGCTCGATTCTGGATATGGCGCGATCAAAGTGCTCCGGGGGGTGTCCTTTTCCATCGCGGAGGGCGAGGTCCTTGGTGTGCTCGGCCGCAATGGCATGGGCAAGACGACTTTGATACGGGCGCTCTCCGGCCTCATTAAAACGACCAGTGGCGCGATCAGGCTCGACGGAGAGGACATCAGTGGGCTGCAAGCCTACGAGCGCGCGCGCCGTGGCATAACAACTGTTGTCCAGGGGCGAGGAATTTTCCCTCAACTGACGGTGCGCGAGAATTTGGAGATTGGGCGGATCGCCGCCGGCAAGCGGCCACGTGATCGTAGTGAGGAAGTCCTCAGCTATTTTCCCAGGCTTGGCGAACGCATGTCCCAGCAGGCCGGCACCATGAGCGGCGGCGAGCAGCAAATGTTAGCCATCGGCCGCGGGCTCATGACCGACCCGAAGGTGATGCTACTGGACGAGCCTTCGGACGGCATCATGCCGACACTCGTTCACCAGATTGGCGTGACCCTGAAGGAAATTAACAAGAACGAAGGAATGACCATCGTCATTGTTGAACAGAACGTGCCGATGATCTTCAACATGGCCGATCACTGCATCATTCTCGAAAAAGGCGCTCTGGTTGCGAAGGGAACCACTCAGGAGGTCTCCCAATCTGACGTCGTTCAGCAGTATCTCGCAATCTGATGCCGGGTCGGCCATCAGGGAGGAACCTGCTTATGACCATACCCGATGCCGTCAGCCTGACTCAGGCTCTAATTCGCTTTGACACTGTCAATCCACCGGGGTTCGAGAGGGACTGCGCCCACCATCTTGGCGTAATGCTTGAAGAAGCGGGTTTTGCGAACAGCTACTACGAGTTTGCGGACGGCCGCACGACCCTGGTGTCATGTCTGCCCGGCCGTGATGAAAGTTTGTTGCCATTGGCGATGACTGGGCATCTGGATACCGTGCCCTTTGGGCATCAGCCCTGGACAAGGGCGCCGCTAGCCGGGGAGATTGCTGACGGAAAGCTTTATGGACGGGGCGCCAGTGACATGAAAAGCGGCGTTGCGGTCGCTGTTGCCAGCGCAGTTGCAGCCGCCCAGCAACCGGAGAGTTTGCGCCGTGGCCTCATGTTGATTCTGACGGCAGGAGAGGAGACCGGATGCGAGGGATCGAGGTACGTAGCCGAAATCGAGGGCGCTCTCGGCAAGGCAAGTGCGCTTCTGGTTGCAGAGCCCACTTCGAATTTGCCTGCCATCGGTCACCGCGGGGCCCTATGGTTGCGTGGTGAGACTGCTGGCGTCACTGCCCATGGGTCCATGCCTGAAAAGGGTGTCAACGCCGTCTATAAGGCGTCACGCGCGATTGCAAAACTCGAGCAATTCGGATTCAACGAGAAGCGCGATGAGCTTTTGGGGTCGCCAAGCCTCAATGTTGGAACGGTTCGGGGCGGCCTCAATATCAATTCGGTGCCAGATTATGCGGAGTTCACAATCGACATTCGCTCGATCGAGCGTAAGTCTCACGAAAAGATTTTGAGCCAGCTTAAATCTTACCTCAATGACGAAGGAGTAGGGCTGAACGCGGAGGTGGACCTTGATCCTGTCAAAACGGATTTCAATCACCCCTTCGTTCAATGTGTAAACGCAGTCGTCGCGCAGGAAATTCAGATTGTTCCGCGTCCCATGACCTTACCGTTTTTCACCGATGCTTCGATTTTAGCCGCTGCGCTATGCGCACCTACAGTAATTTTGGGACCGGGCGAGACCGCGCTTGCGCATCAAACGGACGAATACTGCTTTGTCGACAAGATTCCCGAAGCCGTCATGCTCTACGAAAAAATTATAGATTCTTGGTGCCGTTGACGGGTTGTGCGCTGTGAAATGATTCAAACCTTCGGGCCCAAGTTCAGCAATTTTCAGCTATTGCTCAGCCGAAAGAATCTGCGTGGGGGATGAAAATCCTGATTGTTCAGACTCCCGCAGGAAAACCAATATCAAGCTTGTGCCGACGCGAAGATTGCGCTTTGGCGCCGTGTTCGTGTGTGGCGTAACCTATATGAAAATCCAGTTTGAGGTCGAGGTCGCGAAACGGCAGCGGGAAGTCTTTGCTTAGTTTCCCACCAAATCTCTGGCCGGCTCCAAGAAGCGCTCCGCAGAGGTTCAAAAATTTCTCTGTAGACCGCTGTTGTGGACTCAAGGCCACAAACCGGGATCACGGCCGGATGGACTGGCTGAGAATACAAGGAATTACTGGAGAGACTGGCTGGGGGACCTGGATTCGAACCAGGGCTGTCCGGGTCAGAGCCGGAAGTTCTACCGCTAAACTATCCCCCAGCAGGGTTTGCTGGTTAGTCAACGCGCAGGTATTCCGCGTTGGGCGCATCATATAGTCCGGTAGATGATAGCATTTCAACCCCCTTCGTGTGCTCTTCGTTGCCTGGCGGCAATCAAAAAGGACGCCGCCGGGGGAAAGTAAGTCGCGTGTCGACCCTTGGACTGGGCGCTGCTTTGTCTATGATAGGCGCATTATGTAGGAACACAGCGCCCTGGTTCGGATCATCGAGAAGTCGGCGAGCAAGGTCTTACCTTGCGGCGCTTCCGATCAAGGTCCCACTGGGCGCGCCAGGAGGAACGAGTGAAAGGCCAGAATGCCTGGGACGACCGCGGCAAGCCGTGTCGTCAGCGGGCGCCGGGTGCCTTGGCGGATACTTTTGCCGCCATCGACCTCGGCACGAACAACTGTAGATTGCTGGTCGCACGCCCGACTCGTGATGGTTTTCGCGTGGTCGATGCCTTTTCGCGGATCGTGCGATTGGGGGAAGGGCTTTCGCGGAGCGGAACGCTATCGGAAGCCGCGATGGACCGCACGCTTGATGCGCTTAAAATCTGTGCTGAGAAGATCGCCCGCCGCGACGTATCTTTCAGCCGCTGCGTGGCGACGGAGGCGTGCCGCAGGGCTGGCAACCACGAAGCTTTCATAGACAAGGTGAGGGTGGAAACAGGCATCCGCCTGGAGATTATTTCCTGTGATGAGGAAGCGCGCTTGGCGGTACAAGGCTGTAAGCCGCTTTTTGATCGCAACCGTCGCTATGCCCTGCTGTTCGATATCGGCGGCGGGAGCACTGAAATCAGCTGGGTCGATGTAACGGGTGGCGGTGACGGCACGGGCCGACATGCCCCGAAAATCCTAACCTGGCATTCACTCCCATTCGGTGTGGTCAATCTTGCCGAGCGTTATTGTGATGGTGCGGTAAACCGCAGCGACCACAACGCAATGGCCGCAGAGGTCGCGGAGGCATTGGTAGCATTTGAGGCGCGAGATGAGATTGCGCACCGCGTCCGCGAGGGCGAAGTTCAAATGGTCGGCACTTCGGGAACCGTAACGACGCTGGCCGGGGTTCATAAAGAACTTCCGCGATATCAGCGGGCGCTGATTGACGGCGCGTACATGGATTTCAATTGCCTGGAAAGTGCGATTGATCGAATAGCGGAGATGAACGTCAGTGAACGGGCCGCCCATCCGTGCATCGGACCGGAACGTGCGGACCTCATGCTGGCCGGTTGCGCAATCCTGCAAGGTATCTGTCGTACCTGGCCGGTTGGCCGACTGCGGGTGGCCGATCGTGGTCTGCGCGAAGGAATCCTTCTCGGCTTGATGGATGAAGCGCAGACGCGAAGGGGATCCAGAAAATCCCGCCGCCGGTCTGGCGATGGTGAGCGGGCTTCCGCTCAAAGCAAGGTGCCGTCATGAGCAGTCGGGGACGTTCAGGTGGCGGAAAATCCAGTGGCCGCACGACGGGCCGCCAGACGACGGTGCGCGTGCGCACGGCAAAAAGTCGATCCAATTCTTCGGCCCGCTGGCTGCAACGCCAGTTGAACGATCCCTATGTGGCCGAGGCGCAAAAGCGTGGTTATCGCTCGCGCGCGGCGTTCAAGCTTTTGCAGTTGGATGAGAAGTTTCATTTTTTCAAGAAAGGCATGCGCGTCGTAGATCTTGGCGCGGCACCCGGCGGGTGGATCCAAGTGGCGTTGGAGCGAATCGGCAAGGAGGGGCGGGTTGTTGGGATCGACCTTCTGCCTGTCGACCCGGTGCCGGGTTCACAGATCATCGTCGGTGATTTCCTGGACACCGATGCTCCGCAACGTTTGGTCGATCTCCTAGGCGGCCCAGCCAACGCGGTACTTTCGGATATGGCGGCGTCCTCGACTGGCCATGCCAATACGGATCACCTCCGCATCATGACCTTAGCCGAAGTGGCTTTGGATTTTGCGGAGGATGTGCTGGCACCCGACGGCTTTTTCCTTTGCAAGGTATTGCAGGGAGGAAGCGAAAAAGAGTTGCTGGACCGTCTTCGCAAGTCTTTTGCCAAGGTGCGGCACGTGAAGCCGCCGGCAAGCCGATCGGATTCGGCGGAGCTTTACGTCCTGGCGACGGGGTTTCGCGGAAAGCCGACGACATCTGGGTCGGAAGGTTAGTTCTACCGCGGCCAAAAGCGGTATTTTTCCGCCTATGCAGTGCGCTTGTGGCTGCACTGCGCCCTTTGGGCTTGCGTTTGGTGCGGATTCGGATCAAAAGAACGCGCCAACTCACATGGTGTCGAGACGCCGGAGTTCGAAGCGTCGGAGTCGTCTCCGCCGCGTCCGTCCAGAGATTGGAGAAGTTGGCCCTCATGGAAATCCGAGAAGCTCTTACTTTCGATGATGTCTTGCTGCAGCCGGCCGCCTCTGCGGTGCTGCCTGCAGACGTCGATACCTCCACGCGCCTGACGCGCAGCATAACGCTCGGTATCCCGCTAATTTCCGCGGCAATGGACACCGTGACGGAATATCAGTTGGCCATAGCCATGGCGCAGGCCGGAGGTCTGGGTGTCATCCACAAAAACATGCAGCCCAACGAGCAGGCCGACGAAGTCCGCAAGGTCAAGAAGTTCGAAAGCGGTATGGTGGTCAATCCGGTAACCATCCATCCGGACGAGCCGCTGGCCAATGCGCTGGCGCTGATGGAGCTGCACTCAATTTCCGGCATTCCGGTGGTCGAGCGCGGCTCGAAGAAGCTGGTCGGCATTCTGACAAACCGTGACGTGCGTTTTGCAGAGAACCCAAAACAGCCTATTGCCGAGCTTATGACCTGGGAGAATCTGATCACGGTTCGCGAAGGCGTTGGCAGAAACGACGCCCGCAAGTTGCTGCACCAGCACCGCATCGAAAAACTGCTGGTGGTGGATGAGGTTTACAGCTGCGTTGGGCTCATCACAGTCAAAGACATCGAGAAAGCGCAAGCCTTTCCCCACGCCTGCAAGGATGAGAAGGGGCGGCTGAGAGTCGCCGCCGCCACCGGTGTCGGCGCACAGGGCGTCGCCCGTGCCGAAGCGCTGTTGGACGCTGAAGTCGATCTTGTGGTCGTTGATACGGCCCACGGACACTCGCAAGGCGTGATCGACACGGTTTCACAAGTAAAACGCTTGTCGAATTCGGCCCAAGTTATCGCCGGAAATATTGCGACGGTCGAAGGCGCCAAGGCATTGATCGGCGCGGGCGCGGATGCGGTGAAGGTCGGTATCGGTCCAGGCTCCATCTGCACAACCCGGATCGTTGCTGGTGTCGGCGTACCGCAATTGACGGCAATCCTGGACGTCGTCAGCGCCTGCAAGGATGCCGATGTGCCGGCAATAGCAGACGGCGGCATCAAGTTCTCGGGTGATTTGGCCAAGGCGATCGCCGCAGGTGCCAGCTGCGCCATGATCGGTTCGCTGTTGGCTGGGACCGAGGAGAGCCCGGGCGAGGTCTTCCTTTACCAAGGCCGGTCCTACAAATCCTATCGTGGTATGGGGTCGGTCGGTGCCATGGCACGCGGTTCCGCGGACCGTTATTTTCAGCAGGAAGTTGCCGATAAACTGAAACTGGTACCCGAAGGCGTCGAGGGCCGCGTTGCCTACAAGGGAGCGGTGGCCGGTGTTATCCACCAGCTCGTCGGTGGCCTTAGAGCCGCAATGGGCTATACCGGCAACAGCACGATCGAGGAGATGCGCAACGGTTGCCGGTTCGTGAAGATCACCGGCGCGGGTCTCAGGGAGAGCCACGTCCATGATGTGGCCATCACACGCGAATCGCCGAACTATCGGACGGAAAATTGATCAAGCCACAGGTGGTAGCAACTTCATGACCCCAGCCGCACGCATCCAGGCCGCCGTCGACCTGACGGAGGCGCTTTTGCCGTTGGAACGTCCGGCGGACCAGATCGTGGCGGCGTTCCTGCGTCAGCGCCGTTACATCGGCGGTGGTGACCGCCGGCGCATACTGGAGTTGTCTTACGGCGTTCTACGCGCCCGCGCCAAACTCACTTGGTGGCTGAACTCTGTTGGGGTTGATGCATCTGCACGGGCCATGGTGACGGCTTATCTGGTACTAGCCGAGGGTTGGTCGGCGGATCAGGTGGCCGGGAGCTTTGACGGTCAGGGGTTCAATCCGACTCGGCTCGAGGCGGGGAAGAGGCAAATGTTGCAGGCGCTTTCAGGTAAGAGTCTGATCGATCCTGCGCAGTCCGACGCCGTGCGGCTGGAAGTGCCTGACTGGCTGTGGACACACTTTGCGGCACTCTATGGGGACAGCGCCGAAACCGAGCTTTCCGCGCTGCTGGCCGAGGCTCCGACGGACCTCCGTGTCAATTTGATGAAGGGTGATAGGGCGGCGGCCTTGGCGGCGTTGGCCAAGGAGGAAATTCTCTGCGACGAAGGCAGCCTGTCGCCCTTGGCACTCAAGATTCGCGACGGTAGAGCACCGATAGCGGCGACCAAGGCTTTCCGAAACGGCTTGGTCGAGGTTCAGGACGAGGGATCGCAGCTCATCGCTTTGCTGGTCGATGCCAAACCTGGCTTGCGGGTCTGTGACTTTTGCGCCGGAGCGGGCGGCAAGACTTTGGCGTTGGGAGCGGTTATGCAGAACAAGGGCCAGTTGCTGGCCCTGGATGTTATGAAGGGCCGTTTGGACCGGGCGCAAGTGCGCATTCGCCGTGCCGATCTCCACAATATCGAGCGCCATCTGCTCCGCGACCACCGGGATCCCTGGCTCAAGCGCCGGAAAGCCAAGTTCGATCGTGTGCTAGTCGACGCGCCTTGCAGCGGCAGTGGTGCGTGGCGGCGCAATCCCGATGCGCGCTGGCGTCTGGGAGAAGAGGAACTTCGTCGGCTGGTTGGACTGCAGGCGGAAATTCTTGAAAGCGCCCAACGGCTCGTGAAGCCCGGCGGAAGGCTTATCTATGCGACTTGTTCGCTTTTGGCCGAAGAGAATGGCCGGCAGGTCGAAGCCTTCCTGGCAAACCATCCGGAGTTTGCCCCACTGCCGGCCGTGAACCTCTGGAGCGATATCTCAGGTGCGCCTTATCCGGGCGATCCGGCGGAGGCGGCGTTGACGCTGACCCCGGCGCGCCATGGGACGGATGGTTTCTTCATGGCTGTTCTCGAACGCGCTGGCGAAAGCGACGCCCGCGACGACGCCGAGGATTCCGATAAGCAGGACAGGAGGGGAAAAGAGGTATGACCGACCGCGTGCTGATCTTGGATTTCGGCTCCCAGGTAACACAGCTTATAGCCCGCCGTGTCCGTGAAGCCGGAGTCTACTGCGAAATACTGCCATACAATTGTGGTCCCGAACGGGTAGGGGCTTTCGAACCCAATGCGATCATTCTGTCTGGCAGTCCCCACTCGGTCACGGTAGACGACGGTCCGCGTGCACCGCAGATCGTATTCGATCTTGGCGTGCCGGTTCTGGGCATCTGTTACGGTGAGCAGACGATTTGCGCGCAACTAGGCGGTAAAGTCGAGGGCTCGGACCATCAGGAGTTCGGCCGCGCGCTCCTGTCGATAGAGGACGACTGTGCGCTCTTCGATGGCGTTTGGCGTAAAGGCGAGCAGCACCAGGTCTGGATGAGCCACGGCGACCGTGTGGTTGATCTGCCCGACGGCTTTCGCGCGGTGGGTACCTCCGATGGCGCTCCTTTTGCCGCCATCGCCGATGACACGCGCAAGATTTACGCCGTCCAGTTCCACCCTGAGGTGGTCCATACCCCGGACGGGGCCAAGCTACTGGCGAATTTCGTGCATCGGGTGGCGGGTCTCAAGGGCGATTGGACGATGGCCGCGTTTCGCGACCAGGCAATCGCTCAGATACGTGCCCAGGTCGGTGAAAAGGGCCGGGTTATCTGCGGTCTGTCCGGCGGCGTCGATTCAAGTGTGGCGGCCGTTTTGATCCATGAGGCGATCGGCGAGCGCTTGACCTGCATCTTTGTTGACCATGGTTTGTTACGGCAGGGCGAGGCGGATCAGGTCGAGGAAATCTTCCGCAATCACTACAACATTCCACTGGTGGCACGTGACGCCAGCGATCTGTTCCTGGGCAAGCTGGCAGGAGTCAGCGACCCGGAGCAGAAGCGCAAGATCATTGGCGCGACCTTCATCGACGTCTTCGAGGAGGAGGCCGAGAAGGTCGGTGGCGCAGACTTCCTGGCGCAAGGCACGCTTTATCCGGACGTAATCGAGTCCGTCTCCTTCACCGGGGGGCCGAGCGTCACCATCAAGAGCCACCACAACGTCGGCGGCTTACCCGAACGCATGAAGATGAAATTGGTCGAGCCCTTGCGCGAACTTTTCAAGGACGAGGTTAGGGTGCTGGGCCGCGAGTTGGGGCTGCCCGCCAGCATGGTGGGCCGTCACCCCTTCCCGGGGCCAGGTCTTGCCATTCGTATTCCTGGCGAAGTGACCCGCGAATCTTGCGATATCCTGCGCAAGGCCGATGCGGTCTATCTCGACGAGATTCGAAAAGCCGGTCTCTACGACGAAATCTGGCAGGCCTTTGCCGTATTGCTGCCGGTGCGTACCGTTGGTGTTATGGGCGATGCCCGTTCCTATGACCGGGTCTGCGGCCTGCGCGCGGTCACCTCGACCGACGGCATGACCGCGGACTCCTATCCCTTCGAGCATGCTTTTCTGAGCCGCGTGGCGACCCGCATCATTAACGAGGTGCGCGGCATCAATCGCGTCGTTTATGATGTGACCTCCAAGCCTCCCGGGACCATTGAGTGGGAATAAGATCGCGGTCGAGAAATGGTCGAAATACTAAAATCGACGTGTCATTGCGGCGCCGTGGAACTAGCTTTAACGGTGCCGGACGGGCTCAAGAATCCACGGCGTTGCAATTGCTCGATTTGCAGCAGAAAAGGCGCGGTAGTCGCTTCGGTCAAGCTTGAGAACCTGGAGGTAGTGAAAGGCCGCGAGTTCTTGACCGAGTACAGCTTCAACACACACACGGCCAAGCACTACTTCTGCAAGGTCTGCGGGATCTATACCCATCATAGACGCCGTTCCGATCCCTCGGCGTATGGGGTGAATATCGCCTGTATAGATGGCGTGTTGATCGAAGACTACTTGGATGTCGAATGTTCAGATGGCAGGAACGCGCACCCAAGCGATATCTAGAGGGGCGGGTGTTATTCCAGCACGAATAAAGCCCATTCAATTGCTGGGCCGAATATCCTCCAGAATCTTGTACATATAAGTCGTCGCTTCCCAGCGGTCCTCCATCGGGTGGCGGGCAAAGGCGGGGATACTGCCAGCGACCGTGAATCCCAAAGCGCGGTATATACGCTCGGCAGTCGCATCGGCGGTATCCAAGGTCAACAACCAACGTTCAGCCCCGATTGCCTGGCGTTCCACTTCGCGCATCAGGGCCTGTCCGATGCCCCGGCGGCGGAAGCGTGGATGAACCAACAACTTCGAGACCTCACCTCGATGCGCCTGGTTTGGCGTCATTTCCAGGTTCAGTTGCACTGTCCCGGCCATCACACCATCGACTTCCGCGACCAGCAAGCGGCGTTTGCCATCCGCCACCGACGGGGCGACCTTCTCGCGCCAGAAAGCCTGAGCTTCGAAATCGCCGAACGGCAAGACAAAACTGACATTGGCGCCATCATGGACACAGGCCTTTAAGATTTCGGCTAGCGGTTCCAGGTACGATGCAATTTCGGTGGCCTCTAGGACGTTGATTCGATAATCCGCTGCTGCCAATTCAACCTCGCCTACCTAGCCAATTGCTTGGCCGTTCTCGATCTTCACAGACGATGATGATATAGCGGGGCATTGGTGACGCAAGACTGCTTGCCTGCCTTTGGGGATTCCTATTGGACTGCTATGTCAGCTTGCCATGCCGGGTGACCTGACCGAGGCCCCGCCAGGCAGGGCGTGCCTCGACGTCTTGGCTGCCGCAGGCCTCACAGCGCAGTTTGCTAGAAAGGTGAGGGACCGGATGGTGAGGTCCGAAGCGGGGAATTAGCCCCGCTGTCTCCAGAATCGCGTTGTGGAAGCAGCGGTTGCACCAGCAAAAGACGTCCAAGTCCATCGCACGCAGGTCGCCAAGTGATGTCGGCGTCGGCGACGCATCTTCCGGCATGCCCAAGTTCCTTTCACGCAATGAGACTGGATTGCAGTCTAATACAAAAAAGAACAAATAAGGAACATAGGGGAATGACGGAACGGCAAAGGCCTGGGAGAACCGGAGGATCGGCATGCGGAAGAGGTGGGACCGGAACCCGTTGCCTGGCAGGCAGGCGAAGGAGTTTCAGCCTATGACGACCAGCTCTTTATCGAAGATACGCAGTGCGTCCGACAGGTTGCTTGAGCGGCTCAACCGACGTTTCCCCGCGAAGACTGCGTACTCCTGCTTCTTACCGCCTTGGCTTACTGCTTTGACGATGGAAAAGCGCGGCGACTCCATGGTGTGGCGGAAAACCGAGAAAATGGCTTGGCCTTGCTGGTGGTCCAGGGCGTAATCGCGCCATTCTCCGCGCGCCACCCGCGTGGAGTAGAGCGAAAGCAACTGACTTAGTTCATGACGGTTGAAGAAGGTCGCACGTTGGGATTTCGGCCTCCCGGCCGAGGGGCTCGGATCGAAGGTCACCACGATTGCCATCGTTGCCCTTGAATCTCCCTCATTTCCCAAAACTGCAATAATAGTGTTCCTCAAAATCACCGTGACGTCTAGGAAGGAATCAAGAATCGGCACGAAGCCGACCACGACGCGCAATGCGCCTCTTTGCCCGGCATGTCATAATGGCTATAGTCGCGGCGCAATGTGACTGACGCTCAGCCACGGGAGAAGCAGCTTGAGCGATATTTTTGAAGAAGTCGAAGAAGCCGTAAGGCACGAACAGTACATGAAGCTCTGGAAGCGTTACCGCTTTGTCGTCATCGGCGCGGCGGTTGCGCTGGTGCTGGGGGTGGCTGGATACCAGGGCTGGACCTATTGGAAACAGCAACAGAGCATCAAGAATTCCGAACGCTTCGCTGCGGCGCTTGCCATCGTCGATGAGCAGGGGACGGCGGAAGCTGTCGCGGCTCTAGAAGAGGTGGCCAAGGAGAACCCCTCGGGCTATGGGGTCCTTGCGCGCTTCAGGATTGCCGGAGAGCATCAGAAGGCCGGCGACAAGGCTGCGGCGGTCGGTGCACTGGATGCGCTGTCGAACGACACTGCGGTGCCGAAGGCTCTGCGCGATCTTGCGCGCTTGCAGTCGGTGATGCTGGAGTTGGATGACGCCGCTCCGGATGCCTTGGAAGGCCGCCTCGCGCCCTTGTTGAATGAGGCCAATCCCTTCTATGCCAGCGCGACGGAATTGATGGGGTATATCGCCATGAAAAAGGGCGATGACGAAAAAGCGCGTACGCTGTTTCAGACTTTGGTCGATGGCACCGAGGCGCCTGGCGGCGTTCGTAGCCGCGCGCAGCGTATGCTGACAGTCCTGGGGGCCGAGTAATGCTGGGTTTCTTAGGGGAAAAAATCTGATGAAGTTTCGATCGGCCGTTCATTCCCTGAAGCTATCTTGCTTGGTGCTTGTGGGGTTGCTCTTCCTTGGTGGCTGTAGTCTTTATGACGACTATATCGGTGATGCGGAGTCCGACCCGCCGCTGCCCGGCACCCGCGAACCGGTCTACAACCTTGATCAGGCCCTGCGCGCCGACCCCAGTGTCGCTGACCTGCCCGTGACATTGCCTGCTCCACAGGCCAACGCGGAGTGGGCGCAGGCGGGCGGTAGGCCCGACCATGCCATGTACCATCTGGATCTGGGTACGGGATTGCGCTTGGCTTGGACCGCCGACGTCGGCGAGGGTTCCGGCTCGAACGTGCGTATTCTGGCGCAGCCTGTCGTAGCGGAAGGGCGGATTTTTACACTGGACGCCACCTCCAAGGTTTCCGCGTTTGATGCGAATAGCGGCCGCCGTTTCTGGCAGCGCGATATTGCGCCCGAAGACGAGGATGACGGCTTCTTTGGCGGCGGTCTCGCCTATCAGTCGGGCCGGCTTTACGTCACGACGGGTTTCGCCCAGGTTCTGGCGCTCGACAGCTCCAGCGGCGAGGTTATCTGGCGTCAACAATTTGCGACGCCTTTGCGCGCAGCGCCGACCGTTGTAGGCAATCAAGTTTATGTCGTGACCATCGATAACCAGACCTACGCTCTTTCCGCTGGTGACGGGTCGCAGGTTTGGGTTCACCGCGGCATCCAGGAGGCCGCCGGTCTTTTGGGCGCAGCAAGCCCGGCCGTGACGAATGATTTGGTCGTAACGCCTTACTCCTCGGGTGAGCTCTATGCACTGCGGCCCGACAACGGCCACGTCCTTTGGAGCGATTCCCTTTCCGGCTTCAAGCGTAGCGACCCCATCCTCGATCTCGCCGATATCAGAGGGCATCCCGTTATCGATCGAGACTTTGTGCTGGTGATGGGCAACAGCAATCGCTCCGTGGCTATTGCAGCCCTTCAGGGGCAACGCGCCTGGGATATCGAGGCCGGCGGGATCAGCACGCCTTGGACAGTGGGCGATTTCGTCTTTCTTGTGACCAACGAGCAGACGGTAATGGCGGTTGTGCGCAGCAGCGGTCGCGTTCGCTGGGTCACGCAGTTGCCGAGGTTCGAGGATCCGGAAGACCGTGATGGCCCTATTGCTTGGTACGGACCGATTGTCGCAGGTAACCAGGTGATCGTTGCGGGTTCCAATGGAGAGGTCCGAATTTTGGCCCCCTCCGATGGCACGGAAACCGGCGTAATAGAGCTTCGCGGCAAGGTGACGATCGCACCTTTGGTGGCGAACCGGACGCTGTATCTATTGACCGAGGACGGCGACTTGCTCGCCTACCGCTAGGCGGTAGGAGCGGAACCGCAGATGAGTTTTACCCTCGCCATCATCGGAAGGCCGAACGTCGGCAAGTCGACGCTGTTCAACCGTCTGGTCGGCAAGCGCTTGGCGTTGGTTGACGATCAACCGGGCGTGACGCGTGATCGCCGCGAAGGGGAGGGGCGTCTTTACGATCTAACCTTCAAGGTGATTGATACCGCCGGTCTTGAAGAGGCCGACGGCGGAACCCTAGAGGGCAGGATGCGGCAGCAGACCGAACGGGCGCTCGCCGAGGCGGACCTGGCTGTCTTCATTGTCGATGCAAGAGCGGGGGTGACACCCCTGGATGCGCATTTCGCAGAGGTGCTGCGGCGCAGTCCGACGCCTGTGATCCTGATTGCGAACAAGTGCGAAGGACGGGCGGCTGAAGCCGGCTTGGCCGAAGCTTGGCGGTTGGGAATGGGCGAACCGGTACCGTTTTCTGCCGAGCACGGCCTTGGAATTTCCGACCTGCACGACGCCATTCTGGAGCGATTGACCGTTTTGCGAGAAGACCAGGCGGTTTCGCAAGCGCCACGAGTGAGCAAGGGGAAGAAGGCTAAGAAGGAGCCGTCGACGCCCGAGCACGCCGAGGACGGCACGGAAGGCGAGGAGCCGCCCAGCGGGCCACTACAGCTTGCGATCGTAGGACGGCCCAACGTCGGTAAATCGACTCTCGTCAATCGCATGATTGGTGAAGACCGGTTATTGACAGGGCCGGAAGCGGGCATAACGCGTGACGCCATTTCCCTCGATTGGGAGTTTCGCGGCGTGCACTTCCGGCTTGTGGATACCGCAGGATTGCGCCGTCGCGCCAAGGTGACGGATCGGGTCGAGCGGTTGTCTGCCTATGATACCAAGCGCGCCATCGACTATGCCCAGGTCGTTGTCTTGTTGTTGGACGGCCAGGAGGGGCTCCACAAGCAGGACCTTTGGATCGCGCGCACGGTTATCGAGGAAGGCCGCGCGCTGGTCATTGGCCTCAATAAGTGGGACGCCCTCAAGGATTCCAAGGCTGCCATCAGCGAGGTGCAGGACCGCATGATCCGCTCGCTGCCCCAGGTCAAGGGTATCCCCTTGGTGCCGATTTCCGGCCTGACCGGGCGAGGTCTTGATCGACTGATGGATGCAGTGCTGGAGGTTTACGAAACCTGGCAGAGCCGCATCTCCACAGCGCGCTTGAACCGCTGGCTGAGCGCGATGCTGGAGGCTCATCCGCCGCCAATGGTGTCAGGCCGTCGCCTCAAGATTCGCTATGTGACGCAGGTCAAATCACGCCCGCCTACGTTTGCGCTCTGGGTATCACGGCCCAAAGAGTTGCCGGACAGCTATGTTCGCTATCTGGAAAATGGCATGCGCGAGGATTTCGACATGCCAGCCGTACCTATACGCTTTCTTCTTCGCAAGGGCGACAACCCCTACGCCTGATCCTAGGTTACTTCAGCGATATTGTTTCGCCATGCCGCGAGCAATCCGCCATGGCCAACGGCACGAAATGCTCGGCAATGTCCTCAGGTGTCTTCAGGAGCGCCGGGTCTTCTGTCGGGTAGGCCAGGGCCCGCATAGCCGTTCTCGTGCCACCAGGATCGACCATATTGATCTTGAGGTTCGTTTTAGTGACCTCACCGGCCCAGTTACGGACCAGGGCCTCCAGACCTGCTTTGCTGACCGCATAGGGCCCCCAATAGGGCCGGACGCCCTGCGCGGCGCCAGATGTCACGAAAACCGCCCGTCCGGCCTCTGATTGCCGCAACAAGGGTTCCAAGCTGCGTATCAGCCGATAGTTGGCAGTCAGATTGATATCTATTACGCGCTGCCAGACCTTCGGGTCGATATGACCCGTCGGAGAAAGGGCGCCCAAAATCCCGGCGTTGGCGATCAGCACGTCCAGTTTGCCAAAGCGCTCGAACAGGGAGGCGCCAAGTTGATCGATTGCTTCGAAGCTCTGCAGATCAAGGGGAACAAGTGTCGCCGGCGGCGCGCCGAGTGCCTGTACTTCATCGTCGATTTCCTCCAGACCGCCCACGGTGCGGGAGACGAGGACCAGTTGCGCGCCCTCTCGGGCGAAGGCCTTGGCAACGGCTGCGCCGATGCCACGCGAGGCCCCTGTGATCAGGGCAATACGGCCGCGGAGACGGCCGTTGCGGCTACCGTTGCTGGTTTCGGCTTCGGTCATGCAGGGTTCCTTACTTTCGTCGATCTCAATTGGGCTACGGCCTTCTTCGAGCCATACAAAACTCCGAGCCCTAATAGCAGTCCAAGCCCTGTATAGGCAAAGCCTTCCAGTGTGATCGGAAAAGCCGGTTGAAACCGTTCGGCGGTGCCCTGGCCGATGGCGAGCTCGAAATTACGGGCAAAAACCAAAGGGCGCTCCCAAAACGCCGCTTCGGAAAGCTGGCGGAAAGCTTGGGTCAGACGCGCTTCATCTTTCAGGATCTCAGCGTGGAGCCGACCGGAAAACTGGATGGCGGCGTCACTGTTTGTCAGTAGGCGCTGGAGGTAGAGCTCCAGTGGCAGATCAAGGGAAGCTGCCACATCTCGTAGTCTTTCCGCCTGTAAGCGTGCCTGATCGAGACGCCCGCCGAGGCTTTGTAGGTACTGTCCGTAGAATGCCGGAAACTGTGACGTTAGCAAGGCCCCCGCGGCACCGGTTAGAAAATCTGCCAACCGGGTCCCGAGACGCTGCATATCACGCTTATCCCTATCTGCCGTCGTCGAGCAGTGAGAGTTGAGATGTGCGATCAGAACTGTCCTGATCGGTCAGACGCGTTGGATAATCGCCGGTGAAACAGGCATCGCAGAACTGCGGCTTCTTCATGTCGCGCGCATCATAACCCATGGCACGATAAAGGCCGTCTATGGAAATGAAGGCAAGGCTATCCACGCCGATAAAATCAGCCATGCCTTTTTCATCGAAGCGTCCGGCGAGCAGTTCATCGCGCTCGGGCGTGTCAACTCCGTAGAAGCATGAATGACGGGTTGGAGGAGCGGCGACGCGCATATGCACTTCCGTGGCGCCGGCTGAACGGACCATCTCGACGATCTTGGTTGAGGTTGTGCCGCGAACGATGGAATCGTCGACCAAGATCACCCGGCGGCCTTCCAGATGGGCGCGGTTGGCGTTGTGCTTCAGCTTCACACCCAAATGTCGAATCTGGTCGGTCGGCTCAATGAAAGTCCGGCCCACGTAGTGATTGCGAATGATACCGAACTGGAAAGGAATTTCGGATTGCTCGGCGTAGCCAAGTGCTGCGGGAACACCGGAGTCCGGCACCGGTACCACGACGTCGGCGGGGACGTGGCTCTCTCGCGCCAACTCCGCGCCGATACGTTTCCGCGCATCGTAAACCGAGCGGTTTTCCATGATGGAATCGGGGCGAGCGAAATAGATGTACTCGAAGATACAGAAGCGGCGCTCCTTGACCGCGAAGGGCTTCAGGGTTTTTACCCCTTCGCTCGACAGCACGACCATCTCGCCAGCGTCCAACTCGCGTACCAGATCGGCGCCGATGATATCCAGAGCACAGGTTTCCGACGCCAGGATGTGGGCGTCGCCCAACTTGCCGAGCACCAACGGACGCACACCCAATGGATCGCGGACGCCAATCACGGCATCCTTGAAGACTGCGACCAGGGAATAAGCGCCTTCGACTTGATGGAGGGCGGCTATCAGCCGCTCGATCACCGAATCTCCAGTTGTGGTCGCCATCAGATGGATGATGGTCTCGGTATCCGATGTCGATTGGAAAAGCGAGCCGCGTTGCACCAGTGCGCGCCGTAGATTGATGGCGTTTGTCAGGTTCCCGTTGTGCGCCAAGGCGAATCCGCCTGAGGCGAAATCGGCGAACAACGGTTGGACATTGCGCAGAATCGTATCGCCGGTCGTTGCGTAGCGGGTGTGACCGATAGCGGCTTGGCCGGCGATCTTCTCCATGATCGTCGGCTTGCCGAAGATGTCGCCGACGTGTCCCATATCCTTATGGCTGTGGAACTGCTTGCCGTCGTAGCTGACGATACCCGCAGCTTCCTGGCCCCTGTGCTGCAAGGCGTGCAGCCCCAGCGCGGTCAGGCTTGCCGCATCCTTGTGCCCGAAGACTCCGAAAACGCCACACTCCTCGTGCAGTTTGTCGTCATCGGTTCTATCGAAGGGATTGGTCGTCAGCATAAATTTCGCTCCATTGGGAAAGCTCTATTGTTGGTTCTCTATCAAACCATTCAACGAGTCGCGTTGGTCTTGTGAATAGCCCTGATCGCCACTCGAGGGTTGCTCCCCCTGAGGTTCGCTCCGCGGTGCCATGACCTCGTCCATCTGCCGGTCGACTTCCTTGCGCACCTGGTCGCGAAGCGTTTCTTGCGCCTTATCCTGAGCGCTGGTTATTGCATCTGCGCCGTCCTCTTTGGCGCTTTCCGGAACAAGGTCGACCAAAAGCTCGGCGCCGAGCTTTACAACGGGGACGACCTTGGCCTGGGTAATCCATTCAGGCCTTTCATCTGGTTGCACCATCCAGGCAAACACCAACCATGTGAGGCAAACGAGGAAAGCGCCACGCAGCAATCCGAAAATGAACCCGAGCGAGCGGTCGAGGGCGCCTAACGCCGATTCCCTCACCCGGCGCGACAGGCCGTGGGATATCAAGGATATCACAATCAAGACGGCAATGAAGACTCCCACGCCTGCAATGACCTGCGCGATCAGCTCGCTCGCTATGAACTCCATCACATAGGGTGTGAGGTAGGGGTAGCCGTAAAGTGTGGCAAATCCTGCGCCAATCCAGGCAGAAACGGAAAGAACCTCGTGCACCAGACCGCGCATGAAAGCGATCAGGCCCGAGATTATCAGGACGCCTGCAACGGCTAGGTCGACAGTGTTGATCGGCAGTGAGTCCATCTTGACTCTTTTCGCACCCTCATCGTGGGGTCAGGCAGTCTGCGTGGGTCTTTTAGGCGTTTATGACCCGCTTTGTCACGCCCCGGTTTCACTCATGTTACAATTCGCTGTCACTATCAGCCAAATCTCTAGGCCCGCCCGCAACGATCGCCACCAGGTCGCGCAGGTGCTCGCAAGGCTTTCTTTGCAGTCCGGGCGCGACGTTCCGGCCGCCGCGCCGCTGCCGTTGGTCCGGTAAAATGGCTGATGCGAAACCAAGTTTCTCGGCTTCCTTGAGGCGGGCCTCGCTCTGCCCCACCACGCGAATCTCGCCGGAAAGCCCAATCTCGCCGAAAACAACACAATCCATTGGCACGGGTCTGTCGCTTAGAGCTGAAACCAAAGCCGCTGCAACGGCCAGATCCGCGGCCGGTTCATTAACCTTTAAACCACCTGCGACGTTCAGATAAACATCCTTGCCCGCGAAGGAAAGCCCACAACGCGTCTCCAGCACCGCCAGGACCATGGAGAGGCGGTTTCCGTCCCACCCCACCACGGCACGCCGAGGCGTTCCCAGCGGTGAGTTAGAAACCAATGCCTGAAGTTCAACCAGGAGCGGCCGCGTTCCCTCCATGCCGGCAAAAACCGCGGCACCGGAAACCGCGTGCTGTCTATCCGCGAGGAACAGGGCGCTTGGGTTGGCGACCTCTTCGAGGCCCCTATCCGTCATCTCGAAGACGCCGATCTCGTCGGTGGCGCCAAAGCGGTTCTTGGTGGCGCGCAGGATTCGGAACTGATGCCCGCGCTCGCCTTCGAATGTCAAAACCGCATCGACCATGTGCTCCAGTACCTTGGGTCCCGCGATCACGCCTTCCTTGGTGACGTGGCCAACCAGCAACAGGGTGAACCCGCGTTCTTTGGCCAAGCGGATCAAAGCCTGGGCGCTCGCCCTGACCTGGGAGACCGTGCCCGGAGCGGAGTCCAGGTTCTCGACGAACATCGTCTGGATGGAATCGATCACGACGATGACCGGGGCATCGGCGCTGTCGAGGCTGTCGGCGATATCGCCGACTGACGTCGCCGAGGCAAGATCAACAGGGCTGTCAGCCAGGCCAAGGCGGCTCGCCCGCAGGCGTATCTGATCAATGGCTTCTTCGCCGGATACGTAGGCCGCCGACGTTCCCGAGCGCGCCAGGGCCGCCACCACCTGCAATAACAGCGTCGATTTTCCGATGCCGGGGTCGCCGCCGATCAACACTGCCGAGCCAGGGACGAGACCGCCGCCACAGACACGGTCGAACTCGGCGATGCCGCTAGTGCGACGGGGCAGGGGCTCGCTGCTGCCTTGCAACGGTTGGAACTGGACGCGGCGGGCGCGGTTGCCGCTGCTACGTTTCAGACCACCGGGGACGGAATCGCGCGGCGCTTCCTCCACAACGCTGTTCCACTCCTCGCAGGCATCACAGCGTCCGGTCCACTTTGAGTAGCTGGCGCCACAGGACTGACAGACGTAGCGGGTCTGGAGCTTAGCCATTCTGGCGCTCTCCTCCTGTCTTCCGCTAAGGGGCACGCACCTGCATGCGGATCGGTCCTTCGGCACGGCCGTTGATGAACTGATCCACATGATCGTTTCCGGAGTGATCTATTTCTTCTACCGGGCCGGTCCAGATAATGCGGCCTTCAAAGAGCATGGCGACACGGTGGCCGATTTTCCGGGCGCTGGCCATGTCGTGGGTGATCGAGAGCGCCGTTGCGCCCAGCTTGGTGACCGTTTCGACGATCAGCTCGTTGATGACGTCTGCCATGATCGGGTCCAGGCCGGTTGTCGGCTCATCAAAAAAGATGATCGCCGGTTCCGTGGCGATCGCGCGCGCCAGGCCGACGCGTTTTTTCATGCCGCCGGACAGTTCCGCCGGCGATAGCTCACCAACCTCGGCACTGAGGCCGACCGCCGCGAGCTTGTCGTAGGCGATATCTTTGGCTTGCTTGCTGCCCATACCTTCGCCCTGGATGAGGCCAAAGGCGACGTTCTGCCAAACGTTGAGGGAATCAAAGAGCGCTGCGTTCTGGAACAGCATGCCAATCTTGCGATTGACCGTGTCACGCGCCTGGCCACTGAGCCCGGTCACTTCCGTTCCTTCAACCTCGATCACTCCCGCATCGGGTTCCACAAGGCCCAGGATGCACTTCAACATAACGGATTTGCCGCTGCCCGACCCGCCAATGATGACCAGCGACCCGCCGCGGGCAAGGTCCAGGTCCACACCACGCAGAACCTTCTTGGGGCCGAAGGACTTAGCAACCCCTTGCATGCGGATCATGGGAACAGTGCTGTTATCCGTCATCGTGAGAAAAAGAGCTCCGTTATGACGTAGTTGAAGGACAGGATCAGGATAGAAGCGGAGACCACGGCATTGGTCGTTGCGGTCCCTACACCCTGCGCACCTCCGCGCGAATGGTAGCCGTGATAGCAGCCCATCAAACTGACCAGGAACCCGAAGACCGCAGCCTTCACCAGACCGGAAATCACATCGGTTGGCTGAAGGAAATCTACGGTATTCTTCAGGTAGTTGCTCGGATTGAAGCCAAGTTTGTAGACGGACACGAGATAACCGCCGAACACGCCAATGATGTCTGCCACCAAGACCAGCAAGGGCAACATCGCGATTCCGGCTATGATGCGTGGCGCAATCAGGTACTTGAAGGGATTGGTGGCAAGCGTCGTCAACGCATCGATTTGCTCTGTCACGCGCATCGTGCCGATTTCCGCTGCAAGCGCTGCGCCGACACGGCCCGCGACCATCAGGCCCGCCAGAACCGGCCCCAATTCGCGCGTAATAGAAACGACCACGACGTTGGGAATGGCGCTCTCGGCGGAAAATCGCGCAAAGCCGGTGTAGCTTTGCAAAGCGAGCACCATGCCCGTGAAAATCGCGGTCAATCCTACGACCGGCAGCGAGTAGAATCCGATATCGAGCATCTGGCGCAGAATGAGGCGCGGATAAAACGGCGGGCGCAGGCAATGAGACACTGCCAGGCCTGCAAAGAGTACGAGCCGTCCGATCTTTTCCAGGAGGCGGAGGACTAGCTGACCGATAGGCTGCAAAATCGGCATGTGGGCGGCTCTTATCCCCTAAAAATTCAGGCGTCTTCGTAGACGCGGTGATAGCGACGACCCAGGTCCGTCAGTATCTCGTATCCTATCGTTCCGGCGGTATGGCCAACCTCATCGAGGGTAACGTTCTCGCCAATTAGTTCCACCCAGTCGCCGGGCTTGAGGCTGCCTTCTGCAAGCGCGCTGATGTCAAAGGTGGTCAAATCCATTGACACCCGCCCTACCAGTGGCAAGGCGACACCTTGCGCGAATGCTCTGCCCTTATTGGAAAGGCTACGAAGATATCCGTCCGCATAGCCCACTCCTACCGTGGCGATGCGCCCCGGACCCGTAACTCGGTAGGTCGCACCATAGCCAACGCTCTGAGGAGCGTCAATTCCGCGAACCTGAAGGATTTTTCCTTCAAGCGTAACCACTTGATGCATTGGGTTGGGTTTGCCGGGCGTTGGGTTGCAGCCATAAAGTGCGATCCCCGGGCGCGCCAGGTCGAAATGAAAGCGTTGGCCCAGAAAAATGCCGGACGAATTGGCCAAACTCGCCGCTGATTTAGGCAGGCGGGAAAGCGCCCTGGAGAACAGTGTGTGTTGCTCGTCATTCAGTGAGTTGTCGGGCTCATCGGCGCTACAAAGGTGGCTCATGATCACCCGAAGATCCAAGGCCGCGAGCAACTGCGGCTGTGACAGCAGACGCTCAAGCTCCTCCGAATCGAGTCCCAACCGGTTCATGCCGCTGTCGATATGCAGTGCACAGGGCAGGGGCGTCCCGTTTCGCTCCGTCGAGAGTCTGGCCCAGTTTTCCACCTGAGCGAGATCGTTCAGGACGGGAATGACACCCTCATCCAAATAGAGCGCCGCTGTGCCGGGTACCAGGCCGGCAAGAACATAGACATCGGCGCTCGCACCCATGGCATCGAGAAGGCGGCGAACTTTTCGCCCTTCTTCGGGAAGTGCGGCGAAGAACAGGCGTGCACCGGCTTGAACTAGAACCGGAACCACTTTCTCGATTCCCAAGCCATAGGCATCGGCCTTCACAACCGCCGCACAGGCCGCGGGCGCAACCTTGGCGGCTAGAAGCCGGTAGTTTTCCGCCAGCGCCGAAAGATTGATCGTCAGACGCCCGCAGGCAATGGAAGAGACGTCCACCTTGGAACCCGGCACGTGGTCGGCCATAGCTCAGTAACGCTCCGGCAAATGATCATCGGCTGTATAGTCGGAGAAGCGCGTTGCCGAGCCCTCGAAATGAAGCGTGACCTTGCCGGTTGGACCGTGGCGTTGCTTACCTATGATCACCTCGGCCAGGCCGTATGCTTTTTCGCAGCGCTCCTTCCAGAGGTCGTGCCGTTCGTTGAAGCGGTCCTCCGCCTCGTCAGCCTTGCGCACGGGCTCTGCTTTCTCGAGATAGTACTGCTCGCGGAAGACGAACATGACCACGTCCGCATCCTGCTCGATGGAGCCGGACTCACGCAGATCGGATAGCTGCGGGCGCTTGTCCTCGCGCTGTTCGACGGCGCGCGAAAGCTGGGATAAAGCCAGGACCGGGACATTGAGTTCCTTGGCGATGGCTTTCAGGCCACGCGAAATATCCGAGATTTCCTGAACCCGGTTCTCGCTGCGCGCACCTTGCGTGGGGCGCATCAGTTGCAGGTAGTCAACGACAATCAGGCCGAGATCGTTGCGCCGCTTGAGGCGTCGGGCACGTGTGCGCAGTTGACTGACTGAAATAGCGGGTGTGTCATCGATGTAAACCGGTAGGCGCTCAAGGTCAGCCTGCACCTTCACCAGCTTGTTGAAGTCCTGTTCGGAAAGGTCGCCGCGGCGAATCTTTTCAGAGGAGATATCGCTCTGCTCGGCCATGATGCGGGTGGCTAACTGCTCCGCCGACATCTCTAAAGAGAAGAAACCGACGACAGCCCCGTCGATGACCTTTTTGTTTCCTTGGGAATCGGTCTCGTACTTCAGGCGTTTCGCCGCGTTGAAGGCGATATTGGTGGCCAACGCCGTCTTGCCCATCGCGGGCCGTCCGGCCAGGATCAGCAAGTCCGAACTGTGCAGGCCGCCCAAGAGTTGATCGAGGTCGCGCAGGCCTGTCGCCACGCCGGCAAGCTGACCGTCTCTTTTAAATGCAAGCTCTGCTTGGATGACGGCTTCTTCCACGGCCTTGGAAAAATGCCTGAGATCGGCTTCGCTTTGGCCTTCCTCGGCGAGCCGGTAGAGTTTTTCCTCTGCCAGTTCAATCTGGGTGACGGCCGGCATCTCCAGATCATAGTTGAAGGCTTCGTTGACGACATCCTCACCCAACCCAATGAGCTGGCGCCGCAAATGCAGATCATAAATCGTTTGCGCATAGTCCGATGCGTTAATGATCGAAACCACCGAGCCCGCGAGTTTGGCCAGATACTGCGCGCCGCCGACCTCGCTCAGTTCTTCGGCCTGTTCGAAGTAATTCTTCAGGGTAACCGGCGTTGCCAGTTGGCCGCGTTCGATCAACCGCTTGCAGGCCGCGAATATACGATTGTGTCCTGGGTCCGCGAAATGCTCGGCCGCCAGATAGTCGGATATTCGTTCCATGACGTCATTGTTGGACAGCAAAGCCCCCAGCAAGGCTTGCTCGGCCTCGAAGTTGACCGGGATCTCGCGGCTGGGGGACTCTCGATCTGTGTCGCGCAGCGAATGAATGTTGGCGGTTCCTGTTTCCATGGCTCGACAATAGCAAGACCTACGCAATCCGCGGCCTGTGGATTGCTCATTAATTACGAGGAAGATGGGGATAGAATCACCCAGCCGCAGTTATTGAGCCTAAACCCTACAGACGAGTCGATCCTAATGAGACTCTATTCCGCTGCGGCTTGGTCTTTGCTTTGAGGCTTTTGCGCGTCGCCAGCGGCACGTTCCCATTCAAACATGTAATCGCGGGTGAGGGGGACGGTGTCGATCTGTTTGGCGAGTTGTATTTGGTAAACCACCAGGTGCTGATGTCTAAAGCCCATTTCACAGCCGACGAGGTACATTTCCCACATGCGGCAGAAGCGCTCGTCATAAAGCGCTTTGACCTTCTCGCGGTTGGCCTGGAAAGCCTCGAACCAAAGCCTGAGCGTTTCGGCATAATGCAGGCGAAGAATCTCGATATCGGTTATCAAAAGTCCTGACTCTTCGATGATCGGCGTCAATTCCGATAGTGTCGGGACGTCGGCGCCTGGGAAGATGTACTTACGGATAAAGGGGTTGATGGGGCCGGGCTCGTTCAGACGCCCGATGGTATGCAGCAGAAACACGCCATCATCCGCCAGCAGGTCATGGGTCTTGCGGAAGAATTCACGATAATTGGCCTTGCCGACGTGCTCGAACATGCCGACCGACACAATGCGGTCATACCGGTCCTGTTCCTCGCGATAGTCCTGGAGATCGAAACGGATTTTCGATTCAAGGCCTTCTCTTCGGATTCTCTCGTTGGAGAGCTTGTGTTGCTCAATCGATAGCGTGACGCCCTTAACCGTACAGTCGGCTGCCTTTGTCAGGCTGATGCCGAGCCCACCCCAGCCCGAGCCGATATCCATGATCTTCAGCCCCGGCCTGTCGAGCAGAAGCTTTGCGGCTATGTGGCGTTTTTTCTGCGTCTGCGCGGTTTCGATGTCATCGCGCGGGTCCAAGAAGTAAGCGCAGGAATACTGGCGGTCACTGTCAAGGAACAGGTCATAGAGCTCGCTGGAAAGGTCGTAATGGTGGGCCACGTTCTTGCGGGCTCTAGGTTTGGGATTGAACTGCTTCAAACGGCGACCTCTGCGAAGCAGTGCGTCGGCCAGTTTGGTTAGGGGGTGGGTCTCCAAATAGTGATAGTTCCGCGCCGCTAGATCGAGAAAGGTGCGCACATCGCCATCCTCAATCATCCAGTCGCCGTCCATGTAACCTTCGGTGATCCCAAGGACCGGGCTCTTAAGCAGTCTTGCCATGCGCTGCGGCCGAACGAGTCTAAGCGTGCAACAAGGTGGAGTGCCGTCGCCGATTACCTCGACCTGTCCGTTGTGGTCTATGAGGCGAAGTGCTCCTTCGCGGATAGTATAGTGGAGCAGTTTTTTAAACAGCATGGCTCGCTCTCCCTTGCCCCCAGTTGTCCTGAGTTGCATGTGGTAAGCAGGTGACCCACTGATATCCAAAGCTTTTGGATTGTGCCTCTCCGGATTTGACGATTCAACCCCCCCTGGTCACCCCCCCTGGTCAACCCCCTCTCGGTCAACCCCCGCCAGCCATGTTCGTCAGGATGGAACCTCTTTCTCCCAGATACGAAGAACGCACCTCCCAGGAAAAGGAGGCGCGTTGCAACGCAGAGACGGTTTGTCTGCTTGAATGGTCAGCCGGGTGACATGCCCCGCAGGCGCTCCGACCGTCGACGTAGGAGTTCCAGCGTCGTCAAAAGCATGATCGACAAGAGAACCAGCAACGTGGCGACGGCAAGGATCGTCGGGCTGATCTGTTCGCGGATTCCGGAGAACATCGCCCAGGGGATCGTACGCTGTTCGACCGAACCGACGAACAGGACCACCACGACCTCGTCGAATGACGTGATGAATGCGAAGAGCCCACCAGAAATGACGCCAGGCAGAATCAGCGGAACAATCACCTTGAAGAAAGTCCTGGTCGGGGTCGCGCCGAGATTGTTCGCGGCGCGTATCAGCGATCGGTCAAAGCCGACAAGCGTGGCGGTAACGGTGATTACCACAAAAGGCGTTCCCAATGCTGCGTGGGCGAGGATGACGCCAATATGAGTGGAGGCTAGGCCGATGCGTGAATAGAAGAAGTACATCCCCGCAGCGGAGATGATCAGCGGCACGATCATTGGCGATATCAGCAGCGCCATGAAGGCCGACTTGTAGGGCATCGTCGACTGGCTGAGTCCCAACGCTGCCAGCGTTCCTAGGGACGTCGAAATTAGCGTCGCGAAAATACCAATTATGACGCTGTTTCTAATAGCAAGTTGCCAGTTGATGTCGGTCCAGAAATCCTCGTACCAGCGCAGACTGTATCCCGCCGGATCGAAGGACAGCATCTCCGGCGTGAAGGTAAAGTAAGGCGCCGCATTGAAGCTTAGCGGCACGATGATGAAGATCGGGCCGATCAAGAACACGAAGATTGCCGCGCAAATGATACGATAGGTGTAGTACCAGATGCGCTCTCCGGTGCCGGCGTGGGCTGGAAGTGCCATGTGTCGCTTCTCCTTAACCGAGCTTCATGTTGTCGATGCCGACGATCCGGTCGTAGATCACGTACAGCAGCATCACCAATCCTAGCAGAATGACCCCCAAGGCGGCCGCAAGACCCCAGTTCAGCGTCACGCTGATGTGGTTGGCGATGAAGTTAGAAATCAGGGTTCCCGACTGGCCGCCAACCAAGGCTGGCGTGATGTAGTAACCAATCGCCAGAATGAAGCAAAGAATGCTTCCCGCGCCGACTCCGGCCACGGTGTTGGGCATGTAGACCCGCACAAAGGCCGTAAAGGGATTGGCGCCCATGGAGCGGGCAGCGCGCATGTAGGACGGCGGTATTGTCTTCATCACCGAATAGAGCGGCAGGATCATGAAGGGCAACAGAATATGGGTCATTGCTACGATCGTGCCTGTCTGGTTGTAGATCATGCGGATGCGGCCATCGTCACTGATCACGCCAACTGCTACCAAAAGGTCGTTGAGCACGCCCTGGGTTTGCAGCAGCGCGATCCATGCGGTCGTGCGGACCAGCAACGAGGTCCAGAACGGCAGCAACACCAAGATCATCAACAGATTGCTGGAGCGCAGGGGCAGGGTGGCCATCAAATAAGCAACCGGATAGCCAAGCAGGATACATAGCCCAGTGATGACGGCGCTTATGACCAAGGTGCGCCAGAACAGCTTCAAGTAAATCTGTTGATAGTCTGGCTGCATGGCGATGTCGCCCTGCTCATCGTACCGCATGTCAACGGCGGACAGAAAATAGGAGGCCGTCAAGGAATCGCTTTCGCGCTTAATAAGGTTCCAAATCGCGGGATCGCCCCAATCCTCGTCGACTTCGATCAGTTGTTCTTTGTAGGGGGCCCCTTCGATTTTCGACGCGCGCCGCCCTGATTTGCGGAACAGGCTTGCCGAGCCGGTCAAGTCATAGTTTAGGCGGCGGGCAAGCGAACCCAGGGTTTTTTCCTCGAAGCCGATCTGAATGTCCTTGACCATGGCCTCGTAGACGGCTTCGCTCGGCAGTTCCGAGGCTTTGGGATCCCAGTCTTCAATCGCTTTCACGACACTCGGAAGATTCTGCGGGACAATGGTGTTGTCGACCGAACGGAACAGCATGTCGAAAATGGGTAAGACGAAGCTGATTGTCAGGAACGCCAGCAATGGAAGAACCAAAAAGAAGGCGCGACGTCGGCTGCGACGCAGGGCCCGCTGAAGGCTTACCTTGAGCGGTATGCCATCGGATGTGGTCATTACAGCCGCTGAGCTTCCTGTATCAGCCATCGCTTGTTCCCCGTTCTTCGGTCAAGGGCTTGAAAATTGACTAACTAAATGTGCGGGAGGCGCGGTGCGGTCAAAAAATTGACCGCACCGCATGTCCCTATGCCCTTACTGGGCGAGCCAAGCGTTGAAGCGCTCGTCCATGTCGGCGCGGTTATCCGCCCACCAGACATAGTCGAACTGCAACACGTTCTTGGCGTTTGCCGGGTCGGTCGGCATGTGCGGCTTCATGTCGATGCCGAGATCAGCATGTTTGCCCACCAACGGCGCCGAAGATTTGCGGGCCGGTCCATAGGATATGAACTTGGCCTGGTCAGCCAGACGCTGCGTGTCAGTGGCGTAGTACAGGTAATCCGTCACCGCGTTGAGGTTCTTGGCACCGGCCGGAATAACCCAGCCGTCGAGGTCGAACGCCTGCCAATCCCACATCATGGCGATGGGCTGACTCTCAACCGCAATCGCGTTGAAGAGACGGCCGTTGTAAGCTGAAGCGATCACGACCTCACCGTCGGCTAGAAGCTGCGGCGGGACGGCGCCTTTGCTCCACCAGATGACCTGGTCCTTGATGGTGTCGAGCTTGGCGAAGGCGCGTTCCACACCCTCGGGCGTGTCGAGCACTTCATAGACCTTGTCGCCTGGTACGCCGTCGGCGATCAGAGCCCACTCGAGATTATTGATGGGCTTCTTTTCCAGGGCGCGCTTGCCCGGGAACTTCTCCAGGTCGAACACGTCGGCGATCGTCGTCGGGACTTTGTCGCCCACCTTGTCGGTACGATAACCGAATGTGGTGGAGTACACGATCTGCGGAATGAAGCAGTTGGTGCCGCCGACCGTCAAGGTGCCGTCAAAGAAGTCCTGGGATGCCGGCGTACCATCCGGAGCCGGAGCCAGAACCTTATCGGGATCAATCTCCATGGCCAGGCCTTCATCGCACGCTGTGATGGCGTCGGAGGCAACCATGTCCACCAGATCCCAGGTAACATTGCCTGCTTCAACCTGAGCGCGAAGCTTGGCAAGGCCTTCGGCGGCGGAATCATCATTGATGATGGTAACGCCCGGGTTTGCTGCCATATAGGGCTCGTGATAGGCCTTCTGTTGGCTGGCGGTGTAAGCACCGCCCCATGAAACGATGGTCAGGTCGACGGCGTTAGCCGCGCCGGTGGTCAGAAGGGCTGCACCAGCCGCTAATGACACACTATGAAAAAGTCTTCTCATACTTGAATCTCCTAGTTCTCATTTGTTAGTTGCGCAGAAACCCTGCCTCGCGTGGGCAGCGGTTTCATTCTCACGCTGGATCACCGCCTCCAGCGGGGGCGTCGAGTGCGCGGCAGTCTTCAGCCGCCCATCCCAGTTTCACGGTATCGCCGACATGCAATATGGGATGACCGTGAGCGTTCGGAATTTTGACAATAAATTGGTCGTTGCCCGCGACCGTCATGCGGGTCCTGACGTGATCGCCGAGGTAAATCAGCTCCTCGACCTTGCCTTGCATCACGTTGTCGGCTGAATCACTTTCAGAAAGAATCTTCACACGTTCAGGCCGCAAGGAAAGCGTGGTGCGGCTACCGGTTCCATCGATGTTGACCGCCAAGGCCTTGATATCGCCGCCCGCGTTGTCCAGTTCGACACGGCACATCTTGGAGTCTTCATCCTTCACGGTGCCGTAGAGTCGATTGTTCTCACCAATGAAGTAGGCGACGAACGCATTGACCGGCTCTTCGTAGAGGACATCGGGCGCCGCAAGTTGCTGGATGACGCCGTCATCAAACACGGCAACGCGATTTGACATGGTTAAGGCTTCGGACTGGTCGTGTGTTACGTAGACCACACTCACGCCGAGTTGGTCGTGGATGTGCTTGATCTCGTACTGCATTTCTTCGCGCAGATTCTTATCGAGTGCGCCGAGCGGTTCATCCATCAACACCAGATCAGGCTCGAAAACCAGCGCGCGGGCAACAGCAACACGTTGTTGCTGGCCACCGGACAACTGCGCCGGACGCCGACCGCCGAACTGGTCCAGGCGGACCATTTCCAAGGCACGGGTTACCTTCTGCTCGATCGTCGCCTTGTCTAACTTGCGAACTTCGAGAGGGAAGGCGAGGTTCTCCGCAACCGTCATATGCGGAAAGAGTGCATAATTCTGGAAAACCATCCCGATACCGCGTTTGTGTGGCGGTACATTGTTGATGGGCTGCTCGTTCAGATAGATCTCGCCGTGCGTGGCGGGTTCGAAACCGGCCAGCATCATAAGACAGGTGGTCTTACCCGAGCCGGAAGGCCCAAGCATTGTGAGGAATTCACCTCGTTCGATGTCAAGATTGAGGTCCTTCACCACGAGGATTTCTCCGTCGTAGCTCTTTTGAACCCCGTCGAATTTCACGATGATGTCTTTGTTTTCCCCCATGTCTCCCCTGCCGTATCCAACAGACCTCCAATCACAGGACGCGGTATGCGCACGTGACCGAGATCAGGGTTTTTTGGAAAACCCCACCCACTCCGGCAAAGCAAACTCAATTGCCTTGCCTCAAGGTGCCTGTTACGCCCTATCCCTGTTCAACGTTTTTTATCTTTTTAACAGGGGAAGCATAGAGGTTCATTGACCGGCGGGTCAAGGAAAGCAAAGAAAAGTTATGTTAACTGTCTGAAATATCTAAATAATTAAGCGAGAATTTTGGGCTTAAGCAACCAACTCCAAGCCAACGCGGTGCCATGATTCCTGCAATGCTTCCACCAGAGCGGCCATGGCGGCGTCATCATGAAGCGGTGAAGGCGTGAGCCTCAAACGCTCGGTTCCGCGAGGAACAGTCGGGTAGTTGATGGGCTGCACATAAAGCCTGTAGTCCTGAAGCAGAATGTCCGACAACGCCTTGCAAAGCTTGGCTTCTCCGACCAGCACCGGAACGATGTGGCTTTCCGAAGGCAGCACAGGCAAACCTGCGTCGTTTAACAGTGTCTTCAAGGTCGCCGCACGCTCTTGATGACGGGCGCGGATCTCGGGGTGTGTCCTGAGAAATCGCACACTGGCCGTCGCACCCGCTGCTATCGCCGGCGGCAGGGCCGTGGTGAAAATAAAGCCGGAACCGTAGGAGCGCACAAAATCAACAAGTGCCGACGAGCCGGCGATGTACCCGCCAATGCATCCAACAGCTTTGCCCAGCGTGCCCTGGATCAAATCCACCTTTGAAATCACGCCTTGCTCTTCCGCGACACCGCTCCCGGCAATTCCGTAGAGTCCGACGGCGTGCACCTCGTCGAGATAGGTCAAGGCACCATAGGCGTGTGCGATATCGCACAGCGGTCCGATAGGGGCTTTATCGCCATCCATCGAATAAACGGACTCGAAGGCGACGATCTTAGCTGAATCGGCAGGGGCCGCTGCTAGCGCGCGTTTCAGATCTTCCGGATCGTTGTGCTTGAAAATACGCTTCTCCGCCCGCGAATGACGAATGCCTTCGATCATCGAGGCATGATTGAGCGAATCGGAAAAGACAATACAATTGGGTAGGCGCGCGGCAAGTGTGGACAGGGCCGTCCAATTGGCGACGTATCCCGAAGTAAAGAGTAGAGCCGCTTCTTTCTCATGCCAGGATGAAAGCTCTCGCTCCAGAACCACGTGATAGTGATTGGTGCCGGAGATGTTTCGGGTCCCACCGGCCCCCGCGCCGCAACGTTCTAGCGCTTGATGCATGGCAGCAAGTACCTCTGGGTGCTGACCCATGCCGAGATAGTCATTCGAACACCAAACGACTACGTCACGTTCTCCGGATGCATCGTGTTGAACCGCTGTCGGGAATTGACCTGCACGCCGCTCCAGATCGGCGAAGGTTCGATATCGCCCTTCAGCCTTCAAAGAATTAATATGTTGTTTGAAAAAACCGTTGTAATCCATTTATTTTCTTCTTCAAACACAGAATTCATAACTAGGACACCATCGGGTGAACTAATTATGACGAGCAACGACAGTGGCATTCTAGGGGAAAGCGGCTAAGTCTCGTCAAGTGCGGCGGACTGTCTCGCATAGAAGTGATCGACCTGCGTCGGCGACGTCACGTGCCGTGGGCGCAGGTCGATCATCATAAATTCAGGAATCCGGCGTCACGACCTCAAACAGCGAGGCCTTCTGCCTTGATCCATGCTTCCGTTTCGTCAAGCGCTTTGCCAAAGCGATCAAAGAGTTCCTTGATCTGCTTATCCGTGATGATGAGCGGAGGGCAAAAGGCAAGGGAGTCGACGATATTACGCAGGATAACGCCGTTGGCTATCGCGCGCTTATCCAATTGGACACCGACCGGTCCGGCCGGGTCGAAGCTAGCCTTCGTGGACTTGTCGGCCACCAGTTCGATTGCGCCGACCAAGCCGACGCCGCGCACTTCACCGACGTGGGGGTGATCCGCAAACTTTCGAAGCCCTTCCTGGAACAGCGGTGCAACGGCCTTCACATGGGAAAGAATGTCCCGCTCTTCGTATATCTTCAGCGTTTCGACAGCGACCGCGGCAGCCACCGGATGACCGCTATAGGTGTATCCATGTCCGAATGTGCCGATCTTCGCGCTGTTGTCCGCCAACGCATCATAGACCTTGTCGCTGATGATCACGGCGGAAATAGGCAGGTAGGCAGACGAGAGTTGCTTGGCCACAACCATGATATCGGGTTGGATTTCGAAAGTTTGGCTGCCGAACATCTCGCCGGTTCGGCCAAAGCCGCAAATGACTTCGTCGGCAATGACGAGAATGTCGTACTTGCGGCAAACCGCCTGTATTTTTTTCCAGTAGGTTCTAGGCGGCACGATGACGCCGCCTGCGCCCATGACCGGCTCGCCAATGAAGGCCGCGACCGTTTCCGGGCCCTCTTCAAGAATCTTGGCTTCCAACGCGTCGGCCATGCGCGTCGCGAAAGCGTCCTCGGTCTCGCCTGCCTGGCCGAATCGATAGTAGTGCGGGCATTCGGTGTGCAGAATGTTGGCAATCGGCAGGTCGAAGTCGCGGTGATTGTTCGGCAATCCGGTCATGCTGGCCGAAGCGACCGTAACCCCGTGATAGCCCTTGATCCGGCTGATGATCTTCTTCTTTTCCGGGCGACCGAGGGCGTTATTGAAATACCAGACGAACTTCACCACCGTGTCGTTTGCCTCGGAGCCCGAGTTTGCGAAAAACACATGATTCAGGTCTCCGGGCGTCATATCCGCTAGGCGCTCGGCAAGATCAATGCCGGGATTGTGGCTCTTGTGCGCGAACGCATGATAGTAGGGCAGCTTGCGCATCTGCTCGGCGGCGGCCTGGACCAGTCGCTCTTCGCCAAACCCGAGCGAGGTACACCAGAGGCCGGCCATGCCTTCGATGTACTCCTTGCCCTGATCGTCCTGAACATAAATACCCTTACCGCTGTTTATGATCAGCGGACCATCGGCTTCGTGCTTACGCCAATTGGTGTAGGGGTGAAGATGATGGGCGATATCGCGCGCCGCTGGAGAGTTAGGCCTGACGTTCATGGGGTGATTCCTCCGCACCGCCTGAGGTTTGAAAGCGCACAGAAAACTGGCGCATTGCTGCAAATCCGTCGCCCACATCTGGGCTATCGTCTCTATACTCTTGCTGCCAGATTGGGGAAAGCCCTCTTGAGCGCGTGGCGCCAGTTGCCGACCCCCGACGGGAAAGCAACTGCGCAAGGGGCTTCTAACGACAATGAAAGCGTTGACAGCAGCATTATCGAGCTTAGGCTCGGCAACTCGGTTGGATCTGTTGAGCATTGTTGATCCAGCCGTTGGAATAAATAGAAATGGCTTTGTAATGAACAGGGAGCCTCGACAATGCGAATCAAACAAGTAGCAATGGCCGCTGCGATAGCCTTAACGATAGGGGTGGCTGGCGCCGGGACGCCGACCAAGGCGGAAACCCTCAAATGGGCGTTCCAGGGGGACGCGCAATCGCTCGATCCCTATTCTTTGAATGAGACCTTCACCTTGGGCTTCCTTGGTAATGTGTACGAGGGACTGATTCAACGTGGCCCGAATCTCGAAATTTCACCGGGCTTGGCTGAAAGCTGGGAATTGCTTTCACCGACGCACTGGCGGTTTCACTTGCGTAAGGGCGTAAAGTTCCACAACGGCAACGACTTCAACGCGGATGACGTGGTCTTCAGCGCCGAACGTGTTCGCAAGGATGGGTCTGACATGAAGACCCGCCTGACGCCAGATACCAAAGTCGTCAAAGTGGATGACTACACGGTTGATTTCGTGACGGAGCAGCCGAACCCCATCATCTATTACGAATGGTCGACGTGGTACATCATGGACAAGGAGTGGTCCGAGGCGAACAACGCGACGGAGCCCACCTCGGTGACCGAAGGCAAGGAAAATTATGCCGCCTTCAACACGAACGGCACCGGTGCGTTCAAAATCACGAGCCGCGAAACCGATGTGAAGACCATTTTCGTGCCGAACGAGGATTGGTGGGACGAGCGTCGGCATAATCTGACGGAGGTTATCTTCACGCCGATCTCCTCTGATGCGACACGCGTTGCGGCGCTTTTGTCGGGCGAAGTCGACATGATGTATCCGGTTCCGGTTCAGGATATGGACCGTATCAACAGCAATGCCGGAACTTCGGTGCTGGCAGGCCCCGAGCTGCGCACAATCTTCCTGGGCATGGACCAGTTTCGCGACGAACTGCTCTACTCGAACGTGAAGGGCAAGAACCCCTTCAAGGACGTGCGTGTGCGTGAGGCGTTCTTCCGCGCCATCGATATCGAGGCCATCAAGCAGAAGGTGATGCGCAACCTTGCCACACCGTCCGCGATCATGGTCTCGCCGTTCCTTTTCTCACGGTCGGATGAGTTCGAGCGCCCGGCCCATGATCCGGCACGCGCCAAGGCACTGCTGGCAGAGGCAGGATATCCGGATGGCTTCGAGGTCACGATGGACTGCCCGAACAACCGCTACGTCAACGACGAGCGTATCTGTCAGGCGGTCGTTTCGATGCTCGCCAAGGTCGGTGTGAAGGTGGATTTGCTGGCGCAACCGAAGGCGCAGTATTTCGCCAAGACGCTGGGTCCGAAGTACGATACCTCGTTCTATCTCTTGGGATGGACGCCGGGCAGCTTCGACAGCTGGAACGTGCTCTACAACCTGATCATCTGCCGCGACGAGACCGGCAGTGACGGTCGGGGTAAGTTCAACAACGGCGGTTACTGTAACGCGCGGGTCGATGAGCTAACGGACATGATCCTGAGCGAGACCGATCCGACCAAACGCGATGCCATGATCCATGAGGCCTACAAGATCGTGCAGGACGAGTGGGGCATGATCCCGCTGCATCAGCAGGGTCTGGCTTGGGGTAAGGCGGACAACATCGATCTTGCCCAGCGTGCGGACAATCAGTTCATGCTCTATTACGTGACGAAGAACTGATCTCGGCTTGGAAAGGCCGTATCTGCAAGAGTACGGGCTGCGCGCAGCGGAAAGCTGCGCGTAGTCCGGAACTCTGCCTCTCCAGCGTTTCGTCCGTTCCCACAATCCAGGCCATGTGAGCTAGATGTTCGCTTTTATCGTCCGAAGGTTGCTCCAGTCCCTCATCGTCATGATGGCGGTAGCCCTGCTGTCCTTCACAATGTTCCGCTATGTCGGCGATCCGGTGAACCAGATGGTCGGCATCGAAACGACATTGGCCGAACGCGCCGCCTTGCGCGAGCGCCTAGGGCTCGATGATCCTGCCTATCTTCAGTTTGGCCGCTTCCTCTTCAATGCCGTGCAGTTCGAGTTCGGTATCAGCTATCAGCATAAAAAGGATGTTTCCAAGCTGATCCTCGAACGCGCGCCGGCCACTCTGGAGTTGTCCTTCATTTCCGCGCTTTTTGCGCTGCTGGTCGGGATTCCGATGGGGGTCTACACCGGCTTGCACCGGGAATCGCCGATCTCGAAATTCCTGCTGACGATCTCGTTGATTGGCATTTCCTTGCCAACCTTCCTGATAGGCATCCTGCTGATCTTCATCTTCTCGGTTAACCTTCATCTGTTGCCGTCCTTCGGGCGGGGGGAGGTGATCCGACTGGGCTTCTGGACGACCGGACTTTTGACCCCCAGCGGACTGGCGGCCATCATCATGCCGGGAATCACCCTGGGTCTTTTTCAGATGACCCTGATCATGCGCCTCGTTCGCGCGGAGATGCTGGAAGTGATGCGCACCGACTATATCAAGTTCGCTCGCGCCAGAGGTCTTACGGACCGGGCGATCAACTACGGTCATGCCTTGAAAAACACATTGGTGCCGGTCATCACCATTACAGGACTGCAGGTGGGCTCCATCATTGCTTTTGCCATCATCACGGAAACGGTTTTCCAGTGGCCCGGCATGGGACTGATGTTCCTGCAGGCGGTGCAGAACGTCGATATTCCCATCATGGCGGCCTACCTGATGCTGATCGCGTTCCTTTTCGTCACGATTAACCTGATTGTTGACATGCTCTACTACGTGGTTGATCCGCGGTTGCGGGTTGATCGTGCGACGACGGGGGGGCACTAGGTCATGACGGCTGATCGCACCACAGACTACGCACTTGTCAGGCGTGGGTTGATGGCCCGTTTCGCCGATAGCGCCAGGCGGGCCGCCAAAAGCGATATCGCGCACTCATTCTTCCGTTCCAAGGTAACGGTCCTGGCGGCGTTGGTCACCGCAGTCATAATGCTTTCCGCGTTGTTTGCGCCTTGGATCGCGCCGCACAATCCCTTCGACCCAGCCACCCTTGATCTTTTGAACTCGGAGCTTCCCGGTTTCTGGTCGACCGAGGGAGATCCGCAGTTCCTGCTCGGCACGGACGACCAGGGCCGCGATGTTCTCTCGACGATCCTTTATGGGTCACGCATATCGCTGAGCGTCGGTTTTGCCAGCGTGATCTTCGCGGCGGTCCTGGGAATTTCCCTGGGGCTATTGAGCGGATACCTGGGCGGCACGGTTGATGCGGTCATCATGCGCATTGCGGAAGTGCAATTGACCTTCCCTGCGATCCTGATTGCCCTGTTGATCGATGGTGTGTTTCGCGGCCTTCTGGGCGGCGCCAAGCACGACGAGTTGGCGTTTTACGTCCTTGTGCTGTCCATCGGTCTTTCGTTTTGGGTTCAGTACGCCCGTACGGTGCGCGGATCGACCCTGGTAGAGAAGAACAAGGAGTATGTTCAGGCGGCCCGCGTCATCGGCATTCCACCGCTTCTGATCATGATCCGCCATGTTCTGCCGAATGTGATGGGGCCGGTTCTCGTGATCGCGACGATCAATCTCGCGCTGGCGGTGATCTTGGAGGCGACCCTATCGTTCCTGGGTGTAGGCGTGCCGACAACCCAGCCGTCGTTGGGTACCCTGATCCGGATCGGTAACGATTTCCTTTTCTCCGGGCTCTGGTGGATCACCATCTTCCCGGGCGCGATGCTCGCGATTCTCGTGCTTGCGGTGAACTTACTCGGGGATTGGCTGCGCGATGCGCTCAATCCCAAGCTGAGGTGACGTGATGAGCGATACGTCAGCAGTGATGGAAGCCGCCCGCGAAGACCGCGTTGGAAGCGACGCCTTATTGGAGGTGCGCAATCTACGGATCGAATTTCCGACCCGCAACGGCACGCTTGTCGCCGTTGACGATGTCTCTTTCGACATCAAGCCGGGAGAGGTTCTGGGCGTCGTCGGCGAGTCTGGAGCCGGTAAGTCGCTAACCGGCTCTGCAATAATCGGTTTGTTGGAGCCGCCCGGGCGTATTGCCGACGGACAGGTACTGTTCCAGGGCAAGCGCATCGATAACCTGCCCTACGAGAAGTTGCGCCGCCTGCGCGGCGCGGAAATCGGGATGGTTTTTCAGGATCCGCTCACCAGCCTCAATCCGCTCTACAGAGTCGGCGAGCAGTTGATTGAGACAATCCGCACCCATACGGACATGAGCGAGCGGGCGGCCCGCAAGCGTGCCATTGAACTTTTGGCTGAGGTCGGCATCCCGTCGCCGGAGCGGCGCGTCGATCAATATCCTCATCAGTTTTCCGGCGGCATGCGCCAACGGGTGGTGATAGCGTTGGCGCTTTGCGTCAATCCCAAGCTGGTTATTGCCGACGAGCCGACGACTGCGCTGGACGTGTCAATTCAGGCGCAGATCATCTCGCTTCTCAAGCGTCTCTGCCGCGACCATGGGGCCGCCGTGATGCTGGTGACACACGACATGGGAGTTATCGCCGAAACCGCTGACCGGGTGGCCGTGATGTATGCCGGAAGAATTGCGGAGATCGGCCCTGTGCAGGAAGTCATCAAGCGCCCCAGCCATCCCTATACGGTCGGTTTGATGGGGTCTATTCCCCTCGTCGGCCAAGACCGCGAAGAGTTGATGCAGATCGAAGGTTCCATGCCGCGCCTGAACAAAATTCCTCGCGGCTGCGCATTTAACCCGCGTTGCCCACAGGCTTTTGACCGCTGCCGGCAGGACCGTCCCAGTCTGATGCCCGCAGGTAAGACACTGGCGTCTTGCTGGTTGATCGAAGAGGAGGGCGGCGCATGAGCGATACTTTGGCGCCGAAGCCGGATACGAGTGCCACCGCCGGCCCGACCTTGCGGATCAAGGGGTTGCGCAAGACCTTCGATGTCTCGCCGCCGTTCCTTAACCGGGTCCTGCAGGGTCAGCCGAAAGTTCACCTGACCGCAGTCGACGACCTATCGCTGGAAATTCCCAAGGGAAAGACGTTCTCATTGGTCGGCGAGTCGGGTTGCGGTAAGTCGACCGTAGCGCGTTTGGTGGTTGGATTGTATCGACCCTCGGCGGGTTCGGTGGAGATCGAAGGCCTGGATCTGGCAACCCTCAATTCGCGCAAGGCAATGGCGCCGGTACGCCGCCGCCTGCAGATGATTTTCCAGGACCCTTTCGCCAGCCTCAATCCACGTTGGCGGGTCGGCAACATCATCGCCGAACCTATTCGCTTCCACAGGCTCGTCAGCGGCGAAAAGGCTATCTTGGAGCGCGTCGCCGACCTTCTGACACTGGTCGGCCTGTCGCCGGAAGATAGCATCAAGTTCCCGCATGAATTCTCGGGCGGCCAGCGCCAACGCATCTCGATCGCCCGCGCATTGGCCAGCGAACCGGAGTTCCTGATCTGCGATGAGCCAACCTCGGCCTTGGATGTATCGGTGCAGGCGCAGATTTTGAATCTGATGAAGAAACTGCAGCGAGAGTTCAATCTCACGTATCTCTTCATCAGCCACGATCTGGCGGTGGTCTATCATATCTCCGACGATATCGGGGTGATGTATCTCGGCCGTCTTGTCGAATGGGGCCCCGCCCGCGAAGTCTTTGCCCAGCCGCGCCATCCCTATACGCGGATGTTGCTTGATGCGATCCCGGACTTGGAGATGTCCGGGCGGGCCAGGACCCCGATCGCAGGCGAAGTGCCGTCACCAATCACACCGCCGGGCGGCTGCCATTTCCATCCCCGTTGCCCCTTTGCCAATGATCGCTGCCGCAGTGAAGCCCCCAAACCCTTGCGTGTCGGTACCGGGGAGGTGCGTTGCCACGGCGTCGAGGAGGGACGTTTGCCCGCGTCGCTGCGACCCGAGGGCGGCCGCTAGAAACAATCGGCGTCATCGATTGATTCAGGTCAATGAGGCTTTATTCAAAGACTGCTCTGCTTATCTGTAAGAGGTGGTTCACCTCTTCATAAGGAGAGAGAGTCATGGCCTTTAGAAATCTTTTGGTACAGGTCGATGGCGGCAAGGCCGCCAAGAATCGCGTGCAAGCGGCCGTCGATCTGGCGAATAGCTCGGGCGCGCACCTAACGGGACTGGTCGCGCTGGGCGAGCCGGCTATGCCAACCTATTTGCGCAGCCAAATACCGAAATCCGCACTGCAGGCACAAGCCGCCTATCTAACCGAGGTCGAAGGACGGGCGGTCGAGCTGTTTAAAGCTGCGGCCGACGCGGGCGGTGTTAGCTACGAAATTCGGCGTCTGCGCAAGGCCGAAGCAGAGTTGGCGTCGGGAATTTCGTTGCACGCCCGCTACAGTGATCTTGTCATACTGGGGCAGCAGGACGATGACGACGCGGCGTCGCTCGACAACAGTGTAGCAGAGGAGGTGCTTGTCACCTGCGGCAGGCCCGTGCTGATGATTCCCTACATTGGCGCGCCCAAGGGTTTCGGGAAGCGTGTAATGATCGCCTGGAACGGCGGGCGCGAGGCCACGCGCGCCGTCAACGACGCCCTGCCAATGCTGAAGATGGCCGAGCAGGTTGTCGTTGTGGCGGTCAACCCTGGCCGCGGTGTGCATGGTGATGAACCGGGCGCGGATATCGGGCTCCACCTTGCACGCCATGGCGTGAAGGTCGAGGTCCAGCATTTGGAGGCCGCGGAGCTTGGGGTTTCTTCGGCCATCCTCTCGCGCTTGAGCGATCGCGGCAGCGATCTGCTGGTCATGGGCGGCTATGGCCATTCGCGGTTGCGCGAACTGGTGCTGGGCGGCGTCACTCGCGAAGTTCTGAAGCACATGACGGTGCCGGTGCTGATGTCGCACTGAGCGTTGCATCAAGGCTTGCGCGCAGGTTGCGGATCCGGTTGCGGTGGGGCTAGGCTTTGGTCCACTCTTTATCAGCCGAACCGGAAAGAGACAGCACCATGCCCATCAAGCCAGAGATTGCCGCGCTAAAAGACGATATGAAGACCTGGCGGCGCGACCTGCACCGCCACCCGGAGACCGCATTCGAGGAATTCCGCACTGCGGATATCGTCGCGGAGAAGCTGGAATCTTGGGGCATTGAAGTGGATCGGGGTATGGCGACGACCGGCGTTGTCGGAACCCTGAGGGGCAAGGGCGGCGGCAATCGGGCCATCGGCTTGCGCGCCGATATGGATGCGTTGGACATGACCGAGAAGAACGACTTCGATCATCGCTCCACCATTCCCGGCAAGATGCACGGCTGCGGTCACGACGGTCATACGGCGATGTTGCTGGGCGCTGCCAGTTATCTATCTAAATCCCGTGAATTCGATGGCCTCGTTCATTTCATCTTCCAGCCAGCCGAAGAGAACGAGGGTGGCGGTCGCGTCATGGTGGAGGAGGGACTGTTCCATAAATTCCCGGTCGAGGGGGTCTATGGGCTGCACAACACGCCGGGCATTCCCGTCGGGCAGGTGGGATTGCGCAGCGGCCCGGCCATGGCCGCATTCGATGTATTCGAGATCACCATCAACGCCAAGGGCGCACACGGCGCCATGCCGCACACGGGCAACGACGCCATCGTGATCGCCAGTCAGATTGTGACGGCTTTGCAAAGCATCGTCAGCCGCCGCACCAACCCGCTCGATTCCGCCGTGGTCAGCGTGACTCAGATCCATGCGGGCGATACCTGGAACGTGCTGCCGGAGAACGCGGTCATCCGGGGCACGGCGCGCTCCTTCAGGCCAGAGGTCCACGACATGCTGGAACGCGAGATCGAGACCATCGGGCGCGGCATCTGCACGGCATTCGGCGCGACGCTGGATTTCCGCTATGAACGCCGTTACCCGGCGCTCGTCAACAGCGAGCAGGAAAGCCTGCTGGCCGCAGCCGTGGCCGCCAAGGTGGTGGGCAAGGAAAACGTCAATGCGAATGCCGCACCCAAGATGGGCTCCGAGGATTTTGCCTACATGCTTCAGGAAAGCCCGGGCTGTTACATCTGGCTCGGTAACGGCGCGGAAGGCGAGCTTGGCGGCTGCGCCATCCACAACCCCTATTACGATTTCAACGACGAGATCGCCGTCCTTGGCGCCAGCTATTGGGCCGAACTGGTCGAAACCGCCCTACCGATGAAGGGGTGAGGCTCGACTATTTCTTGAGCGCTCGCGGGTCCAGGGCGTCTTGGAGACCGTCGCCTAGGAAGTTGAAGGCAATCACGGTGACGAAGATCAGGAGTCCGGGCCAGATCGCCAGCCAGGGCGCGCTGTAGATCAGGTCCTGTGCATTGGTCAGCATGTTGCCCCACGAGGGAGTTGGCGGCTGGATGCCAAGCCCCAGGAAGCTGAGGACACTTTCGAGCAGAATGATATTTCCGACCGACAAGGTAGTTGCGACCAGGATCGGCGAAAAACTGTTCGGCAGAATGTGACGCAGCATGATGCGCGGACCGCTCGCTCCCAGGGCGCTGGCGGCCAGGACGAACTCGCGGGTGCGCAGCGACAGCGTGGCGCCGCGCACCAATCGCGCAACCGTGGTCCAGCCTACCAGCACGATCAGGATTACGATGCGGTAGAAGCTGGCCGACTCGCTGTTCAACCAAGCGTCGGGCAGCCCTAGTTTCGAGGGGTCGAGAGCGGCCAGGACGATCAGTAGCGGCAGGATCGGCAGGGCAATCACGCCGTCGGTGAAGCGCATCAGAACGCCGTCGACCCAGCCGCCGTAAAAGCCTGCCAGGAGGCCGATGAGGCTTCCCAGGATCATCGCACCCAGGGCTGCGGCCACGCCGACGCCGAGCGATACCCGGCCGCCATAGAGCAAGCGCAGCAGCAGGTCGCGACCCAGTTCATCCGTGCCCAGCGGATGGGCGGCGGAAGGTCCGGCGCTGCGGTTGAAGAGGTCGACATCCTCCGCGGTGATACCCATCCAGGTTTCCACGAGTGGTGCGGCAAGGGCAGCCGACGCCAGACCGATCAAAAGGAAAAGGCTGACCACCGCCATTCGGTGCGCCAGGAAGCGCCGCAACAAGAGGTTGCCTTGGGACAGCCCTTGCGCTGCGCCGCGTGCTTCTGCTGCAAGGAGCGGGGCGCTCATCGGTAGGTGATCCTTGGGTCGAGCCAGGCATAGGCGAGATCGGCCAGCAGGTTCGCCAACAAGGTCACGGCGGTCGCGAAAAGAAGGCCGACCAGCGCCAGGTTGTAATCGTTGCCCATGATCGAATCGAAGATCGTTTTCCCCATGCCGAGCCAGCCGAAGATGGTCTCGGTTATTAACGCTCCTGAGAAGAGAGAGCCAAAGGAGAGTGCCACGACCGTGGCGACCGGGATCATGGCATTACGCAACGCGTGCCCCGCCAGCAGTTGCCATTCGGATAGCCCCTTGGCGCGGGCGGTGCGGATATAGTCCTGGCGCAGCGCCTCGATCATGGCTGCTCGCGTGAAGCGCAGGAATGTACCGACACTGGCCAGGGTGAGTGCCAGTGTCGGTAGGATCAAATAGCGGGCGCGCTGCCACCAGGGGTCCCCGGTCTCGCCCATGCCGCTGGCGGGCAGCCAGTCCAGGGTCACCGCAAAGAGCAGCATCAGAAGGATGGCAAGCCAGAAGGGTGGTACCGAAATGCCGGCAAAGGCCAAAAGGTTGACTCCCTGATCGAAAAGGCTGCGCGGGCGCGCCGCCGCCAGCATGCCGAGGGGAATGGCGATGGCCAGTGTCAGTACGAAGGAAAGCCCCATCAGCAGGACCGTGTTGCCAAGGCGCGGCAGGAGGACCTCAAGCGCCGGCGCGGCGAAGAGGCGTGAGAAGCCGAAATCGCCCTGGACCGCATCCCCCAGCCAAGCCAGATAGCGGCTGGCAAGGGGCTGATCGAGGCCATAGAGATTGCGCAGACGGGCCGCGTCCGCTGAGGTCAGGTTGGGATCGGCGCTGATCATCAGATCGATGGGGTCGCCAGGCATCAGGCCGATCAGGCTGTAGATGACGAAGGACATGATCAGCAGCACGACCAGGATCTCGCCCATACGTCTGATCAGAAAGGTGGTCATGCCCAGGCGTTTCCTGTCGGTTTGTCGTAACTTCGGGCCTTGTGAATTCAGCAGGCGATTTCCATCAGCCTAGCGGATTAACCCGACCTCTTGCCAGCCTGTGGCGCGTCGTTGCGGTTTTGATCTCTTGACCTCCTGCCGGTCCGGTGCACCATGACGGCCATGCTGACCGTGATGCTTGCCGCCCTGCCAGTTTTCCTGCTGATCTTTTTTGGTCTGTTCCTGCGTCGGAGCGGGCTGTTCAGCGCTGATTTCTGGGCAACGGCGGAAAAGCTGATCTATTACGTTTTCTTCCCCTGCTTACTGGTGGCAACCCTGGCCAGGGCCGATTTGGAGCTTGGCAAGGTTCTGCCGCTGATCCTCTCAATCGATGGCGCTATTCTAACGATGGTGCTGCTGTGCTTTGGTCTGCGGACAGCGTTAGCCTTGCCTGGCCCTCGTTTCGCGGCATTCGTTCAGGCAGCGGTGCGATACAATACCTATCTCGCGTTAGCCTTGGCTTTCGGGCTTTATGGCGAGGAGGGGCTGGAACTGGCGGCCGTGGGTGTGATCGCCATCGTTCCGCTGGCAAACCTCATCTCCGTCGCCGTCTTGGTCCGCTTTGGTGAGCGCGATACAGGGATTGAGCCGTCCTTTATCAAGACGCTGGCCAGCAATCCGCTGATCGTTGCCTGTGTCCTTGGGCTTCTGCTCAATGTCAGCGGTATTGGGTTGCCGCCGGTGATTGGTCCGATGTTGGACATTCTGGGCCGCGCAGCTTTGGCGTTGGGTTTGCTTTCGGTCGGCGCGACGCTGGACTTCTCCACCCTGAGGGTGAGCGGTCCGCAGATTGCGCTGACGTCCGGTTTAAAGCTGTTGCTGCTGCCGGGGTTTACGGCGGCAGGGTGCTGGTTCCTGGGCGTCGAAGGGACGGCCTTGGCGGTGGCGGTCCTATTCAACGCACAGCCGACGGCGATCTCCTCCTATATCATGACCCGGCATTTGGGCGGCGATCATAACTTTATGGCGACGAGTATCACGGCGCAGACCGCCCTTTCGATAGCTACCATACCCCTGGTCCTGGCGGTTTTATTGTGAAGGAATAGAAAATCGGACCTTAGACCTCAATAGGGGTGACATCTTGAAGGCAGATCGGAAAGCGACGGAGAGACAACGATGACGGCACCCCTCGACGGGCTAAAAATCCTCGACTTGACCCGTATTCTTGCCGGGCCCACGGCAACCCAGCTGCTGGGCGATCTGGGCGGCGAGGTAATCAAGATCGAACGCCCGGGTGAAGGCGACGATACAAGACGGTGGGGGCCGCCCTTCGTGGAAACCAAGGACGGTGTGAAGACTGCCGCTTACTTTCATTCGGCCAATCGCAACAAGCGTTCTGTGACGGTGGACATCAGCACCGCCGAAGGGCAGCAGCTGCTCCGCGACCTGGCTTCGCATTGCGATATTCTGGTCGAGAACTTCAAGGTCGGAGGACTGGCTAAGTACGGGCTCGATTATCCGTCGCTGCGCGCGCTGAACGAGGGATTGATCTACTGCTCCATCACGGGATTTGGGCAGACCGGGCCCTATGCGCCCAGAGCGGGATATGATTATCTGGCGCAGGGGATGGGCGGGATCATGAGCCTGACGGGCGAACCCGACGGCGATCCGATGAAGGTTGGGATCGGCATCGCCGATATCATGTGCGGAATGTATGCTGTCAGCGCGGTTCTGGCGGCGCTCTTTCACCGTACCCGCACGGGTCGGGGTCAATACATCGATCTGGCGCTTCTGGACACGCAAGTTGCCTGGCTGACCTATGAAGGTCTGAACTACCTGACCTCGGGCAAGGAGCCGGTGCGGCAAGGTAGCGAACATCCCAACATCGTACCCTACCGGGTTATGCCCAGCAGTGACGGGCACTTTATCCTGGCGGTCGGAAATGACGGTCAGTTCCGCAAATTCTGCGAGTACGCAGGCTGCCCTGAACTGCCTGACGATCCTCGCTATCTCACCAATAGCGATCGTGTGCTCAATCGCCGGAGCCTCTACGACCGCCTTTTCGAGATTACCGTCACCAAGCCCCTGGATCACTGGGTCCAGGGTCTGGCGGCACTCGGCGTGCCTTGCGGTCCGGTCAACACCCTGGACCGTGTGTTCGCCGATCCTCAGGTGCTTGAGCGCGGCATGCGCCTTTCGATGCCCTATGAAGCAGTCGCGAAGGGAAGCATTGAGATGATCGGCAACCCAATCAAGTTCTCGGAAACCGAAGTTACTTACCGGAATGCCGCACCGTCCGTGGGCGCGGATACGGATAAAGTCCTGACCGATATCCTCGGCCTTGACGAAACGGCGATCGCTGCGTTGCGGGAAAAGGGTGCGATCTAAAGGCGCTATCCAGAGTGTGATTGGCCTTATGCTGGAAATCGGGTCACCATACCGCCAAGTCATTCTGTGGGAGCTTTTGCAACTGGGAGGTAATGATGATCAGGAGGCGATCGTTACTGGCCGTTCTGGCGGCCTTGGGCGTGGGTTTAACCATTGGCATTGCAAAGCCGGTGGCGGCTGCGGGAAGCGCCGCTCATGCGCACATGGGGCATGTTATGGAAGCCTGGAAGGATACACCTGAGGGTAAAGGACTATTGCCAACTGCCTTTGGCGAGGCGGACGTGGCGCAAAAGCATGTCGGCCTTGCATTGAAAACACCGGACGATCTGGCGTCATTGCAAGTGCATCTGCGCCATGTCCTCCATGCCTTGGATCCAGCGATGGAGAAGTCCGGTCCAGGACTGGGCTATGGCCTCATCAATGCGGCCGAGGGCGCCAGTAAACATGCGGGCTTTGCCGGGGGAAGCGGAGATGCTTCCGATAACGTGAAGGTCCATTCGGAACATGTAACCACGGCTCTGAATAACGCCGTTGCGGCAGCCAAGGCCGCCGAGGCTGAAGTGGAGAAGGGTCTTGCAGCTAGCAGCGCTGCGGATGCGAAGGCCGCAGCGGAGGCCGTGCAGGCGCTTCTGGTTCAAGTTGTTGACGGCAAGGATGCCAACGGCGATGGGTCAGTCAGTTGGCAGGAGGGTGGTCTGCAGCAGGCGCGCCAGCACATGGGCTTCATGTACAAGGGCGAAGGGATGGAAATGCCCGCCGAGTAGCCGAGGTTAAGGTTTTGTGCGGCGGCGTGTTTTGGAGAACCCAATCGCGCCGCCGTTGACGCGGCTCTGTGTAATCCATTGCAAGCGGTGCACACACGAACCGGGCGAAATTGTTGCTTGAGTCGCTTGCACGACTCGCCCGGGGGTGAGATAACCACCCCTCAGTATGAGCGAAGAAGCCAACTCTCTCGATTTCTCGCGCTATCCGCAGCGTCACCTCCTCGGTATTGCCGAGCGGACCTCGGATGAAATCTCGTTTCTTTTGGATCTGGCGGACCGTTACGTCGTGCAGAATCGCCTGCCGGGCAAGAAGCTCGACTTGCTATCCGGCCGCACCGTGATCAACCTTTTTTTCGAATCTTCCACCAGAACCCGAACGTCCTTCGAACTGGCGGCAAAACGCTTGGGCGCGGATGTCATCAACATGTCGGTCTCAACCTCTTCGATCAAGAAGGGGGAAACGCTGATCGACACGGCCATGACGCTCAATGCCATGCGCCCTGACGTGCTGGTGGTGCGCCATCCCGATTCGGGGGCGGTTCAACTGCTCTCGGAGAAAGTGAACTGTGCGGTCATAAACGGCGGTGATGGCTCCCATGAGCATCCAACCCAGGCCTTGCTTGACGCTCTGACGATCCGTCGCCGGGTGGGGCGCTTGGAAGGTCTCACAGTCGCGATTTGCGGCGACATTCTGCACAGCAGGGTGGCGCGCTCGAACATACATCTCCTGACCGTGATGGGAGCCCACGTGCGCCTTATCGCGCCGCCGACACTGATGCCGTCCTCGGTTGAACGTCTGGGGGTCGAGGCCTTCACGGACATGCGGGCGGGCCTGCAAGGTGTGGATATCGTCATGATGCTGCGGCTGCAGACAGAACGCATGCAGGGCAACTATGTCCCGTCGATCCGTGAGTATTTCCGCTTCTACGGACTGGACCAGGAGAAACTAAGCCTCGCTAAACCCGACGCTCTGGTGATGCACCCGGGACCCATGAACCGCGGTGTGGAGATCGATAGCGAGTTGGCCGACGATCTCGACCGCTCATTGATCCGGGATCAGGTTGAGATGGGTGTCGCCGTTCGCATGGCCTGTCTGGATGTTTTGACCCGCGTGCTGCGCCGCGATGCGGAGACGGAAGCGGGGGTTGGAACATGACCGGCGCGCGGGATAATGGCCGCAAGGCCTTGATCAATGCGCGCTTGCTCGACCCCGCCAGCGGTCTTGATCAAACGGGTGCGATCTTGATTGATCAGGGTGTCATTCAGGATTTTGGACCACAGTTGTTCAATGACGGGCTGCCCGAGGGAATTGAGGTTTTCGACTGCAAGGGACATTGCTTGGCGCCGGGTCTGGTCGACATGCGTGTGCAGTTGGGCGAACCGGGAGAGGAACACAAGGAAACAATCCATACGGCCGGTTTGGCGGCGGCGGCGGGCGGCGTGACGTCGTTGGTCGTGCTACCGAACACCGAGCCAGTAATGGACGATGTATCGGGGATTGAGTTCGTTGCACGGCGCGCCCGCGAGGAAAAGCTGGTCAAGGTCTTTACTTATGCGGCGCTGACGCGCCGCCTGGAGGGCCGGGAGATCACCGAGATCGGTCTTTTGGACGAGTATGGCGCCAGGGGTTTTACCGATGGCACGAAGGCCGTGGCCGATGCCCAGGTGATGCGGCGCGCCTTGGCCTATGCGAAAGCGTTTGATCAGTTGATCATCCAGCACCCGGCCGAGCCGTCACTGTCAGCCAGCGGTCAAATGAACAGCGGAGAACTGGCGACGCGTTTGGGCCTTTCCGGGCAGCATCCACTGGCCGAAGTCATGATGATCGAGCGTGATCTGCGTTTGGTTGAGATGACCGGTAGCCGCTATCACGTGGCGCATGTTTCGACTGCGGAATCCGTTGCGGTTATCCGTCGGGCCAAAGCGCGCGGTCTGCCGGTGACCTGTGATACGGCCCCGCATTACTTTACACTCAACGAGCATGGGGTGGGTGACTACAGGACCTTTGCGAAGGTCTCTCCACCCTTGCGCGCCGAGAGTGATCGGGCCGCCATCGCCGAGGCCGTAGCCGACGGCACGATCGATGCTATCGCCAGCGACCATTGTCCACAGGATCAGGATTCCAAACGGCTGCCCTTTGCCGCCGCGGAGGCGGGAATTGTGGGGCTGGAGACCTTGTTGGCTTTGTCGTTGGCACCAGTCCATCGCGGCGATGCCACACTGTTGGGTGTCCTGGCGCAGTTGACTCATCGTCCGGCCGACATACTGCGTTTGCCGGTGGGGCGTCTGAAAGCGGGGCTGCCGGCTGATTTGTTGCTCTTCGATCTGGAAGAGGCCTGGCGGATCGACTCGAGCCGCTTCCGCAGCAAGTCAAAGAACACACCCTTCGACAACCACCCGGTCCAGGGGCGCGTGCTGCGCACCATCGTCGACGGCCGGGTCATTTTTCGGGCCGAATAGATGCCCGATCCAATTTCATGGGAGTTCGCCTGGCCGTACCTCTTTTCCGCGGCCCTGGGCGGTTATCTGCTGGGATCCATTCCCTTCGGCGTGTTGCTTACAAGGCTGTTTGGGGCGGGTGATCTGCGTAAGATCGGTTCAGGAAACATCGGGGCTACCAATGTCTTGCGGACGGGCCGAAAGGATTTAGCCTTTCTGACGCTGTTGCTGGATGGCGGTAAGGGGGGGGTGGCTGCTTTGATTGCCGCCGTTTGGGGTCCCGATACAATGCTGGTGGCCGGATTCTTTGCCGTTCTGGGGCACAACTTTCCCGTTTGGTTGCGGTTCAAGGGGGGCAAAGGGGTTGCCACGACCCTGGGAACGCTGTTTGTCGTTTCCTGGCCAGTAGGTCTGATTTTTGCAGCCGTGTGGTTGGCCACCGCAGCGCTTTTCCGGATTTCCTCGCTGTCCGCACTGCTTGGAATGGCAGCCAGCCCTATCGCGATGTGGTTTGTAACTGGCGATTTGCAGCGTGTGGAGTTTGCCGCCGCGCTGGCGGTTCTCGCATTTTTGCGTCATCACGAGAACATTCGAAGGCTGTTGCGTGGTGAAGAGCCGCGTATCGGCTCAAAGAAGTAAAGAAGCCTTATCAATACTCTTAAAGGTTGACTGTATTTTCTTGCCGGGCAAAGCTTCTGGTCATGACAGGACGCCGCAGCCTGAGCCAGCAAGAACGCCTCGAATGGTTGCGTTTGATTCGCAGCGAGAATGTCGGACCGGTCACCTTTAAGCAACTCTTGCAGAAATTCGGTAGTGCAAACCGTGCGTTGGAGCGGTTGCCTGAACTGGCGCGCAGGGGCGGTCGTCGCAAGCCGATTCGGGTGCCGACCGGCGGTGAGATCGCGAAAGAGGCCGACAGGCTGGTTAAACTCGGAGGGTGCCTCTTGTGTAGCTGCGAGCCGGACTACCCGGCGCCCTTGGTTGCCATAGATGATGCGCCGCCTGTTCTATCCCTTCTTGGGCATCCACATTTGCTTGCCCGTCCAGCGGTTGCTGTCGTCGGCGCCCGCAACGCCTCCATCAATGGCCGCAGGCTTGCCCGCGACGTGAGCGCGGGCTTGGCGGAAGCCGGCTACCTGGTTGTTTCGGGAATGGCGCGTGGAATAGATACCGCGGCCCATGAAGCGGCTTTGCCCATTGGGACCGCTGCCGTCGTTGCTGGCGGGGTCGATATCGTCTACCCGGAGGAGAACAGACCACTTTATGAAAATATTTGTCAGAACGGCGTTGTCCTGGCCGAGCAGCCTTTCGGCACCGAACCTCAGGCGCGGCACTTTCCGCGTCGAAACCGTATAGTTTCCGGACTTTCTCTTGGCGTTCTAATCGTCGAGGCGGCGCCCCGTTCGGGTTCACTGATTACCGCCCGTTTTGCTCTTGAGCAAGGGCGCGAGGTTTTCGCAGTGCCAGGGTCTCCGCTGGATCCGAGGGCCAGAGGGGCGAACGCTCTACTGAAGCAAGGAGCCGTTGTCACCGAGAACGCCGAGGATATTCTGGTGGTGCTTTCGAAAATTTCCGACGTACCCTTGGCCGAGCCGACCGGCAGCGATTTCCAGCCGGGAATACCGTCAGAACCCGACGAGCCTTTGCTCGAAAATGCCCGCTCCGAGCTTCTTCTCCTGCTTTCACCTACTCCGGTGGCGGTTGACGAACTGCTCCGCGAATGCCAATTCTCTCCGTCGGTTGTTGCCACGGTGCTACTGGAGTTGGAATTGGCGGGACGTCTGGAACGACATCCCGGCAATCGCATCAGTCTGATTGCCTAGCGCCGGATAACACCGAATGGCGGCTTTTTTGTCGCTGTCGAAATTCGGGGATCCCAGGACGTAAGAAATTTAATGACTGCTTCCAAACACGTCGTTGTTGTCGAATCGCCGGCCAAAGCCAAAACCATCAACCGCTATCTCGGTAGCGATTTCGATGTGGTGGCCAGCTATGGGCATGTGCGCGATCTTCCGGCCAAGGATGGATCGGTCGATCCCGCCCAGGATTTTTCGATGGTTTGGCAGGTCGATGGGCGTGGCGAGAAGCGTCTCAAAGACATTGCGGCCCGTGTTCGTGGCGCCGATACGCTGTATCTGGCAACTGACCCGGACAGGGAAGGGGAGGCTATTTCCTGGCACATCGCCGAGGAGTTAAAACGTCGACGGGTGCTCAAGGACGTGAAGATTCAGCGCGTCGTGTTCAACGAGATCACGAAAAAAGCAGTGCAGGCTGCCTTTGAGAATCCTCGTGATCTCGATCACCACCTCGTCGATGCCTATCTTGCCCGGCGCGCGCTGGATTACCTCGTTGGTTTCACGCTTTCGCCGGTCCTGTGGCGCAAGTTGCCCGGCAGTCGATCGGCAGGCCGGGTGCAATCCGTCGCTCTGCGGCTCATCTCTGAGCGAGAGGCGGAGATTGAGGTTTTCCGAGCCCAGGAATACTGGAGCCTAGCTGCATCGTTGAAGAGCGCCGAGGGCGAAACCTTCAAGGCGCGCTTGACTCACCTCGACGGACAAAAGCTCGATCGCTTGGACATTGCCAACAAGGTTGCAGCAGATGCCGCGCTGGCGGTTCTGCGTGCCGCACCTACGGTCGAGGTCACCACTCTCGAGCAAAAGCAGGTGCGCCGTCACCCACAGCCGCCCTTCACGACATCGACGCTTCAGCAGGAAGCGTCCCGTAAACTGGGTCTTAGCGCATCCAATACCATGCGCATTGCTCAGAAGCTCTACGAAGGCATAACGCTGGACGGTGAGACCGTGGGTTTGATTACCTACATGAGAACCGACGGTGTGCAGCTTTCCGGAGACGCTATCGCCGCAGCGCGCTCGGTGGTCGCTGCGGATTTTGGCGATGCCTACCTGCCTTCCAGCCCGAGGGTCTACAAGACAAAAGCGAAGAACGCCCAGGAAGCGCACGAAGCGATCCGTCCGACCGATCTGCGCCGTAATTCCAAGTTCCTGTCCCGCTACCTGGATCGCGATGAATTACGCCTGTATGACCTAATCTGGAAGCGCACCCTAGCAAGTCAGATGGAGAGCGCCCGATTGAATCAGACGGCTGTCGATCTGGCTGTACCCGGTGGGCGCGCACTCTTGCGCGCCAACGGCACCGTGGTTCAGTTCGATGGATTCTTGAAGCTGTACGAAGAGGGCCGGGACGACGCGCAGGATGACGAGGGATCGGCGCGCTTGCCCGCATTGGCGCAAGGCGAAACCTGCCAAATGGTCGAAGCCGAGGCCGAGCAGCATTTCACACAGCCGCCGCCACGCTATTCGGAAGCCAGTTTGATCAAGAAGCTTGAGGAGTTGGGGATCGGTCGTCCTTCCACCTACACTTCGATCCTGCAGGTGCTTCAGGACCGCAACTATGTCCGCCTGGAGAAACGACGTTTCCTGCCGGAAGACCGGGGCCGCTTGGTAACCGCCTTTTTAAGTAGCTTCTTCAAACGCTATGTCGAGTACGACTTTACCGCGAACCTTGAAAACCAGCTTGATGATATTTCTGGCGGACGGATCGACTGGAAAGCGGTTTTGCGGGAGTTTTGGGAGGCTTTCGATACCGCAATCGGCGGAACGAAGGATCTAAAAATTTCCGACGTGATCGATGCTTTGGACGAAGATCTAGGGCCGCACTTCTTTCCAATTGATGCGGAAAGTCCGGACCGCGATCCGCGCCTCTGCCCGTCGTGCAACGAGGGCCGATTGGGGCTCAGGCTCGGCAAGACCGGCGGCTTCATAGGTTGTTCAAAGTACCCGGATTGCCGTTACACCCGCCCCCTGGCCGTACCGGGGAGCGAATCCGAGAATGGCAACGGCGATGCGACAGGTCAGCCGCGCACATTGGGCGAGGACCCGAATAGTGGGTTGCCCGTAAGCCTGCGCCAGGGGCCGTTTGGGCTCTACGTCCAGCTTGGCGAAGGCGGGAAGGCCGAGAAGCCCAAGCGCTCGTCTCTACCAAAGGGCATGGACGTCAACGCGCTTGATCTCGAAAAAGCGCTAGCGCTTTTGTCGCTGCCCAGGGAGATCGGCAAACACCCTGAGGATGGCGAGATGGTGACGGCAGGACTCGGACGCTTCGGACCTTACATCAAGCACGGTCCCCGCTTCGTGTCGCTGCCGGTCGGCGATGATATTCTGAGTGTCGGTTTGAATCGCGCCGTTACGATCCTGGCGGAGGCTCCGCAGAAGGGAAAATCGGCTGCCGGTCCCTTGAAGACTTTGGGCACGCACCCCGATGGCGGCGAAGTAACCTTGCATAGCGGGCGTTACGGGCCTTATGTCAAGCACGGCAAGGTGAACGCCACTTTGCCGCGTGGTGAAGACAAGGATACCGTAACACTCGACCGCGCAATTGAACTCGTAGCGAAGCAAGCCGCGAAAAAGCCGTCGAAAAGCGCTCCCGCGAAGTCCAAGGCCGCTAAGGCCAAGACCACCAAGGCAAAATCCACCAAAGCCAGGCCCAAAAAGGGCTGATTGTACGGGACTTGGTCGGTCGGCTAGGGTGTGAGGGAAACCGGAGTTGCGCCCGGCCGGAGTTGCGCCCGGAATGTGCGTTTGTTCAAGTGCCGGCGGTTGGAAAGACGATCTTTTGACGAAAAAACAGAAAGTGCAGCCCCCTTTTCCGACGAAGGACGAGTTGCGGCGCTACATCGTTGAGAGCCCGCGACCCATTGGGAAGCGGGAGATCGCACGCGCTTTCCATATCAAGGGCGAGGATCGGCCCCGTCTCAAGGCATTGCTGCGCGAGTTGGAGGCCGACGGCGTCGTTGAAAAGGGCGACGGGCGACGCCTCACCCGTCCGGAAGGGCTTCCAGAGATTACCGTCATTGAGATTATCGGAACCGACAGCGATGGAGAGCTGTTGGCTGAGCCGCACCGCTGGCGTGGTGACGGCCCGGTGCCGAAAATTTTTGTGGTGCCGGAAAAGCGCAGCCGTGCTGCGCTGGGTCGAGGGGATCGGGCGCTCGCCCGCCTCAAGCTTGTTGAGCCGAATACCTACGAAGCCCGAATCATGCGGGTCGTTGGGAGCGGCAAGCAGGATCAGATACTGGGCATCTACGACCCCACCGGTCGCGAAGGAAAGCTCAATCCAACCAGCAAACGCGCCAAAGGCGATTACCGGTTGAAGCCGGAAGATGCGGCTGGTGCAGTGGCGGGTGAGCTTGTCTTGGCTGAAATCAAGCCAAGGCGCCGACCGATGGGCGCGCAGGAAGTGCGCGTGATCGAACGGCTGGGCGATGTGACCGGACCGCAGGCGGTCAGCCTGATCTCGATTCACGAGCATGAGATTCCCGTCGCGTTTCCCGATGAGGCCATCGCAGATGCCGAAGCCGCTGGGCCTGTGACCGTGAAAGGCCGCACGGATTTGCGATCTGTACCCCTGGTTACCATCGACGGTGCCGATGCACGTGATTTCGACGACGCAGTCTGGGCGGAAGCTGACGCGGACCCGAAAAATCCCGGCGGTTGGCATATCCTCGTCGCTATCGCCGACGTCGCCCACTACGTCCGTGCCGGAAAGGCGTTGGACCGTACTGCTGAGGAGCGGGGGAACTCGGTTTATTTTCCCGACCGTGTGGTGCCGATGCTGCCGGAGGCGCTCTCCAATGGCTGGTGTTCGTTGCGCCCGGATGAGGAACGGGGCTGCTTGGTCTGCGAGATGTGGCTCGACAAGGACGGCAGGCGACTTCGCCATCGCTTCTTGCGGGGCATCATGCGTTCGGCCGCACGCCTAACCTATGAGCAGGTGCAAGCGGCGGTTGATGGTGCGCCTGACGAGGTCACGGCCCCTTTGCTGGAGCCGGTCATAAAGCCGCTATACGGCGCCTTTTCCTCTTTGCTGGCTGAACGTGAAAGCAGAGGAACCCTTGACCTCGACCTTCCAGAGCGCCGCGTCCTGCTGGACGAGGCCGGCAAGGTTAAAGCCATTGAGCCGCGCGCTCGATTGGACAGTCATCGTTTGATCGAAGAGTTCATGATTTCGGCCAATGTTGCCGCCGCGATTACGCTCGAAGAGAAGCGGCAACCCTGTATGTACCGGGTTCACGAAGGGCCCGACCCCGCCAAGGTAGAGGCCTTGCGGGAGTTTCTCGACAGTATTGGCTTGCGCCTTGCCAAGGGGCAGGTGATACGTCCGGCCACTTTCAACCGCCTGCTCGGTGACGTTCAAGGAACGGCCTATGACCAGATGGTCAACGAGTTGGTACTGCGTTGCCAAAGCCAAGCTTACTACGGGGCGACGAATTTGGGCCACTTTGGGCTTTCACTGACCCGCTACGCCCATTTCACCTCGCCGATCCGACGCTATTCCGATCTATTGGTTCACCGCGCCCTGATACGCGGATTGAAGCTTGGGGAGGATGGATTGGATCAGGATCAAGAGGCGCGCTTCGATGACATCGCCGATCATATTTCCCGTACCGAACGCCGCGCCGCAGCAGCAGAGCGCGAAGCGATCGATCGGTTTACGGCGGCCTTCCTGTCGGAACGGGTCGGCGAAATTTTCGAGGGTCGTATCAATGGCGTGACGCGGTTTGGACTGTTTGTGACACTGCGGGACAGTGGTGCGGACGGCCTGGTTCCGATTTCCAGTTTACCGCAGGACTATTATGACCATGTCGAGACGGCGCATGCGTTGATCGGCCGGCGCTGGGGCAGGGAGTTCCGGCTCGGCGAAACGGTGTCCGTCAGGCTGGTCGAGGTCAATCCTATCACCGGCGGGATCGTCATGCAGATGATCGAGGGCGAGGAGCCAAAGGAATCGGATTTTCGCCCACTGCCGGACCGAAATGTACGCCAGCAGCGCCCCACGCGCCCTTCCTCCAAAGGTGGGCGCTCTGCATCTGAAAAGAAACGCAGTGGGACAAGGAAAAAGAGCCGCGATGCCAAAAAGACGGGCAAAAGGCGAACTTGAAGGTCGCGTTTCAAGTTGTAATAGTAGAATTGGGCTGGAAGCCCTTGGCTGGAGCCACTAAAGTTGACGATCTCCAGTAAGGACCGGATCATCCTGTCCGGAAGGGGTCAGAATCGAATGATAGGTGCAGGGATCGTGAGGCAGGTAACGGCCACGCCGCGTAAATCGGGGCTCCGGTCTTTCCTGTTGATGCCTGCGGCAATCTTCCTCATGGCCTGCGCCGGTGCGGTACCCAGCGCCTATGACACCTATGAAGAATCCTCCGCCACACAGTTGTTTCGAACGGGTCTCCAAGACATTCACGACATTTATATCGAACCCAAGGACGCCCAGGGCCTGACGATGGCGGGCCTTGAGAATCTCGAAAAGATTGATGCAGCTGTGCGCGTGGAACTGCGCGAACACCAGGTCGCATTGCTATTGGGCAGCAGTGATGCCGCTCTTTTCGATAGACCGCCCCAGGATGATGTCGACGGTTGGGCGGCTTTGACGGCTTTGGCGCTGGCCGATGGGCGCAGGCGTTCTCCCAAACTTCAAGAAGCGACCGCAGAGCAGCTTTACGAAGCGGTGTTCGATGGCATGGCCGGACAACTCGATCGATTCTCGCGTTATTCCAGTCGCGATGAGGCCCGCGACAATCAAGCCTCGCGCGACGGTTTCGGCGGTATTGGCGTTCGTATCCGCATGATCGAAACGGGCGTTGAGATCTTGCAGGTTATGGAACAAACACCTGCAGAGCGCGCGGGGTTGCTGGATAACGATATCATTACGCATATCGGCAGCGTGCCGGCCAGCACTCTGGATCAGCAAGAGGTCGTCGAGCGCCTGCGCGGGCCAATTGGCAGCGAAGTGGTTGTCACTATCGACCGCAAGGGTTTCCGGCCGTTTCCAATAAAGGTAATCCGCGCCCATGTCGTGCCGCAGACCGTTACAGCCCATACCGAGGACGGTATCGCGATTGTGCGTGTGACCGGCTTCAATCAGAGCACGACCCGTAGCCTGGAGACCAAAGTGGAGGATACCTTGGCGCGGGCTGAGGGATCGGTTCGGGGGTTGGTCCTCGATCTGCGCGGAAATCCCGGGGGTCTGTTGGATCAGGCAGTCAACGTTAGCGACCTGTTCGTTGGCGAGGGACGCATTGTTTCGACACACGGCCGGCATCCCGACAGCCACCAACTCTTCCAGGGTTATGAAGACGACGTGGCGGAAGGCTTGCCGATCGTTGTTTTGATTAATGGCGGCTCGGCTTCGGCCTCGGAGATCGTTGCCGCTGCTCTGCAGGACAGTGGCCGTGCCGTTGTCGTCGGCAGCAGCTCTTACGGAAAGGGGTCTGTGCAGACCGTCTTGCGCCTGCCAAACGGCGGGGAAATCACCCTGACTTGGGCGCGGTTCCATGCACCCTCTGGATACGCCCTGCACCTACGTGGCGTCCAGCCGGACGTCTGTACCAGTTTGCCGGAAGTGTCGCTTGATGAGCTACGCAAAAGCCAAGCGGTTACCTTGCCCAGGGTCATTCCTTCGATCGCCGAGGTGATTGACCAACCGCCGGTTACCGAAGCCGAAGCGGAACGCTTGCAAAGCCGTTGCCCAAAATCTGAAGCCGAACTGGACCGGGATGTCGAACTGGCCCAAGAACTGTTACGCAATCCCGACCTCTATACCCGTGCGTTGGGCCGCAATGTGAACACGCTGGCAAGGTTTGAGGAATCTCGGACCCTCTCGGCTCATACTCAGACACAGTGATTACCGAAATGGCGCCTACCCCATCCATCCCGCAACACGCAGCCGGGTTGATCCTGCTGCGCGAGACTATCGAAGGGCCGGAGGTGCTTCTTGGCAGGCGGCATCGTCGGATGGTCTTCATGCCCGGGGTCTATGTCTTTCCCGGAGGGCGTCTGGAGGAAGAGGACCACTTGGACGACAGTCTAGCGTCCGTTGTCCAAGCGCCTGCCGAAGTGGACGCCGCCACGAGTGCGATTCTACCCGCATTGGCACGTGCAGCCCTGCGCGAGTTGTCCGAGGAGACCGGGTTGGTCATGCAAAGGGCCAAGGCGAGATCGCTGCGGCTTATTGCACGGGCGATTACGCCGCCCGGAAATCCGCGTCGGTACGACACACGATTTTTTCTGGGCGATGGCGCGCACTTTTCCGGCAAACTTGCGGGTGATGGCGAACTCGAAGATTTGCGCTGGCACTCCTTGACGGCGTTGCGGCACCTTCCCTTACCGCGAGTCACCGAAGTGGTCATGAAACAGGCGCTGGCCGTTTGGCACGATCCCGATACCGCATACTATGAGATCACCCGTAAAGAAGAACTCGGCTGATACGACGCTCGGGCGTTGACTTTGCCGCGCCAAACGTTATCTTCCGGGCCTTCGGGATATCAGGACACCGCTTTCAGGCGAAGGACGTTAATTATGGCGAAGTCGAATATTCAGCTGATCAAGATGGTCAGCACCGCCGATACTGGGTACTTCTACGTCAAGAAGAAGAACCCCCGGAACTCGACCGAGAAGTTCGAGATGCGCAAGTACGATCCGCGTGTGCGCAAGCATGTCGTCTTCAAGGAATCAAAGATGAAGTGATTTGGCGCGGCCTCGCTTCCGTTTGGGAGCCGTGGCCGCAGACGAACCAGCCGCCGAAACCTCTCGGGTCCGGCGGCTTTTTCGTGCCTATTTTCCGTTAAAGACCGGTCGCCGTTTTTCGATGAAGGCGGCGACGCCTTCCCGGTAATCGTCGCTGTCACAGGCCGAAAAAGCTTCATCGATATCGGCTTGCGTGATGGGTGTTGGGGAAAGCACACGTGCCGCCATCTTCTTGTGGAGTCGGGCGGCAATGGGTGCGCCCGCGGCAATACGATCGATCATTTTTGACGCCTCATCCTCGATAGCGTCGTCCGGCACGACCCGGTTCACGAGGCCCATGGCTTTGGCCTCCTCGGCCCCGAACACACGCCCCTCCAAAAGAATCTCCAAAGTGTTCGAACGGCCGATCAACTCGACCAAGGCGGCTGTCGCGGGGTAGGGAAGAACATGGCCAATGCGATTGATGGGGATGCCGAAACGGGCGCTCTCATTACAGATTCTCAGATCGCAAAGCGCAGCAAGCTCCAGGCCGCCGCCAACGCAAACACCTTCGATCACCGACAGCGTCGGTAGGGGACAATGGTGGAGATGATCCAGCGCGGGCTTCATGTTCTCTGCGTAGGACTTGGCCTGATCGGCGTTGGCCCGAACATTTGGAAACTCCGAGATGTCCGCGCCGGATGCGAAGGCCTTGCCGCCTGTCCCCCGTAGTACGATGCATCGAAGGTCCGGGTCGGTGGACAAAGCGCCAAGCTGGCTTCCCAACTGCCGCCACATTTCAAGCGACAGGGCATTCATCCGCCCGGGATTGTTGAAATAGATAGTGGCGCTATGGAGATTTCGCCGAACTAAAATGCCGTTCTCGCTGTCGTGTGCCATGTTCCAAGGATATTCCCTTATTTTAACGATTACTGCTGCAACGCAGCAAAAGGCTTGCTCTTGGCGCTTATCTTAGGAAAATGCCGAGCCGACGACCAACACAAAGGAATCAGGATGACTGGTAATACTGCTGCTGCCTGCTCACTGGGCCGCCAAGACGTTTGGCCCCAGGGTCCGCAGGTCAAGACCGTCAACCTGGCGCTCCAGGGCGGCGGCGCCCATGGCGCCTTTACCTGGGGCGTGTTGGACCGCCTGCTGGAAGATGACCGAATTGCCATCGATGCCGTTACCGGGACCAGCGCAGGCGCCGTCAATGGCGCCGCCATGGCTTACGGTCTTGCGGTGGGCGGCCGCGAGAAAGCCCGGGAGGTATTGTCCAGTGTTTGGCGGCAGGCCTCCGTTCTTTCTGCCCTGTCACCGCTGCAGCCGACGATGCTCGATCGCATGATGGGATTGGGACGGATGGACTATTCGCCCGGTTACCGGGCTCTTGAGTACATGAGCCGCCTTTTTTCTCCTTATGAATTCAATAGCTTGGATATCAATCCCTTGCGTGCCGTCCTTTCGTCGGAAATCGACTTCGACGTGCTGAAGGAATGCGCGGCGGTCAAGCTCTTCGTGAGCGCCACCAATGTGCGCCGTGGACGGATTAAGATCTTCGACCTGGCGGAGATGTCGGTGGATGCGATCCTGGCTTCTGCCTGCCTACCCTATATACACCGCGCCGTTGAAATCGATGGCGAAGCCTATTGGGATGGCGGGTACATGGGTAACCCGGCTATCTATCCGCTAATCTATGGCAGCGACTGCCGTGACGTTTTATTGGTGCAGATCAATCCCATAAACATCGAGGAGACGCCGACCACGGCCCAGGCGATCATCGACCGTTTGAACACAATTACATTCAATGCGGGGTTGATGCGTGAGATGCGCGCCGTTCAGTTCGTCAGCGAACTGGTGGACAAGGGTTTCGATGATGGCGGTAAACTCAAGCGGATGCTGATGCATGTCATCGACGCCGAGGACTTCATGCGTGAATTGGGGACCTCCTCAAAGCTGAACGCAGACTGGGGTTTCCTGCACCGTCTGTTTGAACTTGGTAGGGCACGGACCGATGATTGGTTGGCGCAAAATTTCGAAGCCCTGGGTATGCGCGATACCGTGGACCTGGAAACTTCCTACCTTTGAGTGCTAGAGGCTGAGCGCGATGGCCTTGCGTAGGTCTCGCGCCGCCTGTTTGGGGTCATGGGCGCTGGCGATGGCCGACACGACAGCAACGCCACTTGCCCCGCAACCGTGTAGCTGTGCCAGGCGATCAACCGTAATGCCGCCGATCCCAACGACCGGCAGCGTCACCTTGCCAGCAACGCTTGCCAAGCCCATTGGTCCGATTGCAGATCCGGCATCGTCCTTTGTCGTCGTTCCGTAAACCGGCCCGCAACCGACATAATCGACACCGGTCAGGTCAGTCCGTGCAAGTTCTTCCAGGTTTCCAATAGAGACTCCCAATATGGCCTCCGGTCCCATGTGAGCGCGCACTTGGGCGGGTGAAAGGTCCGACTGTCCGACATGCAAGCCGTCGGCGTCGACGGCCAAGGCGACTTTTAACGAATCGTTGATGATCAAGGGAACGCCACGCGGCCGCAATAGCGCCTTAACTTCACGCGCCCGCTGGATGAACGCCTCTTCATCAAGCCCCTTTTCGCGGAGCTGAACCAGGGTTACACCGCCTTCGACCGCGGCTGAAAGAACCGTTCCAAGCGGACGGCCACCACAATCCGCAAGCCCGATGACAAGATAAAGACGGGGGTCGAATAGCTTCATCCGATGCGCACTGCCTTGACCAGTGTTGCTTCGTCGAGCAGGTAGATGGCGTCCACCAACGCGCTTCGGAAACTGCCTGGAGCCACCGCCCGTTCGGCGGCAAACTCACCTGCTACTCCCATAATGACAAGCGCATGTACCGTGGCCCGCATGGGATCTTCTTGAACAGCGAGGCAAGCTGCGGTCAGGGCGGAGAGCGCGCAGCCGACGGCGGTGACGCGCCCCATCATTTCGCTGCCATTGGCGATCGCGGTCATATCGTGACCATTGGTCACGTAATCGATCGACCCGGTGACGGCGACGACGGTTCCGCATTTGCGTGCAAGATCCTGGGCGGCATCCAAAGCATCCCAGGATTCGATGGTTGCATCGACACCGTGGCCGCCGCCGGATTCCTGGCTGAGGGCGGTGATCTCCGAGGCATTGCCGCGAATGACGCTAGGTTGCAGATGAGATAAGCGCTCTGCAATCTCCCGCCGAAAGGATGTGGCGCCCACACCAACCGGATCTAATAGCCATGGAACACCGGATTCGACGGCCGCCTTGGCGGCTAGATACATGGCTTCGGCACTCGGCCCGTCCAGCGTGCCAATATTAATGCACAGGGCAGCGGCGGCGCTGGCAACTTCTTCCACTTCTTCCTTGGCGTGCGCCATGACTGGGGAGGCGCCGGCCGCGAGCAGTAAATTCGCCGTCAGGTCCATTGCGACCGCATTCGTCACGCAGTGCACGAGCGGTCGCGTGCTGCGCAAGCGGCTAAGCGTTTGCCAAACCGCCAGAGCTTCGGTTTCCTGGTTATCATCAATCATCGAATCGTCAGCCATACCCAAGAGAGTGGCGGCGGTGCTGTGCCCTGTAAAGGCTCCCCGGTTGTTGCTCTCACGGCTATCTCTCATTAATCATGTTCGATGACAGTAATAGTGGCCGATAATACTATTTCCGAAGGACGCAACAGTAAGCTCATGAGCCAGATCGATTCAGCAGCCCGCACCACCGCCCGAATATTGATGGAGATTGAAGCCGTTCTGTTTCGGCCTGACGATCCTTTCACCTTCACCTCAGGCCGCAAAAGCCCGGTATATGTCGATTGCCGGAAGATCATCGCTTTCCCAAGAGCCCGGGCGCGGTTGATGGACCTGCTGCTTGAAAAGGTGCAGGACAGAGCCGGGCATGAGCGCTTCGACGTGGTGGCAGGCGGCGAGACCGCGGGCATTCCCTTTGCCGCCTGGATCGCAGAGCGGGCGGGGTTGCCCATGATCTATGTGCGTAAGAAACCCAAGGGATTTGGCCGCAACGCCCAGATTGAGGGCTCTTTCAAGGATGGCGATCGCGTATTGCTGATCGAGGACCTTGCGACCGACGGCGGTTCCAAGATGATTTTCGTTGATGCCTTGCGGGCTGCTGGGGCTGAATGCGCCCATACCGCGGTCATTTTTCACTATGGCATCTTTCCTGAAGGCCTGCAGAAGCTGACGGATGCGGGAGTGGCGTTACACGCCCTTTGCACTTGGTGGGATGCTTTGGCCGTGGCCGAGGAAGCGGGTTACTTGACGTCTGAGGGCATCAAATCTGTACGAGCCTTTCTGGAAGACCCGGATGGCTGGTCGAAAAAGAATAGCGGCGAGGGGGCGTGAGTTTGCACAACCGCCAGCGCCTTGGATGGCTTGGACTTTTACCGCTATTGGCGGTTATGGGGATCGTTCTCCTGGCCGCGAGCCCGGCGGCCCAGGCGCGCACCCTGCGTATTGGCATCTCGCAGTTTCCTTCGACGTTGCATCCTTTGATCGATTCCATGTTGGCCAAGAGCTACGTGTTGGGTTTGGCACGCCGGCCTTTGACCAGCTACGACGAGAATTGGGAATTAGCCTGCCTGGTCTGTACCGAGGTGCCGACGCTGGAGAATGGATTGGCAGTCCGCGAAACCACGGCATCCGGTGAAGAGGGAATTGCCGTTACCTATGAGATTGTCGAGGGAGCGGCGTGGGGGGACGGTACGCCGGTAACCAGCGAGGACGTTGTTTTCACCTGGCAGGTTGGCAGGAATCCGCAAAGCGGTGTGGCAAGCCTGGAGGGGTTTCGTCGAATTCTGGATGTTGAGGTGTTGAGCGCCCGCCGTTTCGTGCTGCACGTTGACCGCGTGACGTTTGACTACAACGCGGCGAACGGGCTTGAACTTCTCCCGGCTCACATCGAGCGGCCGCTGTTTGAAGCGAATCCGGCGGAGTATCGGAACCGAACTGCCTATGACAGCGATTCGACCAATCCGGGACTCTATTTCGGGCCTTACCGTATTTCCGAGGTGGTCAAGGGCTCCCACGTTGTTCTGGTGCTTAACGAAACCTGGTGGGGTGAAAAGCCGGCATTCGAGCGGATCATCGTGCGGACCATCGAGAACACCGCCGCTCTGGAAGCCAATCTCCTGTCCGGCGAGATCGATATGATCGCGGGCGAGCTTGGCTTGACGATTGATCAAGGGCTTGCCTTCGCAGAGCGCCATGGCGACACGTTTCAGGTCTTCTTTAAGCCCGGTTTAATCTATGAGCACATCGATCTGATGCTGGAGAACCCGATCCTGGCAGACCGCAAGGTCCGTAAAGCGCTCATCCTCTCAGCCGACCGGCAGGCGATCAGCGAGCAGTTATTCCAGGGTCGTCAACCGGTCGCCCTCACTAACGTTTCGCCGCTGGACTGGGTCTTCAGCGACCAAGTAGCGCGCTACCCCTATGATCCGAAAGCGGCGGCGGCACTGCTCGACGAAGCCGGTTGGGACCGGATGCAAGGCGGTGTAAGGCACAATGCCAAAGGCGAGCCTCTTCGGTTGGAACTGATGACCACCGCAGGCGACCGGACACGCGAACTCGTGGAGCAGGTGCTGCAAGCCGGTTGGCGGCAAGTAGGAATTGACCTGCGCATTCGTAACGAACCGGCACGAGTGTTCTTCGGCGAGACGGTTTCAAAGCGTAAGTTCACCGGACTGGCACTCTTTGCTTGGTTATCGGCACCTGAAAGCGTGCCGCGCACGACGTTGCATAGCGAGGAAGTGCCCAGCGAAACCAATAACTGGTCGGGGCAGAATTACACCGGCTACAACAATCCTGAAGTCGATCAGTTGCTCGATGCGATTGAGCGGGAGCTGGACAGGGAGCGGCGCGCGGATTTATGGCTCAAGCTACAGCAAATTTACGCCGAGGATCTGCCGGTTTTACCGCTTTACTGGCGGGCGGCAACCTATGTTCTGCCCAAGGAGATGCAAGGTGTCGTCCCAACAGGGCATCTCTCGCCCACGACCTACTGGGTCGAAAACTGGCAGTGGAACGATTAGCATCGGGAGGAAATTATGAGCTGGCAACCGGCGGATAAAGCAGACTGCGATAGCTGCGAGGGCTGCGTAGGATTGGAGATCAAGCCCAGGTCACGTGATCTGGGTGGATTCTCGGTTCGGCGGATTCTGCCGGTCGCGGAATGTCGCGCCGTTGGCCCTTTCGTGTTTTTCGATGAGATGGGCCCTGCGGATTTCGCACCAGGGACGGGGATCGACGTGCGGCCACACCCGCATATCGGTCTGTCCACCATTACCTATTTGTTCCAGGGCGAAATTCTGCACCGCGACAGTTTGGGGTATGTTCAGCCCATTCGGCCCGGCGCCGTCAACTGGATGACAGCGGGCCGAGGGATCGTGCATTCCGAGCGCACCGCCCCGGAGGTTCGTGCGGCCGATGCCACACTGCACGGCATCCAGGCTTGGATCGCTTTGCCGACGGATAAAGAGGAAGTCGAGCCCTCGTTTCAGCATTGCAGCGAGGCTGAACTGCCGACTATAGAGCTGGACGGCGTCCGTTTGCGACTGTTGGCCGGTAGGGCCTATGGTCAGACCGCACCAGTCGCCGTTCAATCGTCGCTTTTTTATCTCGATGCCAACCTGGATGCCGGTGCGCGCCTTGCGCTTCCAAGCGCATACGAGGCACGGGCGATTTATCCAATTTCGGGTGAGGGGAATCTTGACGGCCGGCCGCTGGCGCCGGGAGTCATGTCCGTCCTGCGTCCCGGCGGCGCGCCGGTGCTTCAGGCTGAGAGCCCGATGCGCGTCATGCTTCTGGGCGGCGAGCCTTTTCCGGAGGAACGTTTCATCTGGTGGAATTTTGTTTCCTCCCGAAAGGACCGGATTGAGCGGGCGAAGGCTGATTGGAAGGAGGGGCGTTTCGACGCGGTGCCCGATGACGATGAATTTATTCCTCTGCCAGAATAAGTAAAATTTCGAAAATACCCTCTCCGCAACCGGGTTTTTCCAGACTAGTATGCACGCGCCGGGCCGGCTGAGCCGAAGGCGGCCGGTCGCGCACGCGTGTTTCGGCTAAGCGTATGTTTCTCGAGGATCAAAGAGATGTGGCGTTTGGTAATTGCGCGGGCGTTCCCCGCATTCATTCTCAGTTTCATTTCATTGGCTACGGTTGTTCAAGCACAAACCCCTTTTGAGCGAGGGCGCTATCTTGTCGAAGGAGTGGTGGCCTGCGGGAACTGCCACACGCAGCAAGGCCCTGCCGGACCTGTTGAAGGGATGGCTTTGGCTGGGGGGTTGGACGTTTCGGGACCTTGGGGAAAGGTGATCAGCCCGAACATTACGCCGGACCCGGAGACCGGCATTGGCACCTGGAGCGCGGACGAAATCAAACGAGCGATTCGTGATGGCCTGAGGCCCGATGGGTCGCTGATCGGCCCGCCGATGCCCTTTCATTTTTACCGTAGCATTGCCGATGAAGATCTGGACGCAATCGTGACCTACCTTCAGAGCGTTCCGGCGATCCGCAACGAAACGCCGGCGCCGGAGTTCGCCATGCCACTGCCGGCCAACTATGGCCCACCGGTCGTCTCGGTCGCGAAAGTCAGCCGGGATGATCTGGTTGCTTACGGCGAGTATCTTGCCGGACCTTTGGGACACTGCATGGAATGCCATTCTTCATTGGATGCGAACGGCATGCCGGATCCGGAAAATGGCCTTGGTGGAGGCGGCATACCTTTCGAGGGGCCTTGGGGCATCAGTTATGCCGCCAACCTGACGCCAACAGGTTTGTCGGGCTATAGCGATACGGAGATCAAGACAATCATAAGGACAGGCGTGCGTCCTGATGGATCCCGCTTGTTGCCGCCGATGGGCGTCTACTACTACAACAGCGTCTCGGAGGAAGATATGAACGCCATTGTCGCTTACCTCAGGAGCCTGCCGCCCAAATAAACGGTCAGACGGGATTAGATAAGCGGTCCAGCGCGCCCTGGAGAATGTATGCGGCGGCCATCTTGTCCACCACCTCGCCACGGCGCTGGCGCGTCATGTCGGCCTCGTCGATCAGGAAGCGCTGGACCGCCGAGGTCGACAACCGCTCGTCCCAAAAGGCTGCGGGCAGCAAGACATTTGCGATGGAGGCAAGGTTCTCCGCAAAGGTGCGGACAGACTGACAGCGCGGGCCCTCGCTGCCGTCCATGTTGACGGGCAGGCCGATAACGAGGGCGCCGACATTACGTTCTTGAATGAGCGCGCCAAGCGCCGCAGCATCCTTGGTGAACTTGCTGCGGCGGATGGTTTCCAGCGGCGAGGCAAGCGATAAGCCGGAGTCGGAAATTGCCAGCCCGATGGTTTTTTCACCCAGGTCCAATCCCAGGACTCTCTGGCGCGGTTTCAGGCGCTTAGGCAGTTCGTGCAGGTCAAGAATGTCGGCTTTCATGCCCCATCTATGCGCCGTGGGGCGGTTTGGTTGCAACCCTTATCCGACACGTTGATCCATCGACTTGCAGGGGCCGTTACAGGGGTGTTAGTTTCCGCCGCGACTTTCCTTTTGGCGCACCTTTGGAGCGCGCCTCGATTGATAGTGGGAGAAGAGGCCATGACGGTCGACAAAGACACCGTCACGCAGATCGCGAGATTGGCTCGTATCCGCGTGGATGAGACGGGAAGAGAAGCTTTGGCAAGCGAACTCAACCAGATTTTGGATTGGGTGGAGCAGCTGGGTGCTTTGAACACCGAGGGGGTTGCTCCCATGACCTCCGTTGTCGAGACCCGGCCGCCGCTCCGCGATGACGTTATCAGCGATGGCGGACTGGGTGACAAAGTCATAGCCAACGCCCCTGAGGCTACCGGCAACTTCTTTGCCGTTCCCAAGGTCGTGGAGTAAGCAGCGATGACTGAACTGACGCATCTGACGCTGGCCGAAGCCCGCGATCTTCTGGCCAAGGGCGAAACGAGCGCGCGCGAACTGACCGCGGCTCACGTAAAGGCAATCGAGGGGGCAGGAGAGCTCAACGCCTTAATCACCCAGACGCCCGAGAAAGCGCTGACGATGGCTGACGCTTCCGACGAACGCCGCCGCAAGGGTGAAGTGGGCGCAATGGAAGGCCTGCCCATCGCTATCAAGGACCTTTTCTGCACGGAAGGCGTCCTGACGACGGCGGGGTCCCATATCCTCGACGGCTTCAAACCGAACTATGAATCCAGCGTCACCGCCAACCTTTGGGACGCCGGGGCCGTGATGCTGGGCAAGCTGAACATGGACGAGTTCGCCATGGGTTCGGCCAATATCACCAGCTATTACGGCAATGTCCGCAATCCTTGGACGCCAGAAGGGGCTGACAAGCCCCTGGTGCCGGGCGGTTCCTCCGGTGGCTCCGCCGCCGTCGTGGCGGCCCGTGTCGCCATGGCAGCGACGGGAACAGACACCGGCGGGTCGATCCGTCAGCCCGCGTCTTTCTGCGGTATCGTCGGCTTGAAACCCACCTATGGGCGTTGCTCGCGCTGGGGCATTGTGGCCTTTGCCTCCTCGCTGGATCAGGCTGGCCCCATGACCCGCAGTGTTCGCGACGCGGCCATCATGCTGGGGGCCATGGCAGGGCATGATCCCAAGGATTCAACTTCGGTCAATGTGCCCGTTCCGGACTATGAGGCGGCCTTGACCGGTGATATCCGGGGCTTGCGAATTGGTGTCCCCGCCGAGTATCGCATGGAGGGAATGCCGGAAGAAATCGAGCGGCTCTGGCAGGAAGGCATTACTTGGTTGAAGGCTGCCGGTGCCGAGATCGTCGATATCAGCCTGCCACACACAAAGTATGCATTACCGACCTATTACATTGTTGCGCCCGCTGAGGCTTCTTCAAATCTGGCGCGTTATGACGGTGTGCGATACGGCTTGAGGGTCGAAGGCGAAAGCCTGGATGAGATGTACGAGAACACGCGCGGCGAAGGCTTTGGTGCCGAGGTCAAGCGGCGGGTGCTTATCGGCACCTACGTACTGTCGGCGGGCTACTACGATGCCTATTACAACAAAGCGCGGCAGGTGCGCACGCTGATCCTTCAGGATTTCCAGGACGCCTATCAGAAAGTCGATGCAATTCTTACACCGACCGCGCCCAGCGCTGCCTTCGCCGTCGGTGAGAATATGGATGATCCCGTGCAAATGTACTTGAACGACATTTTCACGGTTCCGGTGAACCTGGCGGGGTTGCCGGGAATCTCGGTCCCCGCGGGCTTGTCGGCGGGCGGCTTGCCGCTTGGCCTGCAGATAATCGGCCGGGCATTCGATGAAGAGACACTGCTGCGCGTAGCAGGCGTGTTGGAAGAGGCGGCGGGCTTCGATGCGCTGCCACCGTTCTGCGGGAAGGGAGCGTAAGTCATGGCGACGATCGAAGGCCGCACCGGCCCCTGGGAGATGGTGATCGGGCTGGAAGTTCATGCTCAGGTCATCTCCAACTCGAAGCTTTTCTCCGGCGCGCCAACCAGCTTCGGTGCTGATCCCAACAGCCAGGTATCCATGGTCGATGCGGCTATGCCCGGTATGCTGCCCGTGCTGAACCGCATGTGCGTCGAGCAAGCGGTACGCACCGGTTTGGGACTAAAGGCGCAGATCAATTTAGTCAGCATTTTCGAACGTAAGAATTACTTCTACGCCGACCTGCCGCAGGGCTATCAGATTTCCCAGTACCTGCAGCCCATTGTGGGCGAGGGTACGATCCTTCTCGACCTTGCCGATGGCTCCACGAAGGAAGTCGGCATTGAGCGTTTGCATCTGGAACAGGACGCGGGCAAGTCGCTCCATGATCAGCATCCCCGCAAGACCTATGTGGATTTGAACCGCTCAGGTGTGGCGCTAATGGAGATTGTCTCCAAACCCGACATGCGCTCGCCGGAGGAAGTTGGCGCATATCTGCACAAACTGCGGTCAATACTGCGGTATCTGGGGACCTGTGACGGCAATATGGACGAAGGTTCTATGCGCTGCGATGTCAACGTATCGATGCGGCGTCCAGGAGAGCCCTACGGGACGCGCTGCGAGATCAAAAACGTCAACTCGATCCGCTATGTCCAGCAGGCCATCGACTACGAGGCTCGCCGCCAGGTCGAAATTCTCGAAGACGGCGGTGAGATTAGGCAGGAAACCCGCCTGTTTGATGCTCGAAAGGGCGAAACGCGTTCCATGCGCTCCAAAGAGGAAGCGCATGATTATCGCTATTTCCCAGATCCCGATCTTCTGCCCCTGGTGCTGGAAGAAGACTGGATCGCTGAGATCAAAGCGACCCTGCCCGAATTGCCGGACGAGAAGAAGGCACGCTTCATGGCGGATTATGGCCTATCGTCCTATGACGCGGGCGTTCTCGTCGTCGAGCGGGCGACCGCTGATTTCTTTGAGGCTGTGGCCAAAGGCCGTGATGCCAAGCTGGCGGCAAACTGGGTCATGGGCGAGTTCTTCGGGGCGTTGAACCGCACCAGCGGCGCAACGCTAGCCAGTGCTCCGGTCGGCGCAGAGGGACTTGGCAATCTGCTCGACCTGATCGCCGATGGTACGGTTTCCGGCCGTATCGCCAAGGAGGTCTTCGAGGAGATGTGGGACAGCGGCAAGAGTGCGGCGGACATTGTCGAGGAAAAGGGCCTCAAGCAGATTTCCGACACCGGTGCATTGGAAGCCATCGTCGAAGGATTAATCGCTGAGAACCCGGAACAGGTTCAGCAAATCAGGGACGGTAATCCCAAGGTGGTCGGTTGGTTCGTCGGCCAGGTCATGAAAGCAACGCAAGGCAAAGCTAATCCCGGTCTCGTAAATCAGATTCTGCGCCAGAAACTGGAATTATAGGCCATGGCCGCGGAGGTCGCGCCGACAGGGGCGGTCGAGCCAGGACCGCAGGTGGGGCGTGAAAACCCCTGGTCCGCCGTCCTTTGGATGGTGGGTGCGTTGCTGTCTTTTTCGGCTATGGCCATTGCTGGTCGGGAGATATCCAAGGAGCTGACCACGAGCCAGCTCATGTTTTATCGCTCGATCATCGGCTTTGCGATGATTCTGATTGTCGCTCTGGGCACCCGGCGCGGGCTTGCGCAGTTCAGGACGCGTCATCTAAAGACTCACCTTCTGCGCAACCTACTGCACTTTGTCGGGCAGTACGGCTGGTTTTTCGCGATTGTTTATATTCCGCTCGCGGAAGTCTTCGCCATCGAGTTCACATCTCCACTGTGGGTCGCAATTTTGGCGCCCTTTGTGTTGGGGGAGCGGTTTTCGGCGCTCCGCGGGGTTGGAATTGTTGTGGGATTCGCGGGCATCCTGGTTATCACTCGACCAGGGTTGGAATCCGTCAATCAGGGAACAATTGCCATGGTGATCGGCGCCATAGGCTTTGCCGCCTCGACCCTCGCCACCAAGAAGCTCTCTGGGTCCGAGACAGCACTGACGATCCTGTTCTATATGGCTTTGATCCAGGCGCCCATTGGCCTGGTGTTGTCGCTGGATGGTTTTGCGTTCCCGAGCACGCTGGTTTGGGCTTGGTTGGTCGTCGTGACTTTCTTTGGCCTTTCAGCCCATTTTTGCCTCACCCGCGCCTATCGACTTGCGGAAGTCACCTTCGTGGCGCCCATGGATTATCTGCGCCTGCCGTTAATCGCTCTGGTGGGAATGCTGCTGTACGGTGAGCCGGTCGAAATCTGGCTGCTGATCGGCGGCGTATTGATCCTGGCGGGCAATTATCTCAACCTCCGGGCACGGCGGAACGGGCGATAGGATAGTTTGGTGATGTCGGACCATACCAAGGGATACTTGCTGGGTGTTCTGGCGGTGATTGCCTTTAGCATCACGTTGCCGGTCACGCGCCACGCCGTGCAGTGGATGGATCCTTTTTTCATCGGCCCTGGCCGGGCGACCCTGGCGGCACTTCCGGCAGGCTTGCTTTTGCTGTTGACCCGGCAACGGTGGCCACGCGGGCGGCAGTGGCCCTTGCTTGTCGTGACGTCGCTCGGCGTCGTCGTTGGGTTTCCTTACCTAAGCGCTTGGGCCATGGAGCGCGTACCCTCCGCTCATGGTGGAGTGGTGCTGGGCATCCTACCGCTGGCGACAGCGGTATTCGGCGCGCTTTTCGCGCGTGAGCGACCGTCTTTTGGCTTCTGGTTCTTCGCGTTGCTGGGCAGCATCCTGGTGGTGTTCTTTTCGCTCAAAGAGGGCGGTTGGAATTTCCAGTGGGCAGACCTAGCTCTGTTGGGTTGTGTGGTTTCCGCCAGCGTCGGCTATACGCTTGGTGCCCAGTTGTCCCGTACCATGGGCGGATGGCAGGTCATTTCCTGGTCGCTGGTCATTGCTCTGCCGGTGATGGCGCCCCTGGTCGGCATTCAGAGTGGCTGGCGCTTACCGCAAGCGCCTTTGAGTGCCTGGGCCAGCTTCTTCTACGTGACATTTATCAGCCAGTTCCTGACGTTCTTCATTTGGTATCGGGCGCTGGCCTTGGGTGGGATTGGCCGCGTCGGCCAGATTCAACTGTTGCAGGCGTTCTTCACGTTATTCTTTGCCTGGCTGTTCCTGGGCGAGCGAATTGGCCTCGATGTCATTGGTTTTGCCCTTGCCGTTGTCGTCTGTGTTTATGCCGGCAAGAAAATGCCGGTGCGCGAAGAAAAGGCCGTCTCGCACGATCTTTTAGAAGTTTCAGGTGGGCACGACGCAAAAGAGAAGGCGTGAGAGTCCTGAGACCCCCACACCCTCTGTCTTGAAACAGCGGACTACTGCGGTGGTCGCGCCTTTACCATCAGCAGGCTGCCCAGCAAATGAACGCTGCCGATCTGCTTGGAGAAGGGATTTTTGATCGTCAGCGTCTCCAATCCCGGAACCGCATCCTCCAAGCGCTCGAAGTTAAGCGCCAGAACATTCATGGCACGGGTTTGCTGATTGCTTTCCAATCCAACGCCTTCGGCGATACCGCCGCTGGGAACCAGGACGATACCTGCTTTAGCGCCGGCGCCGTCCGATTGGGCGTTAAGCCAGGGCTTTAATTTCAACCGATCGCCATTGCTCTTGGCGCCTCTTGGCTCGCTGTCCCTGATATCAAGAATGATGGTTTCATCGTTCAGATAGGCGGTACCCACCTCGTTTTCCGCCGTAGCCGCGGACATATCGACAGGCCATGCGATCAGGCCCGCGTCCTGGAACAAAACTCCATAGAGCACATCCTGGCCGATTATGACGATACCGGCTGCGCCAAGAAATGCGTCTTGCTCAGCCGCTGCGGAGGCATCGGATCCGCTGCTGCTGCCGTCGGTGCCGTTCGATCCGCTGCTACCCGAACCCTTCCCGGAGCCTCCGCCATCAGGCGGTGGTGGTGGCGGCGGCGGTGGTGGCGGCGGCGGATTCCCTGGTGGCGCCGGTGGCGTACCCGGTGGTTGACTAGGCGGCGTACCCGGTGGTTGACCGGGCGCTTCGGGCGGTGTCGAGGTGGTCGGCGTACCGCCATTGGACTCCGGCGTGCTCTCGCCATCCTCGGTTTTGCGCAGAGATTCAAAAGGGTTCGTTGTATCTCCACCACCGCCGCCGCCATCGCCCCATGCCAAGGGCGGCAAGCTCAGTGATAAAGCAAGCAAAAGAAATGGCACAAGTAGCCACGTTCGTTTCATAGGAATGACCCCCCAATACAGGTTAGAAATGACCGCTTTTTGCGGCTCTTCACCTTTTGGTAGGGGCAGTATAGCCCAATTTTCCGCTTGCACAGAATCCGTGCCCCCTCACAAGCGGTGAGCCAATCACGCTCATGTCAGACAAAGAGGTTCTTTGATCTCTCGGATAGTGACCCTATATGCCACCGTGACGTTGGAAACAAAATGATCCGGAAGGGACGAAGAATGATCGATCTCTACACTTGGCCGACTCCCAACGGCCATAAAGTGCACATAATGCTCGAGGAAACGGGGCTGCCCTATAAGGTCCACCCGATCGACATCGGCGCGGGCGCCCAGTTCGATCCCGAGTTCTTAAAAATTAGCCCGAACAACAAGATGCCGGCGATGGTGGATCCGCAAGGGCCCGATGGCCTTCCGATCAGCCTGTTTGAATCGGGAGCCATGCTCATTTATCTAGCCGATAAGTCTGGGCAGTTTCTCTCCCATGAGCCCCGTAAGCGCTATGAAGCACTTAGCTGGTTGATGTTCCAAATGGGTGGTGTTGGTCCGATGTTGGGCCAAGCGCACCACTTCCTCCAATATGCCCCGGAAGACTTGCCGTACGCCAAGCAGCGCTATGCCAACGAGGCCAATCGTCTCTACGGCGTGATGGATCGTCGTTTGGCTGAAACCCCCTACATAGCGGGTGCCGAATACAGCATAGCCGATATCGCGATTTGGCCCTGGACGCGGTTCCCTGAGCGCCAGAACGTCGATCGCAATGATTACCCGAATTTCCGTCGTTGGTTCGACGAGATTGCCGAACGGCCCGCCGTACAGCGCGGCGTGCAAGTGCTGTCCGAAAGCCGTCGGGAAGGGTTTGACGACAAGGCACGTCAAAACCTGTTTGGGGCTGCACAGTACCAACGCCGTTAGGTGTCTTGAAGGGGCGTCACGACAAGGCGTGTCGATTGCCCGGCGCGATCAGGCCTGAAATCGCTTGGCGTTGTGCCATGCTTATGGGGCGCCCCAAAAAGACCTGCAGGTCGTCGATAAAAATTTCGCGGTTGCGCGTCGCCTTCTCGTAGCTCACCCAGTATTGCGGATGAGGCACGTCAACCAGAAGGTTGATCATACGCTGCTGATAGGCGAGCACCTTGCCCAGCACGGTGTCCATTGACGGCATGTCGCGCCTGGAGCCGCCACCCAGTCCGGTTCTTGATAGTTTGTAACGGCTTACCGTCGTTGCCACTACGTCGCGAAAGAGGGCAATAATCAGCGGGTTCCCAATTTCTGGCAAAACCGCATCAAGGTAAAAGGCGGACATGGGATCTTTCCATCCCCAGTGTTCGTGCTCGCGGTCACGTCGCCGAACAAGCTGGCGTATCGTCTCCAGCCTTTGGGCCCGCTCGGGATGGGCCTTCTTACGTAAAGCGGATATGGGTCGCGAAGCCTCCAGGAAATCCTGGTCCTCGTGGTTCGCCGGATCGAGGCGGCGGCCCATATTGTAACCGAGTTGACCGAGGATCGCGGACATCATCGACGTGCCGCTGCGTCCAGGACCTAGCACGATCACGCACTGCTGTGTCGTTTGCCGGTCCGGCTGGTTGTGCCGGATGCCGACGTCTGAAATGCAGGCTTCCCCAGTCGCGCCCATGGCGCCCCCCACGGATTACTTGACGGGATTGTTGCTTCTTTATGTCGCTGAAAAGCCTAGCGGTCCTGTCTTGGCTTCGTCAATGTGCGGAGGCAAACTGCAAGCTGCGCCGATCCTCCAAGAAAAGGCTTCTAGTAAAAGAGCACCGGTCGTGACGCGGCCTTGTGGTCATCCTCGCCCTATCAGAAAATAGGCCGCCGATTTTGAATGAAAGCGAGTCCCATGCCCGGATCCAAGTCCTATGACACTGAAACCCTCATCGTCCACGCCTTGAACAGTGTTGATCCGGCAACCCGGTCGGTCGTGCCAGCCTGGCAACCGAGCACGACTTTCGCCAGGGACGAGGCCTACGAACCGCTGAATAATCGCGTTTACGGACGTGATCAGGGCGTAACGCTGCAACAGGCCGAAGCCGTCCTAGCTCGTTTGGAAGAGGGGGCGGACGCTATGCTCTTCGCTTCAGGAATGGGCGCTGCGACGGCGGTGCTGCAGACCTTGCAACGCGGGGACCGGCTTTTGGTGCAACGAGTCATGTACTGGACACTGCGTGACTGGCTATTGGACCTGGGCGAGCAGTGGGGTTTCGAAGTCGATTTCTTTGACGCAGCGGGTGGACTAAACGCTTTGGAAGCCGCGCTGCGTCCCGGCGAGACCAAGCTCGTATGGCTTGAGGTGCCCGCCAACCCGACCTGGGATATTGTCGATATCGCCGGAGCGGCAAGGCTCGCACACGAAGCTGGAGCGAGGCTGGCGGTTGATTCAACCATTGCGACACCGGTTCTGACACGTCCGCTCGGCCTCGGCGCGGATATCGTCATGCACTCGGCGACAAAGTACCTGGGAGGGCACAGCGATATCCTGGCGGGTTTGTTGGTAACGGCGAAGAAGGATGACCAGTGGAGCCGCATGTGCAGATTGCGTCTGCTCGGTGGCTCGCAACTGGGAAGTTTTGATTCCTGGCTGCTGATCCGCAGCCTGCGCACCCTTTTCGTGCGCGTGCGCCAAAGTAGTGCAAACGCTTTGGCCGTGGCGCGGCACTTCGATGGCGACCCGCGTTTGGAGGATGTGCTCTATCCAGGCCTGCAAAGGCACCCGCAGCACGAAATTGCCAAGCGCCAGATGGATGGCGGGTTTGGTGGAATGCTGTCACTGCGCGTCCGCGGCGGGTTCGAAGGCGCACAGCGCGTCGCGGCGAACTGCAAGTTGATATTACGTGCAACCTCGCTTGGTGGCGTTGAAAGCCTGATCGAGCACCGGGCCGCGGTCGAAGGACCTGATAGCCCGATCCCGCAGGACCTGTTGCGCATCTCTATCGGTATCGAGCGGGTCGAGGATCTTATTTCGGACCTGGATCAAGCATTGTAGGACTTGAACCGTAATTGCTTGATCGTCTTTGTAGTCACTCGATAGGGTGCTTTGGGAACTTTGCAGTCTTGAGGGCCTTATGGCGTTGTTGTCCGTTTCGGACCTGGCTTTCTTGGGTCATGGCCTCCAGCGGCCCGAGTGCGTATTGGCGCATAGTTCAGGCCTTTTGGTCGCGCCCGACTGGACGGACGGCGGGGGTGTCACGCTGTTGACTCCCGATGGGCGCCAAGCCCGCCTTTTGGCGAGGGACCGCGCGGACAACCCTTTGCGGCCCAATGGCATCGCTTTGGAGGCTGGCGGCGACATCCTGATTGCTCATTTGGGGCAGGAAGAGGGAGGTGTGTACCGCTTGCGGCCCGATGGTTGCAGCGAGCCAGTTCTAGTGGAACTAGACGGAAAGGTGCTGCCGCCGACCAACTTCGTGACCCGCGATCGCCTAGGAAGGCTTTGGGTCACCGTCAGCACACGTGTAACACCGCGCGCCGCCGACTACCGCGCGACGGCGGCAACGGGCTTCATTGTGCTGCTGGATGACAGGGGGGCCAGGATCGTCGCAGATGGTTTGGGGTACGCCAACGAATGCTTGTTGTCGCCGGATGGAACGCGGCTATATGTGAACGAGACCTTCGGTCGCCGCTTGACAGCTTTCGATGTCACCGAGGACGGCGTCTTAACCAATCGTCGTTGCCTAGTTGAGTTTGGAGATGGCACCTTCCCCGACGGTCTGGCCTTGGACGAGGCAGGCGGCATCTGGATTGTGAGTATCGTATCCAACCGGGTGATGCGCCTGACGCCCGACGGAAAGCTGGAGACCATCCTGGAGGATAGCGACCCAGATCATTTGAACTGGGTAGAGGCGGCCTATCGATCGGCAAGCATGGATCGACCGCATCTGGATGGCGTTGTCAGCAAGCGGCTGCGCAACATTTCCAACCTCGCATTTGGTGGCAGGGATCGCCGGCATGCCTACCTCGGTTGCCTGCTGGGTCAGTCGATAGCCTGTTTTCGCTCGCCTTTTGCCGGCATCGCGCCGCCGCACTGGGACCTGCCGCTAGGGCAGCTTGCGAGTTTGCTGCCGGCCACGGGAGCCGCCGATGGGTAGTCCGACTAAAGTTGCTGTCATCGGCGCGGGCTATTTTGCCCGGTTTCACTACGAGGCTTGGAGCCGCATGGCGGATGTCGAGCTCGTCGGTCTTTGCGAGAAGGACGCCCAAAAGGGCGCGGAAGTTGCGGCGGCCTATGGCGTTTCAGGCAGCTACGGCGACCTGGACGTTCTCCTGTCGCAAACGCGACCGGATCTCGTCGATATCGTCGTGCCGCCGTCGGCTCATCTCGAGCTGATAGCGAGGTTGGTCGAGGAAGACTTGGCCATCTCGTGCCAGAAACCCTTTTGCGGTGGCCTTGAAGGAGGACGGAAGGCCGTGGCGCTGGCCCGGAACAGGGGGAGAGTGCTTGCGGTGCACGAAAACTTCCGCTTTCAGCCCTGGTACCGGGAGATCAAGCGTCTCTTGGATGACGGGTTGCTTGGTGACGTCTATCAGGTGAGCTTTCGTCTGCGTCCAGGGGACGGGCAGGGACCGGAAGCCTACTTGGACAGGCAACCTTATTTCCAGCGGATGAAGCGCTTTTTAATCCATGAGACAGCCATCCATCTGATTGATTGCTTTCGCTTCTTGCTGGGTGAGCCAAGCGGCCTCTTTGCGCGTTTGGCACAGCTCAATCCCGCTATTGCTGGGGAAGATGCCGGGTTCATCGTCTTTGAATTCGGGGACCGCGTTCGGGGCTTGTTCGATGGCAATCGACTGGCCGACCACATTGCCGAAAATCGCCGCCGGACAATGGGGGACCTTTCGATCGAAGGCGCAAAGGCCAGTCTGCGTCTGGACGGCGACGGCCGTATATGGCTCCGCAGCTTCGGAAGCAATCGAGAACAAGAGCACGGTTACGCTTGGGATGATCGCGGCTTCGCTGGAGATTGCGTTTATGCCTACCACCGTCACTTGCTAAACCACATACGCGAGGGCGCACCCTTGGAAACGGCGGCCGAGCATTACCTTATCAACCAGGCGATCGAGGAAGCCGTCTACCGCTCCCACGAGGAAGGGCGCTGGATCAAGGCGCGGGAGTGGCAGAGCATCAGATAGCGGTAGTCAGGATTAAGGGGTCGATGCAGAATTGCCAACCTCCCCGGTGCTCCCCGGAAATCGCTATCGCTGGTATCTGTTTCTCCGCAGATACACGAGGCTGCAATCGCCGGATGAAATGCAAGACGACCGGTTCGGTGAACCGCAAATGTGGCTGATGGATCTGATTAGGTTTACGGATTAAACCGTGAAGGCTAGGATTCGGCTGATATGGGCAAAGGGGCGCTGGCTCTGGGCGCGCCAAGTGTTGAAGGCCTCCTGCGCTGCGTGCCGCTCCCGTTTGGACGTGCCTTTTCCGGTAATCACCCGCTCCCTTTGGAGGGCGGTCAGGACGTCCTTGGACAGAATGAAGCCATCCTTGCCGATATCGCGCAGGAATATCTGCAGCGTGACGCCGCCGAGCCGCGAACCGTTCTTCTCGAAGTAATCGAGCAGTGCGATGTACTCCTCGTCCGGCGTGGCCGCTATGAAGCGAGCGGCACTGCCGTGCTCCCTGGCAAGGGCGACCAGCAGATTCGCATTGTCGCGAACCGACTGTATCTTTTTGAAATGACGGACGACACGTGGGTCTCGGGTCAGTGCGTCCAGGTCCTCATCGGATAGAAATGCGCAGTGATTGATGTTGAAATCGTTGAAAGCTGCTTCGTGGTCGGGCCATTTCTTATCGACCACGGCCCAGTTGAAGCCGGCCTGGAATACGCGGCGGCTCATGGCGGACAGCAACCGTGAATCCGGTGTTTCCTCCAATGCGTCACGTGGCGTTGGCGGCGGTAATAGCGCCTCTAGCGCTTCGGCGCCGCCCTTGCGGTTGGCAGCGGTGTCCCAAAGGTCGTTAAATGACTGCATGGTCTCGTTCCCCTGGCCCCGATTCACAGTCGGTTGATGCATTTGCTGCATACTTTAAGTGCCGCCTGTCTCGCGGCAATATAATAAGGGGCGTATCAGGGGGAAGGAACTATGTTCGTCAAACTTGCTTTAACTTGGCGGGCAAGAACTCGTTCGCGGTACCAGACATAAACACCGCTGGAAACCACGACGCCGGCGCCTACGAAAACCCAAATGTCGGGTCGATCATTGAAGAACAGGTAGCCCGCCAGCGTCATGGGAATGAGCTGAAGGTAAGTGAGCGGCGCGATAGTTGAAGCGGGCGCCAGTCGGTAGGCGATCGTCAGCAACTGATGGCCAAGCCAGCCCCAAAATCCGATGGAAATGAATAGCGCCCAGTCGAGGTTGGTCTGCGGCCATTCCCACTGCAGCAGGGCGAAGGGGGCTATCATGACCGTTGCCAGCATGGCGGCATAAAACTGCTGCGTTGCTGTTGCGTCGACCCCCGCCAAGCGCCGCGTCTCGATCATATAGAGCCCCGCGCACACAGCCGTGCCGAGTGATAGGAAAGCGGCCCAGTGAAAGCTCTCAAAACCCGGGCGAACGACGATTAAAACGCCGCCAAACCCAACGATTATGGCTACCCATCGACGCAGGCCGACCTTCTCGCCGAGTAGGGGAATGGAAAGCGCGCAAACCCAAAGCGGTAATGTGAATGCGATGGATGCTGTGGTTGCCAGCGGAAGGTACTGAACAGCGGTAAAGTTAAAAAGCGTACTGCCAAGCAGCATGGCTGCTCGCCAAAATTCACGCTTAGGCGCTTTGCTTTTCCAGAGTGCCGAGCCGTAGACAGGCAAAAACAAAACGACCACGATGACGAAGTGCCCGAGGTAGCGCACGAAGGCGACCTCGATAGGTGGCAATGTTTGCACCAGCCATTTGGCCGAGGAATCGATCCCTGTGAAGCAGGTGATGGCGGCAACGAGAAGAAGCATTCCGAGGAAGCGTTTCTCTTCGCGTGGTGCAATGGTGAGCGCGCGCATCCGTTAGCTCGGAAAGACGCGATTTAACTCGCCGATCTGCGCGGCGGTCAACAGGCGGGTTGGCCGGCCTTCCAGCAGGAAATGCAATTTGGCCGTTTCCTCAAGTTCCTCCAGGGCCCAGATGGCGTCCTCAAGTGAGCGTCCTGCGACAACCGGACCATGGTTTGCAAGTAAGACGGCACTGTGATCAGTAGCGGTTTCCTGGACGGCTGCAGCCAGTGCCGGATCACCGGGACGGTAGTAGGGAACCAGCGGTAGCTTGCCAATTTTCATCACGCCGTAGGCCGTGATGGGCGGCAAAAGGTCGGTTGGATCGGCTGCCTGGAGGCATGACAGGGCAACCGAATGCGTCGAGTGACTATGCACGACTGCTTGGGAGTTGGACCGGGCCTGGTAAACGCTGACGTGCAGGAACGCCTCCTTGGAGGGCTTGTCCCCGGACAAATGCCGACCACTCAGGTCGAGCTTTGCTATGGCGCCGGGGTCCAGGAAGCCCAGGCAGGAGTTGGTCGGTGTGACGAGGAAACCATCCTCCAGGCGCACGGAAAGGTTCCCTGAGCTGCCATGCAGATACCCGCGGTCGTAAAGCGACTTTCCGAAGATCGCCATTCTTTCGCGCAGCAAGGACTCAGTCATGGCATGACCTCAAAGGCTTTCTCGAAGAAATTCGGTCCGCCAAAATTGCCGGACTTGAGCGCAACAGCCAAAGGTGGGTCCGTCAAGCTGACCGTGGCAGGTACGCCAGGCGCTATCTCCGGTCCGATACGCAGGGCTTTCAATCCCAGTGCGCTGACGACCGCGCCGGAGGTCTCGCCGCCAGCCACGACAAGCCTGCGTAGTCCGCGTTCGACGAGACCTTGCGCAATCTTACCCAGAGCTTTCTCTACTAACTCTCCCGCCTCCATACGCCCAAGCTTTTCCTGTGCCGCCTTGACGGTCGCCGGTTCGGCGCTCGCAGCAAAGACGATGGGGACATCTCCCAGCTTGTCTTCTGCCCAGGTCAGCGCCCGCCCGACCAGACCTTGGCCTCTGGCCAAAGCGAGAGGGTCGATGCGGAAAACCGGATAGCGCCCGCTAACATACTGCAGTTGGCCCAAGGTTGCCTCGGAACAGCTTCCCGAAAGGATTGCCTGAGGTCCAGAAACGGCCGGGAGAGACGAAGTGGAGTCCGGAAGGTTCAATCCCGCTGCCCGGAAGTTGTCGGCCAAGCCCATAGCAATCCCCGATCCGCCCGTCAGCAACCGACAGCCCGCTTGAGCGTGACCCAAGGTTATCAGGTCCTCATCGGTGAGGGCGTCGCAAATGATAAACTCGATGCCTTGCTGTCTGAGCTCTCGGAGTGTATCCCTAACGGCCTTGCTGCCCGCGCGGACAGTCTGGTGCGCTAATAGCCCAACCTTGCGCTTGGTCTGCAGCTGCAAGAATCGCACGAGATTTGCGTCGGTCATCGGTGTCAGCGGGTGGTTCCGCATTGAGGATTCCGACAACAGGGTATCCCAGATGAAGAGGTGTCCTTGGTAGAGGGTGCGTCCGGCGCCGGGGAAGACCGGGCAAAATGTCGTGAAGTCGGCATCCAACCGATCCATCAGAGCTTCGGCGACCGGGCCGATGTTGCCGAGCGGCGTGGAATCAAAAGTGGAGCAATACTTGAAAAGGATCTGGCGCGCGCCGCCGGTCGTCAACCAAGTCTGTGCGGCGAGGCTGTCAGCCACAGCTTGTTCCGCCGGCTGAGTGCGCGACTTTAGCGCTACCACGATTGCTTCCGCATCAGCGGGGGCCGCACTGTCAGGGCCGGGCAGGCCGTTGATCTGGACGGTTCTCATGCCGCTTTTGACGAGCGTATTGGCCAGATCCGTCGCGCCGGTGAAATCATCCGCGATGCAGCCTAGTAGGAGCGGCATAACTATTGAGCTCCAACTTGTTGCAGCCAGCTTAATCCGGTCAGCGTATCGGTTCTGGGTTTATACTCGCAGCCGATCCAACCGTCGTATCCAAGGCGATCGATCAAGGCGAAAAGGTAACCATAGTTGATTTCGCCAACGGTCGGCTCATGACGTTCCGGCACCCCGGCAATCTGTATATGCCGGATTAGATCAAGGTTGGCTTCAAAACTCCTGGAGAGATCTCCGCCCATGATCTGGACGTGGTAAAAATCGAACTGCAAGCCTAAGTTCCCGGCTCCTGCCGCATTGATTACCTGTCTGGCGTCGGCCGGGCGTGGAATTAGATAGTTCGGTACATCCCGGCTGTTCAGGGACTCCACCACGACGGTTATGCCCTCCTTGCCCAACATCTCGGCGGCAAAACGCAGATTGCCGGCATAGGTCTCCAAGTAATGCGCCCGGTCGGCGTCCGGTGGGCAAATCCCCGACATGACATGCAGCGTCTTGCAATTAAGCGCTTTTGCGTAATCCAGAGCCAGGCCGACGCTATCTTGAAATTCCTGTTCGCGGCCCGGAAGCCCCGCAATCCCGCGCTCACCGGCAGCCCAATCGCCCGGTGGCAGATTGAAGAGCGCCTGGGTCAGCCCGCATCCATGAAGCATATCTGCGACCTGCTGGGGCGAGTGGTCGTAGGGAAAGAGAAATTCCACTGCTTCAAAACCCGCATCCGCTGCCGCAGTGAAGCGGTCGAGAAAAGGACGCTCATTGAACAGCATTGTTAGGTTTGCGGCGAAGCGGGGCATGGCCTCTCCTCAGTATTTAAACGATTTAAATGCAGCTTTGGAGGATAACCTGTAAGCCCTCCAAAGCAGAGTTTCTTTTTCAGGAACCTGCCTTGTGCAGTTTGCGTATCAACGTATCCAACGCGCCAAGAAATCGCGAGCGGTCGGCCTTGGTGAAACTACGCCCGCTCCCCATGGCCGCGAGTGGGTTTGCGGCGCGGAGGTCGGCCATCAGGTCGCGCATTGCCATCGCATTGCCGATGTTGTTCTGGGTAAAAGGCTCACCGTTGGCACGCAGCGCGCTACCGCCTTTGCCTATGCAGACCGCCGCAAGCGGTGTGTCCTGCGTGACGCAAATATCTCCCGGTTCAATCCGCTCGGCGATCCAACGATCTGCTGCATCCGGATCTGCTGGAACGATGATCGTCTCGACCAGCGGCGAGGGGTCGGGCCGGATACCGCCATTGGATACCATGAACACCTGCAGTCCATGGCGTTCGGCGATACGCAGCGCTTCGCGTTTTACCGGACAGGCGTCGGCGTCGATGAAGAGTCTGGTCATCAGTCAGTTGGATCCTTTCGGCGTGTTGCAGGCTTCCTGTAGTGCTTTGTTTTCTATGTTCTCGCAGAGCGCCTTGTCCATGCCTTGTTCGAGTACCAGAAACGAATAGCAGGTGTCCTTGACCAAGGGCTGTTCCACCGTCGCACAGAGCGCCGGGCTTCTGTTGGCTATTGCCACACCCGACACACAGGCTGCGCGCAGATGGGGCCGCTGCGCTTCTTCAGCCTCGATCAGGCTGCAGGCTGCCGGTGCCCCATTGTGCTCGGCGTACAGACTGATGCAGTTGAATCGGATTGAAGGCTCAGGACTTTCCAGGCAGACCGCGGGGTTGCCTGCCGCTTCCGCTGCCTGAATATAACAGGAAAGCTGTTGCGTCAGCATGGCGCCGCTTTCGCACTGGGTCTTGCCTCTGCCGGACATCGGGAGAAGCAGACTGGCAAGGGCAAAGATAACGACCCATGTCCTCAAGATACGCATGCCGTCAATACTAGCAGGGCATCTCAATGCCTCAACTTCGGATCATGCCTTTGTGATCTTACGACGCCTTTTGAATTCCCGACTTTATTGCATAGGATGGATGATGATTTGCGACGATGATTTTATCCGCGGCCTACCGAAAGCCGAGTTGCATCTGCACCTGGAAGGCAGCCTTGAACCAGACCTCTTGTTTCAACTCGCTGCGCGCAATGGCGTGGAGATCGGCTATGACACTGTTGAGTCCCTGCGGGCTGCATATAGTTTTGAAAGCCTGCAGGACTTCCTGGACCTCTATTATCAGGGTATGTCGGTTCTGCTGACACAAGAGGACTTTCACGATCTGACCCTTGCCTACATGACGCGTGCCGCTGAGGACGGCGTCCGGCATGTTGAAGTTTTTTTTGACCCGCAGGCACACCTTGACCGAGGTGTAGCGTTGAAAACAGTCCTTGATGGGATCGAGTCCGGTTTGGCTGAGGGGAAGCGTGCTTTTGGAATTTCCAGCGGCTTGATCCTCTGTTTTTTGCGGCACTTGGACGAGGCAAGCGCTCTGGCGGTTCTGGAGCAGGCCGCGCCCTATAGCCATCGTCTGTTAGGGGTCGGGCTTGATTCTTCGGAGAACGGGCATCCGCCGAGCAAGTTCAGCCGTGTTTTCGCGCGCGCAGGGGCTATGGGACTTAAGCGAGTTGCCCATGCCGGAGAGGAGGGGCCTCCGGACTATGTTTGGCAAGCTCTGGATCAGCTGGGGATCGACCGGGTCGACCACGGCAATCGGGCGCTTGAGGATCCTCTGTTGGTGGAGCGTCTGCGCCGAGACCAGATGGCACTGACGGTTTGCCCGCTGTCCAACCTGAAGCTCAAGGTGGTGCGCGATATGGCGGAGCACCCCTTGCGGCGGATGCTCGATCTTGGCCTTCAGGCAACCGTAAATTCCGACGATCCGGCTTATTTTGGCGGGTATGTCGCCGACAACTACCGAGCGGTCCAGCAGGCGCTCGATCTAAGCCGGGAGCATCTGGCCCAGTTGGCCAGGAACTCCTTTACCGCGTCATTCTTGGACAGAGCGGAAAAAGCCTCGGCAATCGCGTCGTTGGAAGCCTATTGCCAGGCACATGGTGTCCGGTAGTGCCCTAGACCAACGCTTGCAGCGCATCATCGTCACCAAAAGAAGCGTCCATCCGGGACAAAGAAGCCGGGGGGGTGTAACTCGCCAGGGCAATGCTGTTACTGCCTTGATAGTCCGAAGCGGCCACGGTCGTATCGTTGAACTGCAGGAGCTCGACCCATACCAACGTGTCGGTACCGTCACTGCCATCCAATACATCGGTGACCGTGAGCGTATTTCCGCTACCGGCGATTGAGTACTCCGCGATGTTGCCTTCGAAGATGGCTGTATCGATGCCGGAGCCACCGTCAATAAAGTCGTTTCCACCGCCGCCCATGATCAGATCATCGCCGGAGTAGGCATAGAGGTTATCATTGCCGTCGCCGCCGGACAGCAGATCGTTGCCGGAGTCCGAATGAATGGTATCGAGCCCAATGCCGCCATAGAGATCGTCGTTGCCCGTCAAGCCGAAGAGCATGTCATTGCCGTTGTTGCCGACAAGCAGATTGTCTGCGCCGTTGCCTACGAGGCTGTCCGCACCGGAGCCGCCTTCGGCGCCCTCTATCAAAACGTTTGCAGCGATTGTGAAGCCGCCGACGATTCCTTGCGCCGCGGAAACGTAACCGCCTGCGTTTTCTCCGCTCAAGGGTGCCGGGCGCAAATCAATCACGACATTGAGGTTTGTGCCGTTGGCGGTAATCGTATCAAAGCCGCCGGTATCCCAGATTGCAGCCCAGAAGGTGCCGGACGCATTGACGGTTGGCAGCGTGTAGATATCGGAGCCGGAGGCGTAGGTGGTGTTGGCACCATAGATCGCCTGAACAGCGGCGATGTCGAGCGCCATGGGCGTGCCCTCGTAGCCGTAGTTCAGGTTTGAATGGAACGGGAAGCGCGTCTCGAAGCCGGTGTTATAGGACATCGTCGTGAAGATGCCCTGGTTCAGGTCGTAGAGCCCATAATCCCCAAAGGGTGACGAAACGCCCGGGAACACCGTGCCGTCAGCCGCGGGGCCGCCGTCATGAGGGTGTGCCAGGCCTAGCCCGTGGCCAATCTCATGGATGTAGGTCACAAAACCATAGCCGCCCTGTGCGAGGCCTAATTCGGTCCAACCGGTGCCCTGATAATTGAAAACACCATAAAGCGGTTCGCCCACATCAAATCCGGGAAGCTCATGCCAGCCCAGGGTTCCGCTCGCTCCTTGGTTGTCTGTGACCCAGTACCAGATATCGGAATTGGCCGAACCTCCATTTTCAACAAAATCGATATTTGCGACGGCTTCCCAAAGCGAGAAGGCAAGTTCGATGCCGGCGATCTCGTAACTTTCCCAGACCTTGCCGGTGCTTGGGAACACGTTAAACGGATCGTTACCGCTTTGCAGGTAGTAGGTGATGCTCACAGTGCCGCCATCGCCGTCGCTCCAGGCGCCACCAGCGATCAAACTATCCAGCCAGGGGTTCCCCGTGGGCGCGCCGTCGATGTTGCCGGTAAAAGCCATTCTGATCCAACTCCATCAATATCTATTCCGAATTGTGCATTTATCGGCATCTATTTTTGGGTATTTTGCCACGTATTCAGCGGCGCGTGGCAGAAAGAAAATTTAAAATCGGAATTTTCCTTATTGTTCAATGCTTAGAGAGCGATTAACTGGCAGTTGCCATGAAACTCGGGCTGTCAGTATCCCAAGGTTTGGGTAGGGACAAAAATCTCATGTTCGCCTGGAAGGCGACGCAGTGGGAAAGATCCGGCTGAACAGGCGTTAGGGCTGTTCCGAGCCTGGGGCCTTGGTTGCCCAAATCGCACCGATGAAGAGTGCCTTTGCGCGCGGTAGGACCAACAGTGCGAGGACAAGCGCAAAAGCGGGCCAAAGTGCCATCGAGACCCAGTCGGGCCACGTTCTGTCGCTTTCAAATGCTAGAATGACCGGCCCAGCGATATGGCCCACGATCAGAATCGTCAGCCATGGTGCTGCATCGTCCGACCTGATATGCCCGAAGGCCTCGTGACATACCGAACAGGATTCCACGGGTTTCAAGTAGGTCGCGAGCAGCCTTCCCTGCCCGCAGTTGGGGCAACGGCCGATTAGGGAACGCCAAAGTGCGGGAAACAATCTTGGCCGATGGCGATCATGGGTCTGTCGTAACAAGGCGACGGTCTTTCAACAGAAGTAAGTGAGAGCGGCATTATAGGCTCCAGGCGCGCTGGCGCTATCGCTATTGCCGTGATTTGCTCGTTGCTTCTAGGTGCATGGTCTTTCCAGGCATTGCTGGTTATTCTCCTGCTGGGAGGAGATCCATGGGGCGTCGGCTTGCAGCCATCTTTGCTGGTGATGTGGTGGGATTTTCGCGCCTGATGGGCCTGGACGAAACCGGGACGCTTGCGCGTCTCAAGCAGGTACGCAAGACAGTCGTGCAGCCAAAAATCGATCAACATCACGGGCGGGTTGTCAAGTTGATGGGCGATGGATTGCTGGTCGAGTTTGGCAGCGTTGTTGATGCGGTTACCTGCGCAATCGAAATCCAGCAGACTCTTACAACCCAGGAGCAATCGCAGCCGGATGAACGGCAGATTCGCCTGCGTATCGGCGTTAACCTGGGGGATATCATCCTGGAAGGGTCCGATATCTATGGCGACGGCGTGAACATCGCCGCACGCCTCGAAACGCTCTCCAACCCCGGTGGCGTTTGCATTTCAGGTGCGGTTTACGAGCAGGTCCAGCGTCAACTGCCCTTTGGCTTTGAGGACGGTGGTGAACAGGCACTGAAGAATATTGACCGGCCTATCCGGATTTGGCGGTGGCTTCCCGATGCAGCTTCGATTGCAGCTGCGCTTCCCCTATCGGCTGGGCTTGCAAAGCGGCCAGATAAACCTTCGATAGCCGTCTTGCCTTTCGACAATATGTCCGGCGACCCAGAGCAGGAGTTTTTTGCCGATGGCATGACGGAAGATATCATCACGGCCCTATCGCGGATGCCTTGGTTCTTTGTCATCGCGCGCAATTCCAGCTTTACCTACAAGGGTCGCTCGATGGACGTGAAGCAGGTATCCGCCGAGCTTGGCGTCAAATATCTGCTGGAGGGTAGCGTCCGCAAGGCGGGTGAACGTCTCCGGATCACCGCCCAGCTTATCGACGCGACGACGGGTAATCATGTCTGGGCCGAGCGATTCGACCGGATGCTTGCCGATATCTTCGATGTGCAAGACGAGGTGACGGCATCTATCGTCGGCGCGATTGCGCCAGAGTTCCTTTTGGTCGAAGCACAGCAAGCCAAGCGCAAGGACGCCTCCCAGCTTGATGCCTGGGAATGCGTGATGCGCGGGCGTGCGCACCTCTGGAAACTGGGGCGTCGAGATGCTAACGAGGCGCGATTGTTGTTTGAGCGGGCGATATCCCATGTTCCAAGTGGCGAGTTTGGCATGAGCGATCTAGCTCTCGTCCATTTTCTCGAATCCTATTACCGCTGGAGCGATGATCCCGCGACATCGTTGCAGGCTATGGCATCGACAGCCAAAGATGCCGTTGCTATCGATGATACGGATCCCTGGGCGCTGACAATCCTATCCTGGTCAAATGTGGTGACGCACCAATGGGACGAGGTGTTGCCGCCGGTCGAGCGGGCCATAGACTTGAGTCCCAACTTTGCCTCGGCAATTGGGATCAGAGGTGCGGCGCTTGCCCTGCTTGGAGAGGCCGAGAAGGGAATTGATTCTATTTCCCAGGCTATCCGCCTCAGTCCCCGCGACGGGATGGTGGTATTCTGGCTCATGGGGCTTTTTTGGGCCTACATGAGCCTTGAGCGTCACGGGGAAGCAGCGAGTACCGTCAGGCAAGCAATTCGGCTAGCACCTCGAAACCCAACCTTTCGCCGGCAGTTGGCTTCGGCACTGGCTTGGCAGGATCGCATGGAGGAAGCACGACAAGCGGTTGAGGATTATCGCACCCTCGAACCCACTCATACGACCGCTGATGCCGCGATGGTGCCTAGCAAGATTCCCGCTGATATCGAGCGTTTCGTGGAAGGGTTGCGACGGGCGGGTTTACCAGATTCCTTATCTTGAGCATCTTAGATTTGAATCAAAGCGCTTCGGTTTAATTCCCTGCACGATCGTCAGACCTAAATTTTGCGCCAGGTTCTAGGCGCGAAGCATTTGATGGGTTTCACCCTAATTGATCAGGCCCTCCTCAGCGGCTGGAAATAGCCGCTAGGTCCGGGCGCTTTCGTTGGATGGACGCCAAAATCAAAGGTATGCAAGCCGCGGTGACCGCCACCCAGACTGCGGAAAGCAACATGACCCGATCCATTGAAATCCCCTGGTCTAAAAGGAGCCCCATCATAGCGGGCCCCAATGCAGTCGAGAAAACCATGAACGATGAGGTGAGCGCCCTGATCGATCCCAGATGGGCGAGGCCGTAGAGTTCAGCCCAAAGGGCCGTTCCAATTGTGTGATTGAAGCCGACAGTAATACCGACGAGGAGCATCAATGCGTGGACGATCCACGGGTTGCCCGATAGCGAAACCAACAAAAAGCCAAGCGCCATCGGCCAAAGAGAAAAGTTCAGTAACCAGCGCGCGTTACGTCCGTCGATCAATCTTCCACCGATCAGACCGAAAGTCGTGGTCGCAATGGCGAAGGTCGTGAAGCCGGAGGCAAAAGCGCTTAGCTCCCAGCCCTTCTCATTCACGAGGACGACTTGGTGGAAAAATAGCCCGGTCCCCAAGCAGGGGGCTGCGAACACCACAGGCAGAAGTAGGTAGAAGCCGGAATCTCGAATGACCTGCTTGCGAGTCCAGCCTTGGCTTTCTGCCAAGCGTTCCGCATCGCTTGGTTGCGGCTCTGCGCCACTGCGGGGCTGCCGCGGTTTTGTTGCAAGCCATAATGAGAGCGGTAAGACGACGAAGAGGCAGACAAGGGCATAGGCAAGCCAGGACTCACGCCATCCGATCCAGGCCATCAAGCCGACGGCGATCAATGGGAAGAAGGCTTCCCCAGGGGCGTGCCCCATAGCCGCGATGGAAAGCGCCTTTCCTCTGTTGCGATTGAAGTCGCGCGCCATTGCCGTCATCGAGGCATGGCTCATTAGACCCTGGCCGAACAACCTTAGAAGGAGCAGCGTCAGGTATAGAAACAACATTGACTGGATATAGGCTTGGGCATACATCGCCAGACAGGCAACGGCCATTCCGACCAGTACGGCACCTGTAAAAAGTACCCGAGGCAAATCGTCGACCAGCTTTCCGGCCTGTATCATGAGGGCGGCACTGGAAAGCGTGGCAAGCATGTAAAGCAGGCCGTACTCACCCGGCGTCATGTTGTACAGAACCAAGATCTGACCGCCGTAGACAGCGATAAAAGCGGTCTGTCCGAAGGTGGAAAACAGCGACAACATGAAGCCGTAGGAAAGGCTGCGATAGTTGCCGATGATGAATTGCAGATAAGCCAAAGTGATTCGGTCCGAAAAAGATCAATTAGGCAATGTCGCCAATAAATTCTGCCCCAAAGTCGCATAGGGGCGCGACAGATTGGCGCTATAGGAGGGCGCTGGCAAGCCGGAAGCGCAGCCCTTCACTAAAGGGCGATTACCGATTGCGGGCCGCAAGGATTCTTTTGATCAGGTATCCAGCCACAACCATGGCCACAACGATAACCAACGTAATTGCAACGCCCGCGCCATCGATCTCCCGTACCGACATTCCCAGATGCGCAAGCAGGAAACTCATTGGCACGATGCCGACCAGTGTCGCTATGAAAAAGCGGTTGAACTCCAAAACCGAGAGCCCAGCCGCATAGCTGATAAGATCAAATGACAGGAACGGCAGTATCCGCGATACGAGAACCGTAGCCATCAAGGTGTTTTGGTTCCCCAAAAGTGGCAGAGTTTCCGCCTTGCTGACAAAGGGGTGGAGAACACCGTTTCGGAAATGGCGCGCGACCAGAAAAGCGATGGTTGCTCCTAGTTGCGCCCCGAGCACGATATAAAATGTACCCCAGTACATTCCATAGAGCGCTCCTGCAGCGAGGGCAACGGGCGCGCTGGGAAGAGGGGTTATGACCACGGCGACGGCGATTCCGAAGACAATCAGCGCCGGTCCCCCCGCGCCCAGTTCCTTCACGGCGCTCTCGACGCCTTCGCTACGCACGAAGAAATCTACAATTCCGCTATGGTCCAGGATATACCAGCCGAGCAGGAGAAGTCCCAACACAAGGGCATGCTTGAGCCAAAGCAGCCCTTTAGGCGATTGGCGACTTTCATTGCTCGGCGTCGGGTCGGACGTGCTCATGAGATGAGCCTGTCTTTTGTGCAATCGGTCACTTGCGACGAAGCGAGATGTCGGTTGGTAAAGAGAGTGACCTGACAGCGGGCCTAAACCTTCCGCTTACCGGAAGATAGGGAAGCAACAATTATACATGAAAACCCCTTGACCTTCCAGTTAGTGGAAGGTCCATGTTCAAGCGTAACAGACGTCTGAGCAACCCTTTTGGTCACGCTATCACGGCGATCACACTAGAGGCGGAACATGCAAGAGCACAACCAACACCACGCCCATCACACCCATCAGGGCGACTGCTGTCACAGCAAGACCGAGGGTGAGGCGCCAAGCGTTATCGATCCCGTCTGCGGTATGAAAGTTGCATTGGGAAAGGGCAAACCGAGCTTTACCCATGAAGCGCAGGACTATCATTTCTGCTCGCAGCGTTGCCATGACAAGTTCTCGGCTGATCCAGAGCACTTCCTTTCAGGTGCTCATAAAAAGGCCGCGGCAGAGGCCCCTAAGGGCACGCAATTTACCTGCCCGATGCACCCGGAGATCGTTCAGGATAAGCCGGGAGATTGCCCGATCTGTGGCATGGCGCTTGAACCCATGGGTATTCCCACCGGCGAGGAGGGTCCCAATCCGGAGTTGGTCGACTTCAAGCGGCGCTTCATTGTCGGCGTGGTTCTGACGCTGCCGATCCTTTTGCTGACCATGGGTCCGATGCTCGGACTGGGGTTCCTACGAGACATGCTCGGCGAACGCCCGGCTCTGTGGGTGGAACTCGTGCTGGCCACACCGGTGGTGCTCTGGTCTGGATGGCCATTCTTCGTGCGGGCCGTCAAATCCCTCATTAGCCGTAATCTCAACATGTTCACGCTTATCGGGATGGGCGTGGCCGCGGCCTATGGCTTCAGTATCGTGGCGGTGTTGGCACCGGGAATCTTTCCGGCTGGCTTTCAGGACGCCCATGGAAACGTCGGGGTCTACTTCGAGGCCGGAGCGGTCATCGTCGTGCTTGTCCTGTTAGGGCAGTTGCTGGAACTGGGCGCGCGCGAACGGACCGGCACGGCCATTCGCGCCTTACTGGATCTGGCCGCCAAGACCGCGCGCATCATCCGGGAGGACGGCCGTGAAGAGGAGGTGCCGCTCGAAGCGGTCAAGGTTGGTGATCGGCTGCGCGTTCGTCCGGGTGACAAGGTGCCAGTCGATGGTGTCGTTATTGAGGGGCACTCTTCCATCGATGAGTCGATGATATCCGGTGAACCCTTGCCCGTCGAAAAGGCGGAAGGGGATCTCGTAACCGGTGCCACAGTTAATGGAACTGGGAGCTTTATTATTGAAGCAAAAAGAGTTGGTTCCGATACTGTATTAAGCCAAATTGTTAATATGGTCGCAGAGGCCCAGAGAAGCCGGGCGCCCATTCAGAAGCTAGCGGATTCCGTTGCTGGTTACTTCGTTCCGGCGGTGGTCGCCGTTGCTGCCATCGCGTTCGTCGCTTGGGCGGTTTGGGGCCCTTCACCAGCCTTTGCTTATGCCTTGGTCTCAGCAATCGCGGTGCTGATCATCGCCTGCCCATGCGCCCTGGGACTTGCGACGCCGATGTCGATCATGACGGCCACTGGGCGTGGTGCTCAGGTCGGCGTATTGATTAAGAATGCCGAGGCGTTGGAGCGATTCGCAAAGGTCGATATCCTGATCGTCGATAAGACCGGTACGCTGACGCGCGGCAAGCCCATGCTGACGGCAGTGGTGCCGGAGGCAGGGTTTGAGGAAGGCGAAGTTCTCCGTATCGCAGCGAGCTTGGAGCGTGGATCCGAACATCCGCTGGCCGAGAGCATTGTTGCTGGTGCCGAGGAACGCGGATTGCCGCTTGCCAAGGCAGAGGACTTCCAGGCTGTGGTCGGCAAAGGCGTTCGCGGCGTTGTCGACGGCAAGGCTGTTGCGCTTGGCAATGCGAAGCTTGTCGCCGAAATGGGATTGGACAGCGCACCGTTTGCAGATGCGGCCAACGCCCGGCGCGATGAAGGTGAGACCGTCATGTTCGTTATCATCGATAACGTCATCGCAGGGCTTGTGTCGGTTGCTGACCCGGTCAAGGAGACCACGCCGGAGGCCTTGAAGGCGCTTCACGCGGAGGGATTGCGGATCGTTATGGCTACCGGTGATAACGAGCGCACGGCGCGTGCCGTCGCCGCCAGGCTTGGAATCGACGATATTCGGGCCGACGTCATGCCAGAGGATAAGGCGCGCATCGTCAAGGAACTCCAGGCCCAGGGGCACAAGGTCGCCATGGCGGGCGACGGCGTCAACGATGCTCCGGCTTTGGCCCAGGCCGACGTTGGCATCGCCATGGGCACGGGGGCCGATGTGGCCATCGAAAGCGCTGGCTTCACACTGGTCAAAGGCGACCTCAACGGCATCGTCAGAGCCCGGCGTCTGGCCTTGGCGACGATGCGCAATATCAAGCAGAACCTCTTCTTTGCCTTTATCTACAACGCTGCGGGCGTACCGATTGCCGCAGGGATTCTCTATCCCTTCCTGGGGCTGTTGATATCGCCGATGTTCGCCGCCGCCGCCATGAGCTTCTCGTCGGTTTCAGTCGTGGGCAATGCACTTCGTTTGCGGGGGGTTAGGTTGTAACAGGGCAGGGTGTCCGCTCACCGCCTTTCGTTGACAAGGCTTTGAGAAGCAAATTACCGTGAATTTTCGTCGCAGCACCCGCTGCGGGGCATGGCCGCAACGCGTTATTCGCTGCGGCTTTTGTCTTGGACCTATCGTAACGGGCATAAGTTGCCTTTACGATGTCTTGTCGGAGGCTATAAACGTGAACTTTCTATCCTCGTACTCATCGCAGCTCCTCAGCGTTCTGCGCATTATGTCCGGGCTTTTGTTCTTGCAGCACGGCACGACAAAGTATCTGAGCATCCCTGTGAGCCCTATGAACGATGTGCCTATGGCGTCTATGGGCGGCGCAGCGGGTCTGTTCGAACTGATTGGCGGCGCTCTGTTGGTCGTTGGTCTGTTCACCCGTCCCGTCGCGTTCGTTCTGTCCGGCCTCATGGCAGTTGCCTATTTTTACGCCCATGCACCACGTGGCTTTTACCCGCTTCTCAACGGTGGCGAGCTAGCGGCGCTTTACAGCTTCACGTTCCTCTACATCGCGGCCGCTGGCGGTGGCGCATGGAGTATCGATTCCATGCGGAGCTCGAAGTAGTCAGTCAACCAAACGGCTACAAACGTTCCAGGAATGCGAGCGGTGGTTGCCAGCCTGCCGCTCGCTTTCTGAATTAAAGTTTGGTCGATAATCCTTCCCGATACCGAGCATCTGCAAAAGTGCCAACTCAAAGACAATAGTTACATTCGAGTGGGTGAATGGCTTATTCTTGGGGCTTGGGGAGTATCCTTAGCCTGAGGGAGGCCGGGATGGCAGCTACCGTTTTTGACAGATACGGCGGCTTCGGCTTTGTTAGCAAGGTCGTTCTGGATTTCTACGATCGGGTCGGGGATTCAGAGATTCTGGCCCCCTATTTTGCTAGTTCAGACATGAAGGTCTTGATCGATCATCAGACCAAGTTCATTGCTTCGCTGATGGGCGGTCCGGCCTCCTACACGGATGAAGTCTTGAGGCGTGTGCATCTCAACCTGTCAATCAGTGACGAGGCTTTCGACGAGATGGCTACAATCCTTGAGGAGACTTTGGAGGATTTCGAGTTCGATCCGGCCGATGTCCACAACGTGATTCATGAAATCAAGAAACGCCGGCACGTGATTGTGACCAACTGACGAGGAGCGGTGCGGCGTCATGGACTTGGATCGTTTCAACAAGTTGCTGCTGCAGTCCGTGGGGGTTGGCCTCGCCGTCTTTGACCGCAAAAGCCTTGATTTAGTCTTCCTCAATGATCGTATGGATCACTGGTTTTCCGAGCAGACGGGCGGCGCACGAACGCTGGAAGGCTTCTTTCCGCAGCTTGATCGCGAGAAGATGGAAAAGCGGTTGGAGGCGGGCAGGGCGTTCACCTTTGCAAGTGAGGTCCAGCGCGGAACTCGAAAGATATCATTAGCCGTCGAGATAACGCTGCGCGAGACCGACTCCCTATCGGTCTTGATGTTGGAATGTCAGAACATCACTAAAATTCGCGAGCTGGAATACATGATCCAGTCCTACTCCTCGATGATCGAGAAGCAGAACCGCGACTTGCGCAAGGAGAAGGAGCGGGTCGAGAAGGTGCTGCTCAACATTATGCCGAAGACGGTTTACGAAGAATGGCGTCAGTTCGGTGTGACCACACCGCAGCGCTTCGAGGATTGCTCGCTGTTGATGCTGGACTTCGTAGGCTTCACGGAAATGGCCATTACGGAAGACCCGCCGGCTTTGATTTCCGAATTGAATGATATCTTCACGGCCTTTGATCGCATCGTCGAGCAGTTCGGATGCGAGCGCCTGAAAACGATAGGGGACGCTTATATAGCGGTCTCGGGGATACCCGAAGCGACACCCGACCATGCAAACAATATTGCCGGTGTCGCTTTGCGCATCGTCCATTTCCTGCGTCGCCGCAACGAAACCCACAGCCAAAAGTGGGCTTGCCGTATCGGGATCAATAGCGGCCCGGTAATTGGGTCGATCGTCGGCATCCAGAAGTACGTCTATGATGTTTTTGGCCCGGGAATAAATTTGGCTGCGCGGTTGGAAACACAGGCCGACAGTATGGAGATCATTCTCGCTGAGGAAATGCGTCAGAAGTTGACCGATGGTTTCATCTTCGAGGAGATAGGTGAACGAGAGTTACGCGGGTTTGGTAAGAAGCGTCTCTATCGCCTCTTGGGGAGTGACGAAATCCGTGTTCATGAATCTGACAGAAAACATTGGTAAACAGATACATACCTTAAAAAATTAATGTTATATATTAATCATTTCCTCCTTGAATAGGTTTTGCCGGGTAGGCGCAATCGGCGATGCTTGTCTTGTCCAGTTCTCTCAGGAAGGCTGCCTGTGCAGCAGCAAAGCGGGCCTTCAAACCGCACAAGGGAGTCAGCCGGCAAGCACCACCATCGCTGCGGAAGCACTCTACCAGCGCTTGCTGTTGTTCCAGGCTGCGGACGACTTCGCCAAGAGTGATCGATTGCGGTGTTCTAGCCAGGCACAGGCCGCCGCCAGCGCCGCGTCTGGTTTCAAGATACCCAGCTTTTGCAAGGCAACGGACAACCTTGGTCAGATGATTCCCTGAGATGGCAAATTCTCTGGCGATCTCGTCGGTGGTGAGGGATTGCTTTGGCGCGCTGGCAAGGCGCATAAGGACGCGCAGCCCATAATCGGTGAAAGCGGTGAGGCGCATTGTCGCTCCCCTTAATTGATATTTGAAATGCCTATTTAGATGATCGGATAATCCGAGATCAAGGGCGCCAATAGATGGATGGATCAATGACCGAACTAACGGAAGCCGAGGCGCGAAGGGCGCGCGCGACCGCAGAGATCGTTGCGCGAACCGGTATCGACGAGACGATGATTGATCGTTTGGTCCGGCGCTTCTATGCGAAGGTTCGGGACGATTCCCTCCTAGGACCGATCTTCGATGCGCGGGTTGAGGATTGGGAAGTGCATTTGCAGCGGATGTGCGCTTTCTGGTCGTCGGTGGCTCTTTTATCGGGGCGCTATCATGGCAATCCAATGGTCAAGCATATGCCATTGCCAGTTGATTCGCTTCATTTCGACCGTTGGCTCGATTTGTTCCGGCGGACTGTGCGCGAGGTTTGTCCACCGGCTGCAGAAGCGCATTTCATTGATCGGGCGGAACGCATTGCGGAAAGTCTGGAATTGGGGATTGCCGGGGGACAGGGCGTGCTGCTGAGCCGGGGTCAAAGGTATTGCCGCGAATCTCTTTAAGGCGGGAATGAAGGAGGCCGGAACCTATGAGCGACACAGTTATGCCAAAGCCGACGCGAGCCATGGCAGAGCAGCGACGGAACCTTGCACCTGAAGCGGAGGCTGCCTTTCAGGCTTTCAGTCAGGCGGTGTTCAAGGAAGGCGCGCTTTCCCGGAAGACCAAGCAACTGATCGCCGTCGCGGTGGCGCATGTGACCCAATGCCCCTATTGCATCCAAGGGCACGTCAAAGGCGCCACCAACGAAAGAGCATCCCCCGAGGAGATCATGGAAGCCATCTGGGTCGCTGCGGAGATGCGGGCCGGGGGAGCCTACGCGCACTCCTGCGTCGCGCTGGGGACGCTCAATGATTTAAAAGCCTCCAAATAGACGCTTGCAGTGTCTGCTGCCCAGTTGATGGGACTCCATGGGCGCTTATGCATTTTTCTAATCTGATATCGCAAATTTCCTGAATGCGAATTGCTAACTGTTGCACCAATAATCCCCCCACTTTCGTTATCAATTGGAGGGAGGCGCGTTCATTGCGCGCGGGTCACATGGACGTAGGTTCAAACTTTCACATCAATCAACAACCTGGTCATCAGTTTACCTTGAGGCCCGGCCAACCAAATGACGCGGCGGCTTGCGGGAAGATTTGCTATCACGCTTTCAAGGCGATCGCGGAACGCCACGATTTTCCGCCTGATTTCCCTTCAATAGATGTTGCGCAGGGACTTCTCGCCTACACGTTAAGCAGTCCGGCGATCCGTTCGGTCGTCGCTGAAATGGCGGGCGAGGTTGTCGGCAGCAATTTCCTTTGGATAAGCGGGACGGTTGCCGGCGTGGGACCGATCACGATCGATCCGGCTTGCCAGAACGTAACGGTTGGCAGGCAGTTAATGGACTGGGCGCTGGACACGGCCCGCGACGCCGGCGTCAACAGCGTTCGTCTTGTCCAGGCGGCCTACCACAATCGCTCGCTAGCGCTTTATACGAAGATGGGCTTCGTCGCGCGCGAACCGCTCTCGACGATGCAGGGGTCCGTGCCAAGAGTGGCGATTCCAGGTTACAAGGCACGCGCCGCGTCAGAAGCCGATGTTGCGGCCTGCACGAGGCTCCATCAGAGCCTAAACGGCTACAGCCGTGAAGGCGATCTGCGTAATGCCATCGCTCAAGGCACCGCTATGGTGGTCGAGCACGATGGTCGTATCTCGGGGTATGCCACCCAGATTGCTTTTTTTGGCCATGCGGTTGGCGAGAGCAATGAGGATATTAAAGCCTTGATCTGCGCTGCGCCCGAGTTTGCGGGGCCGGGCTTTTTGCTGCCAACGCGGAACACGGCGCTTCTTCTATGGTGTCTGGAGCAGGGCTTGAAAATCGTTCAGCCTATGACCCTGATGAGCCAGGGCTTTTACAATGAGCCATCAGGGGCCTTCATGCCTTCGATTCTTTACTGATCCCTGTCGGGTGGGGCCATCTTCTTCTGCCGAAGCTCGGCAATTGCGTTATCGGTTTTTTGGAGGTGGCCCAGGCCCATGCCCCGGAGGACGTGGTCGGCCTTGGAGAACTGAATGTTGGCGTAGGTAGTGATTTCCACCCGGTTGCCCCAGGGGTCGAGAAAATCAAGAAAGCGCCCGCCCAGTAGCGGAACGCCCATCTTTTCGAGAGTCCGTCGCACCTGATCCTTGTCATCCACGGCGATGCCGAAATGCCGGTTCGCGTCAGGTCCTTGGGTTCGGCCCAACGCAAAATTGATAAACTGATCGCCGAAATAGATGAAAGCCGCTTTCTCGCTCTTGCTTTCGATCTCGAAGTCTAGAAAGGCACCATAGAACGCGAGCGCCTGATCAATGTCGCCGACTTCAAGGGCGACATGGTTGATGCCTACGGCTTTGGCCTTGCGATCTTTGGTCTCAGTCACCTTTAGGTTCTCCTCGTCGATGAAGCATAGTGCGTGAACCGCGCTAAGTCCTGCCAATCATAGAATTTGTAGGTGGTGATGAGGAGCGGAGTCTGCCACCAGGACATCGGCGACGATCCAGGCCTGAAATTCAGACATTGGATTGGGCCTTCTTTCTGGTGCCAAATTACGCATCTTCCGAGGCTTTCCCGCGATCCTCAGGGAGCGAAGGTAGGTCGCTTAAATGCGGCTGCTACCTTGGAACTTGGACTTGATAGGACCGAGGCGTTCTTGCAGGCTGGTTGTTCAGGGCCTCTCGCGTGAATCGTAACGGACCGAAATCCCCGGCACAGCGATGTTGGCCACGCGAGGCGACCTATCCTTAGGAGGGGCAATGTCTTTCATAAGCGTAATTCCAGAAGAGCAAGCAACCGCCGCCACATCCCAGATGTATAACCGAGTGCGTGACAGCTTCGGCTACCTGCCAAACATGGTTAAAGCCTTTTCACATCGACCGGAGGTGATGGCCGGCTGGAACGAATTGCTTAACAGTATCAAGCGCAACATGGATGAACGGCGCTATGAACTGGTCACCGTTGCAGCCGCTCTAGAGCTTCGAAGCTCCTACTGTATGCTGGTACATGGATCCGTGCTTGCCGAACGCTATTACGATGCGCAGCAGCTTCGAGAGATTCTGGAAACGTCCGAAGCCTCCGTCCTAAGTGCGGCCGACGAAGCGATAATGGAGTTTGCGCGCGCCGTTGTGCGTGATGCGTCAGCCATCACGGAGGAGGATGTCGCAGGATTGCGCAAGCATGGGCTCTCGGACCCGGAAATTTTCGACATCGCATCGGCAGCTGCCGTCAGATGTTTTTTCAGCAAAACCCTGGATGCGTTGGGGACCTTGCCGGACAAGGCCTACAACGACTTGGACCCGACGCTTCGGGAGGCGTTGGTTGTTGGCCGCGGCATCGAGACATAGCTTCAAGTGCGGTGATCGGCTCCCGGCACTGTTCGATCCAATCTCAATCGGTGGCTTAATTTGCACCGACCTATAATTCCCGGCGCCACGCAGATGCCCGAGCGCGCGTGAGCAGTGTTTCCGGCAATCAAGCCCCGGGGAATTTGTTGCGGGTGCGGTTGGCGAAACTCACCAATGACAGCATGACCGGCACCTCGACAAGGACGCCGACGACGGTGGCGAGGGCCGCGCCCGAGTTAAGCCCGAAAAGGCTGATTGCAACAGCAACCGCCAGTTCGAAGAAGTTGGACGTACCGATCATCGCACAAGGGGCGGCGATGCGGTGGGGCACCTTGAGGGCGTAGGCGGCGCCGTAAGCGAGCGCGAAAATGCCATAGCTCTGGATCACGATCGGCACGGCGATCAAACCGATGACCAGCGGCCTGTCCAGAATGACATTGCCCTGCAGCCCAAACAGGATCACCACGGTCGTGATCAACCCGACCATGGACCAGGGTTTAATGCGGGCGGTAAAGCCGGCAATACGTTCGGGCGTACGGAGCCTTCTACGGGTGAGCAGCCCGGCGAGCAATGGCATAACCACGTAGAGCAGCGTCGCCAAGACCAATGTCTCCCAGGGGACTGAAATTTCGGTAACGCCGAGCAGAAAAGCGACGATGGGCGCGAAGGCGACGATCATGATCAGATCGTTCACCGAAACCTGCACCAGCGTGTAGGTTTCATCGCCGCGCGTGAGCTGGGACCAGACAAAGACCATGGCCGTGCAGGGGGCCGCTCCAAGCAGAATCAGGCCCGCTGTGTACTGCGCGGCATCCGCAGGCTCGATCAAGGGCGCGAAAATATGGTCGAAGAACAAGACCGCCAACAACGCCAAGGTGAAGGGTTTGACCAGCCAGTTCACCGTCAGCGTGATGAGTAGTCCCTTCGGTTGCCGGGCAACCCCGGCAGCTGCCGCAAAGTCCACGCCAACCATCATCGGGTAGACCATTGCCCATATCAGGACAGCCATCACGAGATTGATCGACGCGAATTCCGCCGCCGCGATGGCTTCGACCAGCCCGGGCGCGATGCTGCCAAGCAGTAATCCGCCCAATATTGCCAGACCCACCCAGAGGGTTAGCCAACGTTCGAAGATACTCATGGCCGGCGTCGCGGGCGCGGTCGTGTCTGTCATGAAAAGTATTCCGCAGTTACTGTTGGTTCAGGAAGTTGGGGCGCTACTTGCTGTTTCGGCAAGGTCAATATCCTGGAGCTTCTGCTTGAGCGAAAGCCTGTCCAAAGAAGCGAAAGGCAAGCTCAGAAACAAGGATATCCGGGTTGAAAGCATTTTGTAGGCCGTTGAAAAGGCAAGGCGCCGTTCCGCTTCACTGCCGGTCGCGGCGGCCGGGTCTGGTATGTCCCAATGCGCGGTCATCGGCTGGCCTGGCCAGACCGGACAGGTCTCGGCGGCGGCTTGATCGCAAACCGTGAACACGAAGTCCATCTGCGGCATATCGGGTAGGGCGAACTCGTTCCAGTTCTTCGAGCGCAGTCGCGCCGTGTCATGGCCGAGACTTTTGAGAAGGTTGATCGTGTAGGGATGGGGCTCGCTCTTGGGGTTTGAGCCCGCGGAAAAAGCACGAAAATGGCCCTTGCCTTCGGCGTTCATGATTGCTTCTGCGATCAGGGAACGGGCTGAATTCCCGGTGCAGAGAAAGAGTACGTTGTAAACCCTGTCGGACATGGTCGGCGGTTCCCTCAGCAGGCGCAGGCAATTTCATCGATCAGCGGTTGGCACATCTCCGCGCGGCCGCCGCAGCAATCGCTCAGCAGGAATCCAAGCAGGCCTCGTAATCCATCCATATCGGCGTAATAGCGGATGGAGCGTCCTTGCCGCTCGTTGCGCACCAGACCGGCATTCAGCAGAACCGAAAGATTGGCCGAAAGCGTGTTTTGCCGCACGCCAAGGGACTCCCCGATCTCACCCGCCGCCATGCCGGTCGGGCCGACCCGGATCAACAGGCGGAAGACCTCAAGACGTGTAGTTTGGCTAAGAGCGGCAAAGGCCGCGAGTGCTCGTGTATCTTCCATATATCATGAAATATTGAAATATTGGAGTGCTGTCAACAACCAAAAATACGGCCCGCACACGAGGCCAGCGAGCGTAGCCAGATGCAAGGACAACGCCTTCCTAATTGACGATATCGCCAAACTCCAGCAGATCGATCGGCGGCAGGACGATTCAACCTGAATGAAATAAAATGCCTCCCTGGGACGTTATTAAAGATAACAAGGGAGGTGGAAATGCCATTCGACAATGAAAAACACCAAGGAATCAGTGAATTTTTTGCCCGCAATCCTGAAGAGGTCGATCGCGAGTTCTTCGGTCGTATTGCTCACTCAGATCGGCGCGGGTTTCTAGGCGGTGCTGGCTTGGCTACCGTGGGAGCGATGCTCGGCCTGAGCATTCCGTTCCATCGCAATATGCCGCAAGGATTGATACCTGCAGCCTTCGCTGCAGAAGACGTGCTGGTTGGCAAGGACGGATTAACCTTGCTCAATGACCGGCCAATTAACGCCGAAACGCCGCCTCACTTCCTGGATGATGATATCACGCCGACAAACCGGCATTTCATTCGCAACAATGGTATACCTCCAGAAAACGTCGACCCCGCATCCTGGACGCTCACAGTTGACGGTTTAGTCGACCAGGAGATGACCCTTTCCATCGACGACCTCAGGAATCAGTTCGAAGTCGTCACGATGGCTCTCGTCATAGAATGCGGCGGAAATGGCAGGGCATTTTTCAATCCTCCGGCGAAAGGCAATCAATGGACGCTGGGTGCGGTCGGCTGCTCCAACTGGACAGGCGTGCGGTTGAAGGATGTCCTGGAGAAGGCCGGCGTCAAATCAAACGTCGTTTATACCGCCCACTATGGCGCCGACGGGCATCTTTCGGGAGATACCAGCAAGCTGCCGATTTCGCGGGGAGTCCCGATTGCCAAGGCGCTGACCGACGACGTCCTTATCGCATTTGAGATGAATGGCGGGGCACTGCACCCACAAAACGGCGCGCCCTTGCGCCTCGTTGTACCAGGATGGCCCGGATCCTGCTCGCAGAAATGGCTGACCCGCATACAGCTTCGCGATCAGGTCCACGACGGGCCCAAGATGACCGGAACCTCCTATCGCGTCCCCAATCGTTCGGTTGCACCTGGAGAGGAGGTTGCAAAGGAAGATTTTGTAATTATCGAACGTATGCCGGTCAAATCGCTCATCACATCTCAGGAGAATAACAGTGAGATAGGCCAGGAGATCGAGGTCCGCGGTCACGCCTGGTCCGGGGACCGGACGGTCGACCGGGTTGACCTTTCCATCGACTTCGGAGCGACCTGGCTGACAGCGGAGCTGGACGCTCCTGTTAACTCCGGGGCCTGGCAGAACTGGCGCCAAACCGTGACCTTCCCGAAGGCCGGTTATTACGAGGTTTGGGCCAGGGCAATGGACAGCGCCGGAGTCATGCAGCCTTTCGCAATCGATTGGAACCCGAAAGGTTACCTGAACAACACGATGCACAGGGTCGCCTTGCGGGTTGGATGAACGCTCGCTTGCACCTTTGACGTGTGGAATAGAGAGGCCTTGCAGGAGTGGAGAATGGAATGATCTGTCGTCTTCTGATGACGGGATTACTACTTGGCGTCCTTCAATTGATCGCAGGTGCGTCAAGCGCCCAGAATGATCTGGATGCCAGGCTAGCCGCAGCCGATCCGGCTGCAGGAGAGAAGGTATTTAGAGCCTGCAAGGCCTGCCACACCATAGATGAAGGAGGCAAAAATCGTGTCGGCCCAAATCTTTGGGGCATTATTGGGGCCGACGTCGCCGCTTCCAAGGATTACGCAAATTATTCAAAAGCACTGCGGGATCTCGGCGGATCATGGACTATGGAACGACTGGACGAATTTTTAGCCGACCCCCGCAAGTTCGTAAAAGGTACGCGTATGACATTCACTGGTGTTAGTGAGGCTGCTGCGCGCGCGGATCTCATTGCCTATTTGAATGCAAGCGGGCCAACACCGACTTCCTTCGGTTCAGGACAGTTTGCTCCGAACGAACAAGATTCCACTACAGCGCCACCAGAGCTGTTTGGCGTTCTAGTCCCGGGAGCGGGGGCAGAGGAGACCTATTACAACTGCACCGCCTGTCACTCTGAGAGGATTGTGGCTCAACAGGGTCTTTCCCGGGATAACTGGGCCGAGCTGCTGGATTGGATGGTTGAGGAACAGGGTATGAGCGAACTGGACCAGCAGACGAAGGCAGTGATCCTAGACTATCTCTCAAAGAACTATGGGGAAGATCGACCTAATTTTACCAACTAAGAAATCTTGTTGCGCATCTCAAGCGCAAGATGCTGTCGATTCAGCCATTGCAACCTGGAGGTCCCTGTTGCTCCGGCCCGTCTGGGTGGCCGACTCTAGGTATGCAGCGATCATATTGAAGCGCCCACGGTCCATCGTATCTGAAATCAGACTGAAGCGTGCTTCTTCGGTAGTCCACTGACGCCACAGCAAATTCTCTGCTCGGTCCGAAATATCCTCATCAATTTCCAGCTTCTCGACCAGCAATGTCAGCCGGCAACCATTCTGGCCACGATAATGCATGGCTATGAACGCCGGGTCTTCGGATGCGTCGACCTTCAATTCCATTAACTCAAGTCTCGCGATTGAGAGGTCGGGCGGCGCTATAAAGCCCGCCCAAGCGCCAAAAGCCGCATTTGATACCTGCGGTTGGTCCTGACTATAAGAATTAGCGCTGAATTTTGCGTGCCAGTCTGCGGCGGTATTGCTTGCCAAATCTACCTGAAACGTCCTCAATCCGAATATCGAAATCCCAACGACAACAACAACCCCTGCTGCAATTGCGCCGACGCGGGACAAGGATCGCAGGCGCGAATAGGTTGGCGCCGCCGCCAGTGGCTGCTTACGGCCCAGTGCCAATTTCACTGTCTGAATACGCTCCAAGGCGGCCGCTAGATCGGGCTCTTGCTGAATTCTAGCTTCCAAAACCATCCTCTGCTCTGCCTTGAGTTCATCATCGGCATAGCTGTTAAGAAGGTTCCAGTCTTTGTCAGTCGTCATTCGCTCTTGTTCTTTCGAGAATCGTTATGACCGGGAATATGAGCGCCGTCTATCAGGGCTATCAGAGTGCGCCTTGCCCGGCTGACCCGGCTCATGACGGTACCCGACGGCACGTCTAGTACAGTCGCGGCCTCCTCGTACTTCATACCCAGCACGTCCACCAAAAACAGAATCTCGCGCTCGGGCTGTTTCAACTTTCCGAAAGCGAGACGGGTCAAGGTATCGTTGAGCGTGTCGCTCTGTTGATTGCTTATCTCAATCAAGTAACGGCCCAACCCTTCGGAAAATTCCCGCCGCACCTTTCTTTTCCGGACTTCATCTAGAAAAAGATTGCGAATGATTCGAAACATCCATGGCCGAAGCGCATTGAGACTATCTGGGTGTCGCCGAGCTGAGAGCGCCCGTTCGACTGAATCTCCCACCAGATCCTCAGCGTCGTTGCGATCACGTGCGATCGATTGAGCATATGCCATCAAATCGGGAAGTAGCCGCTTTATGCCGTAGCGTAAATCCATCAACTATTGGGTCCAGCTGATCAAGGGAACCATCATCAATTAGGTTTTCCATCCTGCTTTATCGTCAGCTTAGTTGCAGTGGTATATGGCCCTATCGGAGAATAACAGAGAAACTAACGCTGCTGTCAGACGAATTCGAACTCGGTTCAATATACTCCAGCCGAGTTGAGCGTCAGGCAGTGATGAGGCTTCGCCATTCTGCAAGTGCAGCCCCATATGATCGAAGCTGATCGGTCACGATAACCTCGAGCGGACCGTGCTTGCGCAGTGCTTTCCTTAGGAATATCAACGCAGCTTTCTTATCGCGTACCTTCGTCACGAAACTTTCCAGAACCTCGCCTTCGTGATCGACGGCGCGCCAGAGATAGTGCGTCACACCGTTGATCTTCGCGAACACCTCATCCAGATGCCACTGCCAGACGGATGATTTCGGGTGACGTCTTGAAACAGCGAAAGGGGCTGCATTTGATCATGGCCGGACGCTAGAAGAACGCCCGACCTTGCTCAAGGCGATTTGCTCTGACAATTCCCTTCCGCGCATTTTGCTCTGGTAGTGCCGTTCGAATTGCCCTGACACCTCCATCTGGGGTGTTTAGACGCTGGAGCTCAGACATGACAGACGAGTTAACCTGTCAGTGCCCTAGACCCCCTTTTGTGAAACGATCAAGCGCGGTTCGCCGGGATCTTGCGTCATTTCGACTTCGCTGATGAGCGGATCGACCCGAATCAGTACGGCCGAGATAGCATTACGGGTCAGAAATCCCACGGCCTTTGTATCCTGCCGTTTCATAACATCTAGTCGGGCGTCGATATCTTGGCGGAATATTGTCACCTCATTAAGCCAATCCAGCTTCGGCAGAAAGTAGAACCACACCCGGGCAGTTCTAAAGTAAAGGTCGTCATAGACCTGCCGTAACTGGCGGTTGCCGATGAGGCTGCAGATTGCCTCATGCACCTTCATGTCAATTCGCGCGAAGCTTTCCAGGTCGGGGTGGGCAATCAGCTCTCCACACTCCTCGATTGCCTGGGCGAGATAGTCGATCGCACCCTTGCTGGGCACGAGCGGCGACAGCACGCCTATCAACTCTGCCAGATGGCTGCGTAAGGCGAAGTCTTCGCGCAGTCTTTCAAAGTCGATCGGTGCTACGCTGGTTCGCACACCGTGCTTACTTAGAACCAGGCCGCAATATATCAACTGCTGCAGGACGCTGCGGATGGGGGTGCGGCTGACCTTGAATTCAGCCGCCAGAGCATCGATGTCCAGGAGTGTTTCCGGCGGGTATCTGAGCAGCGTTATGCGCTTGCGAATGATGTGAAGAATCGCCAAGAAGCGTCGTTGGGAAGGCGTCCTGGAGTTTTGTTCGCGGAGCGTCAGCGGCACCACATCTTCTCTCCAGAACATTTCTGTCAGACTTTGCTCTATCTTTCTTGTCACGCTTCGGTCTTCCAGTCCAGCGAGACCCCGTAGATGGCGCTCCTGTTCTCCAAGTATAGCAGGCGCTCCAGGCAATCTGCAAAAGCGCTTTATAGCGGGTTTTTTGGCGAGAACCCTGGTCAAGCCACCAACACCGGGCAATCGGCGAGGCTGGTCACCTTATGAGAGACACTGCCAAGCAAAAAGGCTTCCATCTCCCCGTGTCCGCGGCTGCCGAGCACGATAAGCGACGCCTTCTTCTCCTTGGCGAACTTGACGATGGTTCGCGACGGCGGGCCGCCCTTGATGAAGGCACGAGGTTTGGCCGCACCAAGCTCAGTTGCCCGTTTCTTGGCATGCTCGACGACGCCGGTGGCGAATTCGCGCATCGAGTCCTCGACGTTGTCCGGATCCTGCGGTCGCACCATGGACAAGGTAGCCTCTCGCTGGCTGTGATGTCGGTAAACGCAAAGCAGCAAGAGTTCCGAATCGAACTTGTTCTGAAGCGTCACTGCCAACTCTAGGGCTTTGAGGGCGTGCTCTGAGCCATCCACGGCAACGACTATACGATTAAACATCGGTCGCTCTCCCAGGGATCATTTAAAGGCCAGATCGCGCAGGAAGAGGGCGATCTGCGGAAAGATAATCAACAAGGCCGCCGATAGGAGCAGCATGAATATGAAAGGCGGCGTTCCCCTGATGACATCGAGGTAGGGTCTTTTGAAGATCGCGATGGCCGTAAAGATGTCACATCCGAACGGCGGAGTCGCCGAACCTATCGCCACTTGCAGCGTGATGATAATCCCGACCAAGACCGGGTCTAGGCCAACCGAGTCCACGACCGGCGCGAAGATGGGCACCAGCACTAGGATTACGACAATGGGATCCACGAACATGCAGCCAATGAAGAAAGCGATCGATATCACAACGAGTATGCCGATCGACCCCATCTCCGTAATACCAACCGCACCCAACATGGCCTGGGGTATTTGGGCGAAAGAAATGATCCAGGAAAACGCGGCGCCTGCGCCGACGAGGATGAAGACCACAGCCGTGATAAGCCCGGTCGACTTGGCGATCGAATAGATGTCCGGTGCGGACAGCGATCTAAATACCACAAACTCCAGGATCATTGCGTAGAGAACGCAAACTGCAGCGGCCTCTGTCGGGCTGAAAACACCGCCGTAGATACCACCGATTATGATGGCTGGAAAACCGAGTGGCCAGACCGCCTGTCGAACGGCGTCCAGGCGTTCTTTCCAACTCGCCTTTGGCTCCGTCGGGACGTCATTGATCTTGGCGTAGATTACGCTATAGGTCGCGAAGAACACCAAGATCATCAGGCCTGGGCCGATACCGGCTATGAAGAGTTCGGCAATGGAGGTGTTGGACACGACGCCATAGATGATCATGCCGATGCTGGGAGGAATAAGGAATGCGATATCGCTCGAGTTGACGATCAGCGCGAGAATGAAGGAGTCTTTGTACCCGGCTTTCAGCATCCTTGGGCGCAACGGTGAACCGACCGCCACGACGGTCGCCTGGGTCGAGCCCGAAACGGCGCCGAATAGTGTGCAAGCCGTAGCTGTGCTGACCGCCAAGCCGCCTCTCACATGGCCGATGAACTTCATGACCATGTTGATCAAGCGATTCGCCGACTGTCCCCGTGTCATTATGTCCGCAGCAAGTATGAACATCGGCACGGCAATCAGCGAAGCTGGGCGGATGCCGGCCATGAACTGCTGGACCATGAAATCCATCTTGTCGATACCGCCAAACATCGAAAAAAAACCGATGAAGGCCGCCACAATCAGCGGGATCATCATGGGGAATCCCAATAGCAGCAGAACGATCATCGTAATCATCATGACCGCAGTCATGGCGCCCTCCTCCTCAGGCTAGATTTCGGCCTCGGGATCGTCGTAGCCCTCCAGCACGTTGGTCGAAAGGTAAACGTCCTTTTCGATAATGTTCTTGATCGCAGTGAGCAGATACTGGGTGCCGGTCACGAAAAACCCAATGGGGGCCCAAACAAAGATCCACCAGATCGGAATCTGCAGGGCGGGTAGCACCCTACCGCTGGAATGCACCTTGCTGATGTAGCCGATAGAAAAGTAACAGAGTGCGAACATCGTGATCGCTGTAATGACCGCAATCACGATCATCAGGCCCTTACGTGTCTTCGTGGGCAGAGCGTCAAAGATTGCCGACATCCTGATATGCCGCCCGTGACGAGCGGCATAGCCGACACCTGCGAAGGTGATCAAGATAATGATCATACGATTGAGTTCGCCAGTGAAGAAGATACTGCTCTGAAACACATAGCGTCCAACGACATTGGCTATTGTGTTCGCAGCCATCAGTAGGACGCCTGCTGCAAGCGCAAAGGATTCGACCCGGCTGATCAGGGAGTCGATAATTCCAAGAATACCAGGTAACCCGGATGCATGTGCATTCTGCGGAGGTTCTTCGACCATCTATCCCCCTCTCGCGAACATCCGATCACAAGTCGGGAGACGGGCACCAACCCGTCTCCCGACTTCATCGCGTTCACTCATGATCTACTGGGCCATTGGCTACATTGTGGCCTTCAAGTCGGCCTTCATCTGTTCGAGGATCGCCTTGCCACTTTCACCGGTCATTTCGATGAACTTGGCTTCCACTGCCTTGGCAGCTTCCTTGAAACAGGCCCGTTGCTCTTCGTTGAGCACCGTAACGGTCATCTCGGGCTTGGCTTCCTTGATCTTCTGCAATTCCGATTCCGCCAGACCCTTCTGGTAGCCGACGATATACTGGTAGGCAACATCTGCAGCATTCTCGATCACCTTCTGGTCTTCCTGGCTCAACCCATCATAGAACTCCTTGTTTGCCATGACGGCCGTGGTGAAGTTGTTGTGACCGGCATAAGTGATGTAATCGGTGACCTCATAGATCTTCGTCGAATAGAGGAAGAACGTGGGGTTTTCCTGACCCTGAATGATGTTGGTCTGCAGGCCGCCGTAAACCTCGCCCCAGGGGAGCGGTGTTGGTGTGGCACCGAAGGCTTGGTAGGATTCCACCAACAGTGGATTGGTCATGACGCGGAACTTGACCTCGTTCAAGTCCTTGCAGGCCGTGACCGGTTCCTTAGTGGTCATTGCAACTTCGCCTTCGGGGAACATGGTCAGAAGCTCCAGTCCCTGTTCGGCGTACAGCTTTTTGAAATCCTCGTTTATGGCCTTACTTTCGCGGAAAAACCGGGCGAGATGCTCTTGATCTGTTGGTAGTAGGTAGGGCACGAAGAAGACCTGTGCTTCTGGAATCAGTGACCCGGTAAAGCCTGGAGACTGGTCGACGAACTCCAGAATGCCAGCCTGCGCCTGTTCCATTATGTCCGCAGACTCACCCAAGGTGCCGTAGGGGAAAAGCTGCAGGGTGTTGTCGGAATTCTTCTCTATCTCCTCTTTAAACTTTTGGGCGTACTTGCCCTGGACCTCATCCATTGCCTCCTCGAAGGCGTACTTCCAGGTCGCGGCTTCAGAATCGCTCGCGGTTAATCCAACTCCAGCAGCCACGCCGACTGCCGCGGCGGTTAAGACTGAGCAGCGTATCATTTTCCAGGAACGGTACATGGTTCTCCTCCTCGCTTATGTATCGAGCGGCGGCACCGCAGGATTCGTGGATTCGGCTAAAAACCCTTTGTCGCGCGTGAAAATGCCCCGCGCTATTCAGCACCAGCGAGATGAAAAGCTGGGCCGAGACATCAAAGACGTTACGATAAGGAGGGTCACAAAATCAACAACGAGATATATTTCTAAGGGTCTTGAAACAGCCCAAGATATTGATTTAATTCGAACGATAAACATCACCTGTTTGATATTATAGAAAAATATCTAACAAGATTTCTGGCAAAGAGACCAACTCCTGTCTGAGGCCTCTAACAGCTTTCTGTTGATATACATATCTATGCAAGCGTTGACCGACCATAGGTTGGTAGAAGCATTTGGCATTTGCCAGCGGGGTGCTGTCAGACGAATTCGAACTCGGTTCAGTATACTCCAGCCGAGTTGAGCGTCAGGCAGTGATGAGGCTTCGCCATTCTGCAAGTGCAGCCCCATAGGATCGAAGCTGATCGGTCACGATAACCTCGGGCCGACCGTGCTTGCGCAGTGCTTTCCTTAGGAATATCAACGCAGCTTTCTTATCGCGTCTCTTCGTCACGAAACTTTCCAGAACCTCGCCTTCGTGATCGACAGCGCGCCAGAGATAGTGCGTCACAGCGTTGATCTTCGCGAACACCTCATCCAGATGCCACCGCCAGACGGATGATTTCGGGTGACGTCTTGAAACAGCGAAAGGGGCTGCATTTGATCATGGCCGGACGCTAGAAGAACGCCCGACCTTGCTCAAGGCGATTTGCTCTGACAGTGCCCCCTCAGCCTACAAACCTATAAGACAATTTGGATCGGAGCATTCGCAGAGTGGGCGGCTGCGTGCCTGCGGCTTAGAAACCGACTGCGAGGGGAAATTGCCCTCGTGTCGGGGAGCTAATTTGTCAATGCAGCCAGGAGTGTAATAGACTTATAGCATCATCATGGTGTGAGCGGATGAGGTGATCTCATTGACCGCTTCTTCCGCCGGTAAAGGCAAAGATGACCGTTTCTCGATTTCTAACTGTATTTGTGGCCTGCGCACTGCTGGTTGGGTTGGGCGGCTTTGCCGTATCTCAAATCAGTGCCCCGCCATCGAAGGACGCGGACAGAGAGTCGCTGGCTTCGTTTCAAGGCGAGGGTGCATTGGATGGGAAAGTCTTCCTTAGCAAGATGGGGCCTACCGGACAGCCAGCGGATGTCGAGGACAATCTTGTTTTCGGCAAGGGGCTGTTTGTATCAAGCGAATGTCAGACGCGTTGCGACTACCCCGCGCGACCGTACTTCACACGATCAAAGGACGGAGCGGTGCACTTCGTCAGTGAGACCAAGTGTCCCTACAAGGATGCAAAGATCCTATGGCGAGGCGTTGTGCGGGGTGACCGCGTCAGTGGCGAAGCGACTTGGACCCTCAAACGCTGGTATTGGACCATTGAGCGAACCTTTTGGTTTGAAGGCGAGTTGATCGACAACAAAGCGATCTTGGCTCAGAACATCCCCGTGGCAATTGAGTGATCAAGCCCCCAATGAAGTTTCTTTCCTTCAAAGTGTCGAGGGGAGGACTTTGGCGCTTTTTGCTGCTGGTTCTCATTATCCTGGCCATGAATCTTATGGCTACTCTTATCGTTGAGAGGCTGGAGTTCGAAGTCAGACCCAACAACGAGGACATGGTTCACCAGATGATCATGTTCTCGGCTGCCGTCTATGCAGGACTCATAGCAATCCCTTTCGTTCCTGGCGTAGAAGTGGGCTTGGTGCTGATCACCATGCTCGGGTCCGGCATAGTGCTACTGGTCTATAGTTGCACGTTGGCCGGGCTTATGCTCAGCTTCTTGGTGGGGCGGCTGATTCCGCTTTCTGCGATTGTCAAAGTGGTGCAATGGCTCCGGTTCTCACGCTTGGAGCGCCTGCTGAAGCGCATAGAACCGCTTGCGGGCGAAGAGCGTTTAAACTTCTTGCTGGAAAAAGCGCCCGGCGGCGCACTTCCCTTCCTCCTACGGCACCGCTACCTAGCCTTGGCGGTCGCGATCAATCTTCCTGGCAATTTCCTGGTCGGCGGGGGTGGCGGGATTGCACTGATTGCCGGTGTCAGCCGCCTTTTCACGCCGCAAGGGTTCCTTCTGACTATAGCGCTTGCGGTAGCGCCCGTGCCATTGGCGATCGCTCTGTTCGGCAAAGACCTGCTCGGATGAGAGGTTGAGCTTGGTGCATCGTCGCAGCCAATGGAGGTGTGAGACGAAATCGAACTCGTCTCAGTATGCCCCAGTCGAGCCAAACGTCAGGCAGCAAGAAGATCGCGCCATTCGGCGAGGGCAGCGGCGCGGTTTAGTTTGAAGATGGCTCGTGACGCCGAATTGAATCTGAGGCTGGATCCGAACGATGTCGGATTCGAGGCAGAGTGAAGGAAGGATTGAAACCCTGGGCGGTTTCTTCTGCTCTATTCGGTTAATCGCTCGAAAATGTGGTAAAAATTGTGGGGTGCAATTCATGCCCCGTTTCTATCTATATGATATAAAAAGATAAAATAGGAAAGAATGGCGGTGGAGGCAGTCTGCTGCGAACTGATCTCTGCAAGGATTTCCCTGATAACAGGGAAAATACAGGGAAAATTCGATATTTAACTGGTTTTAGCACGATTCTCTTCGCTCTAACCCATTGCAGTCATGTTGTTTTTTCGCAAGATTCCCTAAACTGCGGAACAGGGAATATTTTTCAGTGAACAGGGAAAGTTATTTCAGGAACAGGGAAAGTTTTTCCGGGAACAGGGAAGTGGGGGCTCGCATGAGAAAGCGCCTCTTTGCCTGTCTTCCTCTGGATGAACGTTTTGGCACGCCGTCCATCCGATTGATCTTCTGCGATAGAGTTGGGGCGCAGCGACAGAGGGAACCGCACGTACAACATGACCGCCAGTTGGATAATCTCAGGCGACGTATTGAAATGGCGAAAGGGGCTGCATTTGGTCATGACTGGGCGCTAGAGGACCGCCTAGCCCGCTTCAACGCATTTTGCTCTGACAGTGCCGCCGCCTCAAGTCGAAAGGTGAGTTAGCGTGTCAATGCCCTTTCAACTTTGCGAGAATCGCAGCCTGAACGGCCTCATCCTGCGCGGCCACCGCAGCGGTCAGTGACAGCAAGCGCTGACGGGTCAGATATAGTTCATCCACCAAGGAAATCACCGTCGGCAAAATTTCCGAGTCGATCTCAAGCTCATAACGCAAGGTGCAGATTAGGCGGATCCGTGCGCACTCCTTTTCCGAGAACAAGAGCTCCCCGGCCTCCTCTTGTGGCACAACCAACTCTTCACGGATCCAAAGCTCGAGTTCGTGGCGCTGAAGCACCTCAATCTGCCCCAAGAGGTCCTCAAGGCGCATCATTTCAGCATCTCCTTTCGCAGGTCATCTTGAGTTCTCGGCTCCCAAGTCTCCAGAAAACCCGTCAACTCCGGTTCTTCGCCGCCCGGAAGCATGACTTTCAGAGTGATAAATTGGTGGCCACGCTGGCCAGATTTACGATTTCGGATGCCCTTATCCCGCAACCGCAGCGTCGTGCCACTGTTTGCACTCTTGGGAACTGTCAATTTCACCGGGCCCATTATGGTCGGAACCTCAATCCGCGCGCCCAGGATCGCTTCCTTGAGCGTAACAGGAACTTCGACATGAATATTGTCATCTTTGCGGTTGTAGAAGGCATGTGACTGAACATGCAGTTCAACGTAAGCGTCTCCCGCCGCCGCCCCGCCAAATCCAGGCATTCCCTGACCCTTCAATCGTAGCATCTGGCCGTTCTCAGCGCCTTCTGGAATTGTCACTTGGAGGGTCTTGCCATCAGGTAGCGTGACGTTGCGTTTGCTGCCATTCACCGCATCCAAGAATCCTACGCGCAGCTCATATCTGACATCTTGCCCACGGGCCTTGAAGGCCCCTCTTGAGCCACTCGTCCCGTCTTGAAAAGCGCGCGCCAGAAACTCTTCCAGTTCTTCATTGCTGGCAAAGCCGCTCTGCTCAGCATGGGCGCTGTAGATCGGTCCATCAGCGAAATCGCGGTAGTACCGCTCTTGTGGCCGCTCCGCCCCGCTGGCATCAATCTCACCGGCATCAAACCTACGCCGCTTTTCCTTGTCCTTCAGTAGATCATTAGCGGCTGAAATCTCCTTAAATTTTCCTTCAGCTTCCTTGTCGCCCGGATGTAGGTCTGGATGGAATTTTCGCGCCAGCTTCTTGAAGGCGTCTTTTATTTCCTTGTCGGTCGCGGATCGCGCTACACCGAGGGCCTCATAGGGGTCTTTCATGCACTTATTTCTCCTCACTCGTGCGAGCTAGTTTGAAGCTTCGAGCCTTGATAATCACCTCATGCGGGCGGGGTAGGGCGGTGCCGATGCCGGTTCAGTGCAAGCTTCTTTGAGTTTACCTAGTGGTCTACTTTGCAGAGGCCAGGGTCATTCTAAAACGAATCAGTGCGAAAACAAAAAAGACCACGCCTATCCCGGCCGTGGGTGCTGTCATGTGTGGCTCCGTTTGTGCAAGGGTTGATTTGAGCTTCTGACGATCGTTGCGGGGTGCGGTCATGTGTCCGGCCTTTTGGCGCGGTGCATGTGACCGCTGGCCCTGATGAAGTCCGCTTGCCGGGTCCCAATCAGACGATCGAGCTTAGAAGCCCTGACAGCACCTCGGGGTGTCCTGGCAGCGGTCCCGTTTGATCATCATCACTCACTTTTGCCCTCGCATCTCTTCATCGCAGCCCTCGCCACGATAGGTTGTTTCTTTGATCAGATGGCCGGTGCGGCCCTGTAACTTTCTCCCTTCGCGAGCAGCGCCCACGCTGTTCGGGCCGTCTTGTTGACGATAGCGACGGTGACGACCCGAGTGGGTTTGCGCGCTAGGAGAGATCTGACCCAGGCCCCGGTTTAGGTGTCGGTGGTTGGCGCCCGTTGTGTGACGGAGGTGGCGCTGACGACCAGCAGTCGGCGCAGGTAGCCGTTGCCCATCTTCGATATATGCCCGAGACGGCCCTTGCCTCCCGATGAGTTTTGTCTGGGCACGAGGCCAAGGTAGGCTGCGAACTCACGGCCGGATTTGAAGACGGTTGGGTCAGGCACGTTGGCGGCAAGCGCCGTGGCCGTGATTACCCCGACACCCGGGATCGTCTCGAGCCGTTGGCTTGCTTGGCTTTGCTGGTGCCAGATCAACAACTGCCGTTCAATCCCTCGGACTCCTGTTGCAGGCTGTCAAGCTGATCGCCCGCTCCCAGACGTCACAGGCGCTTGTGGACGCTATTACGGAATCTGATGGCTGCGCACAGATTGGCAGGCACAATCATGAAGTTTGTGGTCGGTACAACTGTTACAGAAAGCATTCAGGGATTTGCGTAAGGCTTGGCGCGCTCGATGTAAGCGAACTCTTGCATTGACCGGTGTGATGCCAAGATCGTCGGCTACTCGCTGACGGGGCTCGTCCGACAAATCCAGCCGCCGCAAAATCTCAGCATAGTCGGAGCGTAATTCAGGCATAACCTTATGAAGACAGTCGCAGGCACTTTCCTCGAGATTGATCTCTACATGGGTTTTGCCCATTACCATCTGGTCTGACGCGTAGCTGTCTTCCCGCCGCCGCCGCACAGCCGCACTGCGATAGTGATCTGTAAGCACTGACCGCAGTACCGTGTACAGCCAAGCAACCACGCTTTCGCTGTTCCGCAGCTCCGCCCCGCTTTTGATGACGCGCACACAGAAGTTTTGAAGCACGTCCTCCGCGGTGGCAGAGTTTCCAACACGGCGGAGGAGATAGCGGCGAAAATCGTGATAGTGCTCGGTGAGTGCTGCTTCTATCACCGGCGTCATTGGTCGTAACATGTCGCCCGGCGCTTCTAAAACCGACTCCTGCTCCACAACTTCATAAGCCATTTGGTTCATTACTATGAGTTCCTATGTCGGAGTTTGAAATACAGGGTGATTTGGAAACGAAAACTGCTTGATCTACCCAGACCAGAAAGCAGGAATTCTATGAATTCACCCTTTTTCCGAAACCCATCCTGAGTTCCCAGATTTAGGCCTATAATGCGGAAATTCGGTGGGCGGGCATTGATCTGGATCAAGTTTGTCCAAAGCAATGATGCGCTTGTTCTGCGAAGATCACCGCCGTGCTCAAAGCTTGATTGAGAGAAATCCGCCGCTGGTCCCGGCAGTGACCCTATCTGCTGTATCGACTGGCCTCGGGGGATTCTCATAATCTTGCTACATTTGATAAAACCGCGGTGGGAAAGTGCCTCAAAAATGTTTGGCATTGCCCAAGAAAAGGGAGAGCACAGAATGAAATCCGCCTATGAAGCGAACAGCATCACCCTGATCGGCGGCGTCTCGATGGGCACCGGTGTCATGATAGGCGCGGGGATCTTTGCGCTTACCGGCCAGATTGCAGAACTTGCGGGCCCATGGTTCCCATTTTCCTTCATTGCCGGCGGAATTGTTACGGGATGTAGCGCTTACACCTATGTGAAGATGTCGAACGCTTTTCCGTCTGCTGGCGGGATCGCAATGATCTTACAAAAGGCTTACGGGCCGGGAGCGATCGCGGCGGCGGCCTCGTTGCTGATGGCGCTGTCCATGGTGATAAGCGAAAGCCTCGTGGCCCGGACCTTCGGCACATATATTCTCAGACCGTTCGATCTGGAGGCAGTCAACGTCTTGGTGCCCGTGCTTGGTGTCGGATTGATCATCTTTGCCTATCTTGTCAACATCTCGGGCAACCGTTCCGTCGGCCTTTTTTCTTTTATCATGGCACTCCTCAAAATCGGCGGCATTGCCGTTTTTGGCGTCGCCGCGTTGATGGCCAGTGGATTTGCCTTCAGGCCCGTGTCGGACGCGCCGGAAATGATCCCGGTTGTTGGATTCACTGCGTCAATCGCACTGTCAATCTTAGCGTTCAAAGGCTTCACAACGATCACCAATAGCGGCGCGGAAATTGTCAATCCGCACCGCAATGTTGGCCGCGCGATCATCTTCTCGATCGCAATCTGTGTGGTGGTCTATCTGCTGGTCGGGTTTGCAGTTGGCTCCAGTCTTTCGCTTGATGAGATCGTCGCCGCCAAGGACTATTCGCTGGCGGAAGCTGCAGCGCCAGCCCTGGGCACCTACGGATTCTATTTCACTATCGCGCTGGCTGTCGTCGCCACTGCTTCGGGTTTGATTGCGAGCGTATTTGCCGTCTCCCGCATGCTTGCGATGCTGACCGACATGGAGATGATCCCGCACAGCCATTTCGGCATGTCCGGGCCGATCCGTGAGCACACGCTGGTCTACACTGTGGTGATCGCGGGAATTCTGACAGTCTTCTTTGATCTAAGCCGCATTGCGTCGCTTGGCGCCTTCTTTTACCTGGTGATGGATATCCTGGTCCATTGGGGTGTGTTTCGTCGCCTGCGCAGCGAAATCTCCGCGAATGGCGCGGTACTGATAATTGCCATTGCCCTTGATGTCGTTGTGCTTGGTGTTTTCGGCGCTATGAAGCTGCAGTCCGATCCGCTGATCGTGGTGATAGCGTTCGTCATGATCGCCGCAGTCTTCGCATATGAGCGCTTTTTTTTGTCGCGCTGGACCGACAGCGGAGGACATGGCGGCCACTAGGGTCAGGACCCATTAATTTCAAAGGTGCCGAACGACGACTCAGAACCCATTGCGGACTTGTTCTGCGACGCAACTAACGCCCACTTTTGTCAGCTTGCCGCGCCACGTTCTTCATGCGCCGCCGCCCATACTTCGCGAGCGGCATCAATGTTCATGGTGGCAATACCAAGACCCACGATCACGTCGGGCCAGATTGATATGGTAAAGGCCGTTGTAAAACCGGCCAGAATGATGGCGACATTCGCATAAGCATCGTTGCGGGCTGACAGAAATGCGGCCTTCGTCAGACTTCCACTATGGTGGCGGTAACGCACCAGTATGAAGGCACACACCAGGTTGACTAGTAACGCCCCGCCACCGGTGAGGGACAGCGCGAACGGTTCCGGCGGCACAGGGTTGCCTATCTTGCCCCACAACGCCCAGACAAGCCCAAGCGCCGGGATGAGTAATATTCCCGCCAGCGCCATACCGACACGCGCACGAGCTATGACAGACCAACCCAGTGCAAGCGCGATCAATAAACTGACCGAGGCGTCCTCCAAAAAATCCACACTGTCGGCAAATAGCGAGACTGATCCGATGGAAAGTGCCACCGCAAACTCTACCCCGAAATAGGCAAGATTGAGCAGGGCCACAATCACGACGGCGCGGCGCAAGTCCAAGTCTTTAGGCACAGATGTCATTATTGCTCGCTGCATCAATACCGGCAAAGATATCTGGAAAAACTAACTGGCTCTATAGCGTTTTCACGAAAGGCAACTTTGTCCGCAATTCGGTCATTTGCAACTTCAAGGATTTAAATCTTGTGTAAGGTGTGATTCAAGTCGGCAGGAGGAACTGCCTATGTCTGATCATTATTGGCTGACCGAAATTCAACTTGAGCGTATCCAACCTTACTTCCCGCGCTCCCACGGCAGACCGCGTGTCGATGACCGCCGTGTCATCAGCGGGATTATCCACGTCATACGAAACGGTCTGAGATGGCGGGATGCGCCTGAAATTTATGGGCCACACAAGACCCTCTACAATCGCTTTGCTCGTTGGTCACGAATGATCGTGTTTGATCGCATTCTTAGCGGCTTGGCTTCTTGCGAAGAAGAACCGGAAATCGTCATGATCGACGCCACCCACCTGAAAGCTCACCGGACCGCTTGCAGTCTAGCAAAAAAGGGGCTGTTCCGCGACGTATTGGTCGAACGAAAGGCGGCTTGAACTCCAAGCTTCATGCACTTTGCGACAACAAAGGAAGACCGCTGGTTTTGTGTTTAACCGAAGGTCAGCTATCGGATCATGTTGGAGCAAAGCTGATCTATCCGGTGATGCCGAATGCCAAAGTCCTGATAGGCGACAAAGGCTATGACAGCGACGAGCTCCGCGATGCATTGGAAGCCCGCAAAATCAAAGCCTGCATTCCGCCCAGATCCAACCGGACCGCACCAAGGAACTACTCCAAAACCTTGTACAAACAACGTCACAAGATTGAGAACATGTTCGCAAAGCTAAAAGACTGGCGGCGCATCGCAACCAGATACGACCGATGTGCCCATACATTCATGTCAGCAATCTGTATCGCGGCAACTGTCATCTTCTGGATCAATCAATGAGTCCTGACCCTAGAGAACGGACCTTTGTCCTAAGGCCCTTCGTAGGACGCCGATGCCGGGCGGGACGCTTACACTAATCGTAGTTTAAGCCAAAAAACCACAATGGGCGGAGCAATTGATCGGCTCCAAGTGATCGAAACACCCTCCAACTCAACTCGCTTTGCAGAATCTTCCTCGTTGATTTTGCGCACTGTAACGCTGAGCACTCCGTGCCGTCTTTATGGGATAGGTCACCACAAGTGCTTGCGAACAACCACGCGAAAGCCATGACCCATGATGACCCATACGCCGAGGCCGGAACAGCATCGGATGCGTTGATTTTCAACATTAAAGCATGAACCACGAAGGGACGATAAAATGCTACGACGAGTCCTAAACACCTTGATGGCGTTGCCTGCTATCTTGATGGCGGTACCGGCTTTGGCCCAAACATCGGCAGAGCAGTCCGATTACTGGCATTACGGTCGGGATTGGGGCTGGGGCCACATGGTTTCCGGCGGTCTCATGATGATTTTGTTCTGGGGCGGGGTAATCCTGGTTATCCTGTTTGTGGTGCGAGCCCTTGGAGGAGGATCGCCGCAGGGCGCAGCGCAAGGCTCATCCCGCAGCAAAGCACTTGATATCCTTCACGAGCGTTTCGCCCGGGGGGAAATCGAAAAGGAGGAGTTCGAGCAGCGAAAGCGCCTGCTTTCCGATTGATTTCTGCTATTTTGGAGTTGGCGGCGCTTATCAAAATTTCAGCAGTCGAATGCCGTCAAATGCGATGATTAACCAAACCGCAATATAGGGTAGCCATGACCAAGCACGATCATCACGATCACAGTTCTCACCAACACAGCCATGCAGCTGTTAAAGCCGATGCCATGACAGCCAAAGACCCAGTTTGCGGAATGGCGGTGCGACTGGGGCAGGATAACCCCAGCTGGGCGCATAAGGGCCAGTCCTATCATTTCTGTTCGCAGAAGTGCCTCGACAAATTTGTGGCCGATCCTGAGCACTATTTGCTCGGCGAGCATAAGCGTGAAACCCAACCGGAAGGAACTAAGTATACATGCCCGATGCATCCCGAGATCGTGCGAGATGCGCCCGGAGATTGTCCGATCTGCGGCATGGCGCTGGAGCCGATGGGTGTTCCGGCAGCCGATGAGGGACCGAATCCCGAACTGGTTGACTTCAAGCGCCGGTTTTTGATTGGGGCGGCATTAACGGTTCCGCTCCTGGTACTGACAATGGGTCCTTTCGTCGGGCTCGGATTCGTCCGTGACATTTTTGGCGAGCGCGTGACGCTTTGGATTGAGCTCATTTTGGGTACGCCGGTCATTCTGTGGGCTGGTTGGCCGTTCTTCGTGCGCGGCGTCAAATCCGTGATAAATCGCAGTTTGAACATGTTCACGCTCATCGGCATGGGCGTTGGAGCAGCCTATCTCTTCAGCGTCGTTGCCGTGCTTGTGCCAGAGATATTCCCAGATGGATTCCGTGATTCGGAGGGTCACGTCGGGGTCTATTTTGAAGCCGGTGCGGTGATTGTCGTGCTGGTGCTGCTTGGCCAGGTGATGGAACTTGGCGCACGTGAGCGTACCGGCTCGGCAATCCGGGCGCTCCTGGATCTTGCCGCAAAGACCGCTCGGGTAATCCGCGAAGACGGACGAGAGGAGGAGATCCCGCTCGAGAGTGTCAAGGTTGGCGACCGGCTGCGCGTGCGTCCGGGCGATAAAGTCCCGGTTGATGGACTGGTGGTTGAAGGTCGCTCTTCGGTCGATGAATCGATGGTATCGGGTGAACCCATTCCGGTCGAGAAGGTCGAGGGCGATAAGGTAATCGGCGCCACGATTAACGGTACGGGTAGCCTTGTAATGGAGGCCAAGCGGGTTGGCGCCGACACCATGCTCAGTCAAATCGTCGAGATGGTTGCAAACGCGCAACGCAGCCGTGCGCCAATCCAAAAACTCGCAGACTCCGTTGCGGGGTCATTCGTACCGGCGGTGATCGCTATCGCGGTGCTTGCCTTTATCGCCTGGGCGATCTGGGGACCGGCACCAGCGCTCTCTTATGGGTTGGTGGCGGCTGTGGCGGTACTGATCATCGCTTGCCCCTGTGCGCTGGGTCTTGCAACACCCATGTCGATCATGACGGCGACGGGCCGAGGCGCCCAGGCGGGAGTTCTTATCAAGAACGCCGAGGCTTTGGAGCGTTTCGCCAAGGTGGACACTCTGATTGTGGACAAGACAGGCACCTTGACCGTCGGCAAGCCGAAGCTCGTTGCCGTTATGCCCGAGGCTGGCCATGACGAGGATGAAGTGCTGCGCCTCGCCGCGAGCCTGGAGCGGGGCTCCGAGCACCCCTTGGCTGAAGCAATTGTCACCGGGGCCGAGGAGCGCGGTATCACTATCGCAAAAGCTGAGGAGTTCGAAGCCGTCACCGGTAAGGGCGTGAAGGGTTCTGTCGACGGCAAGCGAGTGGCGCTTGGTAACATGAAACTGGTTGCCGATCTTGGCCTTGATGGTGACAAATTTTCCGATATCGCCAATGCAAGGCGCGACGAGGGCGAGACGGTCATGTTCGTCATCGTTGGCTCGGAGATTGCCGGCCTCGTATCGGTTGCCGATCCGGTCAAGTCTACGACGTTGGGCGCGTTGAAGGCGCTGCACGAGGAAGGCTTCCGAATCGTCATGGCGACCGGTGACAACGAACGCACGGCAAAGGCAGTCGCTGCAAAACTTGGGATTGACGAGATTCGCGCCGACGTATTGCCAGAAGACAAGGCACGCATCATCAAAGAGTTGCAGTCCGAAGGCCGAAAGGTTGCCATGGCGGGTGATGGCGTCAATGACGCGCCGGCGCTCGCCCAGGCTGATGTCGGCATCGCCATGGGGACCGGCGCGGACGTGGCGATTGAGAGCGCAGGCTTCACGCTGGTGAAGGGTGATCTCAATGGCATTGTCCGAGCCCGCCGTCTGTCGCGGGCAACCATGCGCAACATCAAGGAGAACCTGTTCTTTGCTCTGGTCTACAACGCGGCGGGGGTGCCTGTTGCAGCGGGCGTTCTCTACCCCTTCTTGGGTATCCTGATTTCACCGATCTTCGCGGCAGCCGCCATGAGTCTGTCGTCGCTCTCGGTAGTGGGCAACGCTCTTCGTCTGCGTTCGGTTAAGATCTAGAACTGGCATACTTTTGACGAGGCAATCGAATCTCCGCCCTCAGGCCGCCCTCTTGGCGATTGCTAAGCGTTATGTCGCCACCATGGGCACGAATGATCGTCCGGGCGACGGTGAGACCGAGGCCAGTTCCGCCCGTTTCCTTGCTCCTTGAAGTCTCCAGTCTCCGGAAGGGCTGGAACACCTCGTCCCGCACCGATTCGGGAATTCCAGGTCCAAGATCGTCGATCCGGATCAGGATGTATTTATTGTCTCGCGTCAGCGATACTTCGGCCTCGCCACCGAACTTGACGGCGTTGTCGATCAAATTTCCCACCGCGCGACGAAGTGCCGAGGGTTTGCAATCATAGGGCTCAACCTTTTCGTCTGTTTGAAACGTGACGCTGTGTCCTGCATCGGCCGCGTCATCTGAAACTCTCTGTAGCAACGATTTCAGGTCAACTTTGACACGGGGTTCGGAGGTAGCTTCCCCTCTAGCGAACGAAAGAAAGGATGAGACCATTTTCCCCATGTCGTCGAGGTCCGCCAGCATCTTCATTTGCTGTTCCTGATCCTCCACGAACTCAGCGCGAAGCCGCATTCGTGTGATTGGGGTCCCTAAATCGTGGGCTATCGCCGCAAGCATCTGAGTACGGTCATCGACGAAGCGTCGAATACGTCGCTGCATTTCGTTGAAAGCTCGAATGGCCTGACGGACCTCGCGGGGCCCTTGTTCGGGAAGCGGTGACGCCCTGACATCAGTACCAAGCTGCTGGGCTGCCTCAGCGAAGGTCCGGAGGGGGCGAGTCAGATGGTGAACTACCAAGCCTGTGAGGGTCACGACAGCCAACAGCATGATTGCTGTCGACAGCGCCAGCCGAAAGGACCAGAAGTTCTCTGATGCTTCGATCGAAGTGGCGATGTTCAGCCATCGCCCGTTTTTCAAGGGTAGTGAAATTGCCAGCGTTTCGCCTGCCAGCGGGGGCCCGGCAGTTTCACTTCCCTCTGCATTCTGTGGGGCCGCAACAGCGCTCTCAACGTGGCGAATCCTGAGGTCTTGTGCACCGAGGCCGCCAAGGTGGACTAGTATCGCATCATGGAGCAGGCGCTCATGCCAATCAGGGTTTTGCTGATCATCGATGAAAGGACCAATTTCACTTCGCGTGATGCGAAATATTGGATCATTCGCAAGTTGGATAATCCGGGTCTGCTCGGCCTGTGTGGCGTCATCAAGAATATTCTTGATAGTGGCGATCCGCTCGGCGACGTGCTGGCCTCCGGTAAAGCGGAGCGCGCTGCTGCGGTCGGTAAAGTAAAATGCCATGCTGAGACCATGGGATACCGTCAAGCCGATAAGCAGAACCAAAAGCGTCCGGGCGAAGATGGTGTCAGGAATCAGCCGGTTCATGTTCTGTTGCTACCTCCGTGAAGACGTAGCCCCCTCCACGCACCGTTTTGATTATTTGGGGGGCCTTTGGATCGTTCTCGATTTTTTGGCGCAAGCGACTGACTTGCATGTCAATACTGCGATCGAAAGGCATCTCACTGCGACCGCGGGTGAGATCGAGCAGCTGATTTCGGGTAAGCACGCGTCGCGGGTGCTGGACAAAGGCAACAAGAAGCTCGAACTCTCCAGCACTTAGATCGACGAAAAGGCCGGCCGGCGATATGAGATGTCGGAGCCCTAAATCAAGCGTCCAGTTGGCAAATGAAAGCCTGTTTATGTTTCCCGGGGACACGCGGGCCGGAGCACAGGAGGTGCGTCTGAGCACCGCCTTGATTCGTGCAATCAGTTCACGAGGATTGAAGGGCTTGGCCAGGTAATCGTCGGCGCCCATCTCAAGGCCAATGATGCGATCAGTTTCTTCCCCCATATTGGTCAGCATGATCACGGGAAGGTGGGAGGTTGCGCGAAGGTCCCGGCAGAGGGTCAAGCCATCATCGCCCGGTAGCATCAGATCGAGAATGATCAAGTCGATTTGCCAATCTTCAAGCGCGCGCTTCATCTCCCTGCCGTCGCGAGCCGAGGTGACGCGAAACCCATGCTTGGTCAGGAATCGCTCCAGCAATCCACAAATTTCACCATCATCGTCAACGACAAGCAGGTGAGGCGAGGTGTCCACGCTCAATGCATTCATAGTGCACCCTAACCCTCAGCTCTGCCTCGATCTTCAAAAACTGTGTAACACAATATAACCGGCCCAGGTCTCGTGACACCGCGTTACAAATTGGCGGGTTTCTTGTGATCAATCGGTTACAGAGGATCATTACATAGGTGATGTCTGAACACTGCAAGCAAGAGGGATCACCATGAGGCAATTTCACAAATCAACAGTTCTAGCACTTCTTGGCCTTGGGGCCTTGGTTCTGACGGCCGAGCCAAGTTTTGCCGCCGGCGAACACAGCAGTGTCAAGGTGGCGCCGGAGACGCAGATAGCTCATATGGGCGGAGACCGGGGCGGCCAAAGGACGAATCAGCCGTGTTCGACGAACATGATGATGCCGGGCCAGATGGGTCAGGGCCAGATGGGCCAAGGCATGATGGCGCCAGGCCAAATGGGCCAGGGCATGATGGGCCAGGGCATGATGGGCCAGGGCATGATGGGCCAGGGCAAGATGGGTCAGGGCCAAATGGGCCAAGGCATGATGGCGCCAGGATATGGCGAGAAATCCAATCTGGATAACAGGGTCGTGCCAAGCCGGGATCTTGGGGTCGAAGATGTCCGCCATTTCCTCGAACACCGCCTCGAAATGCAGGGCAACAAGCGGCTCAAACTTGGAGAGGTGAGGGAGGTGGATGGTGACAAAATCGTTGCTGACATCGTCACCCTCGACGGGTCACTCGTGCATCGTATTGAGGTCGACCGGCACGACGGTCAAATGCGGCCTGCGGAGTGAAGCAGGCAAGGCGCGCGGTTTATCGGGGTCGTCTGCAAGGGATGCCGCGCGCCCTTAACCAACGAACCCCAAATGGTACGGGAGGATAAGACGATGTCACCGCAAACAAAAATAGATGGCGAAGTTACTCTTCAGGAAATTTTTGCCGACCCGATCGTCCAGCTCCTGATGGCTCGTGACGGCATTACGGCCCGGGATTGTGAGGCCGTCCTTACAGCTTCCATCGAGCGATCTCCTGGCAAGGGCGTGGTTGACCCAAACGAGACGACCCTTCGCTGGGCAGGGCCCGCAAACCATTAGAGGCAGGTGAAGATCATGGAAGCATTACTTTATTTTGCCGTTTGGGCCGGGTTCATCTTTCTAATGATGCGCTTTGGTTGTGGTCAACACATTACGGGTCATGGTGCGGGTCAGACGGGAAGTAAATCGGCAGTTTCAGAAGCCCAAGAGTTCCGCTGGGTACCCCCCAAGACCGACAGGGATCCTGTTTGCGGCAAGACGGTAGAGACAGACAAGGCCAGGCCCAGCGTTCATGCCGGTAGGGTCTACTATTTTTGCTCGCGAGAATGTCGCGAGGTCTTTGAGGCCGCTCCTGATCTCTATTTAGACGGCGGCGATTCAAATCATCCAAAACTGGAGCACTCCCATGCGTGAAGCAACATATGGTGGCCATCACAGTCGTTCAGGTACCCCACTTTCATTGCCGGCTGTTTCGCGTATTCCTGTCATCGGCTTGGGGTTAAGTCTGGGGTCCTTCCTTAGCTTGACCTTCGTCTTGTGCGTGCTGTTCGACCTCTGGTTTCCGGCACTTGCCATGAACCAACTCTGGGCGCCCTTGCTGCCAGGCTTTACCTGGATTTCCTGGCCCAGCTTCCTGCTTGGCCTGGTCGAAGCCTTTGCCTACGGCTGGTACGTCGCGTTGGTCTTCGGGCCTCTTTATAATTTCTTCGCCCGGCGGTGGGTCTAGCACCTTGCAAGACGGCAACCGGCGCCTGGATCACCAGGTTGCAGTTCGAGGCAGAGAAGTCGAATGGAGAAAATTATGACCGAGGTCCACAGCCTGCATGGCACTACGGTGGCTGAGATCTTCTCGTCGGGCCTGGAAAACCTAAGACAGATTGAAGCCGTCGCGATCGCTGTCCAGTGGAAGGACGGAACGGTGTCCGCTGGATGCTCAAGCACAACGAAAGCCACCTTGGCTCTGCTGACGTTGGCGATCGACGAATACCAGAGACGCGGATTTATCGAAACTGAGTAACACCGGTCGATGGCGCGCTCTGCGACGGCTTGTTCTGTGTAACGGAAATGCACCGTTCCCGTCTTATTGGATAGAGATACAGGAGATGAAGATGTCATTGGCACGCCAGACGAAAAAAACGACACCCCCCGTAGTAACCCGGACGTCGAAGGAATCCAAGGCGAAGCCGCCAGTCCTGCCGAAACGCGGTGCGCGTCGTCATCGGGCAACTCAAGCCGCCCCCCAGGCGGCAACACTGCCGGAAACCCAGGCGGCGGCGGTTGAACAACCTTCCGAAGCCTGGGCTTATGGGCTGGATTTCTACCAGCGTACCGTTCTTTTCTACGAGGCGCTGCGACGGCGCGCCAACAACATGCTGGAGCACGAACGTGCCGGCTTGCCCCCACTGCTTGATTTCAAGTACGAGACGGTGCTCGATGCGCGCAGCTTCGAACAACCAGCAAATTATGCCTTGTTGAGAATTATCGAAGTGGGCGAGGACTGCTGGGAGGACTGTGTTGATCCGGACAAGCCGCCAGTGATCGTGATTGATCCGCGTGCCGGGCATGGGCCGGGGATCGGTGGATTCAAGCATGACTCGGAAGTCGGTATGGCGCTTCACGAGGGCCATCCGGTCTACTTCGTGATTTTCTTTCCAGAACCCGAGCCCAACCAGACGTTGGCGGATGTGCACAATGCGCTCCGCCGGTTCGTCAAAGAGGTCGCTCGCCGTCACCAAAACAAAGCGCCCGTGCTTTACGGCAATTGTCAGGCGGGATGGGCGGCGACCCTGTTGGCCTCCGATTGCGAGGGATTGGCCGGACCTGTCGTCCTGAACGGCTCACCCTTGTCCTACTGGGCAGGCGAGGCCGGGGTCAATCCGATGCGGGTAGCCGGCGGCCTTCTGGGCGGCGCCTGGCTTTCTCACTTCACTGCAGATCTTGGTGGTGGTCGCTTCGATGGGGCTTGGTTGGCGCAGAATTTCGAGAATCTCAAACCCGAGAAGGCTATTTGGGAAAAGTACGCCAACCTATTTCACGCGGTCGATTCGGAAGAAGAGCGCTTCCTCGAGTTCGAACGCTGGTGGAACGGCTTTTACTTTCTCAGTCGTGAGGAGATCGTTGCGATTGTTGAAAATCTCTTCATCGGCAACAAGCTGGAGCGGGGCGAACTGCGCATCGATGATGACTGTGTCGTGGACCTGCGACGGATCCGCAATCCACTAATCATTTTTGCCTCCTACGGCGACAACATCACGCCGCCGCATCAGGCCCTGGGATGGATCCCGGCTGTCTACAAGGACACAGAGGATCTCAAAGCGGCCGGACAGCGCATCGTCTATCTAACAAATCCACACGTCGGGCATCTTGGTATTTTCGTCTCAGCCAAGGTCGCTCGACTGGAACACAGAGCAATTCTGGAGAGCCTGGAAGAGATCGAAGCGCTGGCACCGGGGTTGTACGAGATGCAGATCAACAACCCCAGCGGTGACCCGGACTGTCACAAGCCCCAATTCTCCGTCGCGTTCGAAGAGCGACGGATCGAAGACCTGAATATTCCGCAACAGAGCGAAGCCTTTGAACGGGTGCGGGCGGTCTCCGAAACGGGCGAGGCTTTCTATCGCACCTTCGTCAGTCCCTGGGTTCAAGCGGCTACGAATCCCTGGATTGCCGAATCGCTCAAATGGCTGCATCCAATGCGAAGCAGCCGGTATCTCTTCTCAGAAGCTTTCAATCCCTGGATGCGTGGGGTCGCCGTTATGGCAGACGTAGTCGCGAAGAATCGCACTGCGCTAGCCAAAGACCACCCACTCCTCGAAAAGGAAGAGCAATTTATCGAAGAGGTATCCAAGGCGTTGGAAAGTACCCGTATGGCTCGTGACGAGGGCTACGAGCAGATCTTCGGCCTCCTCTATGGGCTTTCAGGCAAGCCTTCAGTAACGGAGTGATCGCTGATGGCTGGTCAAGCGAACAGGGAAACGCCGGTGGCGGATGTGGATAGTATCCTTGTCATCAATTGCGGATCGTCGAGCGTGAAGTTCGCTCTCTTTGCCGATGATCGCGATCTGCCACGGCGTTTGTGGTCCGGTGCCGTGGAGCGCATCGGTCTGGCCCAGGGGCGGTTCATGGCTCATGATCCAGATGGCACCCTCCTGTTCGAGGAAACACACAGCATCGCCAATCATGTCGAGGCTCTGGACCTTCTGATCTCCAAGGTCGAGCAATTCCAGCCGGAAATCAGACTTCAGGCCGTGGGCCACCGCGTGGTTCATGGTGGCGACGACTGTGATTGCCCACTCCTCGTCACCGCTGCGCTGGAGGCACGGCTGCAGAAGCTGATCCCACTTGCCCCCCTTCACCAACCGCACAATCTGGCGGGCATTCTGGCGATCCGGTTACGCCGGCCGGACCTCCCCCAGGTGGCGGTTTTCGATACGGCGTTTCACCAAGGTCTGCCTCGCCTTGCCCGCATGACCGGATTGCCCCGGAGCTTCGAGGAAGAGGGCATTCGCCGTTACGGCTTTCATGGGTTGTCCTATGAGTATGTTCTGGAGAATCTGCGCCAACATCACGACGATCAGACAGCCGAAGGCCGGATCATCATCGCCCACCTTGGTAACGGTGCATCGATGGCGGCGCTCCGCGGTGGACGAAGCCTTGAGACAACCATGGGTTTCAGCACGCTGGGCGGGCTAACGATGGGTACGCGTACGGGCGATCTGGATCCTGGAATCCTCCTCTACCTACTTCTGGAAAAAGGACGGACGGCCGAAGAGTTGCAGGAGGTTTTCTATTCCCAATCCGGACTGCTCGGCATTTCCGGCCTCAGTCGCAACATGCAGGATTTGCTGGCTTGCGCGGATAGTGAGCAAGCCGCGGAGGAAGCGGTCGACTTCTTTTGTTATCAGGCACGCAAATATCTGGCGGGACTCACTGCAAGCCTAGGCGGGCTCGATCACCTTGTCTTCACCGGTGGGATCGGTGCAAACGCGCCTGAAATTCGAACCAGGATCTGTGACGGTCTTGGCTACCTCGGAATCATGCTCGACGAATCCCGTAACCTTCAGGGGGATCGAAGAATTTCATTAGAAGGTCGCTCGGTCGTGGTCGAAGCCATCCCTACAGATGAGGAACTTATGATTGCACACCATGTAACGTCCGTCCTCGACCAGCAGCTCTCCGCAAGGCGGGCATGATCAATGGCAGACAACCTCCATAACTTGAATGAGCTTATCGAACAGGCGCGGGCCTTTGAGCCGATCCGCGTGGCCGTCGTAGATGCCGCGCAGGGATTGGTTATTGAGACGCTTCGCGATGCGCAGAGCATGGGTATCGTCGAGCCCTTGATGATTGGCGACCCCGAGGCGATTCAGGGTCTCTGCAAGGATGCAAATTGGGATGTAGCCAACTTGGAGATCATCCCGTCACAGACCGACGCTGCTTCTGCCTTGCTGGCCATCGAGCTTGTCCATGACGGCAAGGCCGATGCCGTCATGAAGGGAAACATTCACACCGATACCCTCATGCATGCGCTCCTCGATGCAGAAAGAGGCCTTCGGGTGCCCGGACAAAGGGTCAGCCACGTCTTCGTTGTCAAGGTCAAGGGTTATGCCAAGCTGCTCGGTATCAGCGATGCGGCAGTCAACATCTCGCCCGACCTGAACGCCAAGGCGCAAATTCTTCAGAACGCCATTGACCTTTTCCACCTGTTGGGTGTGGAGCGACCGAAGGTCGCGGTGCTCTCGGCGGTGGAGACGATCAATACCTCCATTCCCTCGACCCTTGATGCGGCCTGTCTGACATTGATGGCGCGACGCGGGCAAATAAGCGGCGCCTTGATCGATGGTCCCTTAGCGTTCGATAACGCCATCTCGGTCGAGGCTGCGCGGGAGAAGGGGATCGTTTCGCAGGTTGCGGGCGAGGTCGACATCCTGCTGGTTCCCGACCTCGTTTCCGGCAATATCTTGGCGAAGAATCTCGAGTATCTTGCGGACGCCGTCGCGGCCGGCATCCTGGTCGGCCTTGAAAAACCTGTGGTGTTGACGTCGCGCGCCGATCCGCCAGCCGCCCGATTGGCATCCTTGGCTATTGCGAGCCTGATGCATCATCGGAGGGCAGGAGAGTTGCCCAAGAAGGACGCTCCCGCGGAGGCCACCTTCAATAGCGTGCCTCAACCAGAGCATGCCTGCTGTCCGCTTCCGGGATAAAACAATGCTGAAGAAATCGCCTTCAATCGTTACGGACCCCGCGGATCGGAAGGGTCACGGAGTTCATTCCCTTGGCCGCCCCTCGCTGGACGTTCATTTGCACGCAGTGATCGCGCGGTTGACGGGTGGCGTTTCGCCAGCAGCTCTATTGCTGGCCTATGGCGATTGGGGCCAACACCTGCTTATGTCGCCGGATAAACAGCTTGAACTGGTCGAGAAGGCGGCACGAAAGTGGTCCCGCTTTCTGAACTATTACCCGCAGGCTTGTGCCGATCCGCATTGCGCAATCTGCATCGAGCCGCTGCCGCAGGACAAGCGCTTTGCCGGCGAGGCATGGGAGGCATGGCCATACAACGCGATTTCTCAGGGTTTTCTTCTGACCCAACAGTGGTGGCACAACGCAACGACCGCGGTGAATGGCGTCTCGAAGCATCACGAGGATATCGTTGCCTTCGCTACGCGTCAGCTTCTGGACATGGTCTCTCCGGCTAACTTTCCAATGACCAATCCGGAAGTGGTCGACGCAACCATCAAGCAGTGCGGGATGAACTTCGTTCGTGGTACGGCCAATTTCTGGGAGGATTGGCGCCGTTTGGAGAGTGGCGAAGGCCCGGTCGGCTCGGAAGAATTCCAGGTCGGTCGAGATATCGCCATCACGCCCGGCAAGGTTGTCTTTCGCAACCGGCTGATCGAGTTGATCCAGTATGCTCCGGCAAGCGGCAAGGCCTATGCCGCGCCAATCATGATCGTCCCCGCCTGGATCATGAAATACTACATCCTCGACCTCTCGCCTGAAAACTCGATGGTGAAATACCTGGTCGAGAAAGGCCATACGGTCTTCGTCCTGTCTTGGAAGAACCCTACCGGTGAAGACCGGGACCTTGGAATCGACGACTACCGTCGGCTTGGCGTCATGGCCGCACTCGACGCCATCGACGCCATCGTTCCCAAGCAACCGGTCCATGCCGTGGGCTATTGCCTCGGCGGGACTCTGCTTGCCATTTGTGCCGCGGCCATGGCCAGGGATGGCGATGATCGCCTTAAGAGTCTGACGCTCCTCGCCGCCCAGACCGACTTCACGGAGGCTGGCGAGTTGATGCTGTTTATCGATGAAGCCCAGATCACATTTCTCGAACATATGATGGACCAGCAAGGTTATCTCGACAGCAAACGGATGGCTGGCGCCTTCCAGCTTCTGCGATCAAGCGACCTCATCTGGTCGAGGATGGTCCGGCACTACCTGTTGGGCGATCAGTCGCCGATGATCGATCTCATGGCCTGGAACGCCGATGCGACGCGCATGCCCTACCGCATGCATTCGGAATATCTGCGTAAGCTGTTCCTCAACAACGATCTGGCGGCCAACCGCTATGAGGTCGACGGTCGTCCGGTATCCTTGCGCGACATCCGCGTCCCGGTCTTCGCGGTCAGCACGATCTCCGATCACGTCGCCCCCTGGAGATCGGTTTACAAGATCCAAATGCTGGTCGAAGCCGATGTGACGTTTGTTCTGTCCAATGGTGGTCACAACGCGGGCATTGTAAGTCCAGAGGGTCGACCGAATCGTTATCACCAGATCGCAACGCATGAGGAGGACGAGAACTACCTGGATCCGGATGCGTGGCAGAGTACCGCTGCCCACCATGATGGCTCTTGGTGGCCGTGCTGGCAAAACTGGCTGGCGTGCAGGTCTGGCGAGCCTTCCCAACCGCCGCCGATGGGTGCGCCGAAGAAGGGCTACAAGGCTCTGTGCGATGCGCCTGGCACCTATGTGCTTGAGCCCTGAGGGAGACCAGTGACATGGCCAGGGCACAAGGTAATGAAAAGCAACTGTGGGACGACGCCAAACAGGTCACGATCGTTGGTGCTGGGCCGGCAGGCTTGGCCTGTGCCATCGTCCTTGCCCGTGCCGGTCGCAAGGTTATCGTGCGCGAGTGGCACAAAACGGTTGGAAATCGCTTTCACGGGGATTTCCAGGGACTCGAGAATTGGAGCGACGGTCGTGACGTTCTCGACGAATTGCGCGCAGCAGGGGTCGATAGCAATTTCGACTGCCATCCGGTGCGGGAAAGCACGGCTTTTGATTCCTGGGGGAAGGCTTATCCGATCCGCTCTGAACGACCGCTTTATTATCTCGTTCAACGCGGGAATGACGCCGCCAGTCTGGATAGTGGCCTTCTTACGCAAGCGCTCAAACTGGGTGCGGAGGTGCGTTTCGGCGATCGAGTAACAAAAACGAGTGGCTCAACCATTCTCGCCATCGGTCCTCGAATCGCCGATGCTATCGCCGCCGGCTATGTCTTCGAGACTGATCGCCCGGATGGTAGCTGGATCGTTTTCAATAACGCACTTGCCCCGCAGGGCTACTCCTACCTGCTCACGCACGGCGGTCATGGAACGGTGGCGAGTTGCCTCTTCACCGATTTTAAGCGCCAGGCTGAGTATGTGGAGCGGACCGTGGCTTTTTTCCGCGAGCGTGCCGATCTCGAGATGCTTAACCCCAAGCCTTTCGGTGGGTTTGCAAACTTCCGACTGGCACGCACCGCCGTTCAGGGCGGACATCCGGTCATTGGGGAGCAAGCTGGTTTCCAAGATGCGCTCGCCGGATTCGGCATGCGTTATGCCCTGCGCTCGGGTATCCTCGCGGCACGCAGCGTGATCGAGAGTGTCGATTACCACGCGCTATGGCGTCGTGAATTTTTGCCTCTGCTTAGGACAGGCATCAGTAACCGATTCCTGTTTAAAGCAGCCGGTGATCGCGGCTGGCGCTGGGCGCTCCGTGGACTCACCCGATCCGACACCGTCGGGAAGCTCCAGCGGCTATATCGGCCCTCCATACTGACGCGTCTCGTTTTTCCGATCGCTTATCTGCAGAACCGCCGCTCCTTGCAGGACCCGAGCTGCGATCACATCGATTGTGGGTGCGTGTGGTGCCAGCACGGAATGCGGGCAATGGCGGAAGTAAATCTCTCAAACCAAGAGGAATGCTACTGATGGAAATCCTTGATCTCAGCGGGCGCAAGGGCCTCGTCGTCGGGATCGCGAATGAAGATAGCCTGGCATGGTCTGCCGCGCAGCATTTCCGCAACGCGGGGGCGGACCTAGCGATTACGTATCTGAATGACAAGGCCAAACCCTACGTCGCGCCGCTCGCGCGTCAGGTCGAGGCGCCGATTTTCCTGCCTGGCGATGTGACCCTTCCCGGCCAGATGGAAGCGGTCTTCGAGGCGATCGAACGGGAGTGGGGACGCCTGGATTTTCTCTTCCATTCTATTGCCTGGGCTCGCAAGGAAGACTTGCACGGTCGGCTGACCGACTGTTCGGCTGAGGGATTTGCCAAATCGATGCAGATTTCCTGCCACTCATTCATTCGGATGGCAAAGCTTGCCGAGCCGCTTATGGATAAGGGCGGAAGCCTCATGACGCTCAGCTACTACGGCGCCGAGAAGGTGGTTGACCACTACAACGTCATGGGGCCGGTCAAGGCAGCGCTCGAGGCTTCCGTCCGCTATCTGGCTCACGAACTTGGGCAAAAGAGTATTCGGGTGAACGCCATTTCGGCGGGCGCCATCAAGACACGAGCGGCCACTGGAATTGAGCATTTCGACGAGCTGCTCGACGAAACGAGGCAAAAAGCACCCCAACGCCGCACGGTCGATGCCTGCGAGGTTGGGCGTGCCGCTCTGCTCCTCGCCAGCGACTACACGACCGCCATTACCGGGGAAGTGCTCCATGTCGATGCCGGTTTTCACATCGAAGGTATGGTTTTCCACTAGAACAATCGAGCAAAAGGATGAACGAGCGATGACTGTCAGGGACCCTGTCTGCGGAATGCAGATCGATATAGAAAAGGCGGTGGCTCAGGAGGATCATGGCGGGTGGATCTACTTCTTCTGTTCAGGCCAATGCCACCGCCTCTTCAAAGCCAGCCCAGAGCGCTATGCATCGAATCGGCAATCGACGGGCGCTGCTCCCGCAGAGAGCGAAGGAGGTGAACGTGGGAGGGTCTGAAATTATGGCGAAACGGGCTGGAGCCCTTGGTTTCCAACGCTTGAAGTCAGGGCGGATTAATATGCCAATCAAAGAAGGATATCTTGCCATGAAAACAGCTCTTGCCGTTGTTATCCTCGCCGCCGCCGCCGGTATCGGTAGTGTCGCCGCGGCTGCAGAGACGCTCTACATCCCGCTTGGGAGTGCAGGCGAGGCCTTGATCATCGACACCCGTTCCGACGAAATCGTCGGACGGATACAGGATATTCCGGATGTCCATGGCTTGGCCGCCACGGCTGATGGCAAGCTCCTGATCGCTGCGAGTCTGTCGGAACAGGAGGGTGGCGCGGGTAGTATACCGGACAAACCCGAGGGGGTGGCGGAAGACGAGCATGCCGGCCATCACGGCGCGAACCCGGCAATGCCCGAGAGCGATACGGTCAGCATCCTTTCCCTGATCAATGCCCGGACATCCCAGATCATGCGGCGGATCGAGGTGCCGGGGGCGGTTCATCACGTTGCGACCACACCGGATTCCCGCTTTGCAATCGCCACTCATCCGAGTAGCGGTCAGGTGAGTATCGTCGATTTGGAGCGTTACGCCCTTGTCGCCACTCTGGCTACTGGACCCGCACCCAATTATGCGGTGGTCAGTCCGGATGGCGCCCGGATCTTCGTCAGTAACGCCGGGAACGATACCATTAGCGAAATCGATCCCCAGCGCTGGATCGTACGCCGCAACTTTGTGGCCGGTAAAAGCCCCGAGCACATGGTGCTGTCACAGAACGGTCAGCGACTTTATGTCGCAAACGTGGACGATGGCACGGTCTCCGAGATCGACGCTGCGGAGGGAGTGGTAATGCGGACTTTCGAAGTCGGCGGCCGTTTGCACGGGATCGACCTTTCCGAGGATGGACGACGGCTGTTCGTTTCCGCTCGCGAACGCAATGAACTGGTTGTGATGAATCTGCACACGCTGGAGATTTTCCGCGCGACCCTTGGGCCTGCGCCCTATCACGTAGCGACAGCAGGCGGGGCCGGTAAACTCTATGTCTCCAGTGCCGAGGAGCCGAAGATTTGGGTTCTCGATCTGCAAACGCTGCAACGGCTTGCCGAAATTCCGATTCGCGGTGAGGGCCACCAGATGGCGGTGACGGCACGGTAATTGGCCAAAGGAAATCCGGCATGCGAAAATTCCTTCTGTCTCCCACCGGCTTTGTGTTGACCGGTTTCCTGGTTATTGGCGGCTACTTTCTTTGGGCCGAACATCAGGTTCATGTCGTTACGGCGCTGCCGTGGCTTCTGATAGGTGGGTGTCTGGTGATGCACCTATTTATGCATGGAAGCCACGGGGGGCATGGCGGTGGACATACCGATGGGCGAGCCAATTCGCGAGACAGTGGCGGTAGTGATGACGCCAAGGCTGTAGATCATGAAGGAGAGGAGCGTTGAACGAACCGCTTCCCGCATACGGCCTTTGGTCACTGGTTTTCATTAACTCGGTCGTATTTATCCTGTTTGCGTTCAGCTTCTTCAAACCAAAGAGCAAGCGTGATTGGCGGACGATTGGTGCATTTAGCGCTTTCATCGTTGCCTTATTCACTGAGATGTATGGGTTTCCGCTAACGATCTATTTTTTCTCTGGGTGGTTGCAAGATTATTATCCTGAGATCGATTGGCTTAGCCATGATGCTGGCCATCTCCCTGAAATGATCTTTGGTTGGAAGGCGAACCCGCATTTTGGCCCGTTTCATCTCTTGAGCTTCGTGTTGATTGGTGGCGGCTTCATCTTGTTAGCTGCAGCGTGGCGCGTTCTGTACGAGGCGCAGCGCCTGAACCATTTGGCGATCACGGGTCCCTACGCTTATGTGCGCCACCCCCAGTATGTTGGATTTATCCTCATTATGCTGGGCTTTTTAGTCCAATGGCCGACGATACTCACTATTGGAATGTTTCCGGTGCTTGTCTGGATGTACCTGCGACTAGCGCGCCAGGAAGAACGTGAAGCACTTGCGACACATGGTGACGACTATGCGCGTTACATGACGCTTGTGCCTGGATTTATCCCGCGATTGGGGCAATTTCTACGGATCGAATCGTAACCACCCTCCGGATAGGAATCTTGCGAATGGTCACTTCGGCAGTGTCAGAGCAAAATTGTTTGAGCGACCATTGCATGCCTCGTAGCGTCCTGGGATGAAGAATCCATTCCGATACTTTAAGACTGCACCAGAGGTCACTCGCTTGGCGGTTATGATGTACGTCCGTTTCCCAATATCGTTACGCCAAGTCGAAGGCCAGTTCCATGAGCGTGGCATCGATATTTGCCATGAAACGGTGCGCGCATGGTGGATCCGGTTCGGACCGATGTTTGCAGCGGAGATTAGAAATAAACGGTCAAGATCAATGCGAACCATTGTCCAATGGCCTTGGCATCTAGATGAAGTTTTCGTCCGGATCAATGGAGATGCTATGTATCTCTGGAGGGCCGTCGATCACGAAGGCGAAGTCCTTGAGGTTATCGTTACCAAACGGCGAGACTGCAAAGCTGCATTGAGGTTCATCCGCAAAACGATGAAGCGCTACGGGCGTCCAAAAGTCATTGTAACAGACAAACTTCGGTCTTACCGAGCCGCGATGAAAGTGATCGGAAATGAAGCCATTCAAGAGACAGGAAGATGGCTAAACAATCGAGCCGAGAACTCACATCAACCGGTCCGACGACGAGAGCATGCAATGGCAAAATTCAGGGACGCGAAGTCGCTTCAGTTATTCGCCTCAATTCACTCGTCAATCTATAACCACTTCAACCAGGATCGCCACTTAATCCCTCGAAATGTCTTCAAGGTGAACCGTTCCACCGCCTTGGCAGAGTGGTGTCAGCTTGCCGCCTGAAATCTATTGATCAGGGAGTTTAGTTTACCGAGTGGAATTCCCCGGACATGCCCTTTGATACCATCGGTACGAAGTGCCGCCTTGAGGAGTTGGATTGTCAATGCCGCCCAATCCCATGAAAACAAGTTTGCGGGATGGAACGTCAGTTCTGATTCGCCCGGTAGGCCCCGATGACAGGCATTTACTGGAGGTTGCTTTTGCACATCTCTCCAAGCAATCGCGCTATTTTCGTTTTCTCTATCCCGTAAACCAGCTTTCAAAGCAACAACTCGATCAATTTACTGAGGGCTTGCACCGGGATCATGTCGCCTTGGGCGCCCTCGATGTTTCTCAACCCGAGCCTGTGCCCGTCGGTCTCGCTCGCTATGAGCGCTTGCAAGCGCAACCCGAAATGGCCGAATTCGCGGTGACCGTTGTCGACAGCCATCAAAAGCGTGGTTTGGGGAGCCTCTTGATTGGCGCCCTTGCTGCTTTGGCAGTCACGAATGACATCAAAGAATTCGTGGGCTTTGTTCACGGGGATAACGGAACCATGATCAGGCTGCTAAAAGCGCTTGGGGCCACACAGCGGAACACAGATGCCGGCGTCGTGGAGCTTCTGATTCCCCTTTATGTTGATGCGGAGTTGTATCCTGTGACACCGGCCGGCCTCTCCATCCGCCAGGCATACAAACTCACCCATGCCTCGGCAGATGCATTGCCGCCTGGGGGCGACACCTACATTTGATATTAGGAATGAATAATGAAGCCTGTGCGGATCTTGATTATGACCTTTGTTGTTGCACTTGGTGGTATCGGCGCCGGGCTCTACTGGTGGCAGCAGCAGAGCGATCTGCCGGAGGGATTTTCCCGCGCGAATGGGCGGATCGAGGCAGAGCGGGTCGATGTCGCTCTCAAATTCGGTGGGCGGATTGCCGAGGTGCTGGCTGATGAAGGGCAGATGGTCGCGGCGGGAGACATCATCGCCCAAATCGAGTCCACCGAACTAGAAGCACAAATTCGCGCTGCGGAGGCCTCGACCCGCCAGGCGGAGCAGGAACTTGCGCAGGCCAAGGCATTAGTGGCTCAGCGCGAAGGCGAAGTGACGCTCGCCAAAGCTGAGCTGAAACGCACAGAGACTCTCTTCACGCGCGGATATGCAGCGGGAGAGAAACTCGATCAGCGCCGCTCACAGGAGATCACAGCAGTTGCAGCGCTCAACACCGCTCGTGCACAAGTTGCCGCCGCCGAGGCGGCGATTGAGGCGTCGGAGGCGAGAGTTGCGGCCTTGAAGGCGAATCTTGCTGATTATACGCTAATTGCGCCAAGAAGTGGGCGTGTACAGTATCGCTTGGCGCAACCGGGTGAAGTTCTAGCGGCGGGTGGTAAAGTTATTTCGCTGCTTGATCTGACGGACGTCTATATGGATGTCTATTTGCCTACGGATGATGCGGGCCGGCTTCGTTTTGGCGCTGAAGCGCGGTTGATTCTTGATGCGGCACCTCAGTACGTTATTCCAGCGTACGTCACCTTTGTAGCCTCAGAGGCGCAGTTTACTCCAAAATATGTGGAGACTGAGAGTGAGCGTGAGAAGTTGATGTTCCGAGTCAAGTTGCAGATACCGGTAGAGATTCTCAGCAGATATCAGGATGTTGTAAAAACTGGCGTTCCGGGAGTAGCCATTATCCGCGTCTCGCCGGAGGCCGTATGGCCGGACACGCTGGCGGTGAAATTGCCTTGATGAGGCCGCCCGCTGATCCTGTTGCCACTCTGGGCGGCGTCACCCACCGATACGGGGCCGTCGCGTCGCTCGATGACGTGTCGGTTGCGATCCCCGCGGGAAAGATGGTCGGTTTGATCGGGCCGGACGGGGTGGGTAAGTCCACATTTTTGGGTCTGATCGCGGGCGTGCGGCGCCTTCAAACCGGCGCGGTCGAAGCGCTCGGTGGCTCGATGGGCGACCGGCGACACCGCGACGTGGTCTGTGCGCGCATCGCCTACATGCCGCAGGGACTGGGGCGTAACCTCTATCCGACGCTTTCGGTCTTTGAGAACATCGATTTCTTTGGCCGTCTTTACGGCCAGTCGGCGAGTGAGCGTGCCACGCGGATAGGCGACCTGTTGAGGAGCACGGGACTCGACCCATTCACCGACCGTGCTGCAGGGAAGCTTTCCGGTGGGATGAAGCAGAAACTATCCCTCTGCTGTGCGCTAATCCACGACCCTGATTTGCTCATCCTCGACGAACCGACAACCGGCGTCGATCCATTGTCGCGCCAACAGTTCTGGCAATTGATCGACCGCATCCGCGCACGCCGCCCCAGCATGAGCGTGATCACGGCCACGGCTTATATGTCTGAGGCCGTGCGGTTCGAGCATCTGATCGCGATGAGTGCGGGCCGCATCCTCGCGGTCGGAACGCCCGACGAACTCAAGTCGCAAGCTGGTACCGATACCCTCGAAGCCGCGTTCATCGCGCTATTACCTGAGGAAGATAAGCACAGCCATCAAACCATCACGCTGCCGCCACGCAATGCCCGAGAAGGCCCGCTTGCTATCGAGGCGGAGAGGCTCACGATGCGCTTCGGCGATTTCACCGCCGTCGATCACGTAAGCTTCCGCATTGAGCCAGGTGAGATTTTCGGTTTTCTCGGATCAAACGGCTGCGGCAAGACCACGACCATGAAGATGCTGACGGGCCTGCTAACCGCCAGCGATGGCGAGGCTCTGCTTTTCGGCAAGCCCATCGGCGCCGGTGGCATGGCGGCACGTCGGCGCGTCGGCTACATGTCGCAATCATTTTCGCTCTATTCCGAACTTTCGGTGCGCCAAAATCTTGCGCTGCATGCCGTTTTGTTCCACTTGCCTGGAACGCGCCGCAGTGCCCGTGTCAATGAACTGATCGAGCACTTCGATTTGGGCGGCGTGGCGGATGCAACACCCGAAAGCCTGCCCCTGGGCGTGCGCCAGCGCCTCCAATTGGCCGTGGCGGTGCTGCATGAACCCGAGATGCTGATCCTCGACGAGCCGACCTCCGGCGTCGATCCGATCGCGCGCGATGCTTTCTGGGCGCTTTTGATCGATCTGTCGCGCAATGATGGGGTAACGATCTTCATCTCGACACATTTCATGAATGAAGCCGAGCGATGCGACCGCATCTCTCTGATGCACGCAGGCAAGGTGTTGGCACAGGGCACGCCCGACGCGTTGCGCCAGCAGCGAGGCGCGGCGACCCTCGAAGAGGCTTTTATCGCTTATCTGGAAGAGGCTGGCGCAGAAGACAATACACCCCAGGGGACAGTCGCCCTCCCGACCACGACCGGCCCGCGTGGACCAGAAATCGGATGGATATCGCCCTCTCGTGTCTGGGCCTTTGCCCGACGTGAGGCAATGGAAATTTTGCGCGATCCTATTCGGCTAGCATTTGCGCTGCTTGGCCCGATCATCTTGATGCTGGCGATGGGATACGGCATCACCTTCGATGTAGAGAACCTATCCTATGCGACCTTGGATCAGGACCAGTCGCGCGAAAGCCGGATGTTCCTCGATGCGATGTCGAGTTCGCGCTATTTCGACGAGCGACGCCCGATAGCCGATTTTGCCGAACTGGATCGTCGCATGAAAGCAGGTGATATCGCACTCGCTGTCGTCATTCCCCCTGAGTATGGCCGTGACCTCTTGGCGGGCCGAACCCCCCAAATTGGCGCGTGGCTCGACGGGTCGAATACGACGCGTGCAGAAACCGGTCGGGGCTATGTGCAAGGCGTGCTGTTTGCGCACTTAGGTGATCTGTCGATGCGGGAGACCGGGGAGGTCCCCAGCTTCTACCCTGCGACCGTGGAACCGCGGCTCCGCTACAATCAGGCCTTTCGTTCGCAATACGCGATCCCACCTGGCGTGCTGATGATGTTGCTGATCATGATCCCGGCCATGTTGACGGCGCTCGGCGTGGTTCGTGAAAAGGAGATGGGCTCGATTCTCAATCTTTACGCCGCACCCACCCGCAAGATCGAATTCCTGTTGGGCAAGCAACTGCCCTATATCGGCGTCGCGATGATCAGCTTCGCCAGCCTCGTTGTACTGATGTTGACGGTGTTTGGCATTGGGTTGCCGGGCAGCTTCTTGGCATTAGTGTTGGGGGCGCTGTTCTTCACCACTGCAGCAACGGCATTCGGTCTCGTTGTCTCAACATTTGTCCGGTCGCAGATTGCAGCGATCTTTGCGACGGCGATCGTCGTCATAATTCCGACAGTAAATTTTTCGGGGATGATGTATCCGGTCTCCACCCTGGAAGGCGGGGCGGCATTTATCGGACAGGCTTTTCCTGCGCTCTATTTCCAGCAGATAAGCGCCGGCGTCTTTAACAAAGGTCTCGGCTTCGCAGCGCTCTATGCCAACCACCTGATCCTCGCTGGGTTCTGTGTATTTTTCTGGGCGGTTGCTGCCGCACTGCTGCGGAAGCAGGAGGCCTGAACCATGCGCTGGATTGCCAATATTTACCGGCTGGGCGTCAAGGAGATCTTCAGTCTACTGCGCGACCCGGTGCTGATGGGCTTGATTATTTATACGTTCACCGTTGCCATCTACACCGTCGCCCACGGGGTACAGACCGAGCTGAATAATGCGTCCATCGCCATCGTCGACGAGGATAGGTCAAGTCTGTCGGCACAGATTACAGGCGCATTTCTGCCGCCTTACTTCAAAACGCCGAAGGTGATCGATCTACGCACGGTCGATTCGGGCATGGACGCGGGCCGATACACCTTCGTGCTGGATATTCCCTCCGGTTTCCAGGCGGATGTGTTGGCCAGGCGGCGGCCAGTCGTCCAGCTTAACGTCGACGCCACCGCGATGACGATTGCCGGAAATGGGGCCACCTACATCTCCAGTATCATCAACGCCGAGCTGCTGAAATTCGTCAGTCGATCCAGCGGCGGCGCTGACCTGCCAGTCGACCTGCGGGTGCGGGCAAAGTACAACCCCAATCTTGACTCCACTTGGTTCTTAGCGGTAATGCAGATTATCAACAACGTGACTATCCTCGCGATCATCCTGAGCGGCGCTGCCGTGATCCGCGAGCGCGAGCACGGAACTCTCGAGCACCTGCTAGTTATGCCGGTTAGCTCCAGCGAAATCATTTTGGCCAAAATCTGGGCGAACGGGCTGGTGATCGTTTTGGCGGCGGTGCTTTCGCTGCAAGTCATTGTGCACGAGTTGCTGGGCATACCTATCGCGGGCTCGATCATGCTCTTTGCCTTTGGTTCGGCAGTGTATTTATTCGCCGTAACTGCGATGGGGATCACACTCTCGACCCTGGCGACGACGATGCCACAATTCGGATTACTGGCCATCCCAGTCTTCGTTGTGATGAACCTGTTGTCGGGCGGGGTCACACCACTGGAGAGCATGCCACCCGCCCTTCAGAATGCGGTACAGGTTCTGCCATCGACCCATTTCATAAAGTTCGCGCAGGCGGTTTTGTATCGTGGGGCAGGGGTCGAAATTGTATGGCCCGAATTACTGGCTACAGCCGGGATTGGAGCTGTCTTTTTTTGTTTTGCACTGTTTCGTTTCAAAACATCCCTGGCATCGGTCAAATGAAAACCGAACCGGAGACAGGCCGCGACTTACTGTGGGGCGGGTTATATGTCGAAAGATCATGCTGCAGTCCCGTGTAGAATCTCGAACGGCTTGGATAGGGGATTTAATTCTAAAGTACAGGTGCGAGGAGGCGTGCTGTCTGCACTGCCACCTTGAAGTAGAATGGGCGCTGTTCTAGCTCGGCCATATCTATTTGATAAGAGCGAGCGAAGTCCGTCTCCAACATCCTTTCCACTTCTTTGGTGAAGAGACGGTCAAGGATTATAATTGTGATTTCGAAATTAAGTCGAAACGACCGATTGTCCATGTTCGCTGTGCCGACTGTTGCAACGTCTTCGTCAATGAGTAGTACCTTCTGATGCAGGAACCCTGCTTGGTAACGATAGATTTTGATACCAACGCGATCGAGCGACTTGAAATAGGAGTAGGTTGCGAGGTCAACCAGTAAATTGTCTGAGTTTTTTGGCAACATAATTCGGACATCGACGCCACGCAGCGCCGCCAGTTTGAGGGCGGCCATGACACTGGTGTCTGGAACGAAATATGGACTCACGATCCAAAGCCTTTGTGAGGCAGCCAGGATCGCCTGGACCACGAATAGGTTATAGGTTTCGAAATCATCCGCAGGTCCTGACGGTAGGACCAGTACCTTCTTATCACCGCCCGGGGCTGGTTCTGGTAAATATTGGAGGTCTGGAACAGTGTGGGTAGCCCAATACCAGTCTTCAAGATAAGAAAGCTGAACGCCTTGTACCGCAGGCCCTTCGATTCTGACATGTGTATCCCGCCAGGGCCCAAACTTGGTGTGGCACCCAAGATATTCATCGCCGACATTATGACCGCCCACATAGGCGACGCGGCCGTCCACGACCACAATCTTGCGGTGGTTGCGGAAGTTCAATTGGGATCGACTCCGACGGCTTTTAGTGGTTTTGAAGCTGGACACCGCGATTCCCGCGTCGCGTAGCGCCGCTACGTACGATCCTGAAATCTGACGACTTCCGATCTCGTCATAAAGAAAGAAGACTCGAACACCTGCTTTGGCTTTGCGAATTAACCGCTCCTGCAGTGCACGACCTATGCTGTCCGAACGAACGATGTAGAATTGAATGAGGATGTAATCTTGAGCGTCTTCAATTCCGTCGAAAATTTTGTTAAAAGTAGCTCGTCCATCGATTAGAAGTTCGACCTTATTCTGTCCGGTGAAGGGATACTTTGCCAACCTTTCGACTGCTTCTATTGCAGCCCGATCACCTGGTAGCACGCCTTCCAGGTTAAGCACGTACTGGGTCAAATTATCGGCCAAACTACGAACTTCACGGTCGCCAGACCTTCGCGCAAGGGTGTATCCGTGGAATTTTCTTTGTCCGAAGAACCAGTATAGCGGTAGCGCCAAATACGGCAGGGTTATCAAAACGACTGCCCAAGCAATGGCACCCTGGGATGTCCGCGCTTTCATAATTGCGTCAAATGCGCTTGCGATGCCCAGGAAGTAAACAAAAATGGCGATCAATCCGAATAAGATAGGCTGATCTAGAATCGTCATGAGTTAGCTCGTGCTTTGGTGAAAGGCCGCTCAAGTAGAGCATTGTGTCAATGTACTTGCACTGACCGTCCATTCCTGTCGACAGGATAGTTGTTTGAATGGAGCCTCAGTGGTGAATGTCGACTGAGTGATTTATCACTGCCTCCAGGCACACCTTTCCCCTTGCACCACCGGGCGCGACAATACGTGTCAAAACCTGTCAAAGTCGGTATTTGGCGCCGCCAAACAAACCTGACCAGAAGGGAGGCGGTTTATTAAGAAAAGTCGGAAGATTGAGGCTTGCCGCCCAGTAAAACGATCACTTAAAGTGCTTGTCTTGGAGTGCAAGAATTTTCCTAATTCAAGCTGGGCTCTGCCCATTCGTCCACGATTAGGAAATCCGTCGGGAAATTGGCCAAATCGACATTCACGTTCTGGCCACCCCGCAACGATGGCGTGCTTGGCACCCGCATTGCTCAGGTAAGAGAAACCTATGTGTCTTTCTGCTCCTGTCAGTTTTGCCGCTAGCGGCTTCCTAGTTGTCGGCGGCGCCTTCGCCAGCTGGAAGGCCTGGAACATCAACAGACGGTATCTGCCGATTGCGTTGATGCCGCTCTTTGCGGGCGCCCAACAGTTCTTGGAAGGCAATGTCTGGGTGGGCATGAACAGCGCCGATCCCTTTACCGTCTTGTGGGGCGCACTGGGTTTCATTTTTTTCACATGGTTCATGTGGCCGATATGGATTCCCTTTTCAGTCTATGTGCTGGAGCCACCGGACAGCCCACGAAAGTCCCTGTTTCTGGCCTTCGCACTAGTCGGGACCGCATTCGGAATTGCACTCTATGTTCCGCATGTGCTCAACCCCGACTGGGTTAATGTGACGATCAATCGGGACTCGCTGGCCTATGAAGGCACCATGTTGCTCGACTACCTGATGCCGCGCGAGATGACCTACGTGATATACCTGTTCCTGATTATCGTGCCGCCGCTGATGTCAAGATACCTGCATGTCAAATACTTCGGACTTACGCTGATCGCCGTGGTTACCCTCGACATTCTGCTGTTGCGCTATGCCTATATCTCGTTCTTCTGCCTACTCGCCGGGCTTGGAACTCTACACTTGATATACATAATCCTGCGCAACAAATGCGCCCGGGAATGTCCGATGCTGTTCGCCTAGAGATAACCAATAATGTTTCTACGCATGCCGTCTCTAACGCGAGACCAAATGGCTGGCACATCACGGTCCACTGGTCACGGCTTAGGGGAATTAGGCCTCAGAAGCCAAATGCTGACGGCCAGTCGCTTGAACAATCGGACCGATAGCTTCAATCAACAATTCGTCCCACAACTGGAGTGATCATGGCGCGCATTTGAGCCCCGGCTTCACTTCATCGCTTCTGCGTTATTCGTGCCGCCCGCCGTCGGCAATTCCTTCTACATCCAACGCTACTTGATCTCGTCGAACACTCAGGACTTCTAGCGTCTTTGCGTTCGTTCCATGGGTATCTGGATTTTCCCCGCGACATTGGCGATCAAACCAGATGGGAACCGTAGCGGTTACGGCCGAACTGTAACAAAAATCATCGTCATCCGTCTTCTCAGTATCACAACTAAAGGCTTGCCGAATGCTATGGCCCACGAGCCTGCCCATCGCGACAGAAACCGTCTGCTAGGGAGCAATCAGATGTCGGGATCAGAATTTAGAGAAATAGAGGGTCTTCTATCATGACCTTGGCATACCGCATAATCCGCAGCGAGCACTACGAGATTGGCCTCGTCACGCATTGCCTGGAAAACCTTTCGGGGGCACTGCATGGGAAAGCGTGGATGCCGGACTTCGATCTCCTTTTCTTGCTGCTCGACTACGTCGAGAGCTTCCCTGCAACGTTCCACCATCCGAAAGAGGAAGATTACCTCTTCAAGGCGATCCGCTTCCGTGATCCTGGATCCAGCGGCCTTATCGATAGGCTTTGTGCTGACCACGCGGATGGATTGGACCTCATCAACGAGTTGAGGCAATCGCTGGAAATGTACTCCAGCCACCCTGACGCTCGTAGGTGGTTTTGCCATGCGGCAAAATCATTCGCTGATCACGAACTGTGCCACATGCAACGAGAAGAGCGGACGGTTTTACCCTTGGCGCTCCAAGTCTTGACCAAGGACGATTGGGTCGAGATCAATGCCGCATTCGAGGAGAATAGTAATCCCCTCTTCAATGACAAGCGGCGGGAAAAATTTGATCAGCTGTTCGCACTGATTCTCCAGCGAATACCATCCGCGGCAGTTATCAATGACCGCAAAGAGGAGGCGGTCTGAGCATGTCTAGAAAGCCTGCTAATCGACGAATTTCAATGTACGTGAGGTCAAGGAAGCAATTTGCCTTGCAGGGTGTTGAATCTTCCGTTCAACAAAGTATGCCGGAATCTTCGTGGCCAACCGAGACCTTTGATGCCCTCCTTTGTAGCCTTAAGACTATTGCAAGATTGGCCGGTCAGATCTTCCCTAGCGGCTTACTAATACGCAGGAAAAATTTAATTTCCATTTGATTTCGATCAATGGCAGGGGGCGCTTGGTTGCGTAGGTTTAACATGAACCAGTACAGCGAGTACTGATCGAACCACGTCAATTTCAGGTAAGTGTTTGTTTTCACCGTACGGCCCAGAAAATGCGGCCTGATAGGAGATGGAGACTAAAAATGTCTGCCGAAACTGATACAACAACAAATCCCGATCAGGAATTGGCGTCGCGATTCCCAACCGCTTATACAATCCTTTTCCTCCTGATAATTTTGGTTGCCGCGCTAACCTGGATCATTCCGGCGGGAACCTATGACCGTGTCATGAGCGAGAGTGCCGGTCGCGAGATTGCCGTGGCTGGAACCTACAAGACGGTCGATCCAAATCCGCAGGGAATTGCAGAGGTCTTTCTGGCCCCTATTGCAGGCTTCTACGACCCTGACAGCTACGCGGCCAATGCGATCGACGTTGCTTTGTTTGTGCTCTTTTTAGGTGGGTTTCTAGGCGTCGTGAATGCGACAGGCGCCATCAACACCGGTATCCAGAGCGCTATGCAGCGATTCGAAGGACGCGAAATCTGGATGATTCCGATCATGATGGCGCTGTTTGCCATCGGCGGTACCACCTATGGCATGGCTGAGGAAACACTGGCTTTCTACGCCATTCTGATTCCGGTGATGATCGCCGCAGGCTATGACGCAGTGACCGGCGTTGCGATCATCCTGATAGGTGCGGGCATCGGAGTTCTGGGGTCCACCATAAATCCCTTTGCAACCGTCATCGCTTCGAACTCGGCAGGTATCCCCTTTACTGACGGTATCGTGTTGCGGGTACTGCTTCTCCTGGGCGGTTTTGCCATCTGTGCCGCTTATGTCATGCGCTATGCCCGGCGGGTGAAGGCCGACCCGTCCCGCTCCATCGTGGCGCGACAAGCCGCGGCGCATCGCAAACTGTTCCTGCAAGACAGGGCCGAAAAGGGCGACGACGTTACGCTCAATGTCACCCAGAAAATCGTTCTGGTGATTTTTGGGCTGACCTTCGCGGTGATGATTTGGGGTGTGTCCTCGCAGGGCTGGTGGATGGCGCGCATGGGCGCTCTATTCTTTGGTTCTGCACTGCTTATCGGGATCATCTCCCGTATGGGCGAGAAGAAACTGACCGGGAGCTTTGTGGACGGCGCGCGCGATCTATTGGGCGTGGCGCTGGTCGTCGGACTGGCTCGTGGCATCGTCGTGATCATGGAACAAGGTCTGATCGCGGATACGATCCTAAACAGCGCCGAGCAATCGCTGGGGGGGCTGAGTGAGCTTGCGTTCATCAACTTGATGTTCTGGATCGAAGTTGGGATGAGCTTTTTCGTGCCATCTTCATCGGGGCTTGCTGTTCTGTCGATGCCGATCCTTGCGCCGCTTGCTGACTTTGCCGGTGTGGGCCGCGATCTAGTGGTGACTGCCTATCAGTCTGCCAATGGGTTGGTAAACCTGATCAATCCTACCTTTGCGGTTGTGATCGGTGGGCTGGCGATCGGGCGCATCTCCTATGATCGCTGGATCGCGTTCATCTGGCCGCTGTTGTTGATTTTAACCGTGTTTATCTCCGTCGCGATCAGTATCGCGGCCGTACTCTAATCTGCTGGAAAAGGAACAAGGACTTGGCTGAACTATCATTAGGCGTGCATTCGGAAACCGGGAAACTGCGGCAGGTTGTCATCTGTCGACCAGGCCTAGCTCACCGTCGCCTGACGCCGAGAAATTGTGAGGAACTGCTGTTCGATGACGTGTTCTGGGTGAAACAGGCACAGAAGGACCACGACGTTTTTGCCGAAACGATGCGAAACGAAGGGGTCGAAGTGCTGGAAGTTGGCGCCCTTTTAGGCGAAACCCTGGACATCCCCGAGGCGCGGTCTTGGGTGCTGAACCAGCGCGTGAAGTCGCAGGACATTGGCGTGGGCATGCTGGATGAACTGCGGGCCTGGCTGGAGGAGTTGCCGGGTGAAGAACTTGCTCGGTTCCTGATTGGAGGGCTGGCAGTCGATGATCTGCCTTTCATTCCGAAGGGCATGTTCGGCAGCTACTTGGGGCCACAAGGCTTCGTGTTGCCGCCCCTGCCGAATTTTCTGTTCACCCGCGACAACAGCGCCTGGATCTATGGTGGTGTCACACTGAACCCGATGTATTGGCAGGCCCGTCGGCCGGAGACGCTGCTTACCGCCGCGATCTATCACCACCATCCCAAGTTCGCGGGGAAAGTCGAGGTGATCTGGGGCGACCCGGAGGCCGACCACCGCTTGGCCACACTTGAGGGCGGTGACATCATGCCGGTGGGAGACGGGCTCGTGCTGGTCGGTATGGGCGAACGATCCTCACCCCAGGCAGTCGGGTTGCTGGCCAAGGCCCTCTTCAATCAGGGGCGGGCTGAGCGAATTATTGCCTGTCAGATACCGAAAACGCGTTCTGCCATGCATCTGGATACGGTCTTCACCTTCTGTGGCGGAGATGTAGTGACCAGCTTCAAAGAGGTTGCGGACGAGATAACCTGTTATGATCTTCGCCCGGGCGAAGGCGCCAAACCACTGGAAATACGTGCCGACCCGCGCCCGATGTTTGAGGTGGTGGCCGAGGCGATGGGGCTGAAGTCGCTTCGAATTGTGCCCACCGGCGGCGACAATCCTTCCGAACAAGAGCGTGAGCAATGGAACGACGGCAACAATGTGCTGGCGCTGCGTCCAGGCTTGGTCGTCGGTTATGACCGCAACGATGACACCAATGCTGATTTGCGGGCTGCTGGGATCGAGGTTTTGGAGGTGCCGGGGGCAGAGCTGGGCCGTGGGCGTGGCGGCAGCCGCTGCATGAGTTGCCCGACCATTCGTGATGCTGCTTGAACTCTGAAAGGACGATATCTGTGGCTTTCAATCTTAAAAATAGGCACTTCCTGTCGCTACGCGATTTCACACCGGGAGAAATTGCGTTCTTGCTCAAATTGTCGGCTGACCTGAAGGCTGCAAAATACGCTGGCAACGAGGTTGAGCGGCTGAAAGGCAAGGAAATTGCGTTAATTTTTGAAAAAGACAGCACACGCACCCGTGTCGGTTTCGAAGTGGCCGCACATGACCAAGGTGCAACAGTCACCTACCTTGGGCCGACGGGGACCCATCTGGGCCACAAGGAGACGGTTAAGGATACCGCACGTGTACTGGGCCGAGCTTATGATGCGATTGAGTATCGCGGTTTTGGCCAGAAGATCGTGCAGGAGCTTGCCGATTATGCTGGCGTTCCTGTCTACAATGGTCTGACGGACGAATTCCACCCTACACAGATTCTGGCTGATTTTCTGACTATGCAGGAACACGCAGAGAAGCCGCTGCGCGAGGTTTCGTACGCCTTTCTGGGGGATGCGAGCAACAACATGGGCGTAAGCTTGCTGATTGGTGGCGCCAAGATGGGGATGGACGTACGGATTTGCGCGCCTGATAGCTTATGGCCCGACCGTGCAATCCATGATGAAGCGCTGGCGATTGCCAAAGAAACCGGCGCGCGGTTGACCCTGACCGCAGATATAGAAGAAGCAGTGAAAGGTGTCGATTTCGTCTACACCGACGTTTGGGTCTCGATGGGCGAGCCGAAAGAGAAATGGGGCGAACGGATCAAACTGCTCATGCCCTATCAGGTCAATACCGAAGTGATGAACAAATCCGGCAATCCTCGGACGCGGTTTATGCACTGCCTGCCGGCCTTTCACAATACTGATACATCGGTCGGGGCCGAGATCGCGCGCGAGTTTGGAATCAAAGCCATGGAGGTGACTGAGGAGGTTTTCGAGAGCCCGGCCTCCATCGTTTTTGATCAAGCCGAGAATAGAATTCACACGATAAAGGCGGTTTTGGTCGCAACACTGGGAGGTTGAGATGTTGATAGTTGCAGCATTGGGTGGCAACGCACTTCTCAAACGGGGGGAACCGCTGACTGCCAAAGTGCAGAGAGCTAACGTACGGGTGGCTGTCGCGTCATTGGCGAAGATAGTGTGCGCGGGCCACCGTTTGGTTATTACTCATGGTAATGGCCCGCAGGTCGGCTTACTAGCGTTGCAGGGTGCAGCTTACAAACCTGAATCGGTTTTTCCACTCGATGTACTTGGTGCCGAAACCGGGGGAATGATCGGCTATATCATTGAGCAAGAACTCGAGAACGCACTTGGTCACAGTCGTCTCGTCGCAACACTGCTGACGCAGGTTCTGGTTGACGGTCACGACCCGGCGTTTGGCAACCCGACAAAATTTGTTGGGCCCGTTTATGAGAAGGACGAAGCCGAAGCGCTGGCAAGGGCGGCAGGATGGAAGATAGCGCGGGATGGGGCAAAATGGCGTCGTGTGGTTCCTTCTCCCAGGCCCGTTGAAATTCCGGACATGCGAGTTCTACAATTATTACTGGATCAGAACGTAATAGTGATTTGTACCGGCGGTGGTGGAATTCCGGTCCTACGCCTCGAAGACGGTAGCATGATCGGCATCGAGGCGGTGATTGACAAGGATGCTGCAAGCGCACTTCTGGCGCGTCAGCTCAAAGCCGATGCATTACTGCTCTTGACGGATGTAGAGGCAGTCTATCGCGACTTCGGCACAAAAAACGCCGCGCGGATTTCCAACCTGACTCCGACCGAAGCCTGCGCGCTGGGCCTTCCGGCCGGATCCATGGGCCCGAAGGTGACGGCCGCCTGCGACTTTGCGTCGACCGGCGGTTTCGCGGGGATCGGCCGACTGGACGAGGCCGTCGCCATTCTGGAAGGACGGGCGGGCACTAGAGTCTCGAAAGTAAGGTAGGATAAAGCTTTGCGACCGAACTCATCCACCGAACTGACCTCAACATCCAACGGCACTATCGTGGCCATTCGCGGCGGGACTGTGGACGCAGCCTTTCCGGATCCGGTGCCGCATATCTATGACTTGCTTTACGTCGGTGATATTGCGCTCGAAGTGGCGTCTCTGGTGGGTGGCGGTGTGGTGCGCTGCATGGCACTCGACCCAGTGCGCGGCCTCGGGCTGGGCGCGCCGGTGCGCGCCACTGGCGCCGCGATAAAGGTACCAGTCGGCGACCAGGTGCTCGGCCGAATGATAAATATGTTTGGCGCTCCAATCGACGGCTTGCCGGCTCCGGCCGCGACAGCCCGTCACTCGATCCACCGTGCCCCACCCGCTTTGGAGGATCGTATAATGAGGGCCGAAGTTCTCGAAACCGGGATCAAGGCCATCGATCTTTTGTCGCCGATTGAGCGTGGCGGTAAGACCGGTCTGTTTGGCGGGGCGGGCGTTGGCAAGACGGTCCTGCTTACCGAATTGATCAACAACACCGTGCAGCACCATCATGGTGTTAGTCTGTTCTGCGGTATCGGCGAGCGGTCGCGCGAGGCCGAAGAACTTTACCGCGAAATGGGCGAGGCGGGTGTGCGCGACAAGACCGTGATGCTCTTCGGTCAGATGAACGAGGCTCCCGGCGTACGGTTCTTGGTGGGCAATTCCGCCCTGACCATAGCTGAGTATTTTAGAGACGAAAAACGCCAAGACGTACTTTTGCTGATCGACAATATCTTTCGCTTTGTTCAAGCGGGCTCGGAGGTGTCAGGGCTATTGGGTCGGATGCCTTCGAGCGTAGGTTATCAGCCCACGCTTGCCACTGAACTGGCCGCTCTGCAGGAGCGTATCGCTTCGACCCGCAATGGGGCGATCACGTCGATTCAAGCGGTTTACGTGCCAGCGGACGATTTCACCGACCCGGCGGCGGCCCATATCTTTTCGCATCTTTCAGCCTCCGTGGTCCTGTCGCGCAAACGGGCAAGCGAGGGACTCTATCCGGCCATCGATCCATTGGAATCGGCGTCCGTCATGCTGACACCCTCGGTGGTCGGGCAGCGTCACTACGACATTGCCCGTGCCGTGCGCCGCACGCTTGCCGAGTATGAAGAGCTGCGCGACATAATCGCTATGTTGGGGATCGAAGAGCTTTCTGCGAATGATCGCACCACTGTTGCACGGGCAAGACGACTAGAGCGGTTTTTGACCCAGCCATTTTCCACTGTGGCGGCTTCTGTGGGCACGGCGGGCAAGCTTGTGCCAATTGAAACGACACTAGCGGGGTGCGAAACGATCCTCGACCAGAGCAAGTTCGACCTGCCCGAAAGCGCCTATTACATGATTGGCGGTTTGGCGGATCTGGAGACGGTGAGATGAGCATGGCAAACGACATGCATGTTACGTTGCGTCTTCCCACGCGGGCACTTTTTGAGGGTCGTGCAATAGGGTTGACCGCGGTTGCCGAGAACGGCCGGTTCGGGATCTTTCCCAATCATATAGATTTCGTCACTGCGTTGGTGCCCTCAGTGCTGACGTTGATGACACCGGAAGGGCGCGAGCGGGTCTTTGGTATAGACGAAGGGGTGCTGGTTAAGAGGGGCCATGCGATTGAAGTTGCGGTCCGGCGCGGCGTCGAAGGTGAAAACCTCGGCACGCTCCGCGACACGGTGCGTGAGACGTTCATTGAGGTGCAAGATGATGAACGCGTAGCGCGCTCCGCCTTGTCGCGGTTGGAGGCCCACATGGTGCGTCGCTTCGCCAGTTTGCGGAAGCCACAGCTATGACAGAAAATGGGGATAGATCGGCTGATGAAATCGGACGCCGCGCCGAGCGAATGAAAAGCGCACGCGACAATCCAGGTCCCAGCCCGCTGCGGGGCGTTGGCACCTTCGGTATGATTGGCTGGTCAATTGCTGTACCCACCGTTGGAGGTGCTTTTCTAGGACACTGGCTCGACGGGCTCGCGCCACAGAATTTCTCGTGGACCATCGCGTTGATCCTCGGCGGTGTGGTGCTGGGCGGTCTAATTGCCTGGGCGTGGGTCGGCAAGGAAGGGAGCGGCCAGTGACAGGAATTGATTGGCACGCGCTCATGTTGGGTCTGGCGGTCGGCACGGGAGTCAGCGCGCTGTTTTTCGTGGGCCTCGCATTCGGAATGCGGATGGCATTATGCGCGCCGCGACCAACGGCGATTCTGCTGCTCAGCGCAAGTTTGCGGATCGCCCTGTTGCTGGCTGTCGGCTGGTTCGTCATTCAATTGGGGGGCTGGGCCTTTCTGGGTTATGCCGCATCGTTTCTGATCGTACGTTTTATTGCCATCACCATTGCTCAGCCCCAACTCGCTCGGGGAGACATCTGATGGATCTGACACCGGACAGCACTATTGTGTTCGAAGCCTGGGGCATTCCCATCAATGCTACCATCATCAGTACCTGGATTGTTATGGCGCTGCTGACGGGTATGTCCATGGTGATCACCCGCAAGTTGCGCCCGGAGGTGCCACCCAACCGCTGGCGTACGATGCTCGAGGTGATCGTGCAGGGCATCGAAGGCCAAATTGCGGAAATCGGGCACCGGCCGGGGCATGGGCTGCTTTACTTTGTGGGAACCCTTTTTCTGTTCATCGTCATATCGAACCTCATGATGGTGGTGCCGGGATTTCGCCCGCCCACTGCCTCTCTTTCGACTACCGCTGGGTTGGCGCTGTCTGTTTTGATAGCAGTGCCGATCTTCGGGATAACCAGCCGGGGGTTGGGGGGGTATCTGAAAACTTATCTTGAACCATCGGTGATTATGCTGCCCTTCAACATCATCAGCGAATTTTCGCGCGGCCTATCACTCGCCATCCGGCTATACGGCAACATTATGAGTGGGGCGGTGATCGCCGCAATTCTTCTGGGCGTGGCACCATTCTTCTTCCCTGTCGTTATGGACATGCTGGGGCTCCTGACTGGGCTGATACAGGCCTACATCTTCGCCATTCTGGCGACGGTCTATATCTCCTCTGCCACAGCCGAGCCGAACTCACCGGAGAACGCAAAGGAAACCCAATGACAGATATCGCTCTCATAGCCGCCATTTCAATTTTTACCGCCGGTCTGACCGTGTCTTTTGGTGCGATTGGTCCAGCGTTGGGCGAGGGGCGCGCAGCGGCGACGGCTTTAAGCGCCATCGCCCAGCAGCCCGATGCGTCTGCGACCTTGTCGCGGACGCTGTTTGTCAGTCTAGCAATGATCGAATCCACGGCGATCTACTGTTTCGTCGTCGCAATGATCCTGCTCTTCGCCAATCCGTTCTGGAACGCGGTTCTGGATGCGGCCCAGGGGGCGGCCAGTTGAGCAATGTCGATTGACTGGATCACGGTCGCAGCCCAAATCGTCAACTTTCTGATTCTGGTTTGGTTGCTGAAGCGCTTTCTCTACCGTCCAATTCTTGACGGTATTGACGCTCGCGAAGTGGAGATAGCCGACAGGATGTCTGAGGCGTTGCGCGTCCGAAAAAGGGCCGAAGCGGCAGAGACCGACTATCAGGATAAGCTTTCGGCGTTTAGCTCCGGCCAATCCGCGATGATAGATAGCATCCGTCAGAAGGCTGAGGAAGAACGCGACGAATTGTTGACGAGGGCCCGCGAAAGATTGGAGCGTGAACGGAAGGAACGGAATGAGCAGCGTGATGAGGAAGCCCAAAAATTTGCCGCCGAGTTGCGTCGGTTGGGGGCGGCGGCATTATTGTCTCTGACCCGCAAGGCACTCGGGGACTTGGCCGATGAGACATTGGAGGAGCGTTTAGTTATCCATGCCGCAAAGCGACTTGCCCCGATTTCCGAGGATCTACGCATGTCAGCCGTCGACAGCAACGAGGCTGTTGCGACCACCCACGCATCGCTGCCCCAAGGCGCACGTGATCGGTTGAAGGCGGATCTGCAGAATCTGCTCCCGGAGGTCACACTGCGCTTTGAGACCGACGCAGATCAGGCCCCAGGCTTGATCTTACGTTTGGGCGGCGCGCAGGTGGCTTGGACCGTAGACACCTACATTGATGGGCTCCATGCGCTGCTGGAAGAGGGGATTGCCAACAGCCGGATTACGAAAAGTACGAGTTGATGAACACAGAGGATGAGACAAGCTGCACCACCACGAACGAGATGATCCAGGCGCTGCTCGACATGCCTGCCCCCGTGCCCAAGCTGAGCGAACTCGGCATGGTCACAGAGGTCGGTGACGGGATCGCGATTGTAACTGGGTTAGCACGGGCGCTTTCGGAAGAGTTACTGGAATTTGCCTCCGGGGTTCGCGGCATCGTTTTCGATCTGGAGCCTGGACGCCTGGGTGTCGTTCTTCTTGGTCCGTCCGAGCGTGTGATGGTAGGCGAGGACGTGCGGCGCACCAACAAGGTGGCCAGCGTGCCGGTCGGACCAGCGCTCTTGGGCAGGGTCGTCGATGCCCTGGGCCGTCCTTGCGACGGCAAGGGGGTCATTGACGCGGCGACAGAACGTCCGATAGAGGTCGAGGCTCCCGCGATCCTGCATCGCTCTGCTGTTTCGCGGCCCTTGGCGACGGGCATCAAAGCAATTGATGCGGCGGTTCCAGTCGGACTTGGTCAGCGCGAACTGATCATTGGTGACAGGCAGACCGGCAAGACCTCTATCGCCGTCGATACGATCCTGAACCAGACCGGAACCGGTGTGCTCTGCATCTATTGTGCCATCGGTCAGCGCGGTGATGCTGTGGCTAGGGTCATTGGTGCCATCAGGGAAGGTGGGATGATGGAGAACACCGTCGTGATCTCCGTGGGAGACGAGGAGGCACCAGGCCTTTCCTACATCGCGCCCTTTGCGGCCATGTCGATTGCTGAAAGCTTTGCCGCGAAAGCACGCGATGTGCTCATCGTGATGGATGACCTGACCCACCACGCGCGATCTTACCGGGAGTTGTCGCTCCTATTGCGCCGCCCGCCAGGCCGGGAGGCCTTTCCGGGTGATATTTTCTATGTCCATGCCCGGCTGTTGGAACGGGCGGGGCAGTTCACCGCGCAGGCCGGTGGCGGGTCAATCACAGCGTTGCCGGTGGTCGAGACCCAGGCCGAAAATCTGTCGGCCTATATCCCCACGAACCTGATCTCGATTACGGACGGGCAGATCTATCTCTCGCCGCGCCTCGTGCGCAAGAATCAGTTTCCTGCCGTCGATCTGGGGATGTCGGTATCGCGCGTGGGCGGTAAGGCGCAAAGCCGCGTTTTCCGCGATGTCGCCGGAAACCTGCGCGTGACGCTGTCGCAATTCGAGGAGTTGGAGGAGTTCGCCCGCTTTGGCACGCGACTTGACGAGACCACCAAGGCGCGGCTTACCCGGGGTGCTTCAGTGCGCGCCGCACTTCGCCAGCCTGAACGTGATCCAATGTCTGCTGGCGAGCAACTTGCGATCCAGCTATCCGCAATGGAGGGGCTCTTCGATAATCTAGGGGAGGCGGATATAAATGCTGCCATGACGGCGGTCCGACGCGCGGTGCGTAGCGGTGCACGAGAGATTGAGGTGCACATCGCGGCAAACGAACCGCTGAGCGATGAGGATCGCGCGTGGATACTCGATGCTGCAAGAGATGCGATCACCCAGAAGACGGACAGTCATGGCCCAGACGCTTAAAACCCTGACCCGCAGTGTCGATACACTTAAAAGCATTCGGGGTATCGTGCACACGATGAAAACGCTCTCGGCCATCAATGCGTTTCCATACGAACAGGCTGCACGTTCCATAGGCGCCTATCTTGACACCGTCCTGGACGGTTTTCAGGCCTTCCTGCATCATAACGGACCGCTTGTTTTGACATCGCAGGAGAAGGCGGCGCAGGTCGTCATTACCTTCGGCTCGGACCACGGACTTTGCGGCAACTACAACGAGATCTTGGCCGACGAGGTGTCGAGGCAACTGCAACGACGTGCTCCGACGGACAGCGTCGTCCGCGTACTGTGTGTAGGCGCCCAGATGGAGGATGCGTTGACGGATTTGGGGGTGCAAGTCGAAAGCACGTTACTGCCTCCCGCCACGGCCGACGGACTCGGGCGGCTTGCGGGTGACCTAGTCACTCGTCTCGACGGCATCCGCCGCGACAGCCCGTTCGGTGACGTTGTGGTCACACTCGTCTTCACCGAGCGCTCCGCACACGGCCAGCAAATTCCGGTTGCGCGGCGCCTATTACCCCTCGAAGCCGAATTGATCGAAGACCTTGCCCATCGCGCCTGGAAATCTCGCAGTTTACCGGTTTTCAACTTACCGCCGGACAACCTGCTTGCTGGGCTGATCCGCGGCTATCTGTTTGCCAGTATGTTCCGCGCCGCAGCTGAAGCCTTGGTCACAGAAAACGCGGCCCGCCTTGCCCGGATGCAGCAAGCCGAACAATCCATCGATGAACGGCTGGAAATTCTGAATTCCGAAACCCGATCTGCTCGGCAAAGCGAAATTACTACCGAATTGCTGGACGTCATCATTGGGTACGAGGCTATTAAGGATCGAGATTGAAGACGCAATAAAAAGGCCACCCGGCTTTGATATGTATGGACGCGCCCGTCAGTGCCCGGACATCCAAGATCATGCGCCGGATCGAGGTGCCGGGGACGGTTCATCACGTTGCGACCACTCCGGATTCCCGCTTTGCAATGGCGAAGACAGCGACCGTTGATGTGGATCAATGCGCATGCGCAAAGAATAAAGGAGGGATGATTGACATTCGTTGGGCAATATTTAGTGCGAAAAGTTGTTGGTAAGATCTGGGAGCGTAGAAACCGACCCAGTGACCGATAGTAACTTACAAGGAGGATGAATTGATGAGACAGATTACTCTCGCGGTTTGTGTTGTTGCTGCAAGCGCCGCCGTTATATTGACAGGACCTGCCTTGGCCACGCAACATTCCGCCGGCAATCAATCCGGGACAAGCGGCATGATGGGCTCTGGCATGATGGGCTCTGGCATGATGGCGCCGGGGCTGATGATGCCAAGCATGGATGCGGACCGCGGCGGTCAGCTCTTTGCGAGCAAGGGATGCGTGGTGTGCCATGCGGTCAATGGGGTGGGTGGCGAAGATGCGCCGCCTCTGGACGCTGCGGGCATGCCAACACCCATGAATCCCTTCGATTTCGCCGCGAAGATGTGGCGCGGCGCTGAGGCAATGGTATATCTGCAGCGCGAGGAGCTCGGTGAGCAGATTGAGCTTGATGGAGACGAACTCGCGGATATCATTGCCTTTGTCCACGATGTTAAGGCGCAGAGCAAATTTTCTGAGGACGATATTCCTCCGCGGATAAAGGACCTTATCGGCCATGGTGGAGACGAGGATGAAGAGGGCGCCCACGACAAGGACTGACCGGACAAGAGGGGATGGAGGGTTGAAAAGACTCTTAGGAGGGGAAGTGGCAGATAAACGCGAACCAGTCTCGGTAGAGCGCAGCTAAGCCAATTTTCAATGCTGCTTTCTTATCGCGCCTCTTCGTCACGAAGCTTTCCAGGGCCTCGCCCTCATGGTCGACGGCTCGCTACACATAGTGCTGCTCACCGTTGATCTTCACAAACACCTCGTCCAGACGCCATCGCCAGAGGCTTGATTGCATGCCCTCGATCCGTCGCTTTCGGATCTCCGCCGCGAACATTGGTCCGAACCGCTGCCACCAAAAGCGGACTGTTTCGTGGCTGACATCGATGCCACGCTAGTGAAGGAGATCCTCCACGTTCCGTCGTGAGAGTGGGAAGCGAATGTACATCATGACCGCCAGGCGTATGATCTCGGGCGACGTATTGAAATAGCGAAAGGGGCTGCGTTTGGTCATGGCTAGGCGCTAGATGACCGCCTTGCCCGCTTCAACGCATTTTGCTCTGACAGGACACCCCTGAGCGCTTTTGGCGATAGGAGAAACTTATAAGGCCGCCCGCCCGCGGCATGATCCGAACACCGACATCACCCGCATGCCAGCGCCGTGCGGGGTCCATAAATGTCCACACATGACAGATCACACTGGCTTTGTTCAAGATATCCGCCTAATCGCTATCAGAGCAAAGCCAGTGTTCGGGCGCCTTAATGTTGTCCGGGAGCTTTGTCGCCGAATCTCCACAAGCAACCGCAATTTGTGAGTTGCTCATACCTCGTGTCTTTGAAAGATCAGTGCCTTTCACAGTCGAGCGGTACAAGTTAGCATTCTCAATGATCGCGCCCTCTAAATCTGCAAGGGTCAGGTCAGCGCGTGCAAGATTGCTTCGTCGTAGATCAGCTTGCCGAAGGTTCGCCTCACGGAACGAGGTTTCTTGAAAGTTTGCTTCGGCTAAATCCGTTTCTTGGAGATTCGCTCCACCAAAATCCGCTTGATGAAAATCAGCTTCAATAAGAGATGACTGCGTCATAATGGCATTGCGAAAACGCGCACGATAAGCGTGCGCGCGTGAAAAATCAGCTTTTATGAGATTTGCATTGTCGAACCGAGCACGGGAGAGATTTGCGCCTGCCAAGGAGGCATTGTCCAAATTTGCTCCAAGATAGTCGCTTCGGCTCAAATCTGCTCCCGTAAAAATTGCGCCGCCGAGATCTCTATTCTTCAAATGCAGGTGTCTTTTGTCACAACCAGTCCAGTCCACTCCTGCGCGCGGTGAGTCGGCACAGGCCGCCTTTGCCGTCGAGACATCGTAAAAGGTCACACCTATTAATATGACGAATAGAAACAAAGCGTGGGTCACATGCTTTTTCGGTTGTGCCCAGGCGCACAATCTGCGGCGTGTCAAATAATTTTTCTTTGCAATCGCCATGCAAAAACTCAAACGCTGGAAGTTATTGGGTGATAGATCTTCAGCCTATTGGTGCTGGCCGACAGCACAACTCCAATTTGCCACTCTAACATCGCAGCATCTGAATCAAAGAGCCAATAATCAAGTGTAAAATACCGGCCAGCCAACACCACGAAGAGGAATTTCAAGCCATATTGTCCAGACTGCCGTTTCCAAAACATTCCATTGGGGCTGTCAGTTAAACACAAACAGGGTGACCTTTAGGTTACCTGAGCCGAGTGTAAGCAAGTCACGGGCGCGTCCATACATGTCAATGCCTCTTGAAGTACTTAAATGGTAAACATTTTCTTATGTGCGGAGGGTGGCGGCCAGTACAAGCCCTCTCTACCTAAGTCCATCTGGCAGGACCCAAACACGTCATCGACGCCCTGTGCGGGCGTGACAGGAAAAGGTGCGTCCCCATGAAACTAGTGCAGTTCGATTTTGCCTATGACGGCCCCTTCGGCCCGGAGATGACCGAGGCCATGGACGGGCTCGCCCGGTCCATCCCGGACGAACCGGGCTTCATCTGGAAGATATGGACCGAGAACCAGGCCGAACGTGAGGCGGGCGGCATCTACCTGTTCGCCGACGAGGAATCCGCGCGGGACTACATCGCCAAGCATACAGCCCGGCTCAAGGAGTTCGGCATCGGGAACGTAAACGCCAAGGTCTTCGACGTGAACGGCCCCTTGACCGCAATCACCAAAGGGCCAGTGTGAGCGCACCACCGGATACACGACCCCATCCGCCCTGGCCCCGCATTTGACAGGGCCTGCAGTTCCCTTGGCCGTGCGACAGTGGTACGATTTCCCTGAATTTGGGGATTATCTGGTAAATGTTGACTAGATCAATGCCCTATCGGCGCCGCCCGACCAGACATACCGCGGACTAAAATCAAGGAGTGTCGCAGCGATGAATCTAAGGATGATATGCGCCGTGCGGGCGCTGGGTGTTGCCGTCCTCGGGGTGGTGGTCATGATAACTTCGGCAGCTCTGGCCGTCGAGCAGACCGAGTTGGGCGCCAAGGTATTCCGTAAGTGTCAAGCCTGCCACAGCCTGAAGCCGGAGGTCAATAAGATCGGACCTAGTTTGCATGGTGTCTTTGGTCGGCCGGCAGGGTCGCTCGATGGCTTCGCGTATTCCACCGCGATGAAGCAAGATGGCGCCATGTGGGATGCGGCGACGCTCGATACCTTCTTGGCCGATCCGGCCAAAGCGATACCTGGCAACAAGATGACATTCGGCGGTCTGCGCAGCGAGAAGGATCGCGCGACAGTGATCGCCTATTTGCAATCGATTTTGGGCACCGGCGCCGCGAGTGCCGAACCAACACAGATGGCCGAAACGCCGGCGGCCACGGCACCACAGGTGGCGGTTTCCGATCCATCCATTCCCGCCGGATATCTTGCCGACGTCAAGTACACGATGCGTACCGGAATCGCCGATGGCCGCATGGTTTATATCGGCTTTGGCGGCACTATTGATGGCGTCGTTAATCCCGAGTTGGTCGCCAGCGAAGGCGACATCGTGCAGTTGACGCTGATCAATGGCGAAGGTGCCGAGCACGACATCGTCTTCCCTGATCAAGGCGTGCAGTCGCAGCACGTCGTCAACAAAGGATCCAGTACGACGATCGCCTTCCGCGCCAAGGCGGCCGGCAGTTCGACTTATCTCTGCTCTCTACCGGGGCATCGTCTGGCGGGCATGGAGGGCAAGTTCACCGTCCAGCCCAAGGTCACCGAGCCGGTTGCCTCGGTCCCCGCGATCGGCCTGAGCGCGATGGCGCTACCACCGCCGATAGGCGAGCGCGGGCCAATGACTGTGCGTGTCGATCTCGAGGCGGTCGAGCTAGAAGGTCTGCTCGACGAGGGCACGACCTATCAGTACTGGACCTTCAATGGCACAGTGCCCGGGCCGTTCCTGCGCGTTCGCGTGGGCGATACCGTGCAGGTGCGTCTGAAGAACGACGAAAACTCGGCGATGATCCATTCCGTTGACTTCCATGCCACAACCGGCCCCGGTGGCGGCGCCGCTTACCTGCAGGTTGAACCAGGCTCCGAGAAGCAACTCGATTTCAAGGCTCTGGTGCCGGGCCTCTACGTCTATCACTGCGCCACGCCGATGGTGGCGCATCATATCACCAACGGCATGTACGGGTTGATTCTGGTGGAACCGGAAGGCGGTTTGCCGCCGGTCGACCGCGAGTTCTATGTCATGCAGGGTGAGATTTACACAGAGGCCGTCTTTGGCCAGCGCGGCAACCAGGAGTTCAGCGTCGAGAAGCTTCTCGCCGAGCGCCCGGAGTATTTCGTTTTCAATGGCGCGGTTGGGACGCTCACCAAACAGCAACCGCTGCAAGCCAAGCTTGGCGAGACCGTGCGTATCTTTATGGGTGTGGGCGGGCCGAACTTCACATCGTCCTTCCATGTGATCGGCGAGATTTTTGATCGTGTCTACACGATGGGCGATTTGATCAATCCGCCGCTGCAGGGGATTCAGACGGTGTCCGTGGCGCCTGGTGGGGCGGTGGCTGTCGAATTCAAGCTGGAGGTGCCCGGCCGCTACCTGCTGGTCGACCACGCACTCTCCCGTCTCGAACGCGGCCTCTTGGCCTTTCTCTTGGTCGAAGGTCCGGATCAACCGGAAATCTACAAGCCATACGACAAGAATCCCGAATAAAAGGCAGAAAGTCCGAACCCGCACCCGCGCTTTGGTCCCGGCCTACGTCACCTATTTGTTGACTGGGCGGCAGCCTTGCTCGGGCAATAGATCGTAGCCGACGCAGGCGCTTGCCAGGCGACTGACATCGGAGTTTGGATCGCCCAAATCGCCGAAACTACGGACCTCCGTCGGCCATGCCGACGCCACTGTGTAGCCTGCAAGACCTCACCTATTACTTGTCCTGCACACCTGATTGATGACTCAGATCGGCGGCGGCATTTTCTTCAAGTCCTCCAGAAACGCCTGCAGTGAGCCTAGGCAGTTGGCAGAAACCTTGCGGAGGCACAGCAAGCGCGCTGTTGAACTTGCTCGACATATTCTGAAACGCGATGAGTGCGGTTAATTCGATGATGGCGTCGTCATTGAAATATTTTTTCAATCGGCCGAAAACACCATCATCGACCCGCCGATCCGAGTGTGTCATCGCCTCCGCGTAATCAAGAACGACGCGTTCGCGCTCGTCGAACAATTCGCTATCGCGCCAGTGGTCCAGTGCTTCGACTTTGGCCACGCTCGCGCCACGCTTCATCAGCGTTGCCGAATTTAGGTCCACGCAGAACGCACACCAATTGATCTGCGATACCCGTACGGTGATGAGCGAGCGCAGAGCCGGCTCAATCGGAGATCGCCGACGATCGATCAGCCCATAGAGAATGGCCACGCCCAAGAACAGCCTGGGCGATCGCGTCCAGAGTAATGCGGCGTCCAGCACGCGGCCATATTTGCGTCGCTGGTTCCAAAAAAACGGACGCAAGTACCAAGGGTAACTAGAGATCGGCTTCGGCTCTATGCGCATCGGCAATTTCTCCAAATCACGGCTCAGTACGCCACTCCGGACAGTCCGTATTCCATCCCAGCTTCACCATTCATGAAGCGAGCGCCTCCAGGACCGCACATTCAGGGACGTCGTCGCCGGAACAGGACACCGCGGTCGTCGCGAGCACTTGCTCGATCCGCCGGAGATTTGCGATCTTTGCCCGCACGTCGGCAAGATGGCTTTCGGTTCGCGCTTTGACCTCGGCACAGGCCTGATTCCCGCTGTCGACCAGTTGAAGCAGGCCGCGGATTTTCTCGATCGCAAAGCCGAGTTCGCGGGCCCAAAGGATGAAGCGAAGAGGGCGGACGTGGCTTTTATCGTAGATACGGTAGCGGTGCTATTAGACAAATGCAAACCAGTCTCTGATGCGACAGTAGCGCTATCCTTTATGCCGAGCAGAGGCCGCGCCTCTCGGCGAGAGCAGCGGCACGGTTCAGCTTGAAGATGGCTCGCGAGGAAAGGCTGCGTTCTGTGTTGCAGATGTTATAGACGGAGGCATGGACGGCGGTGAACTTCTGCAGACTTCGCATTCGGCGAAATCTCAGCATCGCCCACTCCCGTCGTCGGAACGGCAGGTGTGAATTTTCCGCCCCGTTGTTTGCTCAACGGCCAGTTTTATGACGGTCTGCTACTCCGATCTCCCTGAGTGCAGCGCCGTACGAACGCAGCCGATCTGTCACGATTACCTCGGGGCGACCGTGCTTCCGCATCGCCTTTCTTAGGAATTTCAACGCGGCCTTTTTGTCCTGCGCCTTGGTAACGAAACTTTCGAGAACCTCACCCTTGTGGCCCACCGCCGCCAGAGGTAGTGCCGCTCTCCACAACCATAACTGGCGCACAACGCCAGAAATGACTGGAACTCTGCGGGCCAGAGAGCGTGGATGGACCTCCTGAGAGAGGAGGGACATGGGATGCGCTATCCGGGGATTGATAATCTAGCCGATCTGGAGAGAGCGGAACTGCAGGCTCTCTGGCAGCGTCTCTTCAAGCGCGAGGCGCCGGCCAAGATGCACCGGGAGACACTGCTGGCCTTCCTGGCCTATCGGCTGCAGGAACGGCAGGAGGGTGCACTCTCCAAAGCAGCGCAGATCCAACTCCGCCGTGCCGCCGAGACCTTAGGGCAGGGTAAGAGCTATCACCCCGAGGGCGCCCAGCCATACAAGCCGGGAACCCGCATCCTCCGGCGCTGGGGTGGAGAGCTGCGGGAGGTCACGGTCCTGGAGCGGGGCTATGCCTACCGCGGGGAGGTTTATCGTAGCCTCTCCCAAATTGCCCGGGAGATCACCGGCGTCCGCTGGAACGGGCCCGCCTTCTTCGGCTTGCGGAAGGGCAGGGGCTGATGAGCGGGCAACAGGTGACCTGCGCGGTCTACAGCCGCAAGTCCTCGGAGGAGGGCCTGGAGCAGGACTTCAATTCGCTGGACGCACAGCACGAGGCATGCCTTGCCTACATCGCCAGCCAGAAGCAGGAAGGCTGGGTCGCCAGTGAGCGGCGCTACGCTGACGGCGGTTTCTCCGGCGGCACGCTGGAGCGCCCCGGCATCAAGGCCCTGCTCGCCGATGTCTCGGCTGGTCTGGTGAAGGTGATCGTCGTCTACAAGGTCGATCGCCTGACCCGCGCACTCTCTGACTTTGCCCGCCTGGTCGAGCTTTTCGATGAGAAGGGTGTGTCCTTTGTCTCTGTCACCCAGCAGTTCAACACCACGACCTCCATGGGCAGGCTCACCCTTAATGTACTGCTGTCCTTTGCCCAGTTCGAGCGGGAGGTGACGGGCGAGCGCATCCGCGACAAGATCGCCGCCTCCAAGAAGCGGGGCCTGTGGATGGGTGGTAGGGTCCCGCTGGGCTATGACCCTAAGGGGCGCACGCTGGAGATCAATGAGGCTGAGGCAAAGACAGTCCAGCAGATCTATGAACGCTACCTGGCGTTGGGCTCTGTAAGGGCCCTGAAGGAGGAACTCGAGAGTGACGGCCTCAGGGGCAAGAACTGGGTCAATCGGAAGGGTGAGAGTGTAGGGGGTAAGGCCTTCAGCAGGGGGGCTCTCTACCATATCCTTAGAAACCCCCTCTACAGAGGGCGCATCCGCCACAAGGGTCTCCTGCACGATGGACTCCATGCCCCTATCATCGACCAGGCCCTCTGGAAGGCAGTGCAGCAGTTCCTGGAGGCCAACCGCCAAGGGGGCCGCCATCGACTGCGCGGGAGTGAACCCTATCCGCTGAGAGGCCTGCTGGTTGATCCCGGCGGCAGAGCCTTTACTACCTCTCATGCCGCCAAGGCCGGGCGGCGCTACCGCTACTACCTGGCGGCAGACAATTCCGCCCTCAACCAGGGCGGCAAGCGGCTACGGCTGCCGGCCGGTGAGATCGAAGGTGCGGTGCTGCGCGCAACCAAGCGTCATCTGAGCGACAGCATTCTATTGAATGAGAGCCTTGAGCTTGGTCTGGATCCGCATGCCTGCGAAAGGCTGCGCCCTGACATTGAAGCCTTCGGCGCGAAGCTCGACGAGGGATCCCAGACGCCCCGGTGGCAACAGCTAGTCCACCGGGTCGTATTAGAGGAAGAGCGCTTGTGCATTGAGTTGCGGGCGGACGCTGTTAGAGACGCTCTCAGCGCAGCGCTCAGCAAGGAGGCCGATACTTTCCAAGAAGAAACGTCTCCCAACGCCCGCATCTCGCTGGAAGAGCCGATCCGCCTGCAGCGCCGGGGTGCGGAGGTCTTTGTTATCACGCCGCAAGAGCCGCTGCGGCGAGGGGCGCCCGACCCTGCGCTGATCTCGGCGATTGCCAGAGCCCAGCGCTGGCGCGAGCAGTTGATCGCGGGCGAACGGCTAAGCCTGGAAGCCATTGCCGAGGCCGTAGGGCTCAGTCGCCGCTATGTCGGTCGCATCCTGCATCTGGCTTGTCTCGCCCCTGATATCGTCGAGGCCATTCTCTCCGGCCAACAGCGGCCGGAGCTTCTCCAGGAAGACCTGCTCAAGCGCCTGCCGATTGCCTGGGACGCGCAGCGCAGGCTGCTGGGATACGAACCTCTCTAAAGCCTCTCCAGCCTAACCCCGCGCAACCTCCCGAAAAGCAAACCGGACCTGGATTTGTCCGCGTAGAGATATCGCGCGAAGGAGGCCCCGGTTGCGGCCAGGATCCAGGCATCCCAAACCGCCGCAATGGCGGCGAATATCCGCTAAGCCTCGGAGATGTCGGGCTCTTTTGAGACAAGAACCGGGCGGGTGATTTCGGCTAGAAAGAATGGCGGAGGGGATGGGATTCGAACCCACGATACGAGTTTCCCCGTATAACGGTTTAGCAAACCGCCGCCTTCAGCCTCTCGGCCACCCCTCCGCAAAGCGAGGTGCATTCGACACGGCGTTTGCGGTTTGGGTTCTAGACACCGACCAGGGGCTTGTCAATCGCTCTCATGGGTGAACTAGGAGGCCAGAGCACCCTGTGAGTCCCTATTCTCCAAGAACCTCGATAATTGGCTACCCCGACGGGCAATAAAGGCTTCCAGGCGCGCAGGGTAATCGGCAGTCACAGCACCCTTGATCGAAGGTCTTTCAGCCAAGGCCTGCCGATAGGCAGTAACTTTTGGTAGCCCATCGAAAATGCCGAACTCAGCGATCTTATCGAAGCTGTCAAAATAACGGAAGATTGGCCCGAAAACCGCATCCACGAGGCTGAATTTCGCGCCGGCGAAGTAGGGGCCGTTGCCCAATTCCGCCTCCAGACGGGCGAACTTGTCGGCAAGCTTCTGCCGCATCTCCTTCAATCGCTCCGTATCGGGGGCATTATAGAATCCGCCGATGTCGTTGAGAATTGCCGATCCGTACTCGATAAAGCTGCGGGCCCTCGCTTTCTCCAGCGGGTCAGCCGGATGCAGAGACCCCTCCGTTACCTCGTCCAGGTACTCGCAGATGACTGCTGATTCAAAGAGGACCGAGTCGCCGACGATAAGCAGCGGCACGCGCCCCAACGGCGAAACCTTAGTGAACCAGTCTGGCTTGTTCGTCAGGTCGATCTGGACGCGTTCATAGTCGAAGTTCTTTTCGTCCAGCAGGATCGCCGCTCGCTGCACAAAAGGACAAAGGTGGTGGCTGACCAGCGTAAGACGGTCTGTCTTGAAAGATTGCATGATTCACTCCGCCAATAAAGATGCATTTGCATGTATATTGACGGAGTGCTCTATTTTGTCAAGTTCCATGCGTTTGCATATTTTGCTAAGGTACAAGGATGACCAAGCTGCCGAACCAAGAAACCATAGACGCCTGGGCGTTGTTGTTGCGCAGCCAACAGTCCGTCCTGGCCGCGGTAGAACATGACCTGAAGGCCGCCGGGTTTCCGCCGCTGTCGTGGTACGACATTCTGCTGGAGTTGAAGCGTGCCAGTCCCCGTTTGTTGACTGCGCGGGAGTTGGAGAAGGAGGTCCTGCTGCCGCAGTACAACATCTCGCGGCTGCTTGATCGGCTGGAGAAGGCCGGTTACCTGCTGCGCGAAGCGTCGCCCGACGACGGTAGAGCGAACCTTTTGCGCATGACGGAAGACGGGCGGGCGTTACTCAAACGAATGTGGCCCGCTTATGGAGTGGCCATTCAACGACGTATGGGAGATCGGTTGAGTTCAACGGAAATCACCAGCCTCGCAGCGGTGCTACGAAGGCTGGTGGACCGCAAGGCGAGCACTTGAAGCGAATACTCGGTCAGGCGGGAACCGCCATGCCTCGTTGCACTGCCGGACGGCTGCCGATGGCATTGTACCAGCGCAAGACGTTCGGAAAATCGCTTAAGTCGATCCCTTGCCACTCATGACGCGCCGCCCAGGGATAGGTCGCGATATCGGCGATGGAGTAAGCGCCCGCCAAGAACTCAGCCTCACCGAGGCGTTTATCCAGAACGCCATAAAGCCGCCGGGATTCGTTAGTATAGCGATCAATGGCGTAGGGAATTTTCTCCTTGGCGAAGCGCCGGAAATGGTGCGCCTGCCCAAGCATCGGGCCGAAACCGCCCATCTGCCACATCAACCACTGCAGGCATAGACTGCGTCCCGCGGGGTCGGTTGGCAACAGCTGCCCGTGCTTTTCGGCCAGATAAATCAGGATGGCGCCGGTTTCGAAAACCGAAATCGGTTTGCCGTCGGGGCCATCGCTGTCGACGAGCGCCGGAATCTTATTGTTCGGGCTGATCTTCAGAAAATCAGGTGCGAACTGTTCGTCTTTAGTGATGTTGATGGGCACGGTGTCATAGGAGAGGCCGAGCTCCTCAAGCATGATCGAGGCCTTACGGCCATTGGGCGTGCCCCAGGTGTATAGTGTAATGGACATGAGCTCCTTTCAGGCCGCCGAATCTGTGCGGCTAATGCATGGAATTTTCATCAATCGATAGGGTGGCTGACTGTCAGATATGGCAGCCCGCTAAGCCACGTTTTGCCAGGTACTGCTGATGATACTCCTCGGCTGCGTAGAATGTGGCCGCGGGAACGATCTGAGTGGCAATGGGTCTACGGAAAACTTTGTCGTTCTCAAGCTTCTGCTTGAAGGCCCGTGCCGCAGCTTCCTGTTCCGGTGAATGATAGAAGATCGCGGAACGATACTGCGTCCCCACGTCGGGGCCTTGACGATCGACCTGTGTCGGGTCGTGTAGGGCAAAAAAATCGTGCAGCAGATCCTCGTAACTGACCAAGGCTGCGTCGAAGGTGATTTCTATCGCCTCGGCGTGGCCCGTCCGGCCGCTGCACACTAGCTTGTAGTCAGGGTTTTCGGTTTGTCCACCAGTGTAGCCGACGCGCGTGGACTTCACGCCCTTGACGGCGCGGAAGAACTCCTCCACGCCCCAAAAACAGCCAGCCGCAAAGGTTGCCTTTTCCATATTGTAATCCTCCAACTGAGATTATGCCTGTCAATGTAGGTGTGCATAGGCGGTTGGTCCAGAAGCTGCACGAAAATGTGCTTTACCCTTGCTTTGGCCTCGGAAAAGCATCACATCTGGGGGATAAGGCTGGGGTGCCGACGGATCGGCCCATGTTGAGATCCGAGCGGCTGAGATCAAACCCACCGAACCTGCTCTGGGTCATGCCAGCGAAGGGAGCCATCTGCCGTCGATGTCTATAAATGAAAAATCTTCGAATATCGCGCAACGCGCTCCGCTTTCGGTTGGGGTCGTCGGTGCGGGCGTGAGCGGCCTTTCGCTGGCCTGGGGACTGGCGAACAAGGGCTGCAAGGTCACGGTGTTCGATAGCGGAGAAGCGGGTCGAGGCGCCACCTGGGCGGCGGCCGGAATGTTGGCTGCCGGCGTTGAGGTAGAGCCAGGTGAGGAATCGCTATGGGCCCTCAATCGTCGTGCCCAGGAGCTATGGCCTGCGTTCCGTAGAGAGCTCGAACAAGCCAGCGGCCATGATATCGGCTACCGGGATCAGGGCACGCTGGTGGTGGCGACCAACCGCGACGATCTTGAGCAGCTCCGCTTTTCCTACGAGTTTCAACGCCGCTTGGGTGTGCAGTTGACCTGGTTGAATGGTCTGGATGCGCGGCGGATGGAGCCCTATCTGCGTCCGGGAATCGCAGGTGCGGTCTTCAGCCCGAACGATCATCAGGTGGATAACAGGAAACTTGCGGCAGCCTTGAAGCAGGCGGCGTTGAAGGCGGGCGTGCGATTGCACGAGAACTGCCGGGTGGAGCGCTTGGTGATCGAAGCGGGCAAGGCTTGCGGCCTGATGGTGGACAGTACGGTGCAGAGCTTTGACCGGATCGTCATTGCGACCGGCGCTTGGGTGCGTCACCTGCCGGGCTTGCCGGAGACCGCCCGTCCACCGGTGCGGCCGGTGAAGGGGCAGATGTTGGCGCTGCAAATGGATCCTGAGCAGCCGCTCCTTCGTCATGTGATCTGGGCACCCAAGTTGTACCTGGTGCCGCGCAACGACGGACGGCTGATTATCGGCGCCACGGTGGAGGAGAAGGGTTTTGATGACACCCTGACGGCAGGTGGGATGTTGGCTCTGCTGGAGGGGGCTTGGCGCGCGGTTCCGGGTATCGAGGAGTTACCGATAGCGGAAACCTGGGTAGGGCATCGTCCGACCAGTAGAGACGATGCGCCAATCTTTGGGCCGGTCCGGGAGGTTGCCGGGTTGCACATGGCGACAGGGCACCACAGGAACGGCATCTTGCTAACACCTGTCACGGCAGAGGCAATGACACACAGCGTAATAGAAGGAAGCCTACCTGACTGGGCTGCCGAATTCAGCCTTGATAGATTCGCTAAATCACCACACGAGCGAGACAAGACTACAGGGTCGATACAGGGCACGCTGGCGCCGATCGGATCGAGGAGTGGGATATGAGCTGTAGCCTGACCATAAACGGTGAAACGCGCTCAGTGGATGCCGACAGCATTTGGAAACTGCTACAGGGTGAGGGGCTAAATCCCGAAACTCGCGGTCTAGCGGTTGCGCTCAACGGTGCGGTATTGCCGCGTGGGCGTTGGCAGGAAACCAAACCCAGCGCGGGCGACGCCATCGAGATAGTCAAACCCGCCGCCGGCGGCTAAGGACCAGGAGACCAATGACGCAGTCGACGAAGCCATTGATCATTGCCGGAGAAACCCTGGAATCACGCCTGTTCGTAGGTACCGCGGGCTATCCGAATCAGGACATTCTGCTGCGTTCGCTGAAGGCCAGCGCTTGCGAGATGGTCACCTTGTCGATCCGCCGCGTGAGCCTTGAGGGCTATGCGGAGAGCCTCGTTGATCTGCTTGGCGGCCGCTATCGTTTGTTGCCCAATACGGCAGGCTGCACCACGGTCAAGGACGCGGTCTTGACGGCTGAACTTGCGCGCGAAGCGTTGGAGACAAACTGGGTCAAGCTTGAACTTATCGGCGACCGTGAAACCTTGTACCCGGACGTTGATCAGCTCGTCGTTGCTGCGGCTGAGTTGGTGGAGAAGGGATTTGTGGTGCTACCCTATTGCAACGATGATCCCGTGATATGCCAGAAGCTCGCGGACGTCGGCTGCGCCGCTGTAATGCCATTGGGCTCCCTTATTGGTTCCGGGCAGGGCATTGCCAATCCCGGCATGATCGAGATGATTTGCAAACGCAGCAGTGTTCCGGTGGTGCTGGACGCGGGTCTGGGGACGGCATCTGAAGCGGCGTTGGCGATGGAACTGGGATGCGATGCGGTCCTTGTCAATTCCGCCATAGCTAAATCGCAAAATCCGCTGGCCATGGCACAGGCTTTCAGGTTTGGCGTGGAGGCAGGGTTCCAAGCCAGGGAAGCCGGGCGGATTCCCAAGCGCCGCTTTGCCGAGGCTTCGAGCCCGCAACTGGGTCTGATCGGCGGATAAGTGCATGCCAAGCGAGGCTTTCGGTCCAACTGAAACCGGCACGGTTGCCGGCGTGCGCCGCAATTTGCCTTTGCCGCCTATTCTTGTCATCAGCGACCGAAAACAGGCGGCAGTATCACTGGCTGAAGTTGCTTCCGCCCTTTTTTCCGCCGGTTGTCGCTGGTTCTCGATCAGAGAAAAGGATTTGCCGACAGAGGCGCTGGAACGTGAGGTTCAGGCGTTGAAGCCGATGGCTGTCGCGGCGCGCGCGCGACTGTCCCTTCATGGCTCAGCGCAGCTTGCGCGATCGTTGGAAATGGATGCGCTGCATTTGCCGAGCGGTTCCGATGTCTTGGAAGCGCGAAGGTTGATGGGGCAGGGTGCATTGATTGGCTTATCTCTTCATATCGGAGACCGCCTTCTACCTGCGCAGCAGGCAGCTCTTGATTATGCGACGCTTAGCCCGATTTTCCCGAGCGCCAGTAAGCCCGGTTACGGTCTGGAAGCAAGGCTTTCGGAATTCCAGGATGTTGCGGAGCACATGGACCTGCCCTTGTTGGCGCTTGGGGGTGTTGAAACGGCGGCCAGGGCCGGGCAATGCCGGGACTATGGCGCAAGCGGGATTGCCGTGATGGGGGCGATCATGCGCAGTTCCGACCCAGGGCCGGTTTTCCGGGAGTTTCTGGAAGCTTGGGAGGCGCAGCGCTAGCACTGCGCCTCCGACTAGGCAGTTCAACAGCACGGTCGCTTAGATTCCGACCTTGCTCCACCACCCCTTTTTACGGGGTTTGTCTTCAACCTTATCGACGTCGATGACGACACCGGGGAAAGCAGGCTCATCAGGTGCCGCTTTCGGTTCCGGAGCCGGTGTAGGGGCTGGTTCCGGAGTAGGTTGGGGCTCGGCGGCCACAGGCTTGCTCGTTTCAGCCGGTGCCTCTCCATTGGTTACCGGCTCAACTGCCGTTTGGGGCTTCTTGCGGGCACGGCTTCGGCGTTTCGGTTTCTCGGTCGCCGCTTTCTCCGACTCAGCGGCAGGTTCGGCTTCCACGACGTTCGTTTCGTCGGACGCTGCGGTCTCTACTTCCTGCTGTCCGCTCTCGGCTTCAGCGACCGGTGTCTCAGCAGCATCCGTAGGTTGCGCCTTTCGGCGGCTACGGCTGCGGCGGGGGCGCTTTGCCTTGGTCGTTTCTTTTCCGTCCTCCGACTGGGCTTCTGCTTCCGAAGGTTCAGAAGCCGTGACAGTCTCCGAGGCCACCTGTTCGATCACTGCAGCGCGATCATCCGTCTCGCCGGCGTCGGGAGCACGCTCCGCTGGCTGCGCGTCGGCGGATTCCATCCGGATGTCCTGATCGTCCTGACGCTTGTTGCGGCGCCGACCACCACGCTTGCCGCGACGACGCTTCTTCCGGGTGCGCTCCCTATCTTCCGACTCCTCGTCGTGCGCCGGGCCTTCCCGATGGGCTTCCTGGACGGCGTTATCGGACTCGCTGATGTCGTCGGGGGCTGGTGCGGCGATGGTCTCCGTCTCGCGCTCCTCCGAACGACCACGGCCGCCGCGACGACCGCGCCGGCGGCGGCCTTGGCGTTCACCGTCCGAATCGTCTCGACGGGCGTCCCGGGCTCCATCTCTGGGCGTATCGGCGCTTGAAGTCCCTTGAGTGTCAGGCCCGGCGTCACGCTCAGCTTCCGAAGTGGCGTCCTGGGTCGAACGACCGCGACGGCTCTGGCCGCTTTCCTGGGCTTCCTGTGTGCCGTCGCGACGCAAGCGGTAATCGGGCGCGGTAAGGCGGTCGTCCGCCTCGATAATGGCGCGAAACTGATAGCGGCTTTCGATCATGCCGAGGTGGTCGCGCTTTTGATTTAGAATAAAGAGGGCGACAGCGGTCGGTACGGCCAAACTTATTTCACCTTGCCCGCGTTTGATGCCTTCTTCCTCAAGCATACGGAGCATCATCAGCGCTGTTGATTCGACCGAGCGTAGACGCCCGGTTCCACCGCAATGTGAGCAAGCCTCCGTCGAGGTTTCCACCAGGGACGGTCGTAACCGCTGCCGGGAAAGCTCTAACAGTCCGAATGGTGAGATGCGACCGAGCTGGATACGAGCCCTATCGGATTTCATTGCCTCCTTCAGGCGGCGCTCGACTTCCCGGTTGTGCCGTGACTCGTCCATATCGATGTAATCGACAACGACCAGTCCTGCGAGGTCGCGCAGGCGCAACTGGCGCGCAACCTCGTCGGAAGCCTCCAGATTGGTTTTGAGGGCAGTTTCCTCGATATGCCGTTCCTTGGTTGAGCGACCGGAGTTCACATCGATGGCCACCAGAGCCTCTGTCTGGTTGATCACCAGATAGCCGCCGGACTTCAACTGCACGACCGGCGTGTGAATCGCGTCGAGTTGGTATTCCACCTGGAAGCGGTGCAGCAGCGGAATCCGCTCGTCCTTGTACTGCTTGATCTTGCGAGCATGGCTCGGCGCAAGCTGCTTCATGAAATTCTTGGCCGCTTTGTAGGCATCATCGCCCTCGACCAAGATCTCTTCAGTATCGCGGCTATAGAGATCACGCAGCGAGCGCTTGATGAGATCGCCTTCTTCATGGATCAGTGCCGGGGCATTCGACTGGAGCGTTTGCTCGCGAATTTCGCTCCACAAGCGAATCAGGTACTCGTAGTCGCGCCGGATTTCTGCCTTGGTGCGTTCGCTACCGGCGGTGCGGACGATGACCGCCATGCCCTCAGGTATCTCAAGCTCGTTGACAACCGTTTTTAGACGCTTTCTGTCAGGAGCATTTGAAATCTTGCGGCTGATGCCGCCGCCGCGCGGCGTATTCGGCATCAAGACGCAGTAGCGTCCCGCCAGCGAAAGGTAGGTCGTCAATGCCGCGCCCTTGTTGCCGCGCTCTTCCTTGGTTACCTGGATGAGCAGCACCTGACCGCGCTTGATGACTTCCTGAATTTTATACTTGCGCAGGAAATGGGCGCGACGGCGCGCGGCGTCATCGGCTTCGTCGCCTTCCAGCGTATCGACACTTGATTCCGTTTCAACTTCTTCGACCCGGCCTGAATTGCCGTTTTCATCGCTGTCGGCTTTGCTGCGCCGACGGCCTGATTTGGGCTTTTCAGTCTTTGTCGGTTGCTCTGCTGCGGCTTCCGCAATTTCGCTATCGCCATTGCCGGAGTTGCGTGTTCTGGCTTCTTCGGCGATCAGCGCTTCGCGATCAGCAACAGGAATCCGGTAGTAGTCAGGGTGTATCTCGCTAAAGGGAAGGAAACCGTGGCGGTTTCCGCCGTAATCTACAAATGCCGCTTGTAGCGAGGGTTCGACCCGCGTCACCTTGGCCAGGTAAATATTTCCTTTTAGCGGCTTCTTACCTGCCGCTTCGACATCAAACTCGTCTAGACGATTTCCGTCCAGCACCACCACCCGTGTTTCCTCCGGGTGGGTGGCATCGATCAACATACGCTTGACCATTAAAATGCATCTCCTCAACGCGCCGAGCGTCGACCCCTCGCGAGAGGGGACGCGGCGCGCGCCATTCCATAAGGGAAAGGACTGAGGCGCGCGACCACTGTGCCTGGAAGAAATGAGCCATCTTTTCCGCTCCTCGCGCTCTACCTCGGTCCAACATGACCGACCTGGCAATATGCCACAATCGTCCTTCGTTCCGCGACGCCTGCGCTGCCGCAGAACGTCAAACCCGCTTGTTGGCTTACCGAACCCAGAGGGCGTTCTTGCATTGCAGCAATAGCACTGCAGACTGCCGCACCTGGAACTGTGACGGTCTCTAGCGCGCCGCCCGTGACCTTTTCGCTTTTCGGCTGAAAGTCCGGCGGCGGTCCTGACGACACACTTCGGAAGACGGGCGTACCTTACGCTGATACGGGGTTCAGGCTCAATGGAAAAACGTGCTCGCCCCTTTCCAAGCATTTTCAAGCTTTGTGTTGTCGAATCATAATGATACGCGGTATAGTTCGCCGAAACATGTAAGAACGGCTTCTATGCGCGGGGAAAAAAGTGGGCGCCGTGGTTCGAATTCTACTGCTTCTTTTGGTCTTTTTGTTCGCCGTACCGCTGGCGAACGCGAAGCCGTCGGTAAGTGACATTCGAATCGGCGTCCATCCTGACAAGACCCGTTTTGTCCTGGAACTGAGCGAAGAACCGGCCTACCGGGTGTTCACACTGCCCAGACCTTACCGGGTTGTCGTGGATTTGCCTGAGCTTGAATGGAGCCTGCCTCAGGAGATGGCGCAACAGCAGGGGGGCCTGATAAAGACCCTGCGTTATGGCCTGTTCGCACCTGGAACATCACGTGTGGTTCTGGACTCACAGGGGCCGCTTGAAATCATCAGCGTGTTCTTGTTATCGCCAAACGAAACCAGCAAACACCGGTTGGTAATCGATATGAAGCCCGTTGCGGCGAATGCGTTTGCCGCCACGCAACAGCCTTACACCTCAAGCAAGCCGCTGCCAAAACCCAAAGCCGTGGTCGTGCGTTCCAACGATGGCGTCAAGGACAGTCGTGTCACGATCGTCCTCGATCCGGGCCATGGCGGCGTTGATCCTGGAACGATAGGTGTCTCTGGCATTTACGAGAAGGAAGTGGTCCTGACCTTTACCAGGGACTTAAAGGACGCATTGGATGCGACGGGCCGCTACAATGTCTTGCTGACGCGCGACCGGGACATCTTTGTCAAACTATCCGACCGTCGAGAAACTGCGCGCCAGGCGGGTGCCGATCTCTTCATATCCATCCATGCGGACGCTCACAATGACCGCAGTCTTCGGGGAACTTCGGTTTATACCCTATCAGAGACTTCTTCTGACGAGGTCGCCGCTCAATTGGCAGCGAAGGAAAACAAAGCCGATTTGATCGCAGGCGTCGAACTGGAAGGGCAACCCGACGAGGTATCGAACATCCTGTTGGACCTGACGCAGCGGGAAACCATGAACCTCTCCGCCCGGTTTGCGACCATGCTGGTCGAGGAGCTGAAAGGTAAGACCCGGTTGCTGGGTAACACACACCGTTTTGCCGGATTTGTCGTTCTTAAGGCACACGATGTGCCGTCACTCCTTATTGAGCTTGGTTTTCTGTCAAATCGCGATGATGAGCAACGACTGCGTTCCCAGGCCGAGCGCAAGAAGCTGGTTACCAGTATTGCAAGTGCCGTGGACCGGTACTTTTTCTGGCAGCAATCCATGCGCTGAGGCGCCTGGTTTTCTTCAGGCTTTGCCTCTCTGCCCCATTCCTGTCATCTTGCCGCGCCAAAATGCATGAGAGACAATCTTTTTGCCGTTTCCTCCGGACCATCTGGCGGGGGTTGCGAGCGAGCAAAGACGTGGCTTTGGAATGATTAGAAAATTCTTTCTTTGGTTGGTTGGTCTGGGATTCACCGGTTTAGTGCTGGCCGTGGCCGCGGTGTTGGGGGCTTTCTGGTATTTCGGCCAAAGCGTTCCCGACCATAGCCAGCTTGCCGGATATCAGCCGGCCACGGTAACGCGGGTTCACGCCGGCGACGGACGCCTGCTGGCGCAGTTTGCCGTGGAGGAACGCTTTGCCGTCCCTATTTCAGCAATTCCCAAGCGTGTTGTGGCCGCATTCCTGTCGGCCGAAGATAAGTCGTTCTACCAGCATCCAGGAATCGATCTTCCCTCGATCGGTGCTGCCGTTATCAAGAATGTTCTTCTGGTCGTTCAAGGCCGTAGACCGGTCGGTGCTTCGACCATCACACAACAGGTAGCAAAAAACTTCCTGCTCACCAACGAGGTGTCCATTGAGCGGAAAATCAAGGAAGCGATCATCGCGCTCCGCCTGGAGCAGGCCTACAGCAAGGACCGAATTCTCGAACTTTATCTAAATGAAATCTACCTTGGGCGCAGCGCGTACGGCGTGGCGGTCGCAGCGCTCAACTATTTCGATAAGTCGCTTGATGAGTTAACGGTTGCCGAGGCGGCCTATCTGGCGGCCCTTCCCAAGGCCCCAAACAACTACAATCCAATTACCAAGAAGCCCGCGGCGTTGGCGCGTCGGAATTGGGTTCTCGATCAAATGCGGGATAATGGCTACATCGACGCAGAGCAGGCAGCGGCGGCCAAGGCCGAGGATCTTGTCGTGCGTGAGCGCGGCGGCGCGGCCCGTGCACAAGCCGATTACTTTGTAGAAGAAGTTCGGCGCGAGTTAGCGGGTCTTTACGGCGACGATGTCCTCTATAAGGGTGGATTATCGGTGCGCACCACCCTCGACCCGCAGCTTCAGGGTTCTGCTGACAAGGCATTGCAGGATGGCTTGATAGACTACGACCGGCGGCATGGCTGGCGCGGTCCACTTGCCCAGTTGGACTCCGTGCCTGAGGCGTGGCATGCAGCCGTGGAGGCCTTTGAGCGACCGGTCGCGGCCCTGCCCGAATGGGAAACCGCACTCGTGCTCGCGGTGCAGGATACAGGTGCGGTTCTGGGTTTCGCGGATGGCCGTCAGGGGCATTTGCCGTTTTCGGAATTAACCTGGGCGCGGCCGTGGCTAGAGGAACAGAAAGTGGGTGCGCGGCCGAAACGCACTGCAGATGTTTTGACTGCAGGCGATTTTATCTTAGTCGAGGCAGTTGTCGAGGATGCCGAGGGAGAGGCCTATCCGGAAAACAGCTATGGGCTACGCCAAATCCCTGCGGTCAATGGCGGTATTGTCGCAATGGATCCGCACACCGGCCGCGTGCTGGCTATGTCAGGCGGTTTTTCCTTTGGGGCCAGCGAGTTTAATCGCGCGACGCAGGCGACCCGGCAACCCGGATCGGCCTTCAAGCCTTTCGTCTATCTGGGAGCTTTCGAGGAAGGCTTCACGCCCGCGACCATCGTTTTGGACGCTCCCATCACGATTGATCAGGGTGAGGAGCTGGGGAAATGGAAACCGGCGAACTACAGCGAGGAGTTCTACGGGCCGTCACCATTGCGCCTCGGGGTCGAGAAATCGCGTAACCTCATGACCGTGCGGTTGGCTCAACAGGTAGGGATGCGCAAGGTCAAAGAGGTCGCCGAACGCTTCGGGATTGTGGACAATCTGGAACCGGTTCTGGCTATGGCGCTAGGATCCGGAGAAACCACTGTACTGCGTTTAACGAGAGCCTATTCCGAATTGGTGAATGGCGGTAAGGCGATTGAGCCGACCTTCATTGATCGTGTGCAGGATCGTCAAGGGCAGACGATATTCCGACATGACCAGAGGCGTTGTGAAGGCTGTTTGGCGGATGTGTGGCAAGGGCAGGACGTGCCGGTGCCGCCGGATACACGCGCACAGCTTGCCGATCCCGCCGTCGTCTATCAGATCGTCTCTCTGCTAGAAGGGGCGGTGCAGCGCGGCACGGGTGTTCGTCTTCGGGAGTTGGGTATTCCGCTCGCGGGCAAGACCGGCACCACTAACGACAGCCGCGACACCTGGTTCATGGGATTGACTCCCGATCTGGCCGTCGGTGTTTTCGTCGGCTTCGACACCCCCGTTCCGATGGGGGCGAAGGAGACCGGTTCCAGTGTCGCCCTTCCTGTCTTCAAGGGTTTCATGGCGCAAGCGATGCAACAACGACCGGTTGTCCCTTTCCGTATTCCGCCGGGTATACGATTGGTGTGGGTCGATCGCTTCACGGGTGAGCGCAGCAACCCAGGTGCCGAGGACGCAATTTTGGAAGCCTTCCAGCCAGGCACTGAACCGGCCTTCGGGGAGGCGCCGCGGGTCTTGCCAGACGTTGGATCGGCGGTTGCCCCAAGCGCCGCGGGAACGGCGCCCGCTGCCGGCGACAAGCCTTTGCCGCCAAGTCCCAGCACTACCGGTACCATTGGCAGCGGTATCTATTGAGATGATGACATTTTATGCAAGGCCGAGGGGTTGCACCTCTTGCCCAATGCAATGCCTGCACCTAGATTGTCGGCATTAAAAAGGAGCGTTTACGCATGACGGTCAAAACGGCCAAATTCATGATCGGCGACGTGGTGCGGCATCGCCACTACGATTTTCGCGGCGTGATTTTCGACGTTGATGCCATCTTCTCGAACACCGATGAGTGGTGGGATGCCATTCCCGAAGAAGTGAGGCCCAGCAAGGATCAGCCGTTCTATCATCTCCTCGCGGAAAACGAGGAGACGACTTACATAGCCTATGTTTCGGAGCAGAATCTGCTTCCAGACGATAGCGGCTTGCCGGTGTCGCATCCGGATGTCGGCGATTTCTTTGAAGATCTGGAAAACGGGCGCTACGTGCCCAGAGTTCAGCAGGTCAACTAACGGTTTGAATCGTTTTGTGCCCGGCGCTGTTGCGACTTGCGGAAGCCGACGCCGAAGAAGAGGGATTTATCCATGCGCGCAGAAACCCAAGCGGTGGTCGACGAGCTTAAGCAGTCGTTGGCTCTGCTGAGGAGGCATCTTTGACTGGGATGTCTCGCTGGCCAGGCTTGATGAACTAAACGCTGCCGCTGAGGATCCCAGCCTTTGGAACGACGCTGCCCGCGCTCAAGCAATGATGCGCGAACGCACCCGTTTGGAACAGTCCATTGGCGGATACCGCGAACTCGAGCAGGGCTTGGAGGACTCGGTCACGCTGATTGAGCTAGGCGAGCTGGAAGAAGACAAGGGCGTCATAGAAGAGGCGGAAAAGGAACTTTCGCGCCTTCTGTCGGTGGCTCAGAAGCGCCAACTTGAAAGCCTGTTATCGGGCGAAGCGGACGCCAATGATTGCTATTTGGAAGTCCATGCAGGCGCAGGAGGAACCGAAGCTCAAGATTGGGCGGAAATCCTGGTGCGCATGTACAGCCGTTGGGCCGACGCGCATGGCTACAAAAGCGAATGGCTCGAAGAAAGCCCCGGTGAAGAGGCGGGGCTGAAATCGGCAACGCTGTTAATCAAGGGACACAATGCCTACGGATGGCTGAAAACCGAAACCGGCGTGCATCGGCTGGTTCGCATCTCACCGTTTGATTCGCAGGCCCGCCGGCACACCTCATTTGCCAGTGTATGGGTCTATCCGGTCGTCGACGACAATATCGAGGTCGAGATAAACGACAAGGACGTCCGCGTTGATACCTATCGGGCTTCAGGAGCTGGCGGTCAGCACGTGAACAAGACGGATAGTGCGGTTCGCATGACCCATATGCCCACCGGCATCGTCGTGCAGTGCCAAAACGACCGATCGCAGCACAAGAACCGGGCACAGGCTCTGGCGATGCTCAAGGCGCGTCTCTATGAGCACGAACTGCAGAAGCGAGAGGAAGTCGCCAACGCCGAAGCAGAACAGAAGACCGACATTGGTTGGGGCCACCAGATTCGGTCCTACGTTCTGCAGCCGTATCAGATGGTCAAGGATCTGCGGACCGGCGTGGAGAAAGGCAACGCCCAAGGCGTTTTGGATGGCGACATTGACGACTATCTGGAAGCAGCCCTTGCCCAACGGCTTGACCGGGGAGCCTCGCGCACGGACAAGGAACAGGCGTGATCTAGCGTCAGTGAGTACGTCCGTAGAATGTCAGTCTGGCGGCCTCCGACAAAGCGACGCCCGGCTTTGAGTTGTAAGCAAGAACCACGAGGATTCGCGTACGCTCGCCTTCGTTCGGCGTCACTCTGTGGATTGCGTTTCTCCCACGAAAGAGAACCAGCGCGCCAGGCTCCATGGCCAGGCGTTTGGCGGCAACCCTGCCGTCCAGAACCGCTTCCACGCCCTTGAAGTTCATATCACCGGCGTCCGCGTTGCGAACGGCACCGATGTATTCGAACTGGCCACCGCGTTCGGCCGGTTGGATCATCAGGGTGATGGCGAAGGACGAGTTGTCGAAGTGCCACCCCAGTTCCTGACCGGTCTTGGCGTAGTGTATGTTAATCGACGAAAGCGGGTCGGCGTAGGGGTATAGACCCGCTTCGCCAAGGACCGCGCAGAGAAAATCCTGAAATTCTGCACTATCATAAAGAGTCCGCAGGACGGAGCCCTGAGGAATCTGATCGTCGGTGATGCAGCCTTTCGAGGACTTGATGGGCCGGTTGCGAGGATGATCCGCCGGAAGGTCAGGGTCCGGCGGGCTGAGATAAACCGTATGAGTTTGTTGACAAAAATAGGCTTGATGCAGCCCCGTATCACTCTCTCGCTTTACAGAGTCGATGGCTTCTTGCGTCAGAAAACCCGGCATGACGAGGACGCCGTTGCTGTTCAGATCGCTGTGGCAAGTGAATCTGAAATCTCGGTCCAGAATTGGAAATTTCTCGAGATCAACGATCCGCCGAAGGTCCATGATCGTCTCCTAAGCCGCTATCAGAAATAATGCCAACCACGCTCGTATGATTGTCGATCTTGCAAAAAGCAGCGTACCAACTCAAACCGGAAAGCTCTCCGTCGTTCCTGTTCAAAACCCTTGGCGCCCAGTGAAGGGTTTGCCGGTTAAAAGCGTGACAAGGTGTCCCAGCATCAAAATGAAGCCAAGCAATCCGATGAACTGTAATCCGGTGTAGGGAATCAGGCGCGGCTGGCCGGGCGGCGTCTCGCGGCGGGACATGAGGTTGCAGAACACCATGAAAACGCCAAATGCTGCCAGTGCCACAACGGTTGCGGTCAAACCCATTACAGGCCTTTCTCCTCTATCAGCCGTTGAGGCATCGCTCACTCAAGGGCTCGTAGTAATCGGGTGGTAATCCCGCCTCGGTGCGCGCAGATTCATTAAACGGCGGCTTCACCAGGCCGCGGAAATGAAGGCGTACAAGGCTTTGCCATGCGGCCTTCGGATCGGCCACGCCGCGCGTTTCACAAAGCCAGAGGAACCATCGTTTGCCAATCGCTACATGCCCGATTTCCTCATGGGCGATGATTTCCAATACAGTGGCGCTGTCGTGGTCGCCTGCGTTGGTGAGCTTGGCGATCATGGCAGGCGTTACATCCAATCCACGCGCTTCCAGGACCATCGGCACGATGGCAAGGCGTGCGAGCAGGTCATGGGCGGTTTCCTCGGCGGCTTGCCATAGCCCGTCGTGGGCCGCGAGGTCGCCATAGCCGCCCCCCAGATCGCCTAAGCGGCTTTGGAGCATTTGGAAGTGCTTGGCCTCGTCATTTGCCACGGCGACCCAATCGTCAAAGAAAGCGCGCGGCAGAGTTGTCGCCTCGGCAAAACGGGCAACCATGTCCCAGGCAAGATCGATTGCGTTCAACTCGATATGGGCGAGGGCATGCAATAGCGCGAAGCGACCGACGGGCGCGGCAGTGATTTTTCGTCTGGGCACCTCGCGCGGCGGGCGTAGCGCGGGTGTGACCGGACGCGCAGGGCGGTCGGGTGCCCCCGCGGCACCGACTTCGCCGATACTCCCGGCACGCCACGCAGTCGCTAGGTCGCGGCTCGCCGCAGCCTTTGCGTCGGCATCTGCGGTGCGTAACACCGCACGAGCGCCCTCGGTTAACTGTTGCAAGCCCTTTAAACCTCTCGGGCGGCGGCCAGAACTTCCTCGACGTGCCCCGGCACCTTTACCTTACGCCAGATTGAGGCGATCTTGCCCTCGGCATCGATCAGGAAGGTGGCGCGGTCAATACCCATGTACTTTCGGCCGTACATGGATTTCTCGACCCAGGTGCCGTAAGCCTCGCATACAGAGCCGTCCTCGTCGCTAACCAGCGGAAAAGGCAGTTCGTACTTGGCCTTGAATTTATCGTGCTTGGCGACGGAATCCTTGGAGACACCGATCACCATCGCATCGATCCCAGTGAAGTCGGGCAGGCTGTCGCGAAACCCGCAGGCCTCTTTCGTGCAGCCCGGCGTATCGTCTTTAGGATAAAAATAGAGGACAACCGTCTTGCCCTTAAGTCCGGATAAACTGATGCTGCCGCCGCCATCGCTTGGCAAGGTGAAATCCGGTGCCTTATCTCCAACATTCAAGGACATTCGCTGACTTTCCTTCTTCCGTTTTCAGGTTTGAGTTTCCGGCGCCAAGGCCTTTGCTGGGTCGCCGATGAATGACATGTAACTGGAAAGAACGAGATCGTTTGCTGCTTTCAACTTGTCTCTCAGGGCGTCAAAATCAAGCGCTCCGCCAGCCCGGGCAAGCACATCTTTCAGTCCCTGTGGTGCGGTCTCTTCGTCCAATTCCCCCTTCAAGGTCAGGCGCAGCAAGCTTTGAAGGGTTAATAGCAGGCCCCCGGCTTCACAAAGGTTTTCGGCGTCGGTCGGATCGAGAAAGCCAGCCTCCGCCAGTTTTCTCAAAGCCTCGGGGGTGTTGCCGGTCAGGATATCGGGCCGCTCGGCACAGTGGCGCAGCAGCAGGTATTGGGTGAGAAACTCCAAGTCAACGATCCCGCCGCGCCAATGCTTGATGCTCCAGGGAGTCTTGGCGGTATGTTCCTTGGCCATGCGCTCGCGCATCGAAGCGACGTCCGCCAGCAACCTGTCGTTGTCACGGGGAGCGGTCAATATTTCCCGGATCGTCTGTGATATGCGCTCGCCAAGTTCGGCATCTGCCGAAACCACGCGGGCACGGGTCAGAGCCATATGCTCCCATGTCCAGGCTTCGCTGGTCTGATAGCGCCGGAAGCCGTCAAGTGTTAGAGCCAGCGGTCCTTTGTTGCCCGATGGCCGCAAGCGCATATCGATCTCGTAGAGACGACCCTCGCCGGTCATGGCGGAAACGGCGGTAATCAGGCGTTGGCCAAGACGCGCATAGTACTGGCTGGCTGCCAGCGGTTTTGCGCCGTCGGAGGGATGGTTGCTGTCAGCGTCGTAAAGGAAAACCAGGTCGAGGTCAGAGGTGGGTGTCATCTCTCTTGCGCCCAGTTTGCCCAATGCTACAACGGCCATACCCGCCTGACTGGCGGTACCGTGTTGTGTGGAAATCTGCCGGGCGACGGCATGGTGCAGGGCACCAATCGTTACCTCAGCGATGTCGCTCAGCGCTCGGGCCGCTTCTTCGTTGCCGCAGGCTTGTCGCAACAGTTGGACGCCCACCTGGAACTTGCGGTCATTTGCCCATTGCCGTGAAAGCTCCAGCACGTCTTCAAAATCTCGCGCCTGTTCCAAATTGCCGGAAAGTTCCGTTCTTAAGGCCTCCGTATCGGGCACGGCATCAAAGAAATCTCCCGATAGAACGGCGTCGAGCAATCCTGGCCGCCGACTGAGATGCTCGGCTAGCAGGGGGGCGCTACCCATAACCTCCGCCAGCAAATCAAGGAGCGAGGGATTGGCGTGGATCATTGAAAACAGCTGTACGCCTGCGGGCAAGCCCTGCATGAAGGCGTCAAATCGCAGTATCGACTCATCCGGGTCAGGCGTGTCCGCAAGCTCTTGTAGCAGTGTCGGCATGATTTCGGTGAGAATCTGCCGGGCGCGGGTCGCGCGCAGTGCCCGGTAGCGGCCATGGTGCCAACCTTTTACCAAATTGTAGACGCGCTCGCCGTCGGAAAAGCCCATGTCGGTCAAGGTCGTCATGGTGTCGGGGTCCGGCTCGCCGCCGGTAAAGACCAGATTCCCACGCTCCGCCAAATCGGCTGATTCTTCAAACAGCGCCGCGTAGTAGCGCTCAACGGTTTCCAAGATGGCAATCAGATGCCGACGAAATGCGGCGACTTCGTCAAAACCCAAGAAGGCCGCCACCTCCGCGAGTGCCTCCGGTTGAGTCGGAATGCTGTGAGTCTGCTGGTCCTCAATCATCTGAAGGCGATGCTCGATGCATCTTAGCTCTCTGTACGCCTGGGTCATATCTTCAGCGGTCTTGGGTTCTATGCGCCGGTTTGCTGCCAGCAATTGCAGCCCCTCAAGCGTTTGCGATGTGCGTAACGTTGGATCGCGACCGCCGTAGATTAGCTGCTGGGTCTGGACGAAAAATTCGATCTCGCGTATCCCGCCGCGACCGAGCTTGATGTTGTGGCCCTCGACCGCGATTTCCTTGCCGCCCTTGGCCGCATGTATCTGGCGTTTGATCGAATGAATGTCCTGGATGGCCCAAAAGTCCAAGTTTCGACGCCAGACGAAGGGCCGAAGCGAACGCAAAAACTCGGCTCCCAGCTTGCGGTCGCCGGCGACGGTGCGCGCCTTGATCATGGCTGCCCGCTCCCAATTCTGACCCAAGCTCTCATAGTAGGTTTCAGCAGCTAAGTAGGTCAGGGCAAGCGGCATGGCCGCCGGGTCGGGGCGCAGGCGAAAGTCGGTTCGGAAGACATACCCATCCGCCGTTCGCTCATCCATTATGCGTGCCACATCCCGCGTCAGCCGAACGAACAAATCCTGATGGTCGCGTTTTCCGGTCAGCGGCGCCCTATGGGGGTCATAGATGGCAATCAAGTCTATATCGGAGGAATAGTTGAGCTCTTTCGCGCCTAACTTGCCCATTCCCAGGAGAAAGTAACCGACGCTGGACAGTGGGTCTTCGCCTTCTTGAAACTCCAGTTCTCCACGCTGCGCAGCTTGACGCAGCAAGAAGGTGAGGGCGATATCCAGGGCCAGTTCAGCAAAATCGGACAGGGCTGCGGTTATGAGTTCCAACGGTTGCGCCGCCGTGATGTCAATCACCCCCACGGCCAGTGCCATCCGCCGCTTGGCCTGCCGAAGCGCACGCATCACGGCAACTTGATTTTCTGCCTGTTCCACCTCGTCAACCAGACGCACATTCGACGCATCGAGCGCGGGCGGCCCCTTTTCGAAGAGCAACGCGGTGAAACCCGGGTCCGCGAGCGCGCAAGCGGAAAGGTGCGGAGAATTGCCGAAAATCACCTCCAACAACAACCGGCTATCGGCTGACTCTACCAGGGTTTGCGCGGCGGTATGCCAGGGCTCGCCCTCGCTCCGTTGCAGGTTGTCCAGCCACTGTTCCAGGCAACGCTCCGCACGAGGACGGTTGCCCACAAGTAATTTGGTATTATCCTGCAAAAAAGCGCTGTGCATTGCGGCTCCCGTATATGGCATGGCAAGAGTGTGAAGGAAGCCCCTCAGGGTCAAGCCCGACGGTTGCTGTAATTCAAACCCGCGCAGGGATTCATACCGCAGATGATTCGCCATTCAACCAAGATCGTTGCGGAAATCATAATCGGCGCTTTGGTCATGGTGTTTTTCCTGGGCTTGGCATTGGTCTGGCGCTTGTCCGAAGGCCCCATCACGCTTTCCTTCATCACGCCTTATCTCGAGGATTCGCTTTCCGATCCGGGTCGTGGGATCGATGCAAGAATCTCGGACATGTCTTTGGCCTGGGATGAAGACTTGCGGCGTCCCGAGTTCCGTGCGTTCGGCATAAGCTTGCGGGATTCGGAAGGGGTTGCGATCCTCGAATTACCACGCGCCGACGTGCGTATAAGCCTGCCACTGCTTCTGGAGGGGCGGATCGCTGTGGAGCAGGTTGATGTGATTGGCATCAGCTTAAGCCTGGCGCGCACCGCAGAGGGGCGTGTCCGGCTCACATCTGCGGGTGTGAAAGGTGATGACCCTGCCTTGCCACAAACGGATTCCGGCGGACTCAACGAGTTGACGCTTGACGACTGGCTTGAAGAGGGCACCTCGTCCGACGACCAGGAACCGAGTGAGCCGTCGATTTTCTCAGCCCTGCGGCGTGTAAGAATTATCGGCGCAAGCTTGGTCATGAGCGACGAAAATTCGGGCCTGACGTGGCGCGCTCCGCAGGCCTACATCGATATGCGTCGGAACGATACAGGTATCGTGGCGGCGTTACGCCTGTCATTGGAAGTCGGACAGGACCTGGCGGAACTGACGGCCGATGCAAACTACGAACAGGAAACCGGTCGGATAGATGCGACGACTCGCTTCTCGGGTATTCATCCGGGTCGTCTTGCCGCTCTTCTGCCCTTTCGCGAACTCAAGGAATTGCAAGGCCTGGACCTGGAGCTGCGTGGCACGATGGTTGTCTCCCTGAACGCGGCTGGCACTATAACTCAGGCGGGGTTGGAGATAGACGGAGGCCCAGGCTTTATCACGGTGCCCGGCGTTGATATGACGGTGTTTCCGGTCCGCGGTGTGCGGCTGGAAGCAGGGGTCGATCTTTTGCGTGCGACCGTCAATTTGCGCCGCTTCGATATTTCCCTGGGACAAGGTGATAGCGGGCCCGAGCTCGCACTCTCCGGCGAGTTGCAAGGTCTGTCGGGTGACCTGTTCGGTCGTCAGGCGCGAGATCTCAGAACCAGACTGAAATTCACACTGGCAGGCATGGATGTTGAAGCACTGCCTTTGTACTGGCCGGAGGGCGTATCGCAAAACGGGCGTGATTGGGTGCTTGAAAATATTACCGCCGGAGATGTCGATAACTTAGTGGGGGAGGTCGCGCTCTTCGCGCCGTTAGGCAATTGGGACGAGTTGGTCCTGGAAAACCTCGATGGCACTTTCACGTTTGCCGGTGTCGATGCCCATTACCTGCGCCCCATGCCACCGGTGGTGGGTGTAGATGGTACGGCCACATTCTCGCCCCAGGGACTGGTGCTCGAGATGCAGGGGGGGACCTCAGGTGACATTGTGCTGGGCAGCGGCACTTTGGATATAACCGGCCTGAATGCCAAGGAACAATTTCTTGCGGTGGAGTTTACTGCAATTGGCCCGCTGCCAAGTGTGTTCTCTTTGTTGAATCACCCCCGCGTGGCCTTGATTGATAAACTCGGTCTGAACACGGAAGGTGCGGTCGGCAGTGTCTCGGCGCGAGCCCGGTTTGCGTTTCCGTTGTTGGCCGATCTGACCTTTGATGAAATGGATGTCTCGGCCCAGGGAGATCTGACCGACACGGGGTTGATCAAAGTGCTCCTTGGGCAGGACGTGACGGGTGCCAATGTAAAGCTCGATTTATCGAAGGACAGTATGTCGATTGCCGGAGAAGCCAGCCTTGCTGATGTCCCGCTTACATTCAAATGGCGTGAGAATTTCACGCCAGTAAAGGGAATTCGACGCCGTCTCGAAGGGACTGTGGCGACCGTGGGCCACGAAAAACTGCAGATTTTTGGGATTGCCAGCGCGCCTTACTTGACGGGGCCGTTCTCCGCGGACTTCCTCTATACAGAACAAGCTAAAGGCGAAGCCCAAGTAGATGTGAAGGCCTCGCTTACCTCCGCGACGATGGAGATCAGAGATCTCGGGAACTGGCGAAAAGCAGCGGGTGAGGAAGGGCAGGCAAGCTTTTCCTTGTCTCTTTTGAAGGGTACACCGCGAAGCCTTCAGAATATTCAGGTGACGGCGGGAACACTAAAATTATCCGGCGACGCTCAGTTCAACGCAGAGGGCCGCGATATCGCTCAAGCGCGATTGAGTGCGCTAGCGTTTGGCGAGCAAGCCTTGCGGGATGTGGAAATTACACGTGGTCCTAAGCGCTTGACGGTATCCGTAGCGGGGGGAAGCCTGGACGCTCGACCGTTTCTGAAAAGTGATGAGGATGAGGATACCGCCGCTACCGAACCGGATGACACACACCTGACTCTGACGCTGCGTAACATCGAGCGATTGCGCTTTGGCGATGAAAGCTATCTGGAAAACGGACATCTTGAATTGGAGCGCGTGAAGGAAGGCTGGCGCCGTTTCCTCCTGCGTGGCCGGATTCCCAAGCAGCTTCGCAGTTCTGTCGTGGACGGGCAGGAGCGCTCCCCCGAGGTGGAGGTTTCCTATGCGCCTGCAACGGACGGGCGGCAGGTGCTCGAGATGGCCGCCGCCGACGCTGGCGGATTGTTTCGGAGCCTGGATTTTTTCGACACAATGGATGGGGGGCTGTTGCGGATCAATGGCTCACGGGAAGGGATTGCACGCACCAATCCGCTACGGGGCAATATTGAGATCAAGGATTTCAAGCTAATCGATGCGCCGGTGTTGGCAAAATTGCTGACGGTCGCTTCGCTGACGGGGATCGTCAATGTCCTTAGCGGCGAGGGGATTGAGTTCAAGAGGGCTAAGGGCGATTTCGAGGCCGTCGAAGGGCGTATATCCAGTGATCTGCTGCGTATTTACGGTTCGGCGTTGGGGCTGACGGCGCAGGGCAGTGTCGATATCGATCAAAACCTCGCCGACCTGCGCGGCACCGTTGTGCCCGCATACGCGGTCAATCAGGTGCTGGGCGCAATTCCCTTGTTGGGAGATATCCTGACTGGCGGAGAAGGCGAGGGCGTTTTTGCCGTTACCTACACGATGACCGGTCCGCTGGATGACCCAGTGGTTGCCGTCAATCCGCTGGCGGCCTTGGCGCCCGGCTTTCTGCGTGGTCTTTTCGATGTGGGAAACGGCAACAGCGACACGGATCGTCCCAGGGCAATTCCCGAAGAGGTGGATCGGTAAGGCTAAGGGCGGGTGATGTACTTGAAGACACCCTCGCCTTGACCGATCAGACGACCCAGCGCGTCGGTGACCTCGCAGCTTGCGTAGAAGATTGATCGGCCTCCTCCCTTGCGAACGGCGCGGGCCGTCAACTTGGCGCCCGCTTCTGCGGTGCTGATGAACTGGCAGGTGAGCGAGAGGGTAAATGCGCGCAACGACTGTTCCGGTTCATCACGGTAGCATCCGCTGTACCCGCAGGCCGTGTCGATCAGGGTGGTCAGCATGCCGCCGTGCATGACGCCACTGCGGTTCAGATGCTGGTGTCTGACCAAGAGCGAGACTTCCGCTTCATCCTGCCGCCAGGCGGTCAGGTGATAATCGGTCAAATCGGCGAAGCCACCGCGCACCCGGTTCGGGTCTGCTATGGCTGAGGGTGTTTGCTGTGCATTGCTCATGATCTCCCAGAGACTGCCCAATTGGATTGGCCCTGTCCATAAGCCGCAGGCCTTCTTGACCGCCGCAGCGTTCTACCCTAAAAAGAACATAACAAGAACATTGGTGTGGAAATGATAAGAGCTTCAAAGGAAAATAAGAAAATACAAGAGCTTAGAATGAAAATTCTTCACCTTGAAGGGGGAGGATGCTCTTCCAGCAAGCGCCTGAAGTTTGGTCTGAAAGCTTTGGATCGACTGCTACCGGAAAGGGGGTTGCCGCTTGCGGCCCTGCATCTCTTCGAGCCTTGCAGGCGGGAATGGGATGACGGTGTCGCGAGCGCTTTTGCAACCTCTTTGGTGCGATTGTTCCTGCAAGAAAGCAATCGGCAAGGACCGCTCTTTTGGGTCACGCGACATGACGACCTCTATGGCGCCGGTTTGCTGCCCTTCGGTGTGAAGCCAACCGACCTTCTGGTTGTTCGCGCTGCTGGAGATGCCGAGGTCTTCTGGTGCCTTGAGGAAGCTTTGACGGATAGCAGCCCGGCCTTGGTGTTAGGCGAGATTGGCAAGTTGGGGCGCATTGCCGCCCGTCGCTTGCAGTTGGCGGCGGAAGCAAGCGGTATCCCTTGTTTTTTGCTGCTGCGGTCTTTCACGCCGCCGCCCGAGCAAAAGGGCAGCGGTGCTTTCAGCCATTGGCGCTTGGCGCCTGCGCCCAGCACCGCTGGTGCTGCGGGGCAATCCAGCCGCACCGATAATCGTTTGTTGGGACGGCCGCGCTGGCAGGTCGAGTTGCTGCATTGCCGGGGTGGGCGCCGGGGGGACTGCCTCATGGAGTGGAACGATGAAACGTGTGCTTTCTCTATGGCTGCCCCGCTTCGCGACGGAGCGCTACCACCTGTCTCCGGCGCGGAACTGGGAAGGGCAACACAGGCTTCCTGAGGCCCCCTTTGCCCTAACCGAGAACGAGCGCGGGCTACTGCGCCTATCGGCAGTGGATAGACGAGCCGAGGCTCAGGGTCTGACGCCGGGCCTGCCTTTGACCCAAGCGCGGGCGCTGCTACCTGGTCTTGTTACGCTCGCGCATGATCGGGGTGCCGAGAAACGTCGCCTGGAGAAGCTGGCGGATTGGTTGGAGCGCTACAGTCCCTGGGTCGCTCTGGATGAAAGTAATGAGGGGGCCGCGGGCTCGGCGGCTTGTTGGCTCGACATCAGCGGTTGCGCGCATCTGTTCGGTGGTGAAGCCATGATGGGCCGGGACCTCTTGCATCGCCTGGAGGGTTGGGGTCTGACGGTCCGATTGGGGCTTGCCGATACGCCGGGAGCAGCCTGGGCCGTGGCACGCTTTGCGACTGCCGCAGGAGAGCCGTTGCGGATTGTCCCGGCGGACGGGCAGCGCGCCGCCTTGGCGTCTCTGCCGATTGCAGCCTTACGACTGCAGGAGGCGGAGGTGGAATTGTTGGGGCGGTTCGGCCTGTTGCAGATCGGTCAGCTTTACGAGCTGCCGCCCGCCGGGCTGGCGCCGCGTCTGGGGGGAGCCGTGCAGCGACGCCTGCGGCAAGCTTTGGGGGCGATGGCTGAGCCTTTGTCGCCACGCCGCGCGCCGCTGCGCTTCGAGGCCCGGCTCGGGTTTTCGGAGCCGGTCGCCGCCGTGGACGATCTCGCCGCAGCGGTGGAGAAGCTGCTCCAGGAACTCTGCAGAACCTTGCAGCAAGCGGACCAGGGCGCGCGCCGTTTGCTTCTAGTTCTGCACAGGGTCGATGCCAGTCGGCAGGAGATCCAAATCGGCGTTAGCAAGGCGAACCGTGATCCAGAGCATCTCGGCCGTTTGCTGGCGGACCGGCAAGAGTCTTTCGATCCGGGTTATGGGGTCGAGGTCATGACCCTCGCAGCGGGGGTGACGGAGCCCCTGAGCGCCGAGCAGATGACCCTGGCGGACAGAAGGAAAGCGGACCGGGGTGAGACTGGCGGGCTGCTTGACCGCCTTCTGAACCGCCTTGGCACAGGGCGCGTCTACAGTCTGGAGCAACGACCGTCTCATTGGCCTGAAGCGGCCCAGGTTAAGAGAGAGCCCACGGAGAAAGGAGACCTTCCCAACGCTTGGAGAAGCACGTTTGATGGGCAGAATCCTGCGGGTTTACGCCCGTTACGCTTGCTACCGCGTCCCGAGCCGATCGAGACGCTTGCTTTGCTGCCGGATCATCCACCCGTGCGCTTTGTGTGGCGGCGGGTCACGCACCTGGTGGCGCGGGCTGAAGGCCCCGAGCGTCTGTTGGGCGCCTGGTGGGAACGACCGCTAACGAACGAAAATGCGGCCAGGGATGCGGCCAGGGGTGCAGGCGAACCCGCAAGGCTGCCGCAGCGCGATTATTACCGTGTCGAAGATCAGGAAGGTCGGCGCTTCTGGCTGTTTCGCGATGGCGGCGATTGGTTCTTGCATGGGCTTTTCGGTTGAACGGAGGCGGAATGGGATGACAGCCTTTGCCGAGCTACAGGTGACGACCAATTATTCCTTCCTGCGGGGCGCGTCCCATGCTGAGGAATTGGCAACGGCGGCCGCAGCCATGGGCTTGCGGGCAATCGGTGTGGCGGATCGCAATTCGCTGGCCGGAGTGGTGCGCGCCCATGTTGCCGCCCGGCAGGCCGGAATAGGTTTGTTGGTGGGCGCGCGGTTAGTTCTGCGCGATGGCTTGGAGATCATCTGCTATCCCAGAGATCGAGCGGCTTATGGGCGCTTGTGCGACTTGTTGACCAGAGGCAAGCGGCGTGCCGGAAAGGGAGACTGTGAACTTCATCGGAGCGACTTGGAGGCATTGGGAGGGGGGCAGTTCCTGATCGTTCAGCCGCCGCGCCGACCAGGGGGGGATTTTCAGCCTTGGCTAGCGGGTTTGGCGGCCAGCCATCCGGGGGAGGTTTTTTTGGCCGCCTTCCGCCACTACCACGCCGGGGAGCTGCGGCGGCTGGCGGAGCTGGCGAGACTGGCCGAGAATAGTGATTGCCCGCTGCTGGCAAGTAACGATGTGGCTTACCATGAGCCCGCCCGCAAATTGCTGCTGGACGTTCTGACCTGTATCCGCGAGGGCTGCCGGATCGAGGCTGCGGGCTTTCGCCTGGAAGCTAATGCGGAACGCCATCTGAAATCTCCGGAGGAGATGGCGCGCCTCTTCGTCGACTATCCCGAAGCCCTGACCCACAGTCTGGATATTGTCGCGGGCGTAGATTTCTCCCTCGATGATCTACGCTACGAATACCCCGAGGAGATCGCGCCCGATGGAACTTCACCCGGCACGCGACTGGCGCAGCTTGCCTGGAACGGTGCGGCGCGGCGGTACCCAGGCGGTGTGCCAGACAAGGTTCGCGCGCAGATCGTGCATGAGCTGGAACTGATCGCCGGGCTTGGTTACGAGCCTTATTTTCTGACCGTTTATGAGTTGGTTCGTTTCGCGCGGGAGCGCGGCATCCTCTGTCAGGGACGGGGCTCGGCGGCTAATTCGGCGGTCTGCTATTGCTTGGGGATCACCGCAGTCGACCCGTCGCGGTTAGATCTTCTGTTCGAGCGTTTCATGAGCAGTGAGCGCGGCGAGCCGCCCGACATCGATGTGGACTTCGAGCACGAGCGTCGCGAAGAGGTTATCCAGCATATCTATGAAACCTACGGACGGGATCGCGCGGGTCTCACGGCGACGGTGATCCGCTACCGCAGCAGAGGGGCGCTGCGCGACGTCGGCAAGGTCATGGGGCTTTCCAGCGACACCCTGAGCGCCTTGGCGGGTAATATCTGGGGTTGGAGCCGTGAGGAAGTGCCGACGGCGGGCTTGCGCGCGGCCGGATTGGACCCGGATGCACCCCGCCTGCGGCAAACCTTGGAGATCGTGCGGGCCTTGATCGGCTTTCCCCGCCATCTGTCGCAGCACGTCGGTGGCTTCGTGATGACGCGGGGGCCCTTGCGGGAACTGGTGCCGATCGAGAACGCGGCAATGGCCGATCGGACGGTCATCGAATGGGACAAGGACGATCTTGATGCGCTCGGTATCCTGAAGGTGGATGTGTTGGCGCTTGGCATGTTGACTTGTCTGCGAAAGGGTTTTGACCTGCTGGCCTGTCACAAGGGATTGCACCACAATCTGGCCAGCGTCCCGGTTGAGGACAGCAAGGTTTACGACATGCTCTGCCGGGCGGATAGCATTGGTGTCTTCCAGGTGGAGAGTCGGGCTCAGATGAGCATGCTGCCCCGGCTCAAACCGCGCGACTTCTATGACCTGGTGGTGGAGGTGGCCATTGTGCGGCCAGGGCCGATTCAAGGGGATATGGTGCATCCTTATCTGCGCCGGCGAAGCGGCGCGGAGAAGGTCTGCTATCCCTCGGATGCGCTGCGTGCGGTGCTGGAGAAGACCCTGGGTGTGCCGCTGTTCCAAGAGCAAGCCATGAAGATTGCCATTGTCGCCGCTGGGTTCACGCCCGCCGAGGCGGACCAACTGCGTCGGGCCATGGCCACTTTCAAGAACACCGGCACCATCCATAAGTTCCGCGAAAAGATGGTGCATGGCATGGTAGAGCGCGGGTATGACGAGGATTTCGCCGAGCGTTGTTTTCGGCAGATTGAAGGCTTCGGAACTTACGGGTTTCCGGAAAGCCATGCGGCTTCTTTCGCGCTGCTGGTGTACGTCTCCGCCTGGATGAAGTGTCACCATCCCGAGGTTTTCGCCGCGGCCCTGTTGAACAGTCAACCGATGGGTTTCTATGCGCCGGCGCAGATTGTGCGCGACGCCCGTGAGCATGGCGTCGAGGTGCTGCCCGTGGACGTTAATCACAGCGATTGGGATTACGGTTTGGAGCCGGGATCGCGCGGGACGCTGGCACTGCGCATCGGACTGCGTCAGATCAAGGGCTTGGCCGAAGCGGAGGCTAAGCGCCTGGTTTCGGTGCGGGGCAATGGTTACCCGGATATCGTAACGCTGTGGCGCCGCGCCCGCTTGTCCAACCGTACGCTGGAGGTGTTGGCCCGCGCCGATGCTTTCGCTTCGCTTGAGCGCGACCGGCGTCAGGCTTTGTGGGAGATAAAGGGTCTGCCCGACGCCAATCCCTTACCGCTTTTTGCCGCCGCGCAAGAGGAGGAGAGGGGGCCTGAGCCAGTTGTGACGTTGCCCGACCTGGCACCCGGTCAGCAGGTGGTGGAGGACTACCTCAGCCTGCGCCTTAGCCTGCGTGCCCATCCGCTATCGTTTCTGAGGGCTCGGCTTGAACGCGAGGGATGGCGAGACAGCCGTGCGCTCAAGGATTCGCCGGACGGATGCCGACTCGGGTTGGCGGGATTGGTCCTGGTGCGCCAGCGTCCCGGAACGGCCAGAGGCGTTATTTTCGCGACCCTGGAGGATGAGTGGGGCGTGGCCAATATCGTGATCTGGCCAGACCTTTTTGAAAAGCAACGCGCCGTGGTGATGAAGTCGAGCCTGTTGGCGGTGCAAGGGCGGCTCCAGAAGGAAGGGCTCGTTATCCATCTTATCGCCGATCAACTCTATGACCTGAGCCCCCGTCTGGCTGAATTGGAGATGCCCGCGACGGCCTTTGCCGGGGCATCTGGTCGGGCAGATGAAGCCCGGCATCCGACACAGGATCGGAGGCAAGCGCGCCATCCAGCGCTCCACCGGTCCCGGGATTTTCATTGAGAGCCTCTAAAAACCCTGGGAAACTGCGGTATTGATTCAACCCCCTTGCTCATCTCGCCGTTAACCTTTAGCTTTTTCCGCGCTTGGAAGAGCGGCATCTCAGAAGCTAGCCAAACGAGCAAAACGAGAAGCTAAACGGAGCGCCTGATAAGCAGGCATGCTCTGAGGTAACAACGGGGGATACCCCTTTAACAAGGGAAACGCTGCAACGGTCCGCCTTCCTTAGCGTTGCCGCGTTTATTGGTTCGAATGCAGGAAATTCTCAGACACGTTCGTGCCTGGGTCGATCGCCAGTTTCCCGAAAGGGAAATTTATTTGCGTGCCGAAGGCAGAGTCCGATTTCTTCGGGTTTCGCCGCGGCAGCAGAAACTGGCGACGGGCTTGGCGATTTGCTTAGCAGGTTGGGGACTCGCAGCGACGGTAACGGCTGTTGTTTCTCCCGTCATCATAAGCGAGCAGCAAACGGAAATTAACAAGCGCGACCAGGCTTACGTATCGCTCTTGAACGAGATTGACCAGTACTACGATCAATACACCAACATCCTGGGCGGTCTGGAAGACAACCAGTCGATGCTGCAGGATATTCTTTCCGGTCAGGCCGAAGGCGTAAATCTGGCTGACATTCAGGCCCGGCTTAATCGCAGTGAGGGCGATCACGCAAAGGTTGTCGTGGCGCGCGACGCGCTCGAAAACAAGCTGGCTTCATTCGAATCCAGCCTGCGCCAGATCGCTGAGCAGAACGTGACCCTGGAAACCCAGGTCACCTCCATGAAAAGCGTGCTGGATTCAACAAAGGCCGAGCGCGAAGAAGTTGTGAAAGCCCGGGAAACTTTGCTTGGTCAGCTCACCGAGACTCAGGAACGCCTGACTCGTGAGAAGCTGACGAAGCAAAAGCTTCAGGCAAATCTGGAAGACATATCCGAGGATGTCGTGATCGGCGATGCCGAACGTCAGGCCTTGATTGAAAAGCGCTTCAGTCTCGAAGCGGAAATCGCCGCGCTCGAAACGCGTCAGCGAGGCGCGGAAGCCCGCCAGACCCAGCTAGAGCAGATCATTATCAACCTGCAGGAATCTCTTGATGATTCCCGTGATATGCGGGCTCAGTTGTCCAGGGAGCGCGATGAACTGAAACTACAGGTCGTGAGCCTGGAAGAGACTCTGTCGGCCTATGAGCAACGCCAACTTGATCTGGTAGCGAAGCTTACCGAACGCACGCTCAGCAGCATCGGTGACATCGAAAAAGCCGTTGCGATGACGGGTGTGGAAGTCGACAAGCTTTTGAACCGCGTGAACGATGCGCCAGAGGGTGAGCTTGGCATGGGTGGTCCGTTCGTACCGTTGGTAGGGCCGGAACTGGATCAGGACAACTCTTTCCAAACGGCGCTGGCGCTACTGGACCTGCACCTGCGGCGCTGGGAGGGGCTGCGAACCATCGCAACCGCTTTGCCTCTGACACCGCCGATGGATAGCTACGAGTTGAACAGTAACTATGGTCCGCGTAAGGACCCGAAGAACGGCAAGCGGGCGCAGCATTACGGTATCGACCTTGGTGCGCCGACGGGAACGCCGGTATTCGCACCTGCACCAGGCAAGGTGGTAAAAGCCGGATGGTTTGGAAATTATGGCCGTTATATAGAAATTGATCATGGTTTCGGTGTTACAACACGTTATGCGCACCTCAAACGGATAGAGGTGAAACGCGGTGAAACCATTGATTTCCGGCAACCGATTGGTGCCGTAGGGACGTCTGGACGAAGCACTGGACCGCACCTGCACTACGAGATCCGCATCGATGGCAACCCGCTCAACCCGGATAACTTCCTGGAGGCAGGTAGGCATGTTTTCAAAGGCTAAGAACGGAGGACCTTCCGATATGACCCCCTCCCCGGAGCCCAAGGACAATGGCCTTGGCAGTCGCCCTCGTGCATCGATCGGGGGCGTGCCGTCGATCATCAGCAACGATCTGACGATTCGCGGAAACCTTGAATCCGATGGCGATATTCAGATTGACGGACAGGTTGATGGCGATGTTTTGAGCCGAAGCGTCACGATCGGACATGGTGCGCGAGTCAAAGGCGTCATACGGGCCGAAGAGGTCAAGGTATCGGGCCAGGTCGATGGCGAGATACACGCAACCAATGTCGCTCTCCTCGCCAGCGCGAAGGTGACCGGCGATATTATGCATAAATCCTTGTCCATTGACGCGGGCGCCTTCATCGAAGGCATGCTCAAACGTATCGAGGATGCCCGTCCGGCTTCCATGCAGCCCAAGACCACAGCAGCCTCGTCCGGCACTTCGGCGGCCAGCGCAAATTCATCCGGCAGTAATACGTCGTCGTCGCCCGTTTGATGGGGTCAGGCTCTTTCAAGAGCCTCTTGGAGCCGCGGCCAGTCGACATTCCCGCCTGAAAGGACGATGGCCAAGGTTCGGCCTTGCGTCGCGACCTTGCCTGAGAGAACGGCGGCTAGCGTGACGGCGCCACCTGGTTCAACAACCAACTTCAACCAACGAAACGCGAATGCCATGGCGTCCATTACTTCGTCGTCGCTAACAGCCACGCCTTGAGTGACCAGGCTCTTATTGATCTGAAAAGTTAAGTTCCCCGGCATTGGTGAAAGCAATGCGTCGCAGATCGACCTTGCCGCGGGGTCGTTTGCCTCTCTTGATCCGCTCCCAAGCGAGCGTCCCGTATCATCGAATCCGGCAGGTTCAACGAGCGTTAGTGCGGTATCTGGAAGCCTGTTCTGGAGGGCGAGGGCGATACCTGCCGTCAATCCGCCGCCGCCGCAGCACGTAAGGACCTCTTCTGGAAGCGCGCCAAGCGCCTCGGCCTGTTCGGCAATCTCCAGGCCGCAAGTGCCCTGGCCGGCAATGATCCGGCGATCATCATAGGGTGCGATCAAATAACTTCCGTATTCGGCGCAGATACGAGCAGCGATTTCTTCGCGGTTCTCGCCAAACCGGTCGTAGGGGATGACCTCCGCGCCATAGCCTTTGGTATTCTGAACCTTGATGGCAGGGGCGTCCGACGGCATGACGATACGCGCCGGAATGCTGCAAATCTGGGCGGCGGCGGCCACGCCCTGCGCGTGGTTTCCTGAGGAGTAGGCAATAACACCGCGCTTTTTTGCGTCAGCGGGAAGGCTGGAAATTGCATTGTAAGCGCCGCGGAACTTGAAAGACCCTGTGCGTTGCAGGACCTCCGGTTTGATCAGAATTCGGCCGCCGGTACGCTCGTTTAGCGCCATATTCTCGAGCAACGGCGTACGGATGGCATGGCCTTTCAGCCTCTCGGCGGCGGCCAGAACATCGGCAAAGACCGGTGTCGTTAGGTCGGACGCAGAGGTCTTAGGAATCGATACGGGCGAGGAACTCATCGATCGCTAGCTCCACTTCGGGTTCATCCAATGTCGGGGCGTGTGGCGTGCCTCTAACGCACACCTCGGTCATGTCCGGATGCAGTTCGGCCATGCGTGCGGCCGTTTCCGCGCTCAGGAGATCGGATGTCTCCCCCCGGACCAGTAAAAGCGGCTTTTGCTTCAAGCTCAAAAACGGTGGCCAGAGGTCGCCCGGTGGCGGTCCCTCAACGAGCGCCTGGGCAATCGCCGTATCCCAACTGAAATGCAATTTTCCGTCGTCGCCGGCCTTGAACGCGGTCTCGGCTAGTTTGCGGTAGGTGTTCTCATCCGCGCGTGGGTAACTGCCGGGCGGGAAGTTGCTGGCAATATGAGCCATAGCATCGGGCCAATCCGCCTGCGGTTTATCTTCGCCAATTGCTGCAAGTATCCGCTCGACACCGCCTGGAGTGAAATCGGGACCGATATCGTTGATGACCGCGGCTTTGAAAACGGCGGGCATCAAAAGGCCCATACCCATGGTTAGTAAACCGCCCAGGGAGGTTCCCACCACAACGAAGTGGTGGAGGTTTGTCGCGGCGATCACCTGGAAAACGTCATCCAGATAAACTTCTGGGCGGTAGTTGCGCCAGTTGCTATCCCGATCGGATCGACCCCGGCCTCGGTAATCGAAAGTGACAACACGGCGATGCGGAGCATGCCGTTCAGCCAGCTCCCGAAAGTCGCGTGTGTTCCGGGTCAAACCGCTGAGACAAAGCAACGGAGCCGTGTCGTCTAGCGGATCGCCCCAGTCCTCGACGTGGAGACGCAGGCCGTCCTTCGTTCGGACTTTCAGGTCACGGCGAGGAGTCATCCGGTTCTACACCCTCCCAACTGTCTCAAGCGCGGACCGGTACCGGAAGGTCGTCCAGCGTGCTGATAACTGCCTTCGGTGTTCCCGGTAACTTATCCCAGAGGCGGTTGAAGCGATTCAGCCAGGCCACCTGAAAACCAAAGTGCGCGGCTGCGGTTGCATCCCACGTATTGCTTGAGATGAAACAAATCTCCTGTCGCGTCACGCCCAAACGGTCGACGGCCATCTGGTAGACACGCGAGTCTGGCTTGTACACACCCACTTCCTCAACTGAAAGGGCATAGTCGAGCGATTGGCCAAGGCCTGCGAATTCGATAGCGGCGGCCATCATCTTGGGCTCGCCGTTCGAAAGAACCGCTGTTGCGATGCCTGCGGCTTGCAAGCGCTGCAGGCAGGCCGGCACCTCCGGATAGGCCTCAAGTTTCAGATAGAGCTCCATGAGCTGAGCTCGCAATTGCGGGTTCTGAACGCCGTGGCTTTCCAAGGCGAAATCCAGGGCGTCACCTGTGATTTTCCAGAAATCCACATGCTCTTTCATCAAGCTGCGTAACCAGGTGTATTCCAGCTGTTTTTGGCGCCAGAGATTAGAGATGGAGTCTTTGTTCGGCCCCAGTTCTTCGGCAAGTCGTGCAGCGGCCGAATGGACGTCGAACAGGGTGCCATAAGCATCAAAGACGCAAGCTTTGATCTGGCCCCAGGAAGTGCTGTTAACTTCAGTGTTCATTTTGCTGCTGATCCTCACTCACTGATCGTTGACCCTCACCTCGCTGCGCAGCACAGCAGATGAGGAACTGGCTGTCTAGCGACCGGCGGCTCGGTCAAGGTCTTGTGAAAGCTGAAGCTCCAGTGCGTTTGGGCCGCCGATCCGTTGGCGGTAGACAACCATCGCTTCGAGGACGCGTTGCACGTAATTACGGGTCTCGTAAAACGGTATCCGCTCAATCCAGTCGACGGGGTCGACGCCCGGTGTGGTCGGATTACCAAACCGACCTAACCACTCATCCACGCGGCCTGGCCCCGCATTGTAGGCGGCAATCGCTAGGATGTGAGATCCGCCAAACCGCTCAAGCATTTCCTTCAGGTATGCGCTGCCAAGGGTCATGTTGTAGCCCCCATCATCGAGCAGCCGATCACTGCTGTAAGGCAAGCCAAGGTCTTTGGCCACTTTCTTTGCAGTGCCCGGCATAAGCTGCATCAGGCCGCGTGCGCCGACGCGGCTTATGGCATCGCGGCGGAATAGGCTTTCCTGCCGGATCAGGGCCAGAACGAGCGCCGCTTCCGGATTGCGCTGTTGCAATTGCTGTGCCGGGAAGGGCGCCACCGGAGGCAGCGGATAGAGGTAGTCCTCCAGATAAACATCGGCTAACTGAGCCGATTTGGCGACGATAACAGCCAGATCCGTGCGCTTGCTCTCTGCGGCAAGATCAGCCAGCAGGCGATAATCGCTTGCGGATTCGGCATTGCTCCGAAGGGCGATCACAAAGCTGCTCAAACGCTCGGTTTCATCAAAACGGTTAAGCAAACGGACAACCTGTACCAATTCCTTGGCCTCAAAAGCCTCTTTCTCTTTTGTGTCAGCCGGCGGGACCGCCTGCGCAGGCGATAGGGCATTGCGCTGGTGCAAGCCTGCGCGCACGGCCGCCAACTGACCATAGAAACTGGTGGACTCAGCGGCCGCCAATTCATACCAGCGACGGGTCTCGGAACTCATGCCCGCAGTTGCCTCCACGGCGCGGCCGGCCCAATAAGCAGCACGTCCCTTGCTGATCGGCGTGCCGACGCCGTCATAGAGTCGTTGAAAGTGGGCGAGCGCATCGCCGGGGCGGTCGAGGAACCGCAGGGCGAGCCAACCCGCCAGCCACTCCGCCTGTGCAAACTCGATGCCACTCTCCAAGCCGTTTCCTGCAGCAATTCTGTAGGCGGCCTTGAAGTCTTTTCGATCCATCGCTTCCCGAGCGGCCCAATGGCGCAGCCTCCACCAGCGATCCGCATCCCTGTATTCGGGATGTGGCGGGTCGAGTATCTCCATCACGCCTTCATAACGGTTACGCCGCAAACGCCAGTGCGCGCGCTCGTAAAGCAAGCCTTCATCGTCCTGCAGATTGGCAGGCACCGCACGAACCGCGCCGTCTACGCCCGGCTCGTCTCCGGCGAGCTTCAGGCGCGCCCTTGCCAGCGCTGCAATCCCTGTCCCCAATCTGGCCGCTTGACGCAACGCGCCCTTCGAATCCTGCCGTGACAACAAAGCCTCAAAACGTTCGCGATCATCGTCGTTGGTCAAAAAACGGCTGTATGCGGCAAGGAACCGCTTCTCCACATCCTCTGACATTGATTGTTCGCGCCAAGCCTTGCGTGCGAGCTTGCTGACCTCGGCTTCTTGGCCGATCCGGGAGTAATGCGCCAACGCGCGCTCAATACCCGGCATGCTGCGGGGCCGATAGGACTCAAACCAGATCGATAGAGTTGCCGGGTCAATCTCCTCGGGGAAACGTTTCTCGGCCGCGACGACCACATTAGATTCCTGCGGCCAGCCCGGATGGCGGTCCAAAAAGACGGCAATTTCCCAAAATCCAACCTCCGGGCTATCGGCGAGTGCGGCTCGCCAGATCAGGAGGCCGTCGAGAAGTGGCGATTTGAAAGGGGCAACGAGCGCTTGCGCCGCTTTTAAGGACCCCTTGTCCGCTAGTTCGAGCGCCTTCGAGACAACGGGGGCCGCCAGAGTTCCCGAAGACTGTGCGGATTGATTCGCAACCTGAGCAAGGCCAGGCGTGGCAAGGGAAACGAAAAGCGATAAGGTAAAAACGAGCCAAGTTGGCCGCATGAATGGACTCCCGATCCGGTTTGTTCCCCCGTGCGGGACTCTACTCGTTTGCAGCCCGACCAGCAATCAAGGCCTCGGGATAATCGCACTTACAATGCGGGTTTTATCAATACTTGCCGCAGCGGCAGGCTGAGACTAAGGTGCGCCCGATTTCCGACTGTTTAGACTAGTCGGGTCTTCTTACTTTGAGAGGAAAGAATAGACGCTATGTCTGGTCCGATGTTTCGTGGCTCACTCACTGCATTGATCACGCCGTTTACGAATGACGGCGTGGACGAAGATGCCTTTCAGGCCTTCGTGGATTGGCAGATCACCGAAGGCACGCAGGGGTTGATCCCCTGCGGTACGACGGGTGAATCGCCCACCTTGACGCATGCTGAGCACAAACGCGTCGTCGACCTTTGCGTGGAAGCGGCGGCCGGGCGCGCACCTGTGGTCGCAGGCACGGGTTCCAACAGCACAGCCGAGGCGATCGAGTTGACCAAGGCGGCCAAGCAGTCTGGTGCGAACGCCGCACTCGTGGTCACGCCCTACTACAACAAGCCAACTCAGGAGGGGCTCTTCCAGCACTTCAAGGCGATCCATGACGCCGCTGATTTGCCGATCCTGATCTACAACATTCCGGGGCGTTCGGTGGTTGATATGTCGGTCGAGACCATGACCCGCCTATCCAAGCTGCCAAACATCGTCGGCGTGAAGGACGCGAGCAACGACCTGACTCGTCCGATCGAGACGCGTCTGGCCTGCGGTCCCGACTTTTGCCAGTTGTCCGGCGAGGACGCGACAATCCTGCCGTTCCTGGGTGGCGGTGGGCATGGGTGCATTTCGGTGACCTCCAATATCGCGCCTCGGCTTTGCCGTGAAATGCATGATTCTTGGGCAGCAGGCAATTTTGCCGCCGCGCAAGCTTTAAGCGATCGCTTGATGCCGTTGCACCGGACCATGTTCTGCGAGACCAGTCCCGGGCCGGTGAAGTACGCCGCTAAACTACTGGGTCGTAGTTCGGACCGCCTGCGGTTACCCTTGGCGCCCATCGCCGAGGCTACCTGCCGCCGGGTCGAGCAATCGATGTTGGACTGCGGGCTGATCAACGGGTAAGGCCTGCGTATCGTTAGCGTTGATAGGATAGAATAGAGGAGCGGACCCGCTATGGCTGGCACGGGGACCCGCGTTGTCGCCGTCAATCGGCGGGCGCGGCACGAGTACTTTATCGAAGATACCCTGGAAGTCGGGCTCGTTCTCATGGGTTCCGAGGTCAAAGCCTTGCGCGCCGGTCATGGGTCGATCAAAGAGGCTTACGCGCGCGAACAGGGTGGTGAGCTATATCTGTTCGGCTGTCACATTTCCGAGTTTGCACCCGCGGCAAGAGAGAATCACAGTCCTTTGAGACCGCGCAAACTACTGTTGCATCGCCGCGAGTTGGGCAAACTTCTGGGCAAACTTCGGGAGCGAGGTGCGACGCTGGTCCCGCTCTCTCTCTACTTCAACGAGCGTGGCGTGGCCAAGCTTGAGCTGGGTTTGGCGCGCGGCAAGAAGAAGGCCGACAAACGCGAAACCGAGAAGCAACGCGATTGGGATCGCCAAAAGTCGCGCCTCGTCCGCGAGTACGGTTGATAGCTGGGTGCTACGCCAACTCTTCCTGTAGCTGGGTAAATACTGCTTCGAACATCTGCGTGGTCAATCGACCGGTATTGGTGTTGTAACGCGAGCAGTGATAGCTGTTGGCAAGAAGCAAGCCGTCGGGCAATCGGTGCTGGGCCGCATGGGCGAAGCGAAAATGACTCTTGCGCAAACCCAAAGCCGTCAGCACCGCGCCATGTGATACCAGACCCAAGCTTAGAATTGCCGCCAGGCCAGGGCGCAGACTTGCGATTTCCGCACGCAAATAGCCGTTGCAGTTCCGTATTTCGGATGTTTCGGGCTTGTTTGCCGGCGGTACGCAACGCACCGCATTTGTGATGCGGCAGCCGCTCAAGGTCAGGCCATCGTCGGGCGCTGCCCGATAATCACCAAGGGCCCAGCCAAACTTGGTCAAGGTCGGATAGAGAAGATCGCCGGCATAGTCACCGGTAAAGGGCCGCCCGGTCCGATTTGCACCCTTCAAACCAGGGGCTAACCCCACGATCAACAGGCGCACCGGTGCCTGCCCGAATGCCGGGACAGGACTGTTGAAGAAAGTAGGGAACTTATCCCGGTTACTGGCGCGAAATTCCGCTAACCGCGGGCAAAGCCCGCAGTTGCGGTTGGGTTCAAGATTGCTCATGCGCCAGCGGTATCGTCGCCGTCTTCGTCGAAATAGTCATCGTCATCGTCATCGTCCAGATAGTCGTCCCCATTCTCGCCGTGGCCTTCACCATGATCTTCACTGGGCCGGCGCGGCGCACTGTCGTCACCGTACTGGCGAGCGATCTCGCGTTGCAAATCCACCAAGTCGACAAAGTGATCGGCCTGGCGCCGTAGTTCGTCGGCTATCATCGGCGGTTGGGTCTTGATTGTCGAGATGACGGTAACTCTGACGGCCTTGCGCTGCACGGCTTCAACCAGACGGCGGAAATCCCCGTCACCGGAAAAGAGTACGATATGATCCAGATGCTCGGCCATCTCAAGCATGTCGATGGCAAGCTCGATATCCATGTTGCCCTTTAGCTTCCGGCGCCCCGAAGCGTCGGTGAACTCCTTGGTCGGCTTGGTGACCATGTTGTAACCGTTGTAGTCCAGCCAATCGACCAGAGGGCGTATGGGAGAGTATTCTTGATCTTCGACCAAGGCAGTATAGTAAAAAGCTCGAATCAGATGGCAATGATCGCCGAAGAACGTCAGAAGGCGCTTGTAATCGATGTCAAAATCCAAGGACCGCGCTGTCCCGTAAAGGTTTGCGCCATCAATAAACAGCGCCACGCGTTCATCAGGGTAAAATCGCAATTTCATTAGGTCGACTTTCTCTAAAAATAGAAGTTTGCTAAATACGCTCCGGAAATGCTGCCGCGCCCGTAAACCACCTCCTGCTAATTTTCCGACGCGGGAAGTGACCGGAGCCCTTTCAATAGGATTCGATAATTGCCGGTAAATTCATAACTTGGAATGTGGCGCAAGAGCAGCCCGGATTCAATGGCATAGTGTGATCAAATGATCTTGATAGCTTTAGGCGCAAACTTACCTGCCGCGGGATATACCTCACCGCGGGCTACGCTTGAAGCCGCTTTGTCTCGGCTACAGGACAAAGGTCCGAAAATCACGGCAAAATCGCGATGGTATCGCAGCGCACCTGTGCCGCCGTCCGATCAACCGGATTTCGTCAACGGTGCGGCCTGCGTGGAAACAGAGCTTGGTTCCCGGGAAATGCTGGAGGCCTTGCATGCGATAGAGGCCGAATTCGGTCGCACGCGCAGTGTCCCCAATGCGGCACGAACACTAGACTTGGATCTACTGGCTTACGACGCCGAGGTCGTAGACCAGCCAGGGGGATTGCAGATTCCGCATCCCCGTTTGCAAGACCGCAGTTTCGTGCTCCTTCCTTTACGCGATATAGCAGCGGAATGGCGTCATCCGATCTCCGGACTGAGCGTAGGGGAGATGTTGTCTCGCCTTCCGACCCTTGAGGGAGTAAGCCCTCTGGATGACGACTAGGGCCAATATCAAGGTGGCAGGCCGGACTTGCTTTTACCTGAACCGCTGCCTATATTCCGCCCTTCGTTTTATTGGCTAATCTTCAAGCTAGAGAAGGGAGCGATAGGCCGATGGCCCGCGTTACCGTCGAAGACTGCGTTACTAAAGTTCCCAATCGATTCGATCTTGTCATGCTCGCTTCGCAGCGCGCGCGGGAAATTTCCGCTGGTGCGCCGTTGATCGTCGAGCGGGACAACGACAAGAATCCCGTCGTTGCCCTGCGTGAAATCGCTGAAGATGCCGTGAGCCAGGACGAACTGCGCGAATCGGTTATTTCCGGCATGCAAAAGCACAACGAGCGTGACGAGCCGGAAGAAGAGGCAGCCGAACTCGACGCCCTTTCCGGCGAGACCTCGGAAGCCGAGGCAGGGGCCGCTGAGGTCGAATCCGAGATGGATGGCGAAGGTTTGGAAGCCGCGCTCGGGAAAATATTTGAGGACATTACTGCCGACGACGTCACGAATTACGACGATTGATCAGGCAGTCCTCTCAAAGTGATCGAAAAACGGCGCGGTTTCCTTCCGCGCCGTTTTTTTTCGCCGCCATTGGGGCTGGCGATAAGCCCGTTCTGTTCTTAGATTTATGTGATGTCATGTAGTTCGGGTACATTGAGTTGCCTGGCAACTGTTTCTGGCGTTGAGGAATGACCCGGCAGCAAGTTTTAAGACAGGTCGAACTGGTTGAACGTGTGAAGTCCTACGATCCGGACGTGGACGAGGACGCGCTCAACCGCGCCTATGTGTTCGTCACGCATGTTCACGGCGCTCAGCAGCGTGCGTCGGGCGATCCTTACTATTCTCACCCAATCCAGGTTGCCGGCATCCTGACCGAGTTGAAGCTCGACCAAGCCACCATCCTCACGGCCTTGCTGCATGATGTTATCGAAGACACCGACACGCCGATATCGGAAATCGAGCGTCTGTTCGGCGAGAAGGTCGCGCATTTGGTGGACGGCGTCACGAAGCTGTCCCAGTTGGAATTGAAGTCCGAGCGCAGCAAACAAGCGGAAAATTTTCGCAAACTGTTCATGGCGATGTCTCAGGACATTCGCGTGCTGTTGGTGAAGCTGGCCGACAGGCTGCACAACATGCGCACGTTGCATTTTTTCAAGGATGAGGCCAAACGCCGGCGCATTGCCGGTGAAACGATGGATATTTACGTCCCGCTTGCCGAGCGGATCGGCTTGCATCGTTTCAAGGAGGAATTGGAGGATCTAGCCTTTCGGGAGATCAACCCGGATGCCCGCGATTCAATCCTGACTCGCCTTGGGTTCCTGAAGGAACGCGGCGAGGACTTGACCGGAAAGGTCATCGACCGGTTGAAACGTGATCTCGCGGAAGAGGGGATTGACGCTTGGATATCCGGACGCATCAAATCCGCTTACTCGATTTGGCGAAAAATGCAGAAGCGCAACGTTGCGTTCGAGCAACTCTCCGACATCATGGCCTTTCGGGTGATGGTCAAGGATATCGCCGAGTGTTACCAGGTGCTGGGTGTGCTGCACAGCCGTTACCCGGTCGTTCCTGGGCGCTTCAAGGATTACATCTCGACTCCCAAACCGAATGGCTACAAATCCTTGCATACGGGGCTGATGGGGCCTGAGCAGCAGCGCATCGAGGTGCAGATTCGCACGCAGCAGATGCAGGAGTACGCTGACCTTGGTGTCGCGGCGCACTGGTCCTACAAACAGGGCGTGCCGAATGTTGATGGCCGACAGTACCGTTGGGTGCGCGAACTTCTCGACATCCTAGATCATGCCTCCGACCCGGAGGAATTCCTGGAACACACGAAGCTTGAGATGTTCCAGGACCAGGTGTTCTGCTTTACGCCGCGCGGCGAGATTGTCGCCCTGCCAAGGGGATCCTGTCCCGTCGACTTCGCCTATTCAGTGCACTCTGAGCTAGGCGACACTTGCGTCGGGGCAAAGGTGAACGGCCGCGTCGTACCGCTGCGCTACGCTTTGCAGAACGGCGACCAGGTGCAGGTCATGACCTCGCGTGGCCAAACGCCGTCCCCGGACTGGGAAAATTTCTGCGTCACCGGGAAGGCGCGAGCCCGTATTCGCCGCTTCATTCGACAGAAGAAACGCGGCGAATATATGGAACTGGGACGTGAGGTCATCAATCGGCGTTTCAAGGAAGAAGGACTGGAGGCCACGGAAAAGGGCTTGGCCGGCGTCCTCGCAAAGTTCCGATTGGATCAGGTAGACGATCTCTACGCGGAGGTGGGCGCAGGCAATCTGACCGGCCGCGAAGTCATGTTGGCAGTGTTTCCGGGATTGAAGGAGAAGCAGCGTCAATCCCGTCAGGCCACGGCGATTGAGCGGGTATTCAAGAAAACCGTCGATCGCACCAAGCACCGCAACGGTATTCCCATTGATGGTCTGATACCCGGCATGGCGGTGCACTATGCCCATTGCTGCCATCCGCTCAAGGGTGACCGCATCGTGGGGATCGTCAATACCGGCAAGGGTGTCACGGTCCATACGATCGATTGTGAAACGCTGGAAGCGTTCCAGGACATGCCCGAGCGTTGGATTGATTTGTCATGGAACCACGACCGCGATGCGGACGAGGACCTGCAGGTAGGCCGCTTGCACTTGGTGGTATCAAACGAGCCCGGCGGCCTGGGAAACCTATCGACGGTCATCGGCAAACACGGCGGCAACATCTCGAATTTGAAGTTCACCAACAGGAAACCGGATTTCTTCGAGATGCTTGTTGATGTAGAAGTTAAAGACGCCAAACATCTTGTGGACATTATCGCTGCGCTCAGGGCATCGCCCTCGGTCAGCTCCGTCGACAGACAGAGAGGGTAGCCGTCAATGTTCAGTATGTTTCCAGCATTCGTCGAAGCCTGAAGATGCTGTTTAGTCGGCGCGTTCCCTCGACCCTGTTTGCAAAGTTCCGGCAGTTTATCTGGCCGAGAGCGGGCTGGCGCCGGGCGGCTACTTACGTGGCCCATCGGGTTCGCCGCCTTCCCGGGACGCCCTATCATATTGCTGCGGGCTTTGCTTGCGGGGCGGCGGTCTCCTTCACGCCTTTGCTGGGATTGCACTTCGTATCAGCGGCATTGTTGGCGTGGTTGATGCGGGCCAGCCTGATGGCGTCCGCCATCGGCACCGTCGTGGGGAACCCCTGGACCTTTCCCTTCATCTGGGTGTGGATCTATACCTTGGGCCGTTTCGTACTCGGATACGAGCACCCTGCAAGCCTGCCGGGGAATCCCACATTTGGTGAGTTGGACGCGACAATTTTTACCGTGGAATACCTGCGAGACAATTTCATGGATGTGGCCGTGCCTATGATTGTCGGTGGTCTACCAACAGCTATTATCGCCTGGTTTGCCTTTTACTGGCCGTTAAAGATGCTGGTAGAAAGCTACCAAAAGGCGCGACAACATCGGCTTGCAAATCCTCGTAGGAAAAGCCGAAAGGCAAAGCTTCATAATAATTTGAATGCGGGTAATGTGAACGAACCCATCAACAGTGGAAAACGGCAATGACTGGATACCTTCGGCTGGGTGTCAACATCGACCATGTTGCGACAATCCGGAACGCCCGCGGCGGGCTCCATCCTGACCCGCTGCGCGCGGCCCACCAGGCGGCCGCCGCCGGCGCGGATGGCATTACAGCGCATCTGCGGGAGGATCGCCGTCATATCTCGGATCATGACATCGAGCGTCTGACACAGGAAATCGATCTGCCTTTAAACTTGGAGATGGCAGCAACACCGGAGATGCTGGAGATCGCACTGCGTCATTGCCCGCATGCTGCCTGTATTGTGCCGGAAAAACGCGAAGAGGTGACGACTGAAGGCGGGCTCGATGCCGTAGGCAACATGGCGATTTTACGGCCCTTTGTTGCAAAGCTGAGGGACGCCGGAATTCGGGTTTCTCTGTTTATTGATCCTGACGTAGACCAGATCGAGGCGGCAAAACAGCTTGGCGCGCCCGTCGTTGAGTTGCATACCGGTGCTTATTGTGAAGCCGTCATTGAGAATGCAGACGGCGCTTCGGCAAAAAGCGAACTGCATCGCATCCGTCAGGCCGCCGCTGTCGCGAGCGACCTGGGTTTGGAATGTCACGCCGGACACGGGTTGACGTTTGAAAGCGTTGCCCCGGTTGCGGCCATAAGTGAAATTGCCGAGCTTAATATTGGTCATTTTCTGATCGGTGAGGCGATATTCACCGGATTGGAATCGGCTATACGCCGGATGCGCCAACTGATGAATGAGGCGAGGGCAGCAGGGCAGGACCAGACGTCAACATCCGCAGAGGTGATTGGGCAATGATCCTCGGTATCGGCAACGATTTGATCGATATCCGCCGGGTAGAGCGCACCCTTGAACGCTTTGGCAATCGTTTCACGCAGCGTGTCTTTACGGAAGTCGAGCGAAATAAGTCCGACCGGAGGCAAGCCAGGGCGGCAAGCTATGCAAAACGGTTTGCTGCCAAAGAAGCCTGTGCGAAGGCTCTCGGGACCGGCGTGCCGAGACGGGGTGTCCATTGGCAGCATATGGGTGTGGTGAACCTTCCGAGCGGCAAACCGACAGTCGCTCTGACCGGCGGCGCGTTGACGCGGTTGCAGGAGATCACGCCGACCGGCATGGTCGCGCAGATCGACATAACGATTACCGACGATTACCCGCTTGCGCAGGCTTTCGTCATCATCTCGGCGCTACCTGAAGCGCTGGGGCAGGATAGTTCCCTGGACGCTGGCATTGTTGGTCGTTAGAAAGGCGCAGCCAATCGGAGCCGCGGGCTCAAGGGCTGTGCATCATGCCATCGAGGGCGAATATGACTGAAAGCCAGGATAAAACCATGTCGCGTGAGAAAACTGGGGGATGGGGAGAGACGTTCCGTACGGTAATTTATGCTGTGCTGATTGCGGTTGTGGTGCGAACTTTCGCATATGAGCCCTTCTCAATCCCTTCAGGGTCCATGCTGCCGACGTTGCTGGTAGGCGATTATCTCTTCGTCTCCAAAATGTCCTACGGCTATAGCCGCCATTCGATGCCGTTCTCACCAAATTTCTTCGATGGTCGGATCCTGGCCGACGAACCCGAGCGGGGAGATGTTGCGGTCTTCAAACTGCCGAGCGACGGCGAGACCGATTACATCAAGCGCTTGGTCGGGATGCCGGGGGATCGCATTCAGGTGAAAGCGGGAATCCTCTACATCAACGACGAGCCGGTCAAACGCGAGAAGGTGCGCGACGTCATAATCCAACATTCAGGCGGTTACTCCAGCAAGGTCACGCAGTATGTCGAAACCTTGCCCGGTGGGCGCCAGCATCTGATCTGGGAACGGTCGGACAATGAGTTCCTGGACAACACACCGCTCTATGTGGTGCCCGCGGGTCACTACTTCGCCATGGGTGACAATCGCGATTCGTCGCAGGATAGCCGGGTGATGAGTGTAGTCGGATTCGTGCCTTTCGAGAATCTGGTCGGTCGCGCGGACGTTCTGTTCTTCTCGCTGGAGGAAGGCGCTTCGATACTGGCGTTTTGGAACTGGCCCACGTCGGTGCGCTGGGGGCGCATCTTCGATGGTATCGAGTAAGAAAAACGCGCCGTTGAGCCAGCCCGGACGGCTTGCCGACAGGCTGGGCTACAGCTTTACTAAGCCGGAGCGATTGCTGACGGCTCTGACCCATTCGAGCACACTCGGCCAAGACCGCGGTGGTTCCGATAGTTATGAGCGTTTGGAATTTCTAGGCGACCGGGTTCTGGGACTGGTGGTCGCCGATCTGCTGCTGGCGCGCTTCGCGCAGGAGTCGGAAGGAGCAATCGCCAAACGTTTTGCCCTGCTGGTCAGTCAACAGGTGCTGGCGGAAGTAGCCAGAGATATCGGCTTGGGTGAGTTCATCAGGCTTTCGCCGGGTGAGGATGACTCCGGCGGGCGCGATAACCCGGCTATCCTGTCGGACGTGATGGAAGCGGTTATTGCCGCGCTTTACCGGGATGGTGGCCTCGAAGTGGCGCGTGCCTTTATCGAGCCGCGGTGGATATCGTTGATCGAAGCCGACCTTAGTCCACCACGTGAGCCCAAGACGGCTCTTCAGGAGTGGGCACAAGGCCGCGGACTGCCGCTTCCAAGTTACAGGCTGGTTAGCCGGAAAGGGCCGGATCACGAGCCGGCCTTCACCGTCGAAGTTACGGTCAGCGGCGAAGGGTCCGGTGAGGGTACTGGGCGCTCCAAGAGGCTGGCCGAGCAGGCGGCTGCGGAGCGACTTCTGGCCAGGCTGGACCGGCAGCAAACAAATATGGATCAATCTCAAAGAAAGGGAAGGACATGAATCAGCGTTGCGGATTCGCGGCCATTATCGGGGCGCCCAACGCTGGCAAATCCACGCTGGTGAATGCGCTTGTCGGCGCCAAGATCACGATTGTGTCCCCCAAGGTCCAGACGACGCGAACCCAAGTGAGAGGACTGTTGATTGAGCAGGAATCGCAGATCGTTCTGGTTGATACACCGGGTATTTTCCTGCACCCGAAGCGGCGTTTGGAAAGAGCGATGGTGCGCGCCGCTTGGGCCGGTGCTGACGAGGCTGATGTGATCCTGGTGATCTACGATGCGTCGCGCAGCAAACGCGATGCGGACACCACCCGCATCATCGAGCAGTTGAAGAAGAATGATCGCAAGGCAGTCCTGGTGTTGAACAAGATCGACCTGATCGCGCGCGAGAAGCTGCTAAAGCTAGCGGCGGCGTTCGATGCGGAAGGCTGCTTCGATGAGATCTTTATGATTTCAGCGGAGAAGGGCGACGGGCTCGAACGGCTGAGAGGCTTTCTGGCGAAGCGCATGCCGATGGGGCCTTGGCTTTTCCCGGAAGATCAACTCTCCGACATGCCAATGCGTTTGCTGGCCGCTGAGGTAACCCGCGAGAAGCTGTTCCTCCAACTTCATGATGAGATCCCTTATGCCCTGACCGTCGAGACGGATTCCTGGGAAGAGTTCAAGGACGGCAGCGCCAAAATTCAACAGACTATCTACCTGCAGCGCGAGAGCCTGAAGCCTATCGTTATCGGCAAAGGCGGTAATCGTATTAAGAAGGTACGCGAGGACACCCAGGCCGAGTTGTCGGAGATGATGGAGCGGCCGGTCCATCTCTTTATTTTCGTCAAGGTACGCGAAAAATGGGTGGACGATCCCGAACGCTACCGGGATTGGGGCCTGGACTACCAGTCCTGACGGTATCAGCCGTGGCAGCATGCCCCTTACATGATCTATTCTCGCACGCATGATCGAGTGGCGTGACGAGGGATATCTATTGGCGATAAGGCCTCACGGTGAGGACGCCGCCGTTGTTCAGTTGTTAACATTGGAACGTGGGCGCCACGCGGGCTTGGTACGCGGGGGACAGGGGCGGCGGTTAGCCGGTGTTCTCCAGATCGGCAATCGCCTCCGTGTGGATTGGCGCGCCCGGCTCGCGGATCACCTGGGCATGATGCAGGTGGAGCTGGTAGAGGCGAATGCAGCACGCTTTCTCCACGACCCGGCTCGACTGGGGGCCCTAACCAGCGCGGCCGCAATCTGTGAGCGAGCCTTACCAGAACGTGAAGCCCATCCGGCTTGTTTCCACGGGTTTGCCGCCTTGTTGGAGGCGTTGGATGGGGATCACTGGGCGGAAATCTATGTGCGTTGGGAATTGGCTGTCCTAGCCGACTTGGGGTTTGGACTCGACCTTGGTTCCTGCGCGGCCACCGGCTCGGAGGAAGGCTTGGTATACGTGAGTCCGAGAAGCGGACGGGCCGTGTCGGAAGGGGCTGGTGCAGTTTATAAGGATAAGTTGTTGAGACTCCCCGGCTTCCTGACGGGACAGGGAAGCGGTGGCGTCGCCGAAGTGGCGGCTGGGCTGGCGCTGTCAGGATATTTCCTGGAAAAGCGGGTTTTCCACCCGCAAGACCGCCCGCTTCCCTCGGCGCGCCAACGTCTGGCATCGCGCTTTCCTATCGATTCGCAAGAAGACGGAAACTAGCATAAGACTTCTCTTTCGGTCAGGACGGTCTGTCGCTAGAGTGCCGGCCTAATCCAGACCACTTTAGCGCCTGCCCACCAGGAGGAAAGCCGCCGATGCTCATCGACCCGAAGCTTGCGCATTCCAGCGATCTTCGCCGCAAATTGCGTGATACGACATTCGCCGACGAAAGTGAGACAGTCGCAGCATTGCTCGATGAAGCGACACTTGGTTCCGTTCAGGTCGAAAGGGTTCAGGAGAAAGCCCGGCAGCTTGTGCAGGAGGTCCGGCGTTCCAGTGTCGGGCATGGCGGTATTGATGCGTTTCTCTATGAGTATGAGTTGTCGAGCAAGGAAGGCATCGTACTGATGTGCTTGGCCGAGGCATTGCTTCGGGTGCCGGACGCGGATACACGCGACCGCCTGATCAAGGACAAGATTTCCGCCGCCGATTGGCAATCGCACCTCGGGCGCAGCGATTCTCTCTTCGTGAATGCCTCCACCTGGGCATTGATGCTGACGGGACGCGTCGTACGCCTCGACGAGGCGCAGAAGGATTTCAGCGGTGTGCTTGGGCGTCTCGTGCACCGCAGTGGCGAGCCGGTGATCCGTACTGCCGTCACCCAGGCCATGCGTATCCTCGGGCGTCAGTTTGTCATGGGCCGAAACATCAAGGAGGCGATCGAGCGCGCTCGGAGCGACGAGGCCAAGGGTTATCGCTATTCATACGACATGCTTGGCGAGGCCGCGCGCACCATGGCGGACGCCGAGCGCTATTTCGAGTCCTACCGCAAAGCTATCGCGGCTATTGGAAAGGCCGGCAAGGGCAAGAGTGTGGCTGACAGCCCGGGAATCTCCGTGAAGCTTTCGGCCCTCCACCCCCGTTACGAGTTCTCCCAACGTGACCGGGTGATGAAAGAGTTGATGCCGCGCCTTTTGCAGCTCGCTGTGGAGGCAAAGGAGCTGGATATTGGCCTGACAGTCGATGCCGAGGAGGTGGATCGTCTGGACTTGTCGCTCGATGTCATCGAGGCCGTTTCCAGTTCAAGCGAGATCAAGGGGTGGCATGGCTATGGTTTGGCGGTACAAGGCTATCAAAAACGCGCGCGCCCTTTGATTGACTGGCTGGCCGACATGGCCAAGAGGCACAAACGTCAACTTATGGTGCGCCTCGTCAAGGGAGCCTATTGGGACACCGAGATCAAACGCTCTCAAGAACGCGGCTTGCCGGGCTATCCGGTTTTTACGCGCAAAGTGAATACCGATGTTTCCTATTTGGCCTGTGCCCGCGCTTTGTTGGCCGACCCCAAGGCTTTCTATCCTCAGTTCGCCACGCACAATGCTCACTCGGTTGCCTCGGTTCTAGAAATGGCCGGCAACCATGCCGGCTTTGAATTCCAACGGCTGCATGGCATGGGAGAAGCGCTCTATGCGCAGGTTGTCGGCAAGGACAAGCTCGATATCCCAACCCGCATTTATGCGCCGGTCGGGAGTCACGAGGATTTGCTGGCTTATCTGGTCCGCAGACTCCTGGAAAACGGCGCCAACAGCTCATTCGTCAATCGTATCCAAGATGAGAAACTGCCTGTCGACGAGATCGTAGCGGACCCTCTGGTCAAGGTGCGTAACCTCTCGCGCATACCCCATCCGAAGATTCCATTGCCGGTCGATCTTTACGGTGAGGAGCGCCCCAATTCTGCGGGTATGGACGTTTCCAACCCCGTCGTTGTCTCGGATTTCGCGGAGCGCATGGCGACTGTAAGCCAGACTCTCTGGCAGGCGGCTCCGCTGGTTGGTGGCAAAGCCCTGGCAGGAAAGCTGCGCAAAGTGCATAACCCGGCCGACCGGCGCGAAGTCGTGGGCGAGGTTGTCGAGGCCGACGCCACGATGGTCGAACAAGCCCTTAGCCGTGCCGAACGGGCGCAGTGGGATTGGAACGCAACGTCGGCTCACACGCGTGCCGATTGCCTTATGCGCCTCGCGGATCTGATGGAAGAGGAAAGCAGCCGTCTCATCGCTATTTGCATACGGGAGGCCGGTAAAACCTTTGCCGATGGGATCGCAGAGGTTCGAGAAGCGGTTGATTTCTGCCGCTACTATGCGGCACGGGCGCGCGAGCATTTCGCGGAACCGAAAATCATGCCCGGGCCGACCGGAGAAAGGAACGAGCTCCGGTTGGGAGGACGCGGCGTATTTGTCTGCATCAGCCCCTGGAACTTCCCGCTGGCTATCTTCACCGGACAGATCACGGCAGCCTTGGCTGCCGGCAACAGCGTGATTGCCAAACCGGCAGAGCAAACACCTTTGATTGCCACGGCGGCGGTACAGTTGATGCACCGCGCGGGCATACCGGAGGATGTTATCCAGCTTCTACCCGGCGACGGCGCGACGGTTGGCGGGCCGCTGGTTGCTGATTCACGGATCGCCGGGGTGGCGTTCACCGGTTCGACGGAAACCGCACGAATCATTAACCGTGTGTTGGCGGAGCGCGACGGGCCAATCATCCCCTTTATCGCCGAGACCGGCGGTCAGAATGCGATGATCGTCGATTCGACGGCCTTGCCGGAGCAGGTCGTGAACGACGTCGTGATCTCATCCTTCCAAAGCGCTGGTCAGCGGTGCTCGGCACTCAGGGTGCTCTTTGTCCAGGATAGCGTTGCCGATCGCATGTTGAAAATGCTCAAAGGCGCGATGGCGGAACTTCGCGTGGGTAACCCGTCGTTGTTACAAACCGATGTGGGCCCCGTGATCGATGAGGAAGCGCGCGATATGCTGGAAGCGCATGTCACACGCATGAGCAGCGAAGCCAAGGTACTGGCGCGCAGCGATCTAGGTAAGGATTGCAAGCATGGAACCTTCGTTGCTCCCACAGCCGTGGAAATCGATTCCATCAGCCGTTTGCAGCGCGAGGTCTTCGGCCCGATCCTGCATGTGGTCCGTTACAAGGCCGACCGCCTGGATCAGGTCGTCGAGGCGATCAACGGGACCGGCTATGGTCTGACCTTCGGTATCCACAGCCGCATCGATAGCACGGTGAATGCGCTCTATCACAAGGTTCGCGCAGGCAATGCCTACGTCAATCGGAACATGATCGGCGCCATCGTCGGCGTGCAGCCTTTCGGTGGTGAACGGTTGTCAGGCACGGGACCCAAGGCCGGCGGTCCGCATTACCTGTTCCGCTTCGCCTCGGAGCACTCGCTGTCGATCGACACCACGGCGGCGGGCGGCAATGCCTCCTTGATGTCGCTGGAGGAAGATCTGCCGATCTGATCGGAGCCGAGGACCTAAGTTAGGTTGCAAGAAAGGCCAGAACGCCGTCTGCCATGAACTGAACGGCGAGGGCGGCCAGAATGATGCCTGCGACGCGGCTGATCACATTGACGCCGGTTAGACCCAAAAGGCGCATGACCTCGCCGGCAACCAGGAGACAGATCAGGACCAAGGTCAGTACGCAGAGCATCACCAGCACGATCAATGCCTGCATCTGCAAGTCACCGCTGGCGCCACCGACTAGCAGCACGACCGAGGTAAGGGCGCCAGGACCGGCTATCAAGGGAATCGCAAGCGGGAAGACCGAAACATCCTGGCGATGGCCGCTTTCCTCGATCTCGCCTGGCGTCGTGGAACGCAGACCCGACTGACGAGCCATCACCATATCAATGGCAAGCAATAGCAGCAGGATGCCGCCAGCAATGCGAAAGGCGGGCAGACCGATGCCCAAGGCGCTCAGCAAAGTTTCGCCACCAACCGCGAAGGCCAAGAGAATGCCGGTGCCGATCGCTACGCCTTTGATAGCCATGCGGCGGCGTTCGCTGCCGGTCGCTGTTGGCGTCAACCCGGCAAAAATCGGCGCGTTCCCAAGGGGGTCCAACACGACGAGGAAGGTGATGAATGTCGCCAACAGGGTTTCGAGCATGTACTTGCTTACCCCCAGCGACGCTCCGGGATCAAGCTGCCTTTCTGTGGCCGGCGCGCTTGAAACGCTGTTCGGCGAGCCTGTCGGCCGCCTGCGCTGTTGAAATTCCCTTACGTTCGGCGATCTCGAAGATTTCCGTCAGGGTTTTGCCGATACGGGCGACATGCGCGAACGCCGTGGCTTTCACATAGGGTTTGTCGCCGGTCGAGCGCTTCTCGTGGCTGATGTTGATCACACCACCAGCGTTGATCACGTAATCGGGGGCATAGAGGATGCCGCGGTCGCGCAGCAGAGCGCCATGGCGCTCCTCGGCGAGCTGATTGTTGGCGGAGCCTGCGACGATGGCGCAGCGGAGCTCGCCGATACTAGCATCGTTGATGGTGGCGCCCAGCGCGCAGGGGGCGTAGACCGAGACCGCTTCACGGATGATGGCGTCGGGTGCGCTAACCTGGGCGTCGAACCATTCAACCGCGCGTTGGGTTTGCTGCCTGTTCAAGTCGGCCACGATCAACTGAGCACCAGCTTCATGGAGAAGACGGCAAAGTTCCCAACCAACATGCCCCAGCCCCTGAACGGCGACCCGAATCCCTTTCAGGTCAGGGGCCCCAAGCTTAAACGCCACGGCAGCCTTTATGCCCTCAAAGACACCGAAAGCGGTAGCGGGTGAAGGATCTCCGGAGCCACCTGTAGGTATGCCCGCGACGTGCCGTGTCTCCTTTGACATGGTCTCGACGTCGGGTACCGAGATACCGACGTCCTCCGCCACCACATAGCGTCCGGAGAGACTTTCAACGAAGCGGCCCATGGCGTGGAACAATGCCGGGGTCTTGTCAGTTTGTGGATTGCCGATGATGACGGACTTACCACCGCCAAACGGCAGGTTGGCCAATGCCGATTTGTAAGTCATACCACGGGATAGGCGCAGCACATCCGTCAACGCCTCCTCCTCGTTGGCATAGGGCCACATTCGGCATCCGCCGAGCGACGTACCCCGTGAAGTATTGTGGATGGCAATAATGGCTTTCAGGCCGCTCTCGGCGTCCCGGCAGAACACAACCTGTTCGTGGCCATCAAATGCATCATGTGAAAAGACCGACATGAAGTCCTCCATAGCAACTGATAGCGCCGTTTAGTGGCGGTTCAGGACGGTTCTTCTTACCTTCATGTCGATGCTTTTTTTACAAATCTGCAATCACAAAATCGCTATTCAAAAAAGAAAGCAAGAATGTAAAGAATTAGAAAAATGGACTTTCTGGTTACTACAAAAAAGAGCCCGACTAAGAACGAATTTAACGGCTGACCTGTCGTCGATGGCTCGAGGAATTACGGAACAAACGACGTTCATGCGTCTAGTTGCTCTTTCGACGAGAAGATTTCATCTTGAGCGAAAGCGCGCTGATTGAGGATGGAACAAGGCCTGATGACACCGACGGATTTTCTAAACATCGCAGCAATTGTGAGTGTTTTTGCGATTGGGGCGGCCAGCCCGGGTCCGGCCACGCTCATGATCGCCAGCACGGCTATGAATCGCGGTCGGCCCGCGGCCGTCAGATTTTCATTGGGTGTAATGACGGGCTCAATGATTTGGGCCATTTTGGCGGCAAGTGGTTTGGCCGTTGTTCTGCAGACCAGTGCGACAGCTTTTGCCTTGTTGCGCACGCTGGGCGGCCTCTATCTGCTGTGGCTGGCGATCAAAGCCTTGCGTAAAGCCTTTCTGGCCGAACCGGCGCAGGGAACCCCTCTGCCGCCCCAGCGGACGCCACTCGCCGATTATTGCACCGGAGTGCTCCTCCACCTTACAAACCCAAAAGCGCCGCTCGTCTGGCTTGCAACGCTGTCTGTCGGCACGGGTTTGCAGGCGACGGCTGATTTCCTCGTCGTGACAATTCTGGTTTGTAATTTGGCAAGCATCATTATCTTCGTCGGATACGCATTGCTGTTTTCCACGCCCGCCGCAATGGGGTGGTATCAGCGCAGCAGCCGCATGATTGACGGCGTATCCGGCGCATTCTTTGGTGTCGCAGGCCTCAAGATTCTGACGCTTCGGTCGACAGCCTGAAGTTCCTGTCAGACAGTGCCTTCCAGGGCCATTACCAGCATCTTGCGCGCCCCTGCTTCATCCAGGGGCAGGGGATTGCCCGGCGCAGTGGGGTCGACCACGGCCATGCCCGCGATTTCGTCAATCCGTCCGTCATCGACACCGATTTCCGATAGGCGGTGTGGAATGCCTAGCTCCGCTCGCAGGGCTAACACCCAGTCGAGAAAGCCCTGATAGCCGCCGCTCAATCCAAGCCAAGAGGCAAGCCTTTCCATGCGATCTTCGATCGCAGGTCTGTTGAACTGTAAAACATAGGGCATGAAGACGGCGTTGGTCAGGCCATGATGAGTGTCATACAACGCGCCCACCGGGTGACTGAGGGAGTGGATTGCGCCCAGGCCTTTTTGGAACGCGGTCGCGCCCATTGAAGCAGCCACCAGCATATTTGAGCGCGCTTCCAGGTCGCGTCCATCCGTCGTCGCCCGCGGCAGCCACTCCTTCACCAACCGCATGCCTTCCACCGCGATACCTTCCGCCATGGGATGAAATCCCGGTGCACAGTAGGCCTCCAGGCAGTGCGCGAGAGCGTCCATTCCGGTTGCCGCAGTTATCTTTGGCGGCAACCCCACTGTCAGGACCGGGTCCGAGATCACGATAGTGGGCAGCATCTTCGGATGGAAAATGATCTTCTTGGTGTGGTCACGCTCATCCAGGATGACCGATGCACGACCGACCTCGGAACCTGTGCCGGCTGTCGTGGGGACTGCGATGATCGGTGCCACGCCCGCGGGGTCTACGGCTTTCCAATTGCTGCCGCGGTCTTCGAAGTCCCAGAGGGATTTCGTTTGGCCGGACATCAAGGCCACGGCTTTAGCGGCATCCAGCGCCGAACCACCACCAAAGGCGATGACGCCGTCGCAGGAATTGCCATGATATGTGGCGAGGCCCGCCTCGACGTTGCTGCCGGTCGGGTTCGGCTTAACCCCATCGAACAACGTCGTGGGAAGTCCGGCATCCTCGCAGAGAGCGAGGCTATCGCGAACGATCTGCAAGCCGGACAAACCCGGATCCGTGACGAGGAGCGGCCGCGACATTCCAAGACTGCTACAGGCTCTCGGCAATTCGCTGATACGGCCCGGACCAAAACGCATCTGGGTCGGATAGTTCCAGTTGGAAGTGTAAGCGCTGGGATCGAAGGTCATCTTATCCTCGCGGATGACGTGGAATACGAAGGCTGTTTCATGACATTGCCGGGGTGCTCGTGGCAAGACCCGAAGACAAAAGAGCCCCCACCTTCAAATGTGTTCAAGGGCGCGCCATCAAACCACCGTCCACTATGAGGTCGGTTCCGGTAATGAAAGCGGCCTTTTCCGAAAGCAAAAACAAAACGGCATTGGCCATATCCTGCGGCGTCCCCACACGACCAAGAGGCACGGCTGCCGCAGTGCGTTGCTTGGCTTCGGGATTGCTTTTCCAACGATCCTGCATCGGACTCTCCGTCGGCCCGGGGACGAGGCAGTTCGAGCGAATTCCATCGGCCGCGAATTGAATTGCCAGGGATTTGGAAAGCGACAGGATCGCCGCTTTGGCCGCTTGATAGGAATCTTGAGGTTGGTCGTCACCCCGCAGTGCCTGGGTGGAGGCGACATGCACCATCGCTCCGCCACCACTCCGCTTCATCAGGGGTACGGCATGCCGGCAGGTCAAAACCAGCGACGTGAGGTTGATGGAAAGCGCCTGGTTCCAAGTATCCAAGTCGATATCGACCAGGGAACGGTCACGCCCGAACCAAAGCACCGCTGCAGCGTTGACCAGGTAATCGAGACGCCCGGTTTCACTATGGGCAGCGGTGATGGCGGCTGCTACCTGGTCGTCCTGGCTGACATCGCATTTTTGAACCATTGCTTTTCCAGGAAGCCCGGCGAAATCGGCTTGCGGTGCCTTCATGTCCAGCAAGGCGACATTACAGCCTTCGGTCAGCAGCGCTTCGCTGATTGCCATTCCCATGCCCCCGGCGGCGCCGGTCACCACAGCGGTTTTGCCGGAAAAGCTCATGATCGTCAGACCCGATCAAACAAGCGTTTCAATTCCCAATCGGTGATCCGTCGGTCGTACTCCGACTGCTCCCATCGGGCGGTATGAATATAGTGTTCCAGCACGTCTTCTCCGAAGGCTTCGCGCAACATCTTTGAGCGGTTGAGCAGATCGATAGCCTCGCGAAGGGTTTTGGGAATCTCGCGTAATCGCTTGCCGTGGTAAGCGTCGCCGAAGTAGGCGGGCTCCAGTTCCAGGCCCTGCTCGATCCCGGCCATGCCCGCTGCCAGCAGCGCAGCGTAAGCAAGGTAGGGGTTGAGGTCCGCGCCGCCAACCCGGCATTCGATGCGGATGCCCTTGGTTTTCTCACCCACAAGCCGGAACCCTGCAGTGCGGTTATCCAGTGACCAGATCGCGCGCGTGGGAGCAAAAGTACCGATCTGGAAACGCTTGTAGCTGTTTATATAGGGCGCCAGGAACCACGTCATTTCCCGGGCATAGGTCAACTGACCCGCCACGAAAGACTTCATGGTGTCCGACATACCGTATTCGGCCTGCTTGTCGAGGAACAGCGGCGTCTTGCCCTTGGCGTCCCAAAGCGACTGATGGATGTGGCAGGATGACCCGGCCAAATCGTAGTCCCACTTGGCCATGAAGGTGACAGCATGTCCGTGGTTGTGGGCAATCTCCTTCATGCCGTTCTTCATGATGGTGTGGCGGTCGGCCATGGTCAGCGCGTCGGCATACTTGACGTTAAGCTCTTCCTGACCGGGGCCCCATTCGCCCTTGGAGTTCTCGATCGGAATACCGGCGGCTTGCAGATTGGTGCGCATAGCGCGCAGGACTGTTTCCTCGCGGGTCGTCTGCAAGATGTGATAGTCGGCGATGTAGTTGCCGGCGGTTTTGGGGTCTCTGTAACCCTTTTCATGAATGGCCTCGAAGGGTTCGGCGAACAGATAAAACTCCAACTCGGAAGCCATCATCGCGGACATGTTCTTGGCTGCAAGGCGATCGATCTGCTTCTTGAGGATGGCGCGCGGGCTGTGCGGCACCGGTTCATGAGAGTGGTGGTCGATCAGATCACAGAGCACGAGCGCCGTGCCGGGAAGCCAAGGCGTGACGCAAAGCGTTGAAAGGTCCGGCTTCATAACAAAATCGCCGTAGCCCTTTTTCCAGTTCGCGGCCTTGTATCCCGGGACCGGCTCGTTCTCGATATCGCAGGCCAGCAGATAGTCGCAGCCGTGGGTTTCCTCGTAAGCGCCTTCGACAAAGAACTCGGCCTGAAAGCGTTTGCCTGCCAAGCGACCCTGGAGATCGGGAAAGCAGACGAGAATGGTATCGATCTGGCCATCAGCCACGAGTTTCTTGAGTTGGTCGAGCGTCACTTTGCCGGTCATGATTTTCCTCGTTTGAAGCAATCCCTGGTGGGCGGGTTTCCCTTATTTTGGCCTGCAAACGCTAATGGTGGCCGCAAAGAAAGAAAAGGCACTTGTCATCAAGCTGTGCTGCGAACCACGGTCCGCGTGGCTTTTCACGCACGCGATTCGTGGGAACTCTCGGTTCAACTGAGAAATTGCAACAAACCGAGCCGTTATCGCCCCGTTAGACAACTCAGCCGGAAATTTTCGCCGCTAGAAGATCCAACCGATCCTGTCCCCAAAAGACCTCGCCATCGACAACATAGCTCGGTGAACCGAAAACACCGGCGGCCAGCGCTTCCTCGGTATTCGCATCATACTGTGCGGCGCTTTCCGGGCTTTGACCGGCCTGCAGCAGCCCCTGGCCATCAAAACCATTCACGCCTGCGATTTCGACAACGGTGGTCTCGTCGGCAAGATCACGCTCCTCGGCCCAGCAGGCGCGCAGAAAAGCCTGCGCCAACTTGCCGGCGTCCTGACCCTTTGCGGCAGCGGCGATGACCATCAGGGCGGCCTTGCTTTCGTCGGTGGGGAAGTATTTGGGATGCAACGTCAAGGGCATGCCGAGGTGCGCCGACCAACGCTTCAACTCAACAAGCCGATAGGCTTGGCGCTCCGGCGGCCGTTTAGCCAGAGGCAAGCCACCTGTTTTTGGGAAGATGACGGATAGCTTGACGGGTTTGACCCGGATTTCAGCGCCATGCTCTCGGGCTATTTCCATTAATCTGTCACCACCTAAGTAGGTCCAGGGAGAAATGAGGGAGAAGTAGTAATCGATGGCGCGGGCCATATTGCCTCCGGGTCTGGTTGGACAGAGCAAGCGAGTTATCGCAGGATCGTCCTAGTTTGGCGAATCGATAGAGAATTGGAGCAGCTATGGTAATTCCGAAAAAGATCGGTGTCATCGGCGTGGGGCACATGTCCGGTACGATGATTGAGGGATGGGCGCGATTGGGCGACGACATGCCCCGGTTTTACCTGTCGCCGCGCGGTGCGGAGGCGGCCGCAGCGCTTGCCGAGCGCTATGGATGCGAGGTTCTGAAGAGCAATGCAGAGGTTGTCGAAGCCAGTGAAGCGGTGATCCTTGCGGTGCGACCCTGGCAGGCGGAAGAAGCCCTCAAGGGCTTACCATGGCGAAGGGATCAGTTGGCGCTTTCCGTGATGGCCAGCGTCAAGACGGAAGTTCTAAAACCTCTTGTTGCGCCCGCGACAGTTGCGCGCTGTATCCCGGTTACGGCTTGTGTCTATGGAGAGAGCGCAACGACGCTCTATCCCGACGAACCCCGAGCGAAGGCTTTGCTGGCAGCATTGGGGCCGCCGACGGTGCTGGAGGATGAATCCGCTTTTGACCGCCTTTCGGTTCATGGCTGCACATACGGATGGGCGCTGGCATTGATCGATGAGGTGCGACGCTGGACGGAAGAATCGGGTATACCGCCGGAAACGGCGCGACAGCACGTGGCACAGGTGTTCCGGGCCGCTGCGACTATGGCGCGCGAGAGTAGTGCGCCGGTCGCTCATTTGGTGGATGAACTGGCGAGCCCACGTTCCTTCACCCGCATGGGTCTGGAGGTACTGCGCCGCGAAAACGCCTTTGCACCCTGGCAGAATGCCCTGGACACCATAAGAAAGCAGTACGACGGCTAATCGGCCTCAGCCACCGCCGCGCAGTTCACGGCGCATGATCTTGCCGGTGGCGGTCATTGGCAGATTGTCGCGAAACTCAACTTCACGAGGATACTCGTAGGCGGCCAGCCTGCCTTTGACCCACTCCTGGATTTCCTGGGCAAGGGTCTCACTGGGCGTGTAGCCCTGCTTGAGAACCAGGAAGGCTTTCACCCGCTCGGTGCGCAATTCGTCGGGAACGCCGACCGCGGCGGCCATCTGGACGGCAGGATGGCGCAGCAGGCAATCCTCGATTTCCCCGGGGCCGATACGGTATCCGGCGGAGGTGATGACATCGTCCTCGCGGCCAACGAAATGGAAATACCCGTCCGAATCTCGGACACCTCTGTCGCCGGTAAGCAACCACTCGCCTGCGAATTTTGCGGCAGTCGCCTCGGGATTGTTCCAGTACCGCAGGAACATGACGGGGTCGGGGGCACCCACAGCGATATTGCCTTCCGTTCCGTCAGATTGCGGGTTTCCCCGATCATCGACGATGGCAACCCGGTGCCCTGGTACCGCACGTCCCATGGACCCCGGACGGACGGGCATGATCCCGGCATTGTTGGACAGCACGAGATTGCACTCGGTCTGGCCATAGAACTCATTGATGGTCAGGCCGAAGGTATCACGACCCCAGTCCAGCAAACCCTGGCCGAGCGTCTCGCCGCCGCTGCCTATGGACCGCAGGTCGTGTCCGAAGCGTTCACGCGCCCTATCGACCTGCCGAAGCATCTTCAGGGCCGTGGGCGGCAGGAAGGCGTTGCGAACCTTTGCTTCGGCCATCAAGGCGAAAGCCGCTTCCGGATCGAACTTCTGGAAGCGGTGTGCCAGGACGGGAACGCCATGATGCAGGCTGGGAAGGAGTACGTCATAAAGCCCGCCGATCCAGGCCCAGTCGGCCGGCGTCCAGAATAGGTCTCCAGGCTTGGGGAAAAGCTCTTGAGGCATCTCGACTCCGGGTAGATGACCTAAAAGGACCCGATGACCGTGCAGGGCACCTTTTGGCGAACCGGTGGTTCCGGAGGTATAGATGATAACCGCCGGATCATCGGGGCCGGTCTGGACGGGAGTGAAGGAAGCGCTGCCCTTTTCAATCAAAGCGCCGTAATCGAGAACGCCATTCTCTTCGGGGCCGGAGACACTGATGATATTCCTGAGGCTGGGCAGCTTGTCGCGGAGCGCATTCACTTTAGCCGCACCGTCCGCATCGGTAATCAAGACCGTGGCGCCGCTGTCGGCCAGGCGGTATTCCAGCGCCTCCGGCCCGAAAAGCACGAAAAGCGGTACGGCGATGGCGCCTAGCTTGTAGATCGCGAGGTGGGCAATTGCGGTTTCCGGGCGCTGCGGCAACAGAACAGCGGCACGGTCACCGGGCGCGACTCCAGCGGCCTTTAGGGCATTTGCCAGACGATTTGACCGGTCTTTCAGCAAGTCAAAGCTATAAGGCTCGAGCTTGCCATCGCTGGTTTTGTGCAGGATCGCCAGGCGACCGGAGCCATCGGCCCACTTGTCGCAGCAATCCTGACCGATGTTATAGGCCTTGGGAATCCGCCAGTTGAAGGTTCCGTATAGGTCTTCGTAGTTGTCCGCTGCTGGAAGCATTGCCGGTCCTCTTTTCTCAACCCATTCTGCCATGGTGGAGCGGCAAAACCAGGGGGAAGCCGCTTGCTTGATTGTCGCACTGAGATAAAGTTCGGATTGAACAGCGGTATTTTGTCGATGGGCCTGTGAGACCGGCGACTCGTTGCTACATGATAAGATCGCCGAATCGCGATAGTGTCTTGTTGGGAATCGCGTTGTCCGGATCGTTTCGTCTTGCCGCCGGCGGGGTGGCCGGCGGGGTGGCCGGCGGGGCCGTGGTCGAAGCGTTCTTGGCTTGATAGGGGGGAACTTAATGGATCAAGAGGCGCAGGTGCAGCCAGGCGCTCAAGCGAGAAGTGGCGCGAAATCGCTGATTGTCGTGCTGGGCAACGAGAAAGGCGGGTCGGGTAAATCCACGACCGCGATGCATCTGGCTGTCGCATTATTGCGTCAGGGGAAGCGCGTTGGGACCATCGACCTCGACGCACGGCAGGGAACGTTCTCGCGGCTGATCGAAAACCGGGAGTCCTTTTCGGCTGAATCGGGCTTGAAGCTGCCGATGCCAAAGCACTTACGAATCTTTCGATCTCAGGCGTCCGCGCGCGCGGAAACAGAGGCCGAGGAGCGGCAGTTGTTTGACGAAGCCCTGGCCACACTGGCGGATTGTGATGTGGTCGTGATCGATACGCCCGGGAGCGATAGTTACCTTTCTCGCCTTGGCCACGTTAGAGCTGACATTCTGATCACACCGTTGAATGACTCCTTTCTTGATCTTGATCTGTTGGCACGCATTGATCCCAAGGGACGCCGAATTCTGGGGCCCAGCGTTTATAGTCAGATGGTTTGGGAACAGCGTCAGGAACGCGCAAAACAAGGGCGCCGTCCCTTGGATTGGGTGGTGATGCGTAACCGTCTAGCCCACCTGGATGCACACAACAAACGCGCCGTGGGGAATCTTTTAGGCGAGCTATCCAGGCGGATCGGCTTCCGGTTGGCGCCGGGGTTCGGCGAACGAGTTATTTTCCGTGAGCTTTTTCCCAAGGGTTTGACGCTTCTCGACCTGCGAGAAAAGGGGGCAGGCGTCAACTTAACGATGAGTCACGTTGCGGCGCGTCAGGAAGTCCGTGCGCTGCTTGAGGCCGTTGGCTTCGAAGAGGCCACCCAAGACGAGGAAAATGGGTCTGAAGAGACCCAGGGCGCGTTGCCGCAGGGCGGTCCCGGCCGAGAGCAGGGGACTGGAACCTACTGACAGACTACACTACCTCTTAAAGAAACCCCTGGGGCTTGTCCCGGTGGGGTCTATCCAAGTGTAAGGCGGGGCCCTTTGAGCCAGGATCGAAAACTTCCCAGTGAGACCGCCAGCAAAACGGAAGTGGCGGATTTTCTAAGTAAGGTCTCAAGTTTGGCTGTATCACAGCCGGATCAGGGAAATCGCGGGCGCTTGATCTTCGCATTGGACGCGACCGCCAGCCGTCAGCCGACCTGGGATCGGGCAATGGACCTGCAGGCAGAGATGTTCAACCAGACAGCATCGCTCGGTGGTCTGGAGGTGCAGCTGGCCTACTATCGGGGGTTCGGCGAGTTCCGTGTCAGTAAATGGCACCCGGACGGGCACGGTTTGCTACGGGCAATGACCGGTGTTTCCTGCTTTGCCGGACGAACGCAAATACGGAAGGTTCTCAAGCATGCTCTCAAGGAGACTCGGAAGCAGAAAGTCGGAGCGCTGGTCTTCGTCGGCGATAGCATGGAAGAGGACTTGGATACCCTCGGCGAATTAGCGGGCAAACTCGGCTTGGTGGGCATACCTTGCTTTATTTTCCATGAGGGCGGCGACGTGAGCGTACGGCAGGCATTTGAACAGATCGCTAGACTGTCAGGCGGTGCTTGCTGCAGCTTCGATGCCTCAAGCGCCAGGCAATTGCGTGATCTGCTTTCAGCAGTCGCCGTGTATGCCGCCGGTGGGCGCAGGGCCCTGCAGGATTTTTCCAAGCGGCAGGGCGGCGTTGTGCGGCTCCTGACCCATCAAATGCGATGACCGGACGAGGCGTATAATGGTTCCCTATTTGCTTCTGGCCCTTTGTCTTGTCGTTGGCTTCTATCTGGTGGGCCGTTGGTTTGTGCAGGCTGACCCCAAGGCAGTTCTAAAGGCCCTGGGCTGGACATTCGGCACTATCGGTGTTCTTGCCGTGCTGGTGATTGTCGCCTTCAAGAAATTCAATCTGCTGATCTATACCTTACCCTTCCTGCTGCCCTTGATGGTGCGTCTTCCCCGATTGATCCGTCGTTTGAAGACGTTGCGCGGCGCGGCGCCAGGCGGCTCTTCCAGCGTCTCGACCCGGTTCTTACGGATGGAACTGGACCATAGTACCGGGCGGCTCGATGGCGAGGTTCGAGAAGGCCCATTCGAGGGGCAGAAGTTATCAGGCTTGACCGAGGAGCAGTTATTGGAACTTTGGCGCCTGTGCCATGTGCACGACGAAGAATCCGCGGCCGTTTTGGAAGCTTATCTGGATCGTACGCGCGGCGATGCGTGGCGAGATGCGCTGGACGAAGCCGAGGCCGACGAAAGCGCTAGGCGCAGGGAACGGGCTGGGGCCAGCGGCTCTCAGGCCGGGAGCGCGCAGACCGGTGCCATGACCCGCGAGGAGGCGCTTGCGGTGCTGGGGTTAGAGCCGGACGCGAAAGACGAAGATATCCGAAAGGCCCACCGTCGTTTGATGCAGCAACTCCATCCGGATCACGGTGGTTCAAACTATTTGGCGGCCAAGGTCAATGCCGCTAAGCAACAGCTTTTAGGGTCATAATCCAGTAATCACGTGTCTGCTTAACGCTTGTTTGTAGGGCTCGGCTGTGGCAGAAAACGCTGTAAGTGTTTGGATTTTAATGGATTCTGGACATAAAAATGCAACATAAGGTGCGTAAAGCTATTTTTCCGGTCGGGGGCCTGGGCACGCGTTTTCTGCCTGCAACCAAGGCAATGCCCAAGGAAATGTTGCCGATTGTCGACAAGCCCTTGATCCAGTATGCGGTCGAGGAGGCCAGAGCGGCTGGGATAGAAGAATTCATTTTCGTCACGGGTCGGGGTAAGGCGGCCATCGAAGATCACTTCGATTTTTCCTACGAACTGGAGAAAACCCTGGCGGAGCGCGGCAAACAGGAAGTGTTGGCTGCCGTGAGTGAAATCCCTCTGGATCCGGGCCAGATTGCCTATGTTCGTCAGCAGGTGCCTAAAGGGTTGGGGCATGCGGTCTGGTGTGCGCGTAATTTGGTCGGCGATGAGCCCTTCGCGGTGTTGCTGGCCGACGATTTGGTTAAGGCGGCAACGCCGTGTCTGGCGCAGATGATGGACGTTTGGGAAGGGCTTGGGGGTAATCTGGTTGCCGCTATGGAAATACCCGCCGCGGATACTTCCCGCTACGGCATACTCGATGTGGCTTGGGACGATGGAAAGATTGTCCGTGCCAAGGGTCTTGTGGAAAAACCCTCGCCGGAACAAGCGCCGTCGCGGCTATCGATTATTGGCCGCTACATTCTCGATCCTTCGGTGATGGTCGAACTTGGGCGTCAGGACCTTGGCGCTGGGGGGGAGATACAACTAACCGATGCCATGGCCAGAACGCTTGATCGGATTCCTTTTCATGGATTGCGTTTTGAGGGCCGACGGTTCGATTGTGGCAGTAAAGTCGGATTCGTTGAGGCAACCGTTGCCTTTGCGATGGAACACCCTGAAACGGCTGAAGCTATGCCCGATCTGTTGAGCGCGTTGTTGCATCGGTCACGCTGAGTCGATGATGAGATTGGAATAGGGGGCAGGGGCCATGCAGATCGCGATGATCGGAACCGGCTACGTAGGCCTGGTATCAGGCGCCTGCTTTTCGGAGTTTGGAACGACCGTGGTTTGCGCCGATAAGGACGCATCCAAGATTGAACGCCTTCAGGCGGGTGAAGTTCCGATTTACGAACCCGGTCTGGAAGACCTTGTTACCAAGAACGCGGCGGCTGGCCGTTTGCGCTTTACGACCGATGTTGCCAGCGCGGTGGCTGAGGCCGATGTTGTCTTTATCTCTGTCGGCACGCCCAGCCGGCGCGGCGATGGTCACGCAGACCTGAGCTTTGTGTTCGCGGCGGCCCGGGAGGTGGCCGCAGCCATGCAGGGCTTTACCGTCGTCGTCACTAAATCCACGGTGCCGGTGGGTACCGGTAGGGAGCTTGAAGCGGTCTTGCGCGAAAGCGCCCCGCAAGCGGATTTTGCAGTTGTTTCGAACCCCGAGTTTCTGCGTGAAGGGTCGGCTATCAATGACTTCATGCGGCCGGATCGGGTCGTAATCGGCACCAGCGATCCGCGCGCGCAGGACATCATGCGGCGCTTGTATCGGCCACTCTACCTGATCGAGAAGCCGATTCTATTCACCACCCGGGAAACGGCTGAATTGACGAAGTACGCCGCAAATGCCTTCCTGGCCATGAAGATATCCTTCATCAACGAGATGGCCGATCTTTGCGAGCAGGTGGGAGCAAATGTGCAGGACGTGGCACAAGGCATTGGCTTGGACGGGCGCATCGGCCGCAAGTTTCTCCATGCCGGCCCCGGATACGGCGGGTCTTGTTTTCCCAAGGATACGATAGCGCTGGTGAAAACCGCCCAGGATGCTGGGTCGCCGCTGCGTCTCATTGAAACCGTGGTCGCCGTCAATGATGATCGTAAGAAGGGTCTGTCCGGGCGCATCGTTGGACACTGCGGTGGTTCGGTCGAAGGCAAGACCATTGCCGTTCTGGGGTTAACCTTCAAACCGAACACGGACGATATGCGTGAGGCCCCCAGTTTGAACATCATCTCGGACCTGACGGCTGCTGGTGCGACGGTCAGAGCCTACGACCCCGAGGGCATGCCTGAGGCAAGGAAACTGCTGCCCCAAGCGGTGTTTTGCAACGATGCTTATGATGCCGTTACCGGTTGCGATGCCGTGGTGATCGTGACCGAGTGGAACGAGTTTCGGAACCTCGACTTGAAACGCCTAAAGTCACGCATGGCTTCGGCGATCATGATCGACTTCCGGAACATATACGATGGCGTGACCGCCAGTGCCGCCGGATTTACATACAGCTCAATCGGTCGTCCTAGGCCCTAAAGACGAGGAGAAAATCCCAAATGGCCGCTGGGTATCATTTCGACCCAAGTATTCTTAGGGAATACGACATTCGTGGCAAGGTGGGGGAAACCTTGAGCGACGCGGACGCCTACGCGCTTGGCCGCGCCTATGGTAGCTACGCTGTCCGTCAGGGTGCTAAAAGCATAGCCGTCGGCTTCGATGGCCGTTTGTCATCGCCAGACTTGGCTGATGCCTTGAGCCGCGGGCTACAGGACTGCGGACTTGAGGCCCTGCGCATCGAGATGGGGCCGACGCCCATGCTCTATTTTGCCGCCTACACGCTGGTGGTGGATGGCGGCATCATGGTCACTGGCTCTCACAATCCGCCGGCGTACAATGGCTTCAAGATGGTGCTGCGGAAGAAGTCGGTGTTTGGTGCGGAGATTCAGCGCCTGGGTGAAATCGCAGCCAGGGGAGATTTCGTCGACGGTATAGGTAGCGAATCCCATCATTCGGTGATGGATGCCTATATTGAGCGTCTGAGTGCTGATTTCGCCGGTCCAGACGACCTAACCGTCGTCTGGGATGCCGGTAACGGCGCTGCGGGCGAGGTGATGCGGCGCCTGACGGAGCGGCTGCCGGGTCGCCACGTTCTATTGTTTGCTGAGATCGACGGGACCTTTCCAAACCACCACCCCGATCCGACGGTGCCCGGCAATTTGGTTCAGCTCCAAGAAGCGGTGAAACGCGAAGGCGCTGATCTAGGTGTTGCTTTTGACGGCGATGGTGACCGTCTAGGTGCTGTCGACGCCTCCGGTGGGATTCTCTTCGGCGATCAAATTATGTTGCTGCTGGCGCGTGAGGTGCTTCGAGACAACCCCGGCGCGCACATTATCGCAGATGTGAAATCCAGCAATGTTTTGTTTGACGGCATTGCCGCTGCTGGCGGCAAGCCGGTTATGTGGAAAACCGGTCATTCGCTGATCAAATCGAAGATGTTGGAGTTGGGCTCGCCGTTTGCGGGCGAGATGAGCGCGCATCTCTTCTTCAATGATCGCTACTACGGTTTCGACGACGGGCTTTACGCAGCCGTGCGATTGCTCACCGCGCTGAAGCGCTTGGACACGACTTTGAAGGCATTCCGGGATTCTCTGCCACATCTTCACAATACGCCGGAAGTGCGACTGCCCTGCAGCGAAGCCCGCAAGTTCGAGGTCGTCAATGAGGTTGCAGATCGCCTTTCGGCAAGAAATGCCGATGTGGTTGCCATTGACGGGGTGCGTGTCAATCGTGAGGAAGGTTGGTGGCTCTTACGCGCATCCAACACCCAGGATGTATTGGTTGCGCGCTGCGAGTCGGACAGTGCCGAAGGCTTGGCGCGATTGAAAGCCGAGGTGTTATCCGAACTGCGCCTGAGCGGCCTGCACCCAGATCCCTTTTGATATCTGGGCGTTCGAAAACCTGCTGAGGAAATGATTACTGCTGAACTGCGGCCAGGTCGAGCGGGTCGGCCTTCACCACGATGCAGACCCGGCTGGTTAGCTTCAATGCGGAACAAGCAGCCTCGGCTTCTTCGACCTGCATGCCCAGCAACCGGGCGCGGTACAATACGCTCTTGCCGGATTCAACCCGCGTGATACGCAGTTCGCGGCCAAGCAAGTGCGCGGGGGCGCTGTCGGTGGCCGTACGAGCGGCCTCTTGCGCTTTGATAGGGTCAGTAAATGCGCCGACCTGAATGCCAAAACTGTTGATCGGACCCTCGTCGTAATCGCCTTCACCGTGAATATCGTCTTGCGCCAGACTTGGCCGAAGGGCCGGGAGCACTACCATGCCGTTGACCTCAACAGCAGGAGCGGCAGCAGCGGCTTGTATATCCGGGCTTGGCGATTGTGCCGAAGCAAGAAGCGGCTTTTCGGGCGGCGGCGCACTTGGCAGATCGTTTCGGGCGACCTGGACACGGCTGAATCCGCGATCCAGCAGCGTGATCATGTGTGCATTTCGGGACCGAGATGTCTTGCCGCCGAAAACCACCGCGACGATTCTTTGTCCGCCACGAACCGCCGAAGCAGCCAAATTGAATCCGCTGGCACGAATGTAGCCGGTTTTCAGTCCATCCACGCCGGGATAGTCGTCCAGAAGCTTGTTGTGGTTTTTGTAGGTCCGGCCGTTGTAGGTGAAGGACTTGATCCGAAAATAGTCATAGTAGGTCGGGTACTGCCGAATAAGGACCGTCGACAAAGTCGCCATATCCCGGGCCGTACTGAGCTGACGCGTGTCCGGCAATCCCGAAGCGTTTCGGAACGTCGTGCGGGACATACCCAGATCGCGCGCCTTCTTAGTCATGGCGACGGCGAAACTGGATTCACTTCCGCTTATGGCCTCGGCTACGACCACGGCCACATCGTTGGCCGATTTCGTGACTAGGGCGCGAATTGCATCGTCGACCGCAATGGTGCTGCCAGGCTTCAAGCCAAGCTTGGAGGGCGGCATTCCTGCCGCGCGTCGAGAAACCTTCAAGCGGCTGTCCTTAGTGAACTTGCCGCCTTCGATAGCATCGAACAACATCAGCAAGGTCATCATCTTGGTCATGGAGGCGGGATAGGCTTGGCGGTCGGCTCCCGATTCATGCAGTACCCGACCGGTCGCCGTTTCAACCACTATGGAGGCGTAGCGCCTGGCTTCGGCGGTTTGGGGGAAAACGAACGTTCCGACAACGAGAAAGCAGAGAGCACAAAACAAGAGGCGCAAAGCCGCCTTTTGTTTTTCTCTCGGCGCCACCGAGTTATGACTTAATGGCCAAAGCAAAGGTTTCCCCCAAAGACTCGGCTCTAACTATCTTGATTCGTCTACGATTCTAATGATCGACAGAATCGCTGTCCAGTTTTTTCTACCAGAAGGCCCATTTAGCGACCTTCTAATGGTATTTTGAAACTTAACCCTTAAGGAAAGCTGAATATATCAAGGTTTTTCAAGCCTTTCGGCATTTATGGTGCACTGCACAAAAACTGCTTGACTTTCATCCTATACATTCATATTTTCTCGTCATGCTGCACCGCACAAAAGTGTGCTGCAAAAGCGAACAGACAACAGAACTGATTTCTTCTCGGAAAGGAGAAACCAAATGACTTCCACTTCTAAGAAGACCACTGCGGCCCAGGCCGACGTGATGAAGCCGGTCGAAGACGCGGTCGCCGCCGGCAAGGAGACCATCGAGCAGTTCGTAAAGGTTGGCACCGAGACCGCCACCAAGAATTACGAGCAGGCTATTGCCATGACCAAGGAACAGGTCGAGAAGGCCTCGGCCAATCTGTTCCGTAACTATGGCGAGCTGAACGAACTGAACAAGGACAACGTTGAAGCTGTCGTCGCTTTCAACACCAAGCTCGTGAAGGCCTACGAGGAGATCGGCAAGGAAATCGCTTCCTTCACGCAGACCTCCTTCGAGTCTCAGGTTGAGGCCACCAAGGCGATCTTCTCCGTGAAGAGCCTGCGTGACTTCGTTGACCTGCAGAGCAATCTGGCGCGTGTCCAGTTCGACCAGGTCATGGCCGAAGGCGCCAAGATCACCGAAATGTCGGTGAAGGTTGCCAACGAAGCTTACGAGCCCCTTCAGGCCCGTATGAATGTGACCGTCGAGAAGATGCTGAAGCCTGTCGCCGCCTAAGGCTGACAGCGGGCAATCCGGCGGCCCTCCCGGCAATAATCGCCGACCGGATTTCCCACAGGATCATCTCCGGAACAGGCCCGGCTCTTTCGAGAGCCGGGCTTTTTCTTTGCCCATGCCTTTGAAATGCCATGATTGGGGTCTTCACCGACCCGGCATTCATCCAATATCATTGGGGAACGGAATGAACGTGCAAAGTTACAGGTTGGGTGCCGAAGCGACTATGAGTGAGAAGGACGCAAACAAGAACGACGACGACAAAGGTCGCGGTGGGACCGGTGTCGTATTGCAGACTCGCAGTAAGACGAAGAAGCCGTCGCTCTACAAAGTTTTGATGCTGAATGACGACTACACGCCGATGGAGTTTGTCGTTCACGTCCTGGAACACTACTTTGGTAAGAGCCGGGACGAGGCGACGCAGATCATGCTCCACGTTCATCAACGCGGCGTGGGTCTATGTGGCGTCTATACATTTGAAGTTGCTGAGACCAAGGTGACACAGGTGATCGACTACGCGCGCCGAAATCAGCATCCTCTCCAGTGTACGCTGGAGAAGGAGTGACAGGATAAGGAGTTTATAAAGCGTCATGCTTTCAGCCAATCTCGAACGAACGCTGCACCGCGCCATGGCCTATGCCAGTGAGCGGCAGCACGAGTACGCGACGCTTGAACACTTGCTGTTGGCCATGACCGACGACAGTGACTCCATTGCGGTACTCCGTGCCTGCGGTGTCGACCTGCAACGTCTCCACGATGAACTGACCCGTTACATCGATGAGGAGCACGGTAAGCTTATCGCTCCGGAATCGACCGACCCCAAGCCGACGGCGGGGTTTCACAGGGTGCTTCAGCGTGCGGCCATTCATGTCCAATCGTCGGGCCGCGAAGAAGTGACTGGCGCCAATGTCTTGGTGGCCATGTTCTCCGAGCGGGAAAGCCACGCGGTTTTCTTTCTGCAAGAACAGGACATGACGCGGCTGGATGCAGTGAACTATATCAGCCACGGCATCGCCAAGGTTCCGCAGCAGGATCAGCCGCGCACGCCGACCGGTGCGGACGAGGAGGCCGAGACCGAACAGACCGTGCGGCAGGGCCGTGAGTCCTTGGATGCCTATTGCGTGAATCTGAACGAAAAAGCGCAGGCCGGTAAAATCGATCCGCTGATTGGTCGAGAAGCCGAGATTGAACGCACGATTCAGGTTTTGTGCCGCCGCACGAAGAACAACCCCCTCTATGTCGGCGAGCCTGGCGTTGGCAAGACGGCTATCGCCGAGGGCTTGGCCAAGCGCATTGTCGAGGGCGAGGTTCCCGAGGTTCTGGCTGATGCGACGATTTTTTCGCTGGATATGGGCGCCCTGTTGGCCGGAACCCGCTATCGGGGCGATTTCGAAGAACGCTTGAAAGCGGTCCTTTCGGAACTGGAGGCAATCGAAGGCGCAGTGCTTTTCATTGACGAGATTCACACGGTCATTGGCGCCGGCGCAACGTCCGGCGGCGCCATGGATGCATCGAACCTGCTAAAGCCCGCTTTGCAGAGCGGCCTGCTGCGTTGCATCGGATCGACCACCTACAAGGAATACCGCAATCATTTCGAGAAAGACCGGGCGCTCGTTCGCCGTTTCCAAAAAATCGATGTGATCGAGCCTAGTGTCGAGGACGCGGTGAAAATCATGCAGGGTCTCAAGCCCTATTATGAGGCCCATCATGGTGTCCGTTACACCGCCGACGCCATTCGCACCGCCGTTGAGTTGTCGGCGCGATACATCGGTGATCGAAAGCTTCCCGACAAGGCCATTGACGTGATCGACGAGGTGGGGGCATCACAGCGTCTGCTGCCGCCCTCGAAGCGGCGCAAGGTCATCGGCGTCAAGGAAGTGGAGGCGGTGGTAGCAAAGATTGCCCGCATCCCACCCAAAAGCGTCAGCAAGGACGATAAGACAGCCCTGAAGAACCTGGAGCGCGATCTGCGCACGATGGTCTTTGGCCAGGATACGGCGATCACGGCGTTGTCTTCGGCCATCAAGTTAGCCAGGGCAGGGCTGCGCGATGCGGAAAAGCCCATCGGTTCCTACCTTTTCTCGGGTCCCACCGGCGTCGGCAAGACCGAAGCGGCGCGTCAACTCGCACTGTCGCTGGGTATCGAGCTCACGCGCTTCGATATGTCGGAATATATGGAGCGGCATTCGATCTCGCGACTGATCGGTGCGCCGCCGGGATATGTCGGATTCGATCAAGGCGGTCTACTGACCGATGCGGTCGATCAACACCCGCATTGTGTCTTGTTGCTGGATGAGATCGAGAAGGCGCACCCGGATCTCTTCAACATCCTGCTTCAGGTGATGGACTACGGAAAGCTGACGGACCATAACGGCAAGAATGTCGACTTCCGGAACGTGATCCTGATCATGACAACCAATGCCGGTGCATCGGACATGACCCGCAAGGCCATCGGCTTCAACCGCGATACCCGAGAGGGCGAGGATGAGGAAGCAATCAAACGTCTCTTCACGCCTGAGTTCCGTAATCGCCTGGATGCGGTGATTGCCTTCGCGGCGCTTTCAGAAGAGGTCGTCGAGCAAGTGGTCGACAAGTTCGTGCTGCAGCTGGAAGCCCAGCTCGAAGATCGACAGGTAATGATCACGCTCAGTGATGCGGCGCGTAAGTGGCTCGCCAAGCGGGGATATGACCCGTTGAATGGCGCACGACCCCTGGCGCGCATCATCCAGGAGTACATTAAAAAGCCGCTGGCCGAGGAACTGCTCTTTGGCAAGTTGGTGAAGGGCGGCGTCGTCGAGGTTGATATCAAGGACGACAAACCGGCCTTCAAGCTGGAAGAAGAAGGCCCCGGGGGTAAGGGTAGCAAGAAGAAGCGCGAGCCTGCGCAGGTCCCCTGAAAAACCTGCGGGTTGGGAAATCTACGGCCTGATCGTTCCGGTTAGCGCTTTACTGACGCGCGTTCTCGGCTTTCGATAAATGGCCGATCGACAGCTGGACGACATAATCAGCCAAGGTTGCTATCCCCAGCTTGTTCAGATGGCAACAGGCGTCCCGGTAAACCGTTCTTTTCTCGGATTGAAACAACGTGGTTGCGTCGCCGAAAGGCACGCCTGCCGCGGTGATATCCGTTTGCCTTTTGATTAAGGCCGGATACCCGACCGTGGCATAGGGGGCATAGATCGCTGCGGCGGACCGGAAACGCTCCCGCTCCTTCCGGCTCCAGGGTTTGCTGCCTTCGACATACTGATTGGGTTGCAGGATATGCACATAATCGATGTCAAAACTGCGTGCAAGACGGTGCATGGTTATCGAAGACCTGGCCCAAAGATCTGCCGAATAATCGTATAGCTGGGTATCCGTTTCGAAAGCGATGGGTGGCCCCTTGGCCTCCAAAGAGTACCCGGATGCGATCTTGAAAGACGTCTCGAACAGCTCTTGAATGCGCTCTTCGTCTTCCAGAATCTGGTTGCGCAGGAAGTAGCCAGCTATAGCGGACCATCCGATGACAGGCTCTTTTGCTATTGTGATCCACTTCGCCTGTTCTTGCCGCAGGTAGGTGATCTCTCCGTCGAGCAGCCGGCGGTCAAGACTGACCTCGCCGACAACATTGGACCATTGCCGGGGAAAGGCCGGATGCTGACCGCTGCGCTGGTAGTTAAGGGCGGGCAACACGATCTCATTGAAGCCGTCTAGATTGATGACGAGGTCAAACCGTCCACCTAATGCCAAAAAATAACTGAGGACCTGCAGTTGTTGGGGTTGCTTGTACCCGCCGGTCGCGGCGTTGAAGACCTTCACCTTTCGGTTGGTGTGCCCGGCGGTCTTCAAAGCCGCTCGGAACCGCGTTTCGAGATTTCCGAAACGACCGATTTGTTGCGCCACAGACCCCCCCGTCAAAAGGATGGAGAAGACTGCCGGCTCTGCTACAAGAGGGTCCGACTTACTAGTAAATCCATGTGATTGTTCATTGTTTTCAATTTTTGGCGCGACGTAACCGAAGTAGGGATGAAGTAGATAGTTCTTCATCCACTTCGGGCGTTCATTCTGGTTTAGCAGCATCGTCGCACTTGGAATGTCCGCAAGATCCTCGGCAGCATATGATTTGCCGACGGTCAGATAGAAATAACCTCGAAACGCAGCTTCCAACGCGACAAGGTCGAGAAGAATCAAGAGACTCCAGAAAATCAATTTCTTCATAATATGTTTTTCTGAAAATTCTCAGCTTCAGGGACGCTAGCCCTTTGCGGCGCTAGGGTAAAGTGCCGCCCAGCGGACGAGGCGGGTGGGTCGATTTATCTAAGCTGGGTATCAGATATGAAAAGTTGGATTTTATAACGTTATCAAGGGCGCAGTGGCGAGCACGGCGAAGAAGACAGATCGGTGGGAGTGTAAAACCGGCTTTTGATGATGCTTTTGTGAATAAGCGAGATGGTTCGCCTATTTTGGTCAGGTGCTGATTTCCCAACATTCTGCGACAAAAATATTTTTGCAACTTAAAAGAGCAATTACTTTAATAAAAACACCTTGGAATGATTGTTTGAAACGGCCGACTTGTCAGCGTTGTTTTTGCCGTGGAGCAGACAAGACTGCAGAAAGTGACCAGCGTGAAGAAAGCATCATTGTTTTTGAAGTGTGCATTTGTTGTGTTCTTTGTTTCTTTGGCCCCAGGCGAATTATTGGGTGGAACTTACGATGGGGACGCCCGAATTTCCCCGGGAGAGCTGTCACTCTTGTGTCAATATGATAAAAGAATGCAGGCTATTTCTAACGAAGCAGACGCAAGATTTGGTAGCTGGCCTTCCGAAACACTCAAGAGAGGGCAGAAAATTCCGATTGAGGGAGAAGTAATTTTACTTCCTAGGATACTGGGAGCGAATAACTCGTATATAAATGAATATTATAATGATAATTATATAATTGATAGTAGTATAAAGAGAATTCAAGATGGATACATACGCATTATTGATATAATTATTTATAATGATCATCTAAATTATTATTTCGTTTTTCACGAAAGTATGGGCGTCCATGGTTTCGTTCGATCTGATGCACTTGTTTGGTACAATAGCAATAGAGAGCGGATGTCAGACCATGTTGCGCAGCGATCAAAATGGGCGGACATTAGGATTCTAAGCTTAAGGAAGGAGATGTTTGAAGACGGCGGAATGGATTACTTCGAACTGCTTGAGAAGGCGCTAGTACAAGGCGTGTATCATGAGTGTGAAAGGTGGCAATGAAGAGGTTTTATCGTCGTGCTGGCCCTTCTTTTCCACTGTCATCCCGATAGGGACTGTGTTCCAACAGGTATTGCCGGTCCTGGTCCAGGCTGGCCCGTTCCTGCGTCAGAAACCGTGAAACGGGCTGTGCCAGCGCCGGGTCGGCGATCCAATGCAGGCTGTAGGTATCGACCGGAAGATAGCCACGTTGAATTTTGTGCTCTCCCTGGGCCCCAGCTTCGACGACCTCGAGCCCCTGTTCGATCGCAAAATCAATGGCCTGATAGTAGCAGGCCTCGAAGTGGAGGAAGCGAAACTCTTCGAGACAGCCCCAGTTGCGTCCGTAGAGCCGCTTCTTGCCGATCAGATTGAACGCGCCTGCCACCGGCTCGCCGTCCTTTTCCGCCAGAACCAACAGGACGCGGTCTCCCAGCGCCGAGGATAGCCCTTCGAAGAATTCCTGAGTCAGATAAGCGTGAGCCCATTTCTTGTCCACCGTTGCCAGGTAGAAGCCGTAGAAGTCGCGCCAATGCCGGGCTTTAATTTCGCCGCCGACAAGGTGCCGCAGCGTCACGCCACTGCGGGCGACGGCCTCGCGTTCCTTGCGGAGATTCTTGCGCTTTCGCGAGGTGAGCTTTGCGAGAAAATCGTCGAAACAGCGGTAGCCACGGTTTTCCCAATGGTATTGCATCCCGCGGCGTTTCAAGAGGCCCATCTCTCCGCCTAGCTGCCATTCTTCCGCCGTGCAGAAGGTAAGGTGCAGCGAGGAAAGGCCGTGCTCCCCGGTCAGTCGAACCATGGCGCTGAGCAATGCCTGACGGAGTTGATCGCCCGTTGGCTCACCGGGGGAAAGATCAGGTCTTACCAGCAGTCGGGCGCCGGGTACGGGGGTGAAGGGTACTGCGGATTGAAGCTTCGGATAGTAGCGCCCGCCGGCGCGTTCATAGGCGTCAGCCCAACCCCAATCGAAGACATATTCGCCGTAGGAGTGGCTTTTGACGTAGAGCGGCGCACAGGCCAACAGTCTGCTGGCGTCCAAGGGACTGCGAATGGCAAGATGGCGGGCCATCCAACCGCTATCACGGGTCGCTGCGCCGCTGTCTTCCAGCAGCTTCAAGAAACCATGGCTAAGGGTCGGGTTGGCCGCACCGGCACAAGCATCCCACTGTTGCGCCGCGACATCGGACAAGCTGCCAATCAGGACGACTTCCAAAGGTTGCTCGTTATCGGTTCCGTCCGGCATATTGACCTCTTGGTGCATGATCTATCAGGACAATAAGACCAGCGTCAGCGTCGGGCAAAGGTCGATGCTTGCCCGCGCCTTCATTCTGCGGCTAGGCTCTGTGCTTCCTGAACGATCGTCCAGCGAGATACCAGAGGAGGGCACCGCCATTGGCTGCTGATGCGCAATATGACGTCGTGGTGATTGGAGCCGGGCATAATGGTCTGACTTGTGCCGGATATCTGGCACGCGGTGGGTTGCGGGTGAAGGTCGTGGAGCGACAATCCGTGGTTGGTGGCGCAGCGCTCACCGAGGAGTTTCACCCTGGTTTTCGCAACTCGGTTTACTCTTACGTCGTCAGCCTCCTTTCACCGAAGGTCATCAAGGACTTGGAGTTGGCAAAGCACGGCTTGACGATCCTGGATCGTCCTTCCGGCTCCTTCTCGGCTTTGCCGGACAGTCAGCACTTGCTGCTCAGCCGCAACATGGAGATCGCAAAGCGGGAGATCGCGAAGTTCTCGACTGAAGATGCCGGGGCCTACGAGGCTTTTGACCGCCTGCTTGGCGAATTGGCCGAAGCCTTGCGCGATGTGGTGAACGAGGGGCCGCCAAACTTGGGCGGCGGTCTTGCCGACCTCTGGATTGGTTTGAAGACAGGCAACCGATTGCGCAAGCTCTCAACCAGCAAACAAGGCGCTTTGGCCGAATTGTTCACAATGTCGATCGGTGACTATTTGAACCGCTGGTTCGAAAGTGACCCCATCAAGGGCGACTTAGGGTTTGAGGGCATCATTGGGAATATGGTCAGCCCTTATGCGCAAGGCTCCGCCTACGTGTTGCTGCATCACGCCTTCGGGGAGGTGAATGGCCGCACCGGTGCTTGGGGCCATGCCAAGGGGGGGATGGGGTCCATTACCCAGGCAATGGCAAAAGCTTGCCGAGCACACAATGTCGATATCGAGACCGATGCGGGCGTCCGTGAGGTGCTGACCGAGCAAGGCCAGGCCAAAGGCGTGGTGCTGGAGGACGGACGTGTGATTCGTGCGCGGGCCGTGGCGGCGAACGTCAATCCGAAACTGCTGTTCGGCAAGATGGTTGATGGCGCCTTGTTGCCCGATGATTTCCGCCGGCGGATGGACGGGTGGCGCTGCCGTTCGGGTACTTTCCGCATGAATGTTGCGCTCTCTGAGCTACCGCGTTTTGCCTCGCTGAACGGCGAGGACGACGAGAAGTATCTGACCGGCACCATCAACGTCGCACCATCGCTCCCCTACCTCGAGCAGGCCTACGATGATGCGCGATTGAAGGGCTGGGCGGCGAAGCCCGTTATCTCAATGTGCATTCCGTCGCTTCTGGACGATAGCCTGGCTCCGGAGGGCTGCCATGTCGCCAGCCTTTTCTGCCAGCATTTCAATCCGGAACTCCCCGGCGGCCAGTCATGGGATGCGGTGAAGGAAGGGGTCGCCGATACGATCATCGAGACGCTGGATGCCGTCGCGCCCAATTTCAAGAACGCGGTCGTCGGCCGCCAGGTAAAGTCGCCATTGGATTTGGAGCGCGATCTAGGGTTGATCGGTGGCGATATTTTTCATGGTGCATTGCATCTAGATCAGATTTACAGCTTGCGTCCGGCGGCCGGTTATGCGGATTACCGTATGCCGTTGCCGGGCCTTTATCTCTGCGGATCAGGGGCTCATCCCGGTGGCGGCGTTTCAGGATTGCCGGGACATCACGCCGCCCACGCAATTCTGAAGGACGCAAGGCGTCGCAAGTTATCGGCCTGAGCGACTTGTCGCTGCGGAGTGTAGAGGGAGAGGCCCGTCATGGCGGGAGAGAAGAAGAAAGTCGTTGTCATAGGCGCGGGCGCTATTGGGGTTTGTACGGCGCTTTATCTGCTGCGTGATGGACATGATGTGACTCTGGTCGAAAAAGACGGACCCGCCGAGGGAGCCTCGTTCGGCAACGGTAGCGTCATCGGCGAGGAATCCGTGGCTCCCGTCGCCATGCCGGGAATTTTCTGGCGCGTGCCGAAGATGTTGCTCAACCCGCTTGGACCTTTGGCTGTGCGCTGGTCCTACCTTCCGCAGCTTGCACCCTGGCTGGTGGAGTTCCTAAAGGCCAGCAGCCCGGCGCGCGTCGAGGAGATATCCAAGGCTCTGGCAGCGCTGATGGCCGGCACTTTCGAAGCCTATGATCCTTTGCTGGAAATGGCCGGCGAGCCCGACATGATCCGGCGCACCGGTTGGATGGGGGTTTACGAGACGGAAAAGGGTTTTGCCAACGACAGCCGATATCTGGATATCCAGAAACGGCGCGGCGTCGAGCACGAAATCCTGCAGGCCGAGGAGATCCGGCAGCTTGAACCTAGTCTTGCGCCAATTTTCAAGCGGGCGGTCTACTATCCGAAGGTCGGCTATTCCATCAACAACTACCGCATGGTGCGGGCTTTTGCCGAGGCCTTCCAGCGCGGCGGCGGCCGCTACCTGCAAGCCGAGGTGTCCGGCTTTGACATAGGTGAGGCGGGACCTCGCGCGGTGCGGACAGACAAAGAGACAGTCGCTTGTGATGCGGTGGTCGTAGCCGCTGGCGCCTGGTCCAAACCGCTGGCAGAGGCTCTTGGCGCGCCGGTCCTATTGGATACCGAGCGTGGCTACCATATGACCTATCCAACGCCCGGCGTCGCACCGCGTCTGCCGGTTTACTCAACCGAGCGCGCATTCGTGGCAACGCCGCTGGAGAACGGCTTGCGCGTGGCGGGTACGGTCGAACTCGGGGGCCTGAAAGCAGCGCCTAACTGGAACCGGGCCAAGGTTCTGGAAAGCCATGTATCGCGCTGGTATCCGGATCTCAACACAGAGGGCGGCAAACCCTGGATGGGCTTTCGTCCGTCGATGCCGGATTCCCTGCCGGTGATCGGACGCAGCCCCCGCCATGCCAACGCCTTCCTGGCTTTCGGCCATGGTCACTGCGGTTTGATGCTTGCGGCCAGGACCGGCGCACTGGTCGCGGAAATGGTTTCTGATAAGCCGATGTCGCTCGATATGACACCCTACAGGCCAGATCGCTTCTAATTGCCGTCAGAACCGCCGAAGACCTCTTCGAAGCTGAGCTTCAACGCCGCGTCCAGGTCTTGCAGTGTTACCGGAAGCCCCAGATCGACGAGCGAGGTGACACCATGCTCGCGGATGCCGCAGGGCACGATTCCCTCGAAGTGAGTAAGATCGGGCTCCAGGTTGACGGAAATACCGTGGTAGGTGACCCAGCGGCGCACACGCACACCGATGGCGGCGATCTTATCTTCCCGTCGCTGGCCTTGAGCGTCTGACCCGCGATCGATCCAGATTCCGACGCGCCCGGCGCGCCGTTCACCGTCGACATTGAACTTCGCGAGCGTGCGGATGATCCATTCTTCCAGATTATGGACGTAGCGGCGGACATCCGGGCCGCGCCGCTTTAGGTCCAGCATCACGTAGGCAACGCGCTGGCCGGGACCGTGGTAGGTATACTGGCCGCCGCGACCGGCTTCATAGACCGGAAAACGCGAATCTAGCAGATCCTCGGCATTGGCGCTGGTGCCCGCTGTGTAGAGGGGAGGGTGTTCCAGCAACCAGATGCATTCCGGGGCGATTCCCTGGCGGATTTCCGCCACCCGTTGCTCCATGAAGGCCAGCGCGTCGGGATAGGGAACCAGCGTATCGGTATGCAGCCACTCCGGTGTGTCGGCGAAAACTTTTACTTGTTGTTCGATCATTCGGTAATAACCGGTGGTATCAGCTTGAATTCCTGGGGGGCATTTGCTATCTCCCTCGTCACCATACGGTAAGCCAAGCGTTTGGCAAGCCGGAGGTTGCGTCAGGGTATGCGGTCGTGGCGGAATTGGTAGACGCGCAGCGTTGAGGTCGCTGTGGGCGAGAGCCCGTGGAAGTTCGAGTCTTCTCGACCGCACCATCTGACTGGAACAAAATTCGGCACGAACAGGGCCCGCTTGAGTTTTTTCGGCGGGCTTTCGTTTGAGGTGCCATGCGATTCCGGCAATGATAGACGTCCAATCGAATCGCTCGCTGTTCTGATCGCCTTTCGTAGGCTGCAGCAGCGGACCGTTAGCAGGGGGTTTCATGGCAAAGGATTTTCGCGAAGCAGCACTCGCCTATCACCGGCAGTATCCGCCCGGAAAGCTGGAGATTAAGGCGACCAAACCGCTGGCCAACCAAGCGGACTTGGCGCTTGCTTACTCGCCTGGCGTCGCGGAAGCCTGCCGACTGATCGTCGATGACCCGGATCAGGTGGCCAGCGTCACCGCCCGGGGAAACCTGATCGGTGTGGTTACGAACGGCACCGCGGTTCTGGGATTGGGCGCGATCGGGCCGCTTGCCGCCAAGCCGGTGATGGAAGGCAAGGCCGTTCTCTTCAAGAAGTTCGCCGGGATAGATGTTTTCGATATTGAGGTGGATGAGCGCGACCCGGATCGCTTCGTTGATATCGTCGCAGCCCTGGAGCCGACGTTCGGCGGCATCAATCTGGAAGACATAAAGGCGCCGGAGTGCTTCGAGATCGAACAGCGCTTGCGTGAGCGCATGAACATCCCGGTTTTCCATGACGATCAGCACGGTACGGCCATCATAGTCGCAGCAGCGATCTACAATGGATTGCGGCTGGTCGGGAAGAAGCCGGAAGAGGTGAAGCTGGTGACGTCCGGCGCCGGCGCGGCGGCGATAGCGTGCCTCAACCTGCTGGTGGCTATTGGTGTCAAGCGCGAGAACATCTGGGTCAACGACATCGTAGGGTTGGTCTACGAGGGCCGTACGGAGCAGATGGACCCCTGGAAGGGTGCTTACGCGCAGTCCAGCAATATGCGCAGCCTGGGTGAGGTTATCGAAGGCGCCGATATTTTCCTCGGTCTGTCGGCGCCGGGCGTACTTACCCAGCCCATGGTTCGCAAGATGGCCGACAAACCGATCATCATGGCGTTGGCCAATCCGACGCCTGAGATCATGCCGGAGGAGGCTAAAGAAGCCTCGCCGGGGGCCATCATCTGCAGCGGACGCAGCGACTACCCCAATCAGGTCAATAACGTTCTTTGCTTTCCTTTCATCTTCAAAGGCGCGCTTGACGTAGGCGCCACGACGATCAACGAGGAAATGAAGCTGGCCTGCGTCAAGGCGCTGGCCGATTTGGCCATGGCCGAGCCGTCCGAGGTCGTCGTGCGCGCCTATGGTGAAACGCGGTCTTTCGGGCCGGAATATCTGATTCCAAGGCCTTTCGACCCCAGGCTGTTGGTTGAAATCGCACCGGCGGTCGCAAAGGCGGCGATGGACAGCGGCGTTGCACGGCGACCGATCGCCGACCTCGAAGCCTACAAGGAAAGCCTCAGTCAGTTTGTCTTCCGCTCTGGGCTGGTGATGAAGCCGGTCTTTGATCAGGCGCGCAAGGATCCCAAGCGGGTCATCTATGCCGAAGGCGAGGACGAACGCGTTTTGCGGGCGGTGCAATCCGCAGTGGATGAAGGTATAGCGCGTCCAATCCTTGTCGGCCGCCCCGATGTTATCCATACACGGATTGAGCGGTTGGGCCTGCGTTTGCAGCTCGACAAGGACTTGGAAGTTATCAACCCCGAAAGCGACAGCCGCTACAAGGATTACTGGACCAGCTATCACACCTTGATGGAACGCAAGGGTGTGACCCCCGATGTGGCACGCACGATCGTACGCACGCGCAACTCTGTCATCGCCGCCCTGGCTGTCCATAAAGGCGATGCGGACGCCATGATCTGCGGCGTGGAAGGGCGTTTCAAGAAGCAGGTAGAGCACATTCGCGATGTGATCGGATTGGCAGACGATGCCCATTGCTTCGCGGCCATGAGCCTTCTGATCCTGCCGCGCGGCATCTATTTCATCTGCGATACTTACGTGGCAGGCGACCATAACGTCCAGGAGTTCGTCGAGATCACGCTGATGGCCGCCGCCGCTGTTCGCCGATTCGGCATCGAGCCCAAGGTGGCGATGATCTCCCACTCCAACTTTGGCGCGGAGCCCAGCGAGACGGCGACCAAGATGCGCAGTGCCGTGGCGCTGCTTCACGAGACCCACCCTGAATTGGAGGTGGAAGGGGAAATGCATGCCGATGCGGCCCTTTCCGAGAGTTTGCGCGAAAGGATGTTTCCGAATTCGCGTTTGTCGGGAGAGGCAAACTTATTGATGATGCCGACCTTGGATGCGGCGAATATTTCCTTCAATCTGATGAAAGCGTTGGGAGACGGCTTGCCGGTCGGGCCGATTTTGCTGGGACCGCGCAAGCCCGCGCACATTTTAACCCCCTCCGTGACCGCAAGGGGTATCCTGAACATGACGGCGGTTGCTTCCGTCGATGCGCAGGCGCAGCTTGAGAGGCGGAGTAGCAAATGAAGGGAGGAGGTGGCTGTAGATGGTTGATCGTCCTCCCGAACAGGAGCGACCCGAGGAGAACCCGCCGCAAGAGCAGGTTGGCGTAGGGATAGACACCTCCGCCGAAGGTAGCCTCGTGCTGCCCGAGGAACTTATCAGTTCAATTCACGGGGCCTTGGCGGCCGGTGACGTGCAGCAGGCAGAAGTGCTGGTGCATGCGCTGCACCCGGCCGATGCTGCCGATATTCTCGAAATACTCTCCGCCGACGAGCGCACGTTGCTGGTCGAGATACTGGGTGCGACCATCGATCCGGAGGTTCTCAGCCATCTGGAGCCCACGATCCGCGAAGAGGTGCTTGAACAACTGGGCGCGGAGAACCTTGCCCGGGTGCTGATGCATCTGGACAGCGACGACGCCGTTGAGATTTTCGAGGATCTGGAGGAGGACGCGCAGCAGCACATCCTTTCGGCTCTGCCGCTGGCCTACCGGCACATCCTGCAGGAAGGCTTGAGCTATCCCGAGGACTCCGCCGGTCGCTTGATGGCCCGCGAGTTCGTCGCGATTCCGCAGAGCTGGACCATCGGTCAGACAATCGACTATTTGCGGGCCGCTGAGGATCTGCCGGATATCTTTTACGATCTCTATGTGGTCAACCCAAAGCACAAGCCGGTTGGCATCATTCCGCTGAGCCGCGCCATCGGCGCCCGTCGACCGGAAAAACTGGGCGACCTGATGGATCAGGAGTTGCGCACGATTCCGCTGACGATGGATCAGGAAGATGTCGCCTACATCTTCCGTCAGTACGGCCTGGCATCGGCCCCGGTCGTCGATGCGGCCGGTCGCCTTGTCGGTACGATTACCGTTGATGACGTGGTGTTGGTTATCGAGGAAGAGGCGGAAGAGGACATCATGAAGCTGGCCGGTGTCGCCGAGACCGACCTCTATGACGCAGCGATCGATACGGCAAAGGCTCGTTTTACCTGGCTGTTGCTCAACCTCGGCACAGCCGTGCTGGCGTCACTGGTCATCGGCTTGTTCTCCGGCACCATTGAAAAGGTTGTGGCGCTGGCGGTTCTCATGCCGATTGTCGCCTCCATGGGTGGAAATGCCGGAACCCAAACGCTGACCGTTGCCGTACGTGCGATAGCGATGCGCGATCTGGGCCCTTGGAACGCGCTGAGGTTCGTGGGTAAGGAAGTGATCGTCGGGGCAGCCAACGGTGTTATTTTTGCGTTGGTCATGGGGTTGGTCGCCTGGCTCTGGTTCGACAGCGCCATGATTGGGTTGATTATCGGCGTGGCCATGGTTCTCAACCTTGTGGTCGCCGCTCTTTTTGGTACCTTGATTCCGCTCGGCCTCGAACGCCTGAAGATTGATCCGGCCGTGGCCTCGAGTGTGTTCTTGACTACGGTTACCGACGTTGTCGGATTCCTGGCTTTCCTGGGACTGGCGGCGTTGATGTTGACGTAACGATTTGAATGCTCCGAGGCGTGAAATCCTCGGAATTGGGGAGAGATTACGTTGCTGTATTTGACAGATGAAAAACTGAATCACCTTTTGACATACGAAACCCTCGTTCCAGCACTTAGAGACATGCATAAAGTGCCGCCCGAGGTCTTGGAGGACATGTTGCTGGAGCAGCCGGCCGTTGCCGGTGGCGTGGATAGGATCCTGAACCGGGCGGCTTGGCAGCAGGGTAAAGCCTTGGGCGTAAAGTTGGCGACAATCTTCCCGAACAATGGGAAGGACGGCTCTGATTTACCGTCCATTCAGGCCCTTTACGTTCTTTTTGATGGTACAAACGGTTCGCCACAGGCGGTCATGGACGGCACCGTCCTGACATGGCGCAAGACCGCTGCGGATAGCGCGCTGGGCGCTTCCTTTCTTGCACGCGACGATGTGGAGCACATGGTCATGGTTGGCGCCGGTTCGATGGCGCCGGAGCTGATCAAGGCTCACCTGTCGGTCAGGCCGTCGCTGAGGCGCGTATCGATCTTCAACCGCTCGGCGGGCCGGGCCGACGATCTCGTCGCCCGCCTGTCGACCGAAGTCTCGGGTGTATCTTTCAGCCGGGTCGACGATCTGGAAGCGGCGGTCGGCGAGGCGGACCTGGTTTGCTGCGCGACCATGAGCCAGACACCGGTTGTTTCGGGTGCTTGGCTGAGGCCGGGCACGCACCTCGATCTGATAGGTGCTTACACGGCCGAGATGAGGGAAGCGGATGACGAAGCGTTGCGGCGGGGACGCTTGTTCGTCGATTCGAGAGACACCACGATCAAGCATATCGGTGAACTGATGATTCCACTGCGGACGGGTGTCATCGCGGAATCCGATGTTCTTGCCGATCTGGTCGATCTTTGCCGCGGCGAGGCGCCGGGGCGACAAACCGCCGAGGAAATTACAATCTTCAAGAATGGTGGCGGAGGGCATTTGGATTTGATGACCGCGCGCCATGCGATTACGCGCGCTTCCGAAGAGGGTGTCGCATGAAGACTCATAAACCCATAGATCCGGATTTCCGGCAAAGAGTAACAAACTCATTCCGACAACAAACGGTTATGTCGCTGATCGGCGCCGAACTGACACGGGTCGATGCGGGCTTGGCGGAAATCAGCCTGCCCTACCGATCCGACCTCTGTCAGCAGAACGGATATTTTCACGCCGGGATAACCAGCACGATCGCGGATTCAGCAGGCGGTTACGCTGCTTACACCCTATTTCCGCCGGGCTCGGGCGTTCTGACGGTGGAGTTCAAAATCAATCTTCTGGCGCCTGCATTCGGCGATAAATTGGTGGCGATCGGCTATGTCGTGAAGCCGGGCCGAACCCTAACCGTCTGTGATGTTGAAATTCATGCGGTGCAGAAAGAAGAAGTCACGCTTTGTGCAAAGATGCAACAAACCTTGATCAGGCTCGATCGACGTAAAGAGCCGAGGCCAAGCTAGCAAAAACCTTGATTCCCGGAGGGCAAGAGTGAAGCTGTATTACGCACCCGGGATGGGGTCATTCGTGGTCGAAGCCGTTCTGGCGGAGTTGGACCTTGTTTGCGAGCGGGAAATTGTTGAGGTAGCCAAACATGAGCAGAGCGCTCCGAGCTACTTGGCGGTCAACCCGCGTGGGCAGATACCGGCCTTGGTTCTGGATGATGGAACGGTAGTGACCGAGAGTGCGGCAATCGCGCTATATCTGGCGGAGACCTACGGAAAGGGCCTGCTTCTGCCGCCGGCAGGGTCGCCGGAAAAGGCGTCCTTGTTGCGCTGGTTGTTTTTTGCTTCGGCAAACTTGTACGAAGCGGATCTACACTATTTCTACCCGCATCGTTACACCTGCGATAAAGACGGCGTAGAAGGTGTCAAAGCAGCTGCTGCCGAGGCTTTCCACCGGGCATGCGATATCTTGGAAGCGGCACTTGGTGACGGCCCCTTTCTGTTGGGACAAAGCTTTTCCATCGGCGATCCTTACATCGCCATGCTGACGGAATGGCACTGGGATAAGCCGCAGCTCTTTGCCACGCGCCCGAAGTTGGCGCGGCTGCATGCCGCCGTCGCGTCCCGCCCGCGCTTGGCGGCCTTGTGGGCGCAGAATTTCTGAGCTTGGGGCAGCATTATCCAAGCCTTTGGTTTTTTCCTCATCGGTCCTATCCTGAAGAACGAATGTAATCGAGCCGCACAACGGAGACTTGAATGCTACCGAATCAATTGCCGGGACTGGATTTTGAGCTAGGCGATACCGCAGAAATGTTACGCGACAGCGTCATGAGCTTCGCCGCGGATGAAATCGCACCTCTGGCCGCGGAGATCGACCGGACGGATGAATTCCCTCGCCACTTGTGGCCTAAGATGGGGGCAGTGGGCCTGCATGGCGTCACCGTGGAGGAGACCTACGGCGGAAGCGGTCTGGGTTATCTTGAACATTGCATTGCCGTTGAGGAGGTAAGCCGTGCGTCCGCCTCGATCGGGTTGAGCTACGGCGCGCACTCCAACCTCTGCATCAACCAGATACGGCGAAATGGCAACGACGAGCAAAAACTGCGCTACCTGCCAAAGCTGGTGTCCGGCGAGCACGTGGGTGCTTTGGCGATGAGCGAGCCGGGCTCCGGCTCGGATGTCGTTTCCATGCGCACCCGCGCTGAGAGGAAGGGTGATCGTTGGATTTTGAATGGCACCAAGATGTGGATCACCAACTCCAGCGAGGCCGAAGTGCTGGTAATCTATGCGAAGACAGATCCCGCAGCAGGGTCGCGGGGAATAACCGCTTTCATTGTCGAGAAGGGGTTCAAGGGGTTCCGAGTGGCGCAGAAACTCGACAAGCTTGGCATGCGCGGATCGCCGACCTGCGAACTCGTTTTCGAGGACTGCGAGGTGCCGGCGGAGAATGTGCTGGGCACCGTGGGTGGCGGTGTGAAAGTGCTGATGAGCGGTTTGGATTACGAGCGAGTTGTGCTCGCGGCGGGGCCATTGGGAATCATGCAAGCCTGCATGGATGTGGTGATCCCATACCTGCACGAGCGCAAGCAGTTTGGCCAAGCTATTGGCGAGTTCCAGTTGATGCAGGGAAAACTCGCCGACATGTACACGACCATGAACGCCTGCAAGGCTTACGTCTATTCGGTTGCGAAAGCCTGCGACCGCGGTGAGACGACACGCATGGATGCGGCAGGAGCCATTCTCTACGCTGCGGAGAAGGCAACGTGGATGTCACTTGAGGCGATCCAGTGCCTGGGTGGCAACGGCTACATAAATGACTATCCCACGGGGCGTTTGCTGCGTGATGCTAAGCTCTATGAGATCGGCGCCGGAACCTCGGAGATTCGCCGTTGGTTGATTGGTCGGGAGTTGTTCGAACAAACCGCCTGAGAATAGGGGAGATGCGTTATGAGTAATTCCTTGGATGACAAGACCCCCGAAGAGATCGAAGAGCTCGAGCACGAAGCCGAGGAGGAAGAAGAGGAGGCTAGGCGTGAATTCTTCAGTCTACGGCTGGTAGGCATGCTGGCATTGCTGACACTGCTGATCTTGCTGGCGGTTTTCGGATTCTAGCGCCGAAGGAATAACGCTATGGCGCTACAGATGAAACCCGCTTGCGAGCGTTGCGAAAAGGCCCTGGGGCACGGTGACGATGCGCTTATCTGCTCGTTCGAATGCACCTTCTGCCCGGCCTGCAGTGTCGAGATGGAGATGCGTTGCCCGAACTGCGGCGGCGAACTCGTGACCCGGCCCAGGCGACAGGCGAAATCGCTTACAGCTTGATTTTCACTGTTTCTATTGCTTCAGGGAATATCAGCAACCACATGATAGTCCATGAACCTTACTGGGCTGCGTAGAAACACCCTTTTGCTTGTTCTTTCGCTGGCTGTTCTCAGCAGTCTCTCAGCTTGCGAGAGCCTACGTGCCCGCGCCGAGGGTGGGTCCGGGGGACTTCATTCCTGGGGCGTTGGCATTCGCTTCTGAACCCTGGTCTCAGCTAATCGGCACACCGGATATTTCCTGCTGTAGCTTGCGCCGAATGGCGATAGCGAAAGCCTCGTAGTCGTTCGCGATCTCCAGAAAAGATCCAGGTCCACCAACCACGCCAACCGCGTAGTACCGGTCCAGGTTTTTTTCCTCGTTCAAGATCGCCAGTCCATTGATGACGATACCGTTTTTCGTGGCGCGTGCCCGTGCGAAAGGCGGCGCCTCGCCTTCGTTATGGCGACCATCGCCCGATACGTCGATGACTTGACGTTTCCCCGCCCAGGCGTTTGTAAGCAGCAAGCGTGCGGAAAAATCAATGACATCGCCGACAGCTGTCGGACCGCTGATCTGGCGCGGGGTGGCGGCTAAGAGGCGCGATAACGCAAGGGCATCTTTGCGACTTCGTAGGCGCTGCCAGTCAATGACCTGGCGTTGCGCGTCCGCTCCAGCCCACTGCACCAGTGTCACCACGATGCCGCGCGCGGCATGGGCCTCGATGGCCTTTAGTACCGATGGATGGCTAAAGGCCTGGGACAGGCCTTCCATTTGAAGCTGATACTCGAGAGCGTCCACACTGCTGGAACAATCAACCGCCAATACCAACTCGAGGTCGGCTTCGCCGGTCGAGGCTGGCGTCTGCCCACGCCCAATGAAAGACCCGGGGAGAGAAACGAGTAGAAAAATCAGCAGAACTAACTTCAACGGACTTGCCATGAGGCATGATAGCACAACAAAGTTCTTGAGAGCCGTTACAAGCCGTAACCCAGAATAGGCCGCCTATGAATCAAAGATCCAACGGTATGACCGTTGCCGTCGCCCAGATTGAGTGTCACCCAGGGGCGTTGGCGGAGAACCTGGAGAAACATCTGGAGATGATCTCGAAAGCGCGCGCGGCTGGCGCTGAGCTTTTGTTGTTTCCCGAGTTGTCACTTTGCGGTTACGAGGTTGCCGGCCGTGTGCTGGATGTCGCTATGCCGCGTGATGATCCCCGGTTGGTCAGGTTGGCCGAAGCAGCGGGTGATATGCGTGTTGTCGTCGGGTTGGTGGAGGAGGGCATCGCCGCGCAGTTTCACAACAGTGCATTCCTGTTGGAGCGTGGCCGCGTGGCTTTCATCCACCGAAAGCTCAATTTGCCGACTTACGGTAACCTGGAAGAAGGGAAGCACTTCGCGGCCGGGCGTTATCTCGAATCCTTCGAGTTGGAGGACCGGCGCTGGCGTTGCGGTGTCCTGATTTGTGCGGACTGTTGGAACCCGGCCCTGGTCCATCTGGCGGCTGTCCAGGGAATTACCTTATTGCTTCTGCCGGTCGCATCGGCAATGGAGGCATTAGGCGGCGATTTCTCAAATCCGACCGGTTGGCGCAAAGCTCTGGAATTCTATGGGATGATCTATGGCCTGCCGCTGCTCTTTGCCAATCACTGCGGCGGCAAGCCGGGGATGGCGTTCTGGGGCGGCAGTCGTATTCTCGATGCCTACGGCGAGGCGGTGGCGGAAGCAGGCGATGGAGAAGAATTGCTGGTGGCTGATCTGGATTACGAACAGGTAAAGCGCGCGCGATATCTGCTGCCGACGCTGAGGGACAGTAACCTTGATCTGATCCGACGGGAACTGGAACGGCAGAAAGATATCGTTGGCGTGCCGCCGGAAAGCCGGGAGGTTTGAAGAGCCAAGATCAGCCGGAAATCAGGTGAGAGTTTCTGATTTCCTTGGCATTTGCCCTGGCTTGGCGTAGCTTGAAGCAGTGTGCAGCGGTTGATCTTCGGCGAAACAGGACATTTGCTGTCGGGGATCCTCCAGCGGGCAAGCTACCAGTGATTGCAAACGGTCGGGAGCAACGGACCCATGGGTTTCGGTAGACTTTTACGATTCTTTTGTGTCCTTAGCCTTGGTCTTGGATTGACTTCTGTGGCCTGGACTCCAACCGCTCAGAGTCAGCAAACCGCCGCCGTATCAGCAACACAAACACTGCATGTCAGCGCCGTTCCGGTGCGCGGTGCCGCGCCCTTGAAGGAGTCCATCGCCTACGCGGTGATTGCCCTCGACGGCAAGAAGCGGGGCCAGCTAGTCGCCGAACACATAGGGCCTTCCTTGAAGGTCGATCTTCCTAAGGGGCGGTATCGGATTAGTGCAATTTATGGTAGCGCAGAATCCAAGGCGGATGTCGTGCTGGATAAGGAGCCGCTGTTTCATCAGGCGATCTTCAATTCCGGCGGCATCAGCATGGAATTGATTCCCTATTTCGGCGCCAAGCCGATCCAGGATGATCTGGAATGGATTGTTTGGACTTTCGGCAAGGATTCGAGCGGCAACCGGTGGGAGGTTGCCCGATCTGTAGGGCCGACATCGCAATTCACGCTTCCACAAGGTTATTACGTCGTGACAGCCAAGCATCATGATGCTGTGGCCAAACACACGATCGAGGTGACGGCCGGGATCGATTACAACTACACGATCAACCTCAATGCAGGCACGATGCGTATTTACAGCACGGTGGCCGAAGGGGCGCAGCCGGATAGCACCATTATCTGGAAAGTTTATCCCTATGGGTCCGATGGCTCCGGAGAGCCCTTGGTAACCAAGGCGCCAGGTGAGGACACGTTGCTTTTGCCCGAAGGGCGCTACCTTTTGGTAGGTCATAATGGCGGCAAGCAGATTCAAAAAGAGATCGAAGTGGTTTCGGGCAAAAAAAGCTCGGTCAAAATGAAGTTCTAAGCGGTTCATTCAGCAGGACATCAGGCGCCGGATTCTGCCCATAGGCGAGGCGGCGCCTCAATTTTTGGAATATATTTCGATTATTCTAGAAATACCGTTGAATAAGTTTGAAGGACTGACTATACTCCTGGCATGTCGATTGAGATTACAGCAAAACGCCTAGAGGCGCTCGGTAACAGCAGTCGGTTGGAAATCTTCCGGCTGTTGGTCAAGGCAGGGCGCGACGGTGTGCCGGTCGGGACTGTGCAGGAACGGACCGGAATCGCGCGCTCGACTCTGTCCCACCATCTGCACCGCTTGATCGCTGTTGGTCTGGTAACGCAAGAGAGGCAAGGGACAGTCCTGATCTGTCGGGCGGATTATGACGTCATGGACGAGACAGTCGGCTTCTTGGTGTCTGAATGCTGTATCGGGACAGGTGGCAGGTAAAAATTTTGTCTTCTTATTTCGAATATCTTAGGAGGATCGAATGAGTGAAGTAGTCATGATGAGGTTGAAAGCCGGGTTCCGTAAGCCCGATCTCGTCATCCTCGCGATTGTTGGCGTGCTGCTTCTTTTGTGGGTAGTAGATTCGCCCCAGGCTTTGGAAAGTGCGGCCTTCACATTGGAAAACCTGTGGTGGATATCGCCCTTTCTCCTGGCCTCGGTCGTGATTGCGGGTTACGCCCAGGCGAGTGGGGCAGACAGCTTGATCGCAGGGGTTTTCAAGGGCCGCGTCGTAAGCATGATTTTTCTGGCTGCATTCTTTGGCGGCCTTTCTCCCTTCTGTTCTTGCGGTGTCATTCCTTTGATCGCAGCTCTGCTGGCAATGGGCGTGCCGCTGGCGCCCGTAATGGCCTTTTGGTTATCGTCGCCGGTCATTGACCCTGCCATGTTCGTGTTGACGGCGGGAACCTTGGGAACAGGCTTTGCCGTTGCCAAGACATTGGCCGCGATCGGGGCCGGGCTTTTGGGCGGATTTTTCGTTCATGCAGTGGTGCAAGGCGGATTTTTGCGCGATCAGGTCAAGCAAGGTGCCGGTTGTAACACCGGATGTGGCAGCCCGCTTGCGCGGGCGGGAAAGCCGAACTGGGCTTTCTGGCAGGAAAAGGAACGTCGCGGCCGCTTTGCGACGAGCGCTCTTGATAACACGCTGTTCCTCGGGAAGTGGCTGACCTTAGCCTTTTTGCTGGAGAGCTTGATGCTCGTTTATCTACCCGGCGATCTGATTTCCCAGGTTCTGGGCGGCAGCGGAGTCCAACCCGTCGTGCTGGCAACATTGGTGGGCGTCCCTGCCTACCTGAACGGCTATGCGGCTTTGCCGCTGGTGGCTGGATTGATTGGTCAGGGCATGCAACCGGGCGCGGGGCTGGCGTTTTTGGTTGCGGGCGGTATCACCAGCATCCCGGCTGCCATGGCGGTCTTCGCTCTGGTCAGGGTGCGTTTGTTCCTACTCTACCTTGTGCTGGCTCTCACTGCGTCGCTAGCCAGTGGCCTGATATACAATCTGGTGGTCTAAGGCGTGAGTGAATGATCGTCATGGGGATGGCTGGGCAAACCATCGGCGATCTCGTAGTAATCACCTTTCGAAGCGGTATGGATATGGCCGATCAGAGTGAGGTTGGTCGGCCTATCCAGAGTTCCCGACATTATCGAGACCGATGGACGGGCTTGGTTATCCCAAAAGAGGTTAGAGCCGCAAAACCGGCAGAAACCGCGCCTTATGCCGGGTGAGGAGGTAAACCAAGTGATAGCATCCTCACCCGTAATCCGCAGGTCGCCACGGTTCGCACTGGTAGCCGCAACGTGGTGTCCGCTGGTTCGGCGACACTGGTTGCAGTGACAGGCGACGACCGGGCGCAATGGCCCGAGGACCTGATAGGAAACCGCGCCGCACAGGCAGGCCCCCCGGTTAGTTTCTGTTTTAGCCACTATGTGCCTCCAAAAGTAAAAAAGCCCCTTGGATCATCGCTTTCCAAGGGGCCTTTTTTTACCGTCGTCTTTCCACTACCGCTGTTAGGCCCGCAAACAGGCGTTTTGCGGATCGTAAGGACTTTCCTCCAACACGGTGCAGCGATGCTTGGTGCCCAGGATATCGACTTCCAGTTCTGTTCCGGGCTCCGCCAGGTCCGGGCGAAGCATGGCCAGCATCAAGGTTTTCTGGATGCGGAAGCCATAGCCGCCTGACGTGGCGCGCCCGATCATTTTCCCATCCTTGAAAATCGGGTTGTTGCCGACCGGATCGGCGTCCGTGATATCGTGTACTTCCAGTGTGGCAAAGGCGTTGTCGAACCCCTTCTGCTGCCAGGCGACCAGAGCGTCGCGTCCGATGAAATCGCCCTTGTTCGGATGAACGAAGCGGTGCAGTCCCGACTCAAAAGCGGCGTATTCGATGGATAGTTCGCGGCCCGGTAGACGGTAGGACTTCTCAAGACGCAGCGAATCCATGGCACGGATACCGAAGGGCTTGATGCCAAGATCGGCACCGGCCTTCATCAAGGTGTCGAAGATATGGATTTGGTACTCGATCGGGTGATGTAACTCCCAACCCAATTCACCGACGAAGTTGACGCGAATGGCCCGGCAAGGGGCCCAACCAACCTCGATATCCTGACCGCTCAACCATGGAAAAGCCGCATTCGAGAAATCGGTGCGGGGCGAAACGCGCTCCATCAATTGTCTGGCCTTTGGCCCGGTCAACACCAGTACGCCAATTGAGTTTGTCAGATGGTCGAACCGCACCGAGCCGTCGTCCGGCATGTGCTTCTTCACCCAGTCGTGGTCCAGCCGCTGAAAGCCACCGGCGGAGATCGCATAGAAGCTGTCCTCGCTCTCGCGCATGATGGTGAACTCGGAATGCACGCCGCCGCGGGTGTTGAGTGCGTGGGCCAAAGCGATACGGCCGATTTTCTTCGGCAGCTTGTTGGCCACGAGATTGTCCAGGAATGCCTCCGCACCAGGGCCGGAAATTCGCGCCTTGGCAAAGCCTGAGAGATCAAGCAGGCCGACGTTTTCCATCACATTGGTGCATTCTGCGCCGACATGTTTGAAATAGGCCGAGCGGCGGAACGACCAATCGTCTTGTGGCTCGACGCCCTCCGGCGCAAACCAGTTGGCGCGTTCCCAACCAAAAGACTGGCCGAAAACGGCACCCAAGTCCTTCAGGCGGTCATAAACCGGCGTGCGGCGCAGCGGTCTGGCTGCCTCGCGCTCCTCATCGGGAAAGTGGGTCGTGAAGACACTGGCGTAGGCTTCCTCATTCTTCGTGATGAGGTATGACTTGGTGGCGTAGTCGCCGAAGCGCCGTGGGTCCACACCCAGCATGTCGATAGTCGGTTCGCCTTCGACGATCCATTCCGCAAGCTGCCAGCCAGCCCCGCCCGCGGCGGTGATCCCGAAGCTATGGCCCTCGTTCAGCCAGAAGTTCTTGAGATCCCAAGCCGGACCAATGATGGGGCTGCCATCGGGCGTATAGCAGATGGCGCCATTGTAAACCTGTTTGACACCGACCTCTCCGAAGGCGGGAACGCGGTGAATTGCCGACTCGATATGCGGCTCAAGGCGCTCCAGATCCTCTTGGAAAAGCTCATACTCGCAATCCTCACCCGGCCCGTCGACATAACAGGCCGGAGCGCCGACCTCGTAGGGACCCAGAATGAGGCCGCCACGCTCCTCGCGCATGTACCAGGAGCCATCGGATTCGCGCAGCACGCCCATTTCCGGCAACCCCTGTTCGCGGCGCTTCAGGATCGCTTCGTGAGGCTCGGTCACGATGTACTGATGCTCAACGGGGATGACGGGAACATCCAAACCTACCATCCGGCCGGTCTGGCGGGCGAAGCTGCCCGATGCGGTGACGACGTGCTCGCAGACAATGTTGCCTTTGTCAGTCTGGACTTCGAACTCGCCCGACGGGAGCTTTTTGATGCCGGTCACGGTCGTGTGGCGGTTGATCTCGGCACCCAGCGTCCGCGCGCCTTTGGCCAGGGCTTGAGTCAGATCCGCAGGCTGGATGTAACCGTCATCGGGGTGCTGAATCGCGCCAATCAAGCCGTCGGTGTCGCACAGCGGCCAGATTTCCTTGACCTGCTCAGGCGTCAAAACATTCACTTTGACACCGATGGTGGCCGCCACGCCCGCATACTGGAGGTATTCATCCATGCGGTCTCGGTTGGTGGCCAGCCGGATGTTACTGACTTTTTTGAAGCCGACGTTCTGGCCGGTTTCTTCCTCTAACTCCTGATAGAAGCGAACCGAGTATTTGTGAATCTGGCCCACCGAATAGCTCATGTTGAAAAGCGGTAGCAAGCCGGCGGCGTGCCATGTGGAACCCGACGTTAGCTCTCGCCGCTCCAAAAGCACCACGTCGCTCCAACCCTTTTTAGCAAGGTGATAGAGAGTCGAGACGCCGACGACGCCGCCACCAATTACAACTACACGCGCGTGAGACTTCATGGGTGCTTCCCCCGATTGACTTAATCAGAATATTCTTTCAGGCAGACAATCGGCAAATGCTGCTCGGCCGTCCAGGCAATTTGCGACGCGCCGCTAGCAATTTCCGACATACAGGAGAAAGGGGCCTTTGAAAGAAGGGTACGTTGCCCCCGGTCGCCGCTTCGTTATGCGTAAGCAACGCCGCTTTTCCTCCTAGTCGGGTCGCAGCCTCGCAAGTGTTATAGTGGGTTGGGCATGGATAATCCGCGCGAAACATTCTCCCAATAGAGGACAGGCGTTATGAGTGATCCCACTGAACTATCCGGCGAATCGGCAAGCGGCGGCGCAAGGCGCGGTCGAGGTGGCGGCGGTGGCGGTAGAGAAGCGCGGCGTGCCCTTCGCACCGGTGGCGGCATCAAGCAGCGCAGGTTCATTGAGCGCAAGCTGTCGCCCTTCGAGATTCTGAGCGAGGAGGGGCTCGCCATTATCGAGCAAAATGCCGACATCATCCTGGAAGAGGTCGGTATCGAGTTTCGCGATGACGCCGAGGCCCTTCAGATTTTGAAAGAGGCTGGTTGCGATGTGCAGGGAGAGAGAGTGCGGTTCCCGCGCGGCTTTTGTCGCAAGATCATTCGCGAGAATGCACCGGCTACCTTTACCCAACATGCCAGGAACCCGGAGCGCAGCGTGACGATTGGTGGTAACGCCACCGTCTTCGCACCAGTCTATGGTCCTCCCTTCGTTCGCGATCTGAACGGCGAGCGCCGCTATGCGACGATTGAGGACTTCCAGAACCTGGTCAAGCTCGCCTACATGAGCCCGGCGCTGCACCACTCCGGCGGTACGGTCTGTGAACCGGTCGACGTGCCGGTCAACAAGCGGCATCTGGATATGGTCTACAGCCATATCAGATACTCCGACAAACCCTTCATGGGATCCGTCACGGCGCCCGAGCGAGCGGAAGATTCGGTCGCATTGGCAAAGATCGTTTTCGGTGATGACTTCGTTGAAAACAACACGGTGATGATCAACTTGATCAACGCCAACTCGCCCATGACCTTCGATGGCACCATGCTTGGCGCCTTGAAGGTTTACGCCCGTCACAATCAGGCCGTCATTGTCACGCCCTTTATCCTGTCGGGCGCCATGGCGCCTTGCACGCCAGCCGGCGTGATGGCACAGACCTTGGCCGAGGCGATGGCAGGCATAGCGTTAGCGCAGCTTGTGCGCCCCGGCGCGCCTTGCGTTTTTGGCAGCTTTGCTTCCTCCATGTCGATGCAGTCCGGCGCGCCCACTTTCGGAACACCGGAACCCGCCATGGTGCTTTATGGCTGTGCTGCCCTTGCCCGCCGTCTTGGCATTCCTTTCCGCTCGGGCGGATCGCTCTGCGGTTCCAAACTGCCGGACGCGCAGGCCGCCTATGAAAGTGCAGCGACCCTGCAGCCCACGGTTTTGGGAGGCGTCAACTTTGTCCTCCATGCGGCAGGATGGCTGGAGGGCGGCCTGGTTTCCTCTTTCGAGAAGTTGGTCATGGACGCTGACCAGCTCGGCATGATGCAAACCTTCGCGGAAGGCCCCGATCTTTCCGAGAACGGGCAGGCGATGGATGCAATCCGTGAGGTTGGGCCCGGCCAGCATTTCCTGGGCTGTGCTCATACGCAGGCTAATTTCGAGACGGCCTTCTACCGTTCCAACGTTGCCGACAACAACTCCTACGAGCAGTGGTTGGCCGAAGGCAGCCTGGACGCGGCACAGCGCACGAACAATCTCGTCCGTAAGATGCTGGAGGAGTACGAAGCACCAGTGCTTGATCCGGCGGTCGACGAAGCCTTGAACAGCTTCATCGCGAAAGCGAAGGAGTCCATGCCGGACGCCTTTGCCTGAGCTTCTCCGCGACGCTTTTTTGCCCCAGGGGCCGGACTTGCTTCTAAAAGCGAGCCCGGTCAGGCATGCTTAGCTGTGAGAAAGCCTACAGGCAGACAAGGGGCAAGCACGGTTGGGTGAAGGTTATCTGTTCCTCAAGGCCGTGATCGTCGGCATGGGCATCGCGGCTCCCGTTGGCCCTGTCGGTGTGCTTTGCGTGCGTCGGACCCTTAGCGGTGGACCCTGGTTGGGCTTGTCATCCGGCTTGGGGGCAGCAATAGCCGACGCGCTATATGGCGCGATCGCTGCTTTTGGGCTGACGGCGCTGGGTGATTGGCTTTTGGAACAACAGGATTGGGTTCGCTTAGGCGGCGGCCTCTTTCTGCTCGCCCTCGGTGTTGCGAGTTGGTTACGTGGCCCGCGGGAACGTCGGGGCTATGAGGGAAACCGGAGTTTGACCTGGGCCTTTTCCTCGGCGCTGCTCCTCACTCTCGCCAACCCGATCACACTGCTGTCGTTCGCCGCCATCTTTGCCGCGGTGGGGCTTTCGTCCGCCGATGCTGGACTCCAAGCCGGTGTAATCATAGTCACAGGCGTTTTTCTGGGGTCTGCTGCGTGGTGGCTGGGCTTGGGGGGACTGGTATTGCTGTTGCGTGAGAAGGTGACATCCGGCTGGATGCGGCGGATTCACTATGGTGCCGCTCTGCTTATCATCAGCTTTGGCCTCTATGCGCTGGGTAGCTTCCTGTGGGGCGACCCCTTCGCAGCTTCTACCAAGTGACTTGCTGCCCCGAAACCACCTTGGCGTCGTAGCGGGTTTTCCCATCCGGTGTTACCCATGCAATGGCATTGCCTTCGGCAAAAACGTCGTAGCAACTCCAACCCCCGCGCTCCCACCAGGAACAGTACTGGTTGCTGGCCGGATCGCTTCGCCATTTACCAAGGTCGGCGGGCTCGCCGTCCGGCACATACCAAGTGCGACCGTCCGCATCGAAGAACTGTCGGTAGGGTTTGCCGCCGATCACGCCGACTGCGGTATTGCCCGTCAAAACCTCAGTGATCTGACCGGCCGTCAGCTTTTGCTCCTGGGCGAAAGCAGAGTTGGCAAGGAGGAATCCCGCTACCAAGATCATGAAAGGCTTCGTTTCCACTTGATGATCTCCTTTCGAGAATCAGGGATCGATGAGGTTATGTTGGAGGAGGGTTTGTGTGAAGTCTTGCTCATTCATGCCGGGGGTTATGGCGGGGTGGTAGAGGAGGGCGAGGGCGGCCAGCGCGCGGGCCTGTTCGGGCGGTGTCACCGGGCCGCTTTTAAAGAAGAAGCCTTCGGTGGGGTGCAACCCCAAGCTGACCAGCAGCGCCTTGAAGAGACAGTGATCCACCGTTGGTTCACCCGGTAGATGGCGGGTGCCGATGCCGCCGAAGTGCAGCCGGTAGGCTTGGGTCGGCGGCAGGGCCCTTTTTTCTGCTAGCGTCAGACTTCTGCCATCCTTCTTTGCATAAAAGCCCCAGTATCTTAGTGTCACGGCACAGCCAAGCTTTGTCATGCGCTTGCCGGTTGGAGAAGAGCTTGGTTCGTCCATGATCCGATAATCCCGTTTTTTGGTTTTCCAGCCAAGCACCGCAAAGATTTCCGGGTGTGGATTGTCTCGGTCGTTCCGGTTATCGACCTCGAGCGGTAGCAGTGGCGGTAGCCTCGGCACCTGCGCGCGCAGACTTTCATAGAGCGCGCGCAGGGTCTCTTCCGCGTCGTCTTGAACATGATCGGCTCTGTAAGCCTTGATAAAAAGCGGTTCTTGCCCGAACTTCTGGATCACGCCGCCGTACTCTTCGTCATCGTCGAAGCGCGGTTCGTAGGGGCTCTTTGGAAAGAAGTAGGTTTCGAGCTCGGCGGCGGAAAGCCTAGGCAGGGCCTCTGGGAGCGCCTCTGGCGCCAGGATGGGTGGCCAGGGGGCCTTGGAGCCGGGGCGGCGCTTCGATGTCGTCGGGGGCCGTGTAGATCCCATAGCCGTCGCTGGTGAAGTGTTTCCAGAAGAACGGCAGATCGTTCAGCAGGATAACCGTGGCAATCAGCGCGTAAGTCCGGACATGCCAGCGGCCACGCTTGCCGATTTTTCTCCAAAGCCCCATATCGCATAGGTAGAATAAAGGCGTTATTTTTACAAGCCCCCTCCAGCTACTGGCAGAGGGGGCGTTGCTGTCAGAGTTTGGGCTCCCTGCGCAGACGCGCTTTGGGGTCAAGCAAGTCTGGCAGGAGGAATCCCGCTACCAAGATCATGAAAGGCTTCGTTTCCACTTGATGATCTCCTTTCGAGAATCAGGGATCGATGAGGTTATGTTGGAGGAGGGTTTGGGTGAAGTCTTGCTCATTCATGTCGGGGGTTATGGCGGGGTGGTAGAGGAGGGCGAGGGCGGCCTATTTTAGGGGATCGAGAAGGCCTTCGACCGTCAATACCTGCAACACTTCATCCCTGGTCATGCCATGCTTCAAGGAGGGGTGATAGAGGAGGTCGAGGGCGGAAAGAGCCTCGTTTAACTCCTCCTTGCTCAGGGGATGCCGTATGTCGGCGAAGAGTATTTCAGGCGAAAGGCCTAGTGCAACAAGTAGGCCCCGGGCGTAGCAATCTTCCTCCGTGATAGAGGCGCGAGGCCCGTAATAAAAAACTAATCCTTTTCCGATAAACCCAGGGGGGATTAGATATTTTGTGGTCTCGTCGGAAACCCTGATTACCGCTTCGCATCCATCCTGATGAACTGGTCTCGTCGCCCTTTTCACAGACTTGTTGGCTTCCAGATATTCATCAAGCCAAATCATGTCATTCTCGGACAAGCGGGCCACTTTTATCTCTGAACTTACAATCATTGAATAACTTCTGATCACGTCGTCTTCCACCAAGGCCCCCCAGTCGTTGTAGATACGCTCAACGGTGAGCGAAAGACTGCCAAGATTGGGGAGCGAAGCGACTTGACTGATAATTTCATCAACTTTATTTCGGCCCACGGCTGCCAGATTCACTTCTAGATGGTGTTCGATCCAATCCGGATCCCATTTACTAATGTAGTCACCGTAGGGGGCATGTGCGGCAAAGAAATGGCGTTCGACTGTTTCCCATTTTTTGGAAGGGTTGGCCGCGACAGTCGCAATCGGGAAGAAGCAGATCAGAATCAGGACTGCTGCGGCGCTTAAGGTCGGATTCCTCATTTTTACCTACATCCTCGATTCGCAAAGGGTAGCAACGATGCCTCGCCAACTTCTATGAGCCGGCGATCATTTGCCCTTGCCTGCTGGATTGACCGTAAAGTTGTCCATGACGCGATTTATCACCTCGGGTGTGTTGGTAATCTCTATGAACCTACGCTTCCAAAAGGCGTTACTCCCAGGCTCGGGCCAGGCGCGTGTCATGCCGCCAATCCAGGTCATGGTTTGGCTGCGGCATTCGATGAATCGCAGGTCCTCCATGGTGGCTTTTGGGCTTGCTGCGCCCTCAGGGCCTAACCGTTCCAGTAATTGCGTGTACTTGTGGTCAAGTTGTTGCATCGTTTCCAAGGCTTTTTCGCGAAACGTTATCTCAAGTTCCAAACCGCCGTTGTCGTCGATGGCCTCGATTTCACTGTCTCTGATGTCCTTTTTGCGCTCGGCTTTCTCTTTCTTAAGTTGTACAATAGAACTTCTATACACGCCTGTGTCCAGGGCATTTTGTGCATTCAGCGCATCTGCAAATTGCACGTCGCTGAGCGCCATCGAGCCAAAGCCGCCACCGAAACGTCGTTCACGGGCAAGGTCTGCGTCGTTGGCCTGCTCTGGTGACGTTCCATCCACAGGTCCTTGGATCACGCGCCGCTTGGTTTTCCTCAAGAGACCAATGCGTTGCAATAGCTCAAGAAAGGCGTCGCTTCCCGGATCAGTCTCCGCCAAGCGGCGGCTAAGCACTGTGAGCTCATCATCGATATCGACAAGCTGCTTCTCCTCAACGCTGTTGGCTTGTTGGTTACGGTTGCGCGCTGTCGACTGGAAGTCATCGCGCAGTGCAACCTTATCCTCACGACCTTGCGTCCGCGCAGCGACAAGATCGGTTTGGGTTTGCTTCAGGCGGTCTTTTTCCGATGCTGCGGGTGCGGGTTCTTCGTCCCGGCCATCCAAGGCTTCGCTGGGGTGGCTATCGGCGGCCTGCTTGTCGCTGGGTCGGTCATCTGAGACGGCCGCTTTTGGTTTGGGGAGGGTGGGCTTGGCGTCGGCCTGTGGGCCAGCCTGCTTTTTTGCCGCCTCCCGTTCGCGGCGCTGGGCCTGGAGGGCGCGAGGATCGCCGCCGCGCAACAAGGCGTTAAACACATCAGCGCCATCTTCCTTGTCGTCTACGGCCTTACGCAACAGGGCCTCGGCGGCGTCACCCGGCATGATCTTGCGGCTAGGCGGCAGGCCTGCCGCCTCCTTCATGGCGCCAAAGGATTGAAACAACAAGTCGTCGGGCTCGTCCGCCTTGCGCTCAGGATGGCCCATCACCATCGGCACGCGCCCTGCCGCAGCCATTGCGGCGCGAAAGGTCTTCATATCTTCAGGGTCGTTCTCAATCCCCAGACCCAGAGGACGGCGAAATCCGATACCAGATACAGCGTCGCCGCGCGATTGGACGATCTTGTCTGGGTTTTTCTTACGGTTGTCATCGTCAAGCATGAAGGGAAACTCCTTTGAAGCATTTCCCTTATTGATATGCAAGAAAGATAGTTTATACAACCTATATAAGGTATTAAAACGTAACTAATATTGTCTAGATAAATTGAATGCGAATCAGGAATCCGTACGAGCATCTTGCGGCGATGCTGAGAGCCTCGCGCGTAGAGTTGTAGCGTAGAAAAGCGGCCCGAATACCGGGCGGCTTTTCTACGGTCATCCGTTTGGGGAAGTGCCCGATAGCCGAGCGGGTTTGTTAGATTGGTTTATGTTAGGGCCGCACTTGGAAGCCATACTCTTGTGCTGCATCCTCCAGCCATCGCCAGAGATAATCCGCGAAGGACCGCAGCACGAAGATGTCGTAAGTCGGTTCGCCGGACTTGCTGTCTCCCAAGTAGTGCAACACCACGATCGCCTTTGCTATATGTGTGCCAGCACAACGCCCAGCGGGCAATTGGGTCGGATGCAGATCCAGGGGGGTGCCCTTTGCTAACTGATCGCGGGCATGACGACCGGTGACGCGGATCGTAGTCCGGCTCTCGCCAACATCGACCAGGGAGATATGCTGTCCAGACAATGCGGCTTCTAGCTTGCTTGCCAGTTTTCCTGTTTGGCTATCGGTGATGATCCACCATTCATCCGGTGCCAGCCAAAGGGCGGTGATCTGATTCTTGGAAGCGCTTTGGTTTGGCTGCAGCGGCAGGTCGAAGCCGAGCGTCTTGCTCGTCGCGGCAAGGAACGCCGTGTCCTTCGGGTTGCCACGCAGGTTGATGATGCTCTTGAAGGGAAGTTCCTTCATGGCAACACCCGGGGCCATACCCTGACTGCCGCCGGTATCAACCGCACGACCATCAAGGGCTAGATGCGCAAGAGCGCTCTGTCGCAGGAAGCTGTCAGGCACGGAGACGTTCTCCTTCCGGGTCGAAGAATACGGTATCGGTGATGGTGGCGCTGACGACACGGCCGTCGAGTAGGGGTACGTAAATTTTCTTCCCCTTCTTAGCCAGGCCGCCCTTGACCATTGCCAGGGCGATCGAATGCCCAAGATTCGGGCTCCAATAGCTGGAAGTCACGTGCCCGACCATGGTCATCGGTGGTTTGTCCAAGAGCTCTTCAACAATTTGGGAGCCTTCAGGCAGCACGGTTTTTGGGTCATCAGTCAGAATGCCGACCAGCTGCTTGCGGTTGGGTTTGGACATGTCTGCGCGGGTGAGGGAACGCTTGCCCACGAATTCCTTGTTCTTGGCCACCACCCAATCCATGCCCAGGTCGTGCGGGTTTACTGACCCATCAGTTTCCTGGCCAACGATGATGTAGCCTTTCTCGGCACGCAAGACATGCATGGCCTCGGTGCCGTAGGGTGTGATGTCGTATTTCTCCCCGGCGGTCATTACCGCCTGCCATACGGCTAGGCCGTAGGATGCCGGTACGTTGATCTCGAACGATAATTCGCCGGTGAATGAGATCCGGAACACACGGGCCGGAACGCCTGCCACGGTACCCTCCGTATAACCCATGAAGGGCAGGGCGTTGGGAGATAGCCCGATGTCGCTCGTCAACTCGGCCATTAGCTTGCGGGCATTGGGGCCTGCTACAGAGATGGTAGCCCATTGCTCCGTCACCGATGTCAGGTAGACCTTGAGGTCCGTCCATTCGGTTTGCAGGTAATCCTCCAGATGGGCCATCACCTGCGGTGCATTGCCCGAGGTTGTCGTCATCAGGAAACGGTTTTCGCCGATACGGGTGGTGACGCCATCGTCCATCACCATGCCGTCTTCCTTCAGCATCAGCCCGTAGCGGGCCTTGCCAATATCGAGCTTCTTCCAAGCGTTGGTATAAATGCGGTTCAGGAATTCGGCGGCGTCAGGTCCCTGGATATCGATCTTGCCGAGTGTCGATGCGTCCAGGACACCGAGCGAGCGTCGCACCGCAGCAACCTCCCGGTTAACGGCAGCATGCAGATCTTCACCGTCCTTCGGATAGTACCAGGCCCGTTTCCACTGTCCGACGTCCTCGAACTGAGCGCCTGCGCGCTGATGCCAGCTATGCATAGGAGTGGTACGGGCCGGATCGAGCAGGTCGTCCGCATCGCGACCCATGAAAATACCAAAGGTGGTTGGTGTGTAAGGCGGGCGGAAGGTAGTCACTCCGACCTCGGGGATCGTCTTGCCTTGCACGTCGGCGACGATGCCCAATGCGTTCACGTTGCCGATCTTGCCCTGGTCGGTGGCCATACCAGTCGTCGTGTAACGTTTGACGTGTTCCACGGAACGATATCCCTCCCGCAGCGCCAGCTTAAGATCTGCAGCGGTCACATCATTCTGGAAATCGGTGAAGTGCTTGCCCTTGCGCCCCAACGGTTCGGTCGAGGGAACCAGCCACAACGGTTGCAGCGGCAAATGGTTGCCGTTGGGTGCATCGGGTGCTTTGGTAGGTTTTGCGGCTTTCCCAAGGCCGCTGGCGGCGGCTAGCTTGGCGCCTGCTGCAAAACCCTCGGCGAGTGCATCCTTCAAGCCAAACGCGCCGTTGGCTGCACCGACCGAGGCTTGTGCTTTTTGCATCGGTTCGCCGGGTACGAAGGATGCGATGTCGTCGCGCCATTCGAGCTTTCCCTTGGATTGGCAGAAAAGATGGACGGTGGGATTCCAACCGCCGGAGGAGGCTATGAAGTCAACGTCAAGCTCTTCGACCTGACCAAGCGCCCTGTCGCCACCACTTCCCAAATCCGCGATCAACGCTTTCTCGACACGCTTGCTGCCCTTCGTGCCGACGATGACCTTGCCGGCACGGATATCCAGCCCGGCTGTCTTTGCGGCGTGATAGTTGGCACCTTCCGGCATGTCACGGGAGTCGAGAACGGTGATGGCGACACCTGCATCCGCGAGATCTATGGCAGCCTCGTAGCCGCCGTCATTGTTGGTGAAGACGATACCGCGATTGCCTGGCTTCACCGCATAGCGGTTCAGGTAGGTTTGTGCGGCGCCCGCCAGCATGATGCCGGGGCGGTCGTTGTCTTGGAAAACCAGAGGGCGCTCAAGTGCCCCAGTTGCCAGAACAACCTGCTTGGCGCGAACTTTCCACAAGCGTTGCCGAGGCAGGTGTTTGGGCTTGTCCGCCAGGTGATCAGTAACTTTTTCACAGAGACTGATAAAGTTGTGGTCCCAGTAGGCAAATGCGGTTGTACGCGGCAGCAGGCGCAAGTTCGGATACTGTGCCAGCGCTTTCAGGGAATCGGCGACCCAGTCGGCACCCGTTTTGCCACCGATCTCGGCGTGGCGATTTAGCAGGCTGCCGCCCATCTCGGCCTGCTCGTCGCAAAGGATAACCCGCGCGCCAGTTTTCGCAGCAGCCAGCGCCGCGGCAAGGCCCGAGGGCCCCGCACCGACGATCAAGACATCGCAATGGGCGTTGGTCTTGTCATAGGTGTCCGGATCGCGCTCGGTTGGCGATTTGCCAAGACCGGCGGCGTGGCGGATGACGTACTCGTACTTCATCCACAAGGCAGCGGGCCACATGAAGGTCTTGTAGTAGAACCCCGCGGGGAAAAACTTCGAAAGTGCGTTGTTGAGGGCGCCGACGTCAAAGCTAAGGCTGGGCCAGCGGTTCTGCGATTCGGCCCGGAGACCGTCGAACAGTTCGATCTGAGTGGCCCGCAGGTTTGGCTCTGTGCGTGCGCCATGTCCGAGCTGGATCAGAGCATTTGGCTCCTCGGCACCGGCGGCCACGATACCCCTGGGGCGATGATACTTGAAGCTCCGCCCGACAAAGTGGACACCATTGGCCAACAGAGCCGATGCCAGCGTATCACCTGCATATCCGGCATAGCGCTGGCCGTCGAACGTGAAGGACAGCGACTTCGAGCGGTCGATGCGCCCGCCTTGGCGAAGGCGATAATCGGTCATCTTCGGTCCTTCCTTCTCAGACGTACTTCGTGAGCGCTAGCTTCTTGGGTGGCTTCGACCCCATGGGATAGACAGCCAAGACTTGGTAGCTAACCGTGTCGCGGGCAACGTTGAACCAGCGACGACAGCCGTGCGCATGGTTCCAGCGCTCCAGGAAAACGCCCTTGGTGTTCTTGCGCCAGTAGACGAACCCGGCCCATTCTTCGTCGGTCATCGATGCCGGGTCTTTCGGGCGCGCCAGATGGGCCTCACCGCCGTAAGTGAATTCCGTTTCTTCGCGCGGACCGCAGTGTGGGCAATCTAACAACAACATGAGATCGTTCCTTCGGGTCAGTGCGCCACGGCCGCTGCGCCGTGTTCGTCGATGAGGAAGCCGGTTACGAAACGGTCGAGCCGGAAAGGCGCCGCCAAGGGGTGCGGTTCGTTCTTGGCGATCGTATGGGCAAAGACATGGCCTGAGCCGGGTGTGGCCTTGAAGCCGCCCGTTCCCCAACCACAGTTGAAGAACAGCCCCTCAACGGGCGTTTTCGAGATGATTGGACTGGCGTCTGGGCAAGTATCCACGATGCCGCCCCAGGTACGCAGCATGCGCATCCGGCGGAACATGGGGAAAAGCTCACAGATTGCCCCGAGGGTTTCTTCGGTAACCGGCAGGCTGCCGCGTTGACCGTAGCCATTGTAGCGGTCCACGCCGGCGCCGATTACCAGTTCTCCCTTGTCCGACTGACTGACATAAGCATGAACGGCATTGGACATGACGACGCAATCGATGATGGGCTTCACCGGTTCGCTGACCAGCGCCTGCAGGGGGCGCGATTCAACAGGCAATCGGAACCCGGCCATATCGGCCATGACGCTGCAGTGACCCGCAACGACAACGCCGACCTTCTTTGCCTTGATGGTGCCCTTTGCGGTCTCGACGCCGGTAATGCGGCCCTTGTCGATCACGAAGCCGTTCACGGGGCATTCCTGAATGATATCGACGCCCAGCGCATCCGCGCCGCGCGCATAGCCCCAGGCGACGGCGTCATGGCGTGCTGTACCGCCACGTCGCTGCAGGCTTGCGCCCAGGACGGGGTAACGTCCGTTGCCGCGAAGGTCGATGATTGGGCAAAATTCCTTAACCTGTTCCGGCGTCAGGAATTCAGAATCGACGCCATTCAGATAGTTGGCGTAGATGCGTCGTTGCAATTCACGCAGATCGTGCTGGCTGTGCGCCAGATTCATCACGCCGCGCTGACTGAACATGACGTTGTAGTTGAGATCCTGGCTCAATCCTTCCCAGAGCTTGAGCGCATGCTCATAAAGTCCGGCGCTCTCGTCCCACAGATAGTTGGAGCGCACGATTGTGGTATTACGCCCCGTATTGCCTCCGCCGATCCAGCCGCGCTCGATCACCGCGACGTTGGTGATGCCATGTTCCTTGGCTAGATAATAGGCCGTCGCCAAGCCATGCCCGCCGCCGCCGACGATAATGACATCGTACTCCGCCTTGGGTTCCGGACTGCGCCAGGCTTCCGGCCATCCCTCATGATAATTGAGAGCGTTGCGTATCAGGCTTACGATCGAATAGCGGGCTTTCATGGGGCCTGACCTTTCCTGGGGACGGCAACGATAGCGAAACCGGTGGGGCTGCGACGATTTATCGATAATGGAAAGGCTCAGTCTGTTTGACAACGCCCTTCGCATCTCTCTATCTCGAACTCACGTGCAATCTGCGGTTATTCACAACAATAGCTTTCGGGCTTGCGTCGGATATTTTTCAGATCGCGACATGGCTATAATTGTGTAACGTATCCGTTGGAAAGCGACCAGAAGGAGTCGTTTAAAGGAATGTTTGGTGCGACCCCCAGGGAGACTCCTCAACGCATCGCGTTTGTGATGCTGCCGCGTTTTTCAATGATTGCCTTTACCTCGGCTATCGAGCCGTTACGCGTTGCCAATCGCTTGAGCGGTCAAGCGCTGTACAGTTGGCATCTCTTCTCGCCGGATGGCAAGCCGGTTGCGGCTTCTAACGGCATTGCCCTCACGCCGGAAGGCGACTTGGAGGCGGCAACCGGCTTTGGCACGGTCATTGTCTGCAGTGGAATCGACGTGCAGAAGGTCATCGTCAAACCCTTGTTTGCCTGGTTGCGCAAGATCGACCGCAAGGGTGTCGACATCGGTTCGCTCTGCACCGGGGCGCACGTATTGGCCAGTGCCGGACTCCTGGACGGCCATCGTTGCACGATACACTGGGAGAACCTCCCGGCTTTTGCCGAGGACTTCCCGGAGATCGATGTCACTGCCGAGTTATTCGAGATCGATCGTAGCCGTTTTACCTGCGCTGGGGGTACTGCGGCCATCGATCTCATGCTGAACGTGATCGCCATGCAGCACGGCCACGAACTAGCGGCCAAGGTGGCCGACCAGTTCATGCACGAACGCATCCGCGACCGCCACGATCACCAGCGCATGGGCTTGCCGGCGCGCCTGGGTGTGCGCCATCCCAAGCTGTTGAAGGTAATCCAATTCATGGAGGAAAACCTGGAAGAGCCTCTGTCGCGGGCAGAACTGGCGCGCGAGGCGGGACTTTCCACACGGCAGTTGGAACGACTGTTTCGCAAATACCTGACCCGCTCGCCGGCGCGTTACTACCTGGAACTACGCCTTAACAAGGCGCGCCTCTTGTTGTTGCAGACCAATATGTCCGTGATCGACGTGGCCCTGGCCTGCGGGTTCGTTTCTGCTTCACATTTCTCCAAGTGTTACCGCGACTACTTTGGTCATACGCCGCGCAAGGAGCGTGGGGTTCCCCTGCACGAGGGTGGTGTGTCTGACGACGAGGACTACGACGAAATCCCTGCGTCATCGCAGCGGCCCGGGGCTTAACACGGAACCCTGCCGCAGGAGCAGATCAGATTATGTATTAGGCGTGCGAGGGCGGCCTCGCCGTCATACGAAAGCTGTGGGCTTCTTCGCAAAGAGGCGGCGGACCATCGGCTCGAATGTCGATAGCGGTTCGGTGGGATAATCGGGGTCGAATGACGTTTGATCCCAGGCCTCGCAGAAATGCGCGCAAGCATCAAAATATACATGACCGCGAAAGGCGTCTCTGGCATTCCGGTCCTGGCCGATTTTATCGAAGTAGTAATAACCCTGGAATACACCGTGGTGCAGGATGATCCAGTGGTTTTTTTCGCTGACATAAGGTCGCAGAATTGCTGCGGCCAATGCGGAATGATTCTCGGGCGCTATGCTGTCGCCAACGTCGTGAAGCAGCGCGCAGACAACGGTTTCCTCGTCAGCACCTTCCTTCATGGCGCGGGTGGCTGTTTGCAGTGAATGCTCGAAGCGATCAATCCGGTACCCCAGCGTGGGACCTTGCAGTAACTTTAGAGACCCCAAGATGTTGTCTGCGAGCGTCGCGCGGACGTGTGTTTCCGCATTTCGGACCAGAAAAGCGTAATCCTCAACAGTGCCATCGGCCATCCGGGTAAAGGTCACGGTCTCGGTCATGGTTTCCTCATTGCTCTTTGCTACAGAAACCTCAGATCTTTTCTTAGTTAACGCGTCTTTCCGATCTTCTGAAGATCGAAGGGGGCGTGCTGGTAAAGATCGTTGATCCAGTTGCCATAAAGTAGATTCCGATGAGCACGCCAAGCAACACGGGGCGGCTGACTGGGATCGTCGCCTTGGAAATAGTTGCGTGGCAAGGCCGTATCCAGGCCAGCGGCGTGATCACGCTGAAACTCGCGTTTCAAGGTATCGCCGTCATACTCCAGATGATTGAAAATGAAGACCCGGCGCTTTGCGCGTTCTTCAAGCAGGCATAAACCGGAATCCGCCGAATCCGCGAGAATCTCCAATCCCTGTATCGGCTCTACGTCTTTCCGTCGCACCTCGGTGTAGCGTGATACGGGGCAGTGGAAGATGTCGTCGAAACCTGCAACCAATGGCGAGGCATGTTGGTCCACGGCGTGGGGAAAGACGCCGAACATCTTGCCGTCCAAGTCGTACTTCGGCACGCCGTGATAATGGTAGAGAGCCGCCTGAGCACCCCAGCAGATGAAAAAGCTCGAAAAGACGTTGGTGTCCGCCCAGTCGAAGATCTGCTGGAGCTCATTCCAATAGACCACATCCTCGAAGGGCATCTGTTCGACCGGCGCGCCGGTGATGATGAGAGCGTCGAACTTTTGCTCCTTTACGTCTTCCCAAGTCTGATAAAACGTCAGCAGATGCTCCATCGGCGTGTTGCGACCGGTGTAGCTGCCGGTGCGCAGAAGCGTCATCTCGATCTGTAGAGGGGTGGAGCCGAGGACCCGGGCGAGTTGCGTTTCCGTACGAATCTTCTCCGGCATCAGATTAAGCAGGGCCACGCGCAGCGGACGGATATCCTGCCGCATGGCATCGCTCTCCTGAATGACGGGGACGCCCTCGCTTTCCAGAATCGCGCGGGCGGGTAATTCGTTTGGAATCTTGATCGGCATAAGGCTTCCCGATGACTTGCGGCCAAACATTCCGGCACCCGACGTTCCTTGGTACGACCGCATTGTGAGCAAATCTACCTAATGGGCGCGCGTGTTTGATTCAATAACTAGTTTCGACAAGCGGCATTGCGCCACGAACAATGCAGGCGGAGGTTATAACCGGAATGGGCAAATGAACGTGCGCTGTTATCCTTCGCTGCGTCGCCGACGGCGGCGTGCCGCCCGATCTTCCGAGGCGCTGTCGCCCGCTGGTCCTGCCTTCTTCGGAGCGGGAAGGGCGACCGCCGCGGCAAGCATCGGATAGGGGGCCGTTGTATGCGGCAGCCCCATCGCTTCGATGAAGTGCGCTTGGAACTTGGGTTCGACCGCGGTCTCGATTTTCTCGACTCGGCGAACGACATCCTCGATCTCGTCGCGCGCCTTCTGATTCAGAAGCGCGATCCGCGCGCCTGTGCCCGCTGCGTTGCCCGCGGAGGCAACCTTTGACAGATCGCAGTCAGGAATCATGCCCAGGATCATGGCATACTTGACATCGATGTGGCTGCCGAAAGCACCAGCAAGAACGATACGGTCCACAGTGTCGATTTCCAGGTGATCCATCAGCAATCTGGCACCGGCGTAGAGCGCAGCCTTGGCAAGCTGAATGGCCCGCACATCATTCTGGGTGATGCGAATTTCCGGTTCGCCCTCTCGAATCAGGTAGGAGAAGGTGCGCCCGTCGGCCTGAATGCGCGGGCTTTTCGCAGCCATTGCACCGTCGATTGTGCCGTCGGTCACCAGAATGCCCGCAAGGAACATTTCGCCCAGCGCCTCGATGACGCCGGATCCACAGATTCCGGTCACGCCGATCCTCCGGATCGCCTGATCAAAGCCGTCTTCATTGGACCAAAGGTCGCAGCCGATCACCTTGTACCGGGGCTCCAGGGTATCTGGGTCGATGCGCAGGCGCTCGATCGCACCGGGTGCGGCGCGCTGGCCGCAAGATATCTGCGCGCCTTCGAAAGCCGGGCCGGTGGGCGAGGATGCCGCCAGCAAGCGGTCTTTGTTACCGAGCACCAATTCCGCGTTGGTACCGACATCCACAACCAGCACGATGTCGTCGGACAGATAGGGGGTTTCCGAAAGGATCACACCCGCCGTATCGGCGCCTACGTGTCCGGCGATGCAGGGAAGGACATAGATACGCGCATCTTCGTTGATCTCCAGGCCCATCTCGGTCGCCCAGATGGTGAGGCCGGAGTTCAGGGTCAGAGCGAAGGGCGCGCCGCCCAGCTCCGTCGGGTCGATACCAAGCAGCAGGTGATGCATGATGGGGTTGCCGACGAAGGCGGCATTGAGAATCTCCGATGGCAGGATATCCGCCTCTTTACAGACTTCGGCTACCAGCACGTTCAGACCATCGCGAACCGCCTGTGTCATCTCCTTGTCGCCGCCTGGGTTCATCATCGCGTAGGAGACACGGCTCATCAGGTCTTCGCCAAAGCGAATCTGCGGGTTCATGATGCCGGAGGAAGCGACAACCTCACCGGTGCGCAGGCTGCAAAGGTGTGCTGCGATCGTGGTTGAACCGACATCAACGGCAAGTCCGAAGACCCGGTCGTGGAACCCGGGCCAAATCGCGGTAATAACCTGGGCGCGGTGGACCGCCACCGTCACTTTCCATTTCCCGTCGCGCAGCGATTTCTGGAGCGATTGCAGGATACGCAGATCGCATTCCAGTTCCTTCAGGCCCCATTGGTCCTCCAGCGCCCGGCGCAGGCGCTCAAGATCGCCGGTGGGTTTGTGCATGTCCGGCTCTTCGACCTCGACGTAATGAAGCCGAATCGCCGGGTCTAGTTTGATGTCACGCACTTCTGCGCGTTTACGCACGACCTGTCGATGAACTTGGCTGTCGGCGGGCACATCGATGACCACGTCGCCTTCGAGCAAGGCCTGACAAGAGAGGCGGCGCTCGTCGCGCATGCTTTTCTTGGACTTGTAACGTGCCTCAACTTCGTTGAATGCGGTCAGATTCTCTGCGCTGCTAACGATGCCGTGCTTCGAGAAGGAGCCTTCGGAAACCTGAATCTGACAACGCCCGCAAATGCCGCGTCCGCCACAGACCGAGTCGATATCCACGCCCAGTGCGCGGGCTGCCTTCAGAACCGGGGTGCCGACAGGAAAATGACCTCGACGCCCCGAAGGGGTAAAGACGACCAGCGCGTCTTCGGACATAGCAGCACCACTCCTCCTCTTTGTTCACCCGACCGTCGGTCGAGTTTAGTTCATGCCCGGCGACGGCGTCGCTCACGGCGTCCCTCGCCATTCTCGGAGCCGGCTGTCTGCTCCGGAGCAGGTTCACGGTATTTGCGGATCCATCGGGCGCAGTTCGCGTCCTTTGCCAGAAGTACGTCGGAGGCCATGATAGCGCCCATTTCTTCCTCGTGAAGAGGATTCATGATCGCCGAGGTGAGGCCAAAGCCCGCAGCCATTGCCAGGAAGACGCCATTCATTGAGTGACGGTTCGGCAATCCGAACGAAATGTTGGATGCCCCACAGGTGGTGTTACAGCCAAGTTCTTCTTGAATGCGCTGGCAGATGCGGAAAACCTGACGCCCGGCGCCGCCCAGCGCGCCGATCGGCATAACCAGCGGATCAATCACCACGTCGGCCGGCTTGATACCATAATCCTGAGCATGGTTGACGATCTTCTTGGCAACCTGGAAGCGGACTTCCGGGTCCTCGGAGATGCCGGTTTCATCGTTGGATATAGCGACAACCGCGGCATCGTATTTCTTGATCAGGGGCAGAACCTGTTCCAGGCGCTCTTCCTCGCCGGTGACCGAGTTCACGAGGGCACGGCCCTCATAGACCTCCAGACCGGCGGCCAGTGCTTCCACGATGGAGGAATCAATCGAGAGGGGTACGTCAACCAGCGACTGTACCAACTTGATGGTCGAAGCCAGGATGGCAGGCTCGTCGGCCAGGGGGATACCAGCGTTTACGTCCAGCATGTGGGCCCCGGCCGCAACCTGAGCCAGCGCATCCCTTTCGACCGTGGAGAAATCGCCTGCCGCCATCTCGGCAGCCAGTTTCTTGCGGCCGGTCGGGTTTATGCGCTCGCCAATGATGCAAAACGGGCGATCATTTGCGATAATGAGAGTCTTCTTGGCCGAACTGACGACGGTATCAACCATGGTGCGGAACTCCTTTAAATGACCGCTTGGGTCGTTGTGTCTACCCTGACCAACCCACCATCGGCCTCGTAAGGTCGCCGTCTGGCCACGCTGGGGAGCATGTTGGAGCGCATTCCATGCTTTTTACCCTCCGAGGGCTGATGCTTTTGCGACCTCCATTAGTCAAAACGCGAAAAGCCGCAGGACAAATTGTATCAATCAGTCAATGTCGCGATTGACCTTGAACCCTTTGTTGCCGGACTTGAGAGTGATATCGCCTTCCACGACGGCATAGCTCCAAGCCGCAGATTTCCGGAGGCCGCCCAACGGGTACATGTGGACCTTGTTGATCAGGCATTCCGGGTTGCTGGCAACGTGCTGCGCTAAATCCAGCGTAAGCTTGTCAGGCGCATTCACGGTCATCAGCTTGGCAACGTTGCGCGCTTGCCGAACCAGGAAATTCATCGACGGCCCGATGCCGCAGGCGCGTGCGTGATTGACGAGCGTCTTGATGGTCGCCAAGCCGGGCAAACCGATGTGGATCGGCAATGCGTTGCCAGCGTTTCGGATGCGCTTCTCCCATGCCAGGATGGGTTCGGCTTCAAAGCAGAATTGGGTAACGATGTAGAGCTTGGCGCTACTGCTTCTGGCGTAGTCGTTTTTCCAGGCCAAGGCGCTGGCCAGATCGCTGTCGCTGATATCAGGGCTTCCCTCGGGATGCCCGGCGATACCGATGGTCTGGATGCCGTGTTCCTCGAAAAGGCCGGTCTCAAGGAGAGCCATTGAGCTTTCGTATGGGCCCAAAGGTTTTTCAACGGCGCCGGCGAGGGCAACAACATGTGCGATGCCAACGTCATCCTGTAGCTGCTTCAGATAGTCTGCAAAAGCATCTTTGCTCGGAATGGAACGTGCCGCGAAGTGCGGCATCGGCACCATGCCTTCGTCCTTCAGCTTCTTGGACGTTTTCACTGTGTCGGCAAAGTCCGAGCCTGGAAGGAACGTGACGGCGACCTTCGTGCCTTCGCGCAGGTGCTCACGATAATCGGGAATCTTCACAGCCGACCCCGGCGTGGTCTCGATGGTGAAATCCGTTAGGAAATCAGCGATTGTTTTCTCTAGCGACATTACTCTTCAATCCTTTGACCTTGGCGGGGCGGGTAAGGGTTTACCTCAAACTTCTGGGGTCTCGAGGCCGCCCTGGTTCACCAGCATCTTCAGGCGTTCATCGGGATAATCTGCTTCCAGGCGCGCCGCACAAGCTTCGGCCTCGGCTTCTAAATCGTCGCCGCAGGGTATCGCCGCTCCGCGCCGCCATTCTGCCAGGTAAGAATCTGAGTCGCGGAGCTTCGCGCGCATGGCCGCCCGGTCGATCGCTTTTTCGAAGCGTTCATCCAGTTGCCGCTTCGCGTTGTTGCGACCGGCCTTGACGATGACTTGTGCCGGGATATCCCGCCAGTAAACGATGGTTAGCTGTGCCATTTCCTGTTCTTTCTCACCCTTGCTTTGGATGGTGGACTGCGCGGTTCACAAAGCCAGCAAGTTCTCCCATACCCGTCGATATGCGCTCATAGCTCAAGCCTAGCCGTGCTGCCGCTTCCTGGGCGCCAGCATCCAACGCCGGGTCATCGATCTGGGCTAGATAAACCAGCTTGGTGTAGTGGCCAAAATAAGCGTCCCGAAGGTCGGGATGCCGGTCCAGCCCTAGGCCCTGCCACATCAAACGATCAAAATGCCGTACCAGATAGTCTGTCAGATAAAAGGTGCCAATCTCAGCGTCGGCGAGTGCCTCGAAGCGCGCTTGCCCAGCAAAAAAAGCGTAACAATGTGGCCCGTCAATCCGCTCGACACCTTCCTCTTCGAGAACGCGGTCCAACAAACCGCCTGTGCCACAGTCGGCATAGGCGACTAGAATCCGCTCGATCCCCTCCGCTCGCGCCTGCCTAATCTTGCCCCGCACGCCGTCGGGAATACGCTCTGGGCGGTTATGCCAAATGGCAGGCAGGCAGGTGAGCGACAGATGCGTAAGCCCTGGCTGCTTCATGATTGCCAGCAGCTCACGCGCCAGGGCGCCACAGGCAATGATTCGGGTGCGCGGTGGGGCCGGCGGCTCAGGCGCTTTGTCTCGTGCCGTCGCTTCCATGCGGTCAGGTCTCCCGAGGTCCTGGGCCAGCAGGCTACAGTCTGACTTTCCTGTCCTCGACCGTCAGGCGGCCTGGTTGTGCTTGCGCTTGACCAGCTCCTTGGCGGTCTCGACGGCAACAGCCGCGTCACGACAATAAGCATCTGCACCGACAGCCTCGGCGAAGGCCTCATTCAGCGGCGCGCCGCCAACCAGCACGATGTAGTCGTCGCGGATGCCGTTTTCCTTCATGGCGTCCACGACGACCTTCATATATGGCATGGTCGTGGTGAGTAGCGCCGACATGCCGAGAATTTCAGGCTTATGAGTGTCGAGGGCTTCCAGGTACTTTTCGACCGGGTTGTTGATGCCAAGATCAATGACCTCGAAACCAGCGCCTTCCATCATCATCGAGACGAGGTTCTTGCCGATGTCGTGGATGTCGCCCTTGACGGTGCCGATGACCATCTTGCCGACCTGCTTGGCTCCGGTTTCAGCGAGAAGCGGGCGCAGAATGTGCATCCCGCCTTTCATCGAATTGGCTGCCAGCAGCACTTCAGGCACGAAAAGAATTCCGTCGCGGAAATCGATGCCGACGATCCGCATGCCTTCGACCAGCGCGATCGTTAGAACGTTGTAAGGCGTCCAGCCACGCTCCAAAAGGATGTTGACGCCTTCCATGACCTCTTCCTTGAGGCCGTCGTAAAGGTCGTCTTGCATCTGCTGGACAAGTTCGTCGTCCGGCAAGGAGCGCAGGTCAAGATCGTCTTCGTCAGCCATTCCAAATGCCCTCATGCTTATAGCGGGGCCGAGATGACCCCTGATCATCATTTATTGCTACGCGCCGAGACCCGGTAACGGCTGCGCCGCGCGCGACAAGTCATATCGGAAATGCGACTACGCTGCGCGCTAGACCATAAGCGCCCGAGAAACATGCTTGTCATCAAGCAGACTCTCAAGATCGCCGGTTGCCAGTATACGCCCTTTTTCCAGAATATAAGCCCGGTCGCACAATCGGCGGGCAAATTGCAGATTCTGTTCAGACAGAAGGATCGCAATTCCTTCGCGTTTCAATTCCGCGATGGCGTCGCTCATTTGTCGCACGATCAAGGGGGCTAGACCTTCCGAAGGTTCGTCCAGCAGCAGGAGCGTCGGGTTCCCCATCAGCGTGCGGGCGACGGTGAGCATCTGCTGTTCGCCCCCGCTCAAGAGGCCTGCGCGGCGGTCCAGGAGGTTTGACAAAGCCGGAAACAGCTCAAGGACGCTATCGAAGGTCCAGCGCTGCGATCCGGATTGTGACGTGCGGGCCCCCGCTAAGAGGTTCTCAGCGACGGTAAGCTCGGCGAAAACTCGTCTTTCTTCAGGAACGTAGCCGACGCCTAAGGACGCGATCTTGTGTGTCGGCATGCCTAACAATTCAGTGCCGTCGTAGCGAATACTGCCGCATGCGCGCGCACCCAGACCTACGACCGCTTTCAAGATCGTCGATTTACCTGCGCCGTTCCGCCCCACCAGTGCGACCAATTCTCCCGGTGCAAGAGTTAGATCGACACCAAAGAGTATTTGCGCGGCGCCATAGAAGGCTTCCAAACCCTCGATCGAGAACCCTGTTGACGCGCGTTCTATGTCGTCAGTCATCAGAAATCCTCTCCGAGATAGACTTGACGCACACGGGGGTCGGCGCGAACCTGGGACGGCGTTCCTTCCGCGATAACATGGCCATGGTCGAGCACGAGGATGCGTTCTGCGTGGTCAAAAACGATATCCATGTCGTGCTCGGTGAAAAGCAGGCTGATCTGTCGCTCTGCGGCAATTGCGACGACCAAGGTCATCAGGTCGTGCCTTTCTCCAGGCGCCATGCCGGCCGTCGGCTCATCCATCAGCAGGACGCTCGGGTTCCCCGCTAGAGCCATCGCCAATTCGAGCCTTTTGACATCACCGTAGGCAAGTTCAGCGCTTTGGCGCTGGCGAAGGTCGGAAAGCCCCACAGCGGCCAGCAGCGATTGTGCCTGGGACTGATGCTTTCGGGCCACGCTTTGGGTAAAGCTCGGCCCAAGGCCTTCTGCGGCTGCAATGACCGTCAGCAGGTTTTCCTCAAGCGTCATGGAGCTGAATACGGAGCCAATCTGAAAGGTTCGGCCCAAGCCCTGAAGGTAGCGCTGGTCCGGGCGAAGCGAGCCTAAGGAGCGGCCTTTCAAAACGACGTTTCCGCCGTCAGGCATAAGCTGCCCGCCAATGAGATTGAAGCAGGTGGACTTTCCGGCCCCGTTGGGTCCGATCAAGGCGAGGCGCTCACCGGCATGAAGGTCAAAGGAAACATTGCGGACCGCCTGTACCCCGCCGAAATTCTTGTTCAAACCGGTAACGGACAACTGAGCTGTCATGTCCCGGTTCCTTTTCGCCGCCAGAGCTGGCTTGCACCACCGGCCAGTCCTTGGGGGAAAATTAGAACCAGCAGCAAAATGATGCCGCCGATCGCGCTGCGCCAGAAGCTGGTATAGCTCAACAGTTCGGTTTTCAGGCCTAGATAGGCCGCGGCGCCCAGCAAGGGCCCCTCAAGAAAGGCGACGCCGCCCAGCAACACCATGACAAGCGCCTCCACCGACATGGGGATTGCCAGAACGTCGGGGAACACGCTGCCTTTCAAAAGAGCATAAAGACCACCCGCGAGGCCCGCGCAAGCGCCGCTGGCGGCAAAGGCTTGCCAGCGCAGGCGTAGCGGGTTGAGCCCGCTGGCAGCGGCCCGCAGCGCATTGTCCCGTTGCGCCCGCAAGGCGAAGCCGTAACCCGAGAAAGCCAAATGCCGCATGAGTAATAGCGCTGTGGCGACCAGCGCCAGGACCAGCCAGTAAAAGCTGCGAGGTTCGGCGAACCATGGGCTGGGCCAGACGCCCAGTATTCCGTTGTCGCCGCCGGTGAAGCCGTACCATTGAAAAGCAACGGACCAGAGAATCTGGGCAAATGCCAAGGTCAACATGGCGAGATAGACGCCGGACAGCCGCGCGCAGAACCAGCCGAACGCGAGCGCCACCAGCCCGGCGACAACGGGGGCAACCAGGAGCGCCGCTTCCATCGGCCAACCGAGGTCCGCGCCCAACAGTGCGACGCTGTAGGCGCCCAGCCCCAGAAAGGCGGCATGTCCAAAGGATATGATGCCGCCTAGTCCCAACAGGAACTGAAGCGAAGCGGCAAAAAGCGCGAATATCAGTATCTCCGCCCCGATGATCACCACGTAGCGCCCGCTGAAAAGAGGCAAGACCGCCAAAAAGAACAGCAGCGCCAAGGCCCCCAGCTTCATGGCGGTACCGGCCGCCAGTAAGGGCGTATGGGGATCGGCGACACGGGCGGCAAAGGCGCTTTCCCGTTTGCCGAACAAGCCCTGCGGACGCAGGGCCAGAATAACGGCCATCACGAGAAACACGATGACCAGGGTGATTTCTGGAAAGAGCAGGATACCGAAGGCTTGGATCACGGCAATAAGCAGGGCCGCCAGGTAGGAACCGAAAATAGATCCCATGCCACCCACAACGACAACGACGAACGCCTCGGCAATGATGTTCAGGTCCATACCAAGCGAAGCGGCCTCACGAGGAAGCTGCAACGCACCCCCTAGACCGGCGAGCGCGGTTCCCAGGGCCACGACGCTGGCGAACAGACGCTGCTGATCGACGGCCAGGGCAGCGACCATTTCACGGTCCTCTGTCGCGGCGCGTACGAGAATGCCCCAACGGGTGCGTTTGAACAGCAACCACAGGGCTAAAAGACCGGTCGGCCCGGCAGCGATCAGAAACAGATCATACTCCGGGATTCGGTTACCAAAGAGGGTAATCGCGCTATCCAGCCAGGGGGCCCGAGGCCCGACAATGTCCTCCGGACCCCAGACGTGCAGGGTTACATCCTGCAGCACCAGCAGCAGCCCAAAGGTGGCCAGCAATGGGAAGAGCTCATTCGAGCGATAAAGGCGGCGCAGCAAGAACCGCTCCATGCCGAGACCGACGAGTCCCGCGCCGGCGGCGGCCACTGGCAGGGCGAGCCAGAACCCCAGACCGCCGAGGAGAGGCATCAAGAGCCCGCTGATGGTCACCCCCAGATAGGCGCCAAGCATGTAGAAGGAGCCATGCGCAAAGTTGACGATCCGCGTCACGCCAAAAATGATCGACAGGCCGACCGCCACGAAGAACAAGGCGGAGGCATTGGCGAAGGCCGTTAGGAACTGGGCGATGGTAAAGGACATCGCAGGCTGTCGGTCCTTCCGATTTCTGGCTAGTCGCGACGCCCGGCGTGCGCCTCGGCGACCAGGCAAAGAATCTCAAACATGATCTGTGAACCGGCCAGCGCCGTCACGTATCCCGGGTCAAAACAGGGTGCCACCTCAACGACATCGCCACCCACGTAATTTAGTCCACGCAATCCCCGCAGCATGGCTAAAGCCTCAGCCGTCGAGAAGCCGCCAATCTCGGGCGTACCCGTGCCGGGAGCAAAGACCGGATCCAGACCATCGACATCGAATGAGAGATATGTTGGGCCGTCTCCGACGACGCGACGTGCTTCAGCAATCGCACCTTTGACGCCGATCTCCAGGAACTCCTCCATGTAGATCACCCGCATGCCGCTATCGTGGCTGAACTGCCATATCTTGGCATCGTTGACGCCGCCGCGAATACCGATCTGGATGGTGCGTTTAGGATCGAGCAGGCCTTCCTCCACCGCCCGGCGGAAAGGCGCCCCATGGTGGAACTTGGAGCCCAGATAATCGTCGCCGGTATCGCAATGGGCGTCGAAGTGAATCATCCCCACGGGGCGATGCTTGGCGATGGCTCGAAAGATCGGCAGGGTTACTGAATGGTCGCCACCCGCGGATACCGGCAACACTCCCGCGGCGTGAACTTTGGCGAAAAAGTTTGCGATCTCCGCCAGGGACTCCTCCAGATGGAAAGGACGTTGCGGCCAGGCATCGCCGATATCGGCAATACGGCAGAGACTGAAGGGGCTGATTCCGGTTTCTTGGCTCGTGCGCCGCATTAGACTGGATTGATTGCGGATTTCCCTTGGCCCATGACGCGCACCCGGGCGATTGGTGACCCCACCGTCGAACGGGACGCCGACCAAGGCAATATCCAACTCATCCAAGGCTTCGGAATAGGGCGCCCGCATAAAGGTCGGAATGCCGGTATAGCGCGGCCAGGTTTGCTGGTCCTTGTATTCGGTGTAGTCCCAATCGTCCCGGATCTTCGTCATATGTTATTCCGCGGCCCGAAGCTTGGCGGCCTCCTCTTCGCTGGGCAGGAAATCGTTGCCGTTGGCATAGTACCAGTCCGTCATGGTTCCGGCCCCGTTCTCCACGGCGGTTAAGCCAACGAAGGTACCGAGGGTCGACTGATGGTCTGCTGCACGGAAGTGGATCGCCCCGAATGGCGTGTCCAACGCCAGACCCCGCAAGGATTCGGCCAACGCTTCAACGTCCGTGGTTTGCGCTTGATTAATGGCTTTGGCTAGAGCCTTGAGCGTTACATATCCCACGACCGACCCCATTCTCGGCTCCTCCGCGAACTTGTCGATATAAGCCTCGCGGAAGGTATTGTGCTCCGGGCTATCCACCTTGTTGGGCGGGTAGCCGGTCACGATCCAACCGGTGGGAAGTTCGTCCTTTAGGGGGGCGTTCCATTCCGGCTCACCGGTTAACAGGCTGACCACGGTGCGATTTTCAAACAACCCGCGCAGGCTGCCTTCACGGACGAATTTCACGAGATCGCCGCCGAAGGTCACATTGAAGATTGCATCGGGTTCGGCCAGAGCGAGGGCCTGGGTGGTCGCACCGGCATCAATCTTGAACAGGGCAGGCCACTGCTCGGCCACGAATTCGACGTCCGGGCGCAACTTCAGCAGGTTCTCCTTGAAAGCTGCGACAGCGGACTGGCCATACTCGTAGTTCGGTGCAATCGTCGCCCAGCGCTTGGCGGGAAGTTTTGCCGCTTCGCGCGCCAGCATCAGCGATTGAGAGTAGGTTCCGGGGCGCAGCCGGAAAGTATTGGGCGCGCCTTTTTCCCAAACCAGGGCATCGGTCAGGGGTTCGGCCGCCATGAAAAGGACATTTCGCTGTTGAGCAAAATCGGAAACCGCCAGTCCGACATTTGAAAGGAGCGTCCCCATCAAGACCGTTGCGCCTTCACGTGCGGTCAATTCGCTGGCCGCCGTAACCGCTTCGCCGGGCGCACCACCGTCATCACGGCTGACTACCACCAAAGGGGCGCCCAACACACCGCCATCGGCGTTGATTTCGTCCAGCGCCAGCTCCCATCCCTGTTTATAGGGCACGCTGAATGCCGGTAGCTTCGTGTAGCTGTTCAAGTCACCGATAATCACGGATTCGGCTGCCCGGGCAGGGTCGGTCAGGCCCGGGGCCACAGCCAACGGTGCAGTAAGCAGGGAGAGGGCTGCCAGAAGGCCCTTGATCTTGTTCATAATGGAGAAAAACCTTTCGTATCTGAGCGTAGCAGAAAAACGAGATGCCTTTGTCGCGGTCCCGATGGCTCCCGTCAAGAAAGCATTGCGGGCTTGTCAAGCGGGCCCATCGCCTTACACCATAGCCACATCGGAAATGAGGGATTGTCGGAATGCGTCTTTCCGTTGCGATTGTGGGCTCGGGACCGAGCGGATTTTATGCCGCAGAGTCGCTGCTGTCAGCTTTTCCCGATTGCGAGATCGATATCCTAGAGCGTTTGCCGACGCCCTTCGGTCTTGTGCGATTTGGTGTGGCGCCGGATCATCAATCGGTAAAACGCGTGACTGAGGGATATGAGAAGACCGTCAGCAGCGGTCGGGTCCATTATTACGGCAATGTCGAAGTAGGGTGTGACGTGACCATGGCGGAATTGCGGGACTGCTACGATGCCGTGGTGCTGGCCGTAGGGGCGCCAAGAGATCGCCCAATCGGTATTCCGGGAGAGGATAAGCGCGGCATACTGGGTTCGGCGGCCTTTGTCGGTTGGTACAACGGTCATCCGGACTTCGCCAATCTTCATCCCAATATCGATGTGGAGCGCGCGATTGTGGTGGGGAACGGCAACGTGGCCCTCGATATTGCCCGTATACTGGTCCTTTCGCCCAATGAACTCGCCGCGACCGATATCGCCGAGGAGGCGGCGGACGCAATCACTCGATCGAAACTCCGCGAAGTCATAGTCCTCGGTCGACGCGGAGCGGCGCAGGCTCGCTTTACCAATCCGGAACTTCGGGCGTTTGCCCGCCTCGATAGAGGAATACCTTGCGTTGAAGGTGACAATCTCTCGGAACATACCCTGGAAGGATTAAGCGAGAAGCCGCGCCGGCAAGCCGAAAGGAACCTGGAGACCTTGCGAAGCTTTGCTGAACTTAAAGAGAAAACAGCGACGCGACGCATCACATTTCGATTCTTTGCGAGACCACTGGAAGTCTTGGGCGGAGAAAGCGTTACGGGACTGCGTGTAGCGCAGACGCGGCTGGAGGGAAGCCGGGTGGTGGAGACAGGTACTCAGGAAGACCTATCCTGCGGCTTGGTCATCAAGGCCATCGGATACCGGTCACCCAGAATTCCGGGAATACCTTTTGATGCGGCGCGCGGGCGACTGCGCAACCGAGATGGACGTATAGCGCCCGGGCTATATGCGGTGGGATGGGCAAAACGCGGACCCAGCGGCGTCATCGGTACGAATAAGGCGGATGGCAAGGCGCTGGCCGAGCAGTTGCGCGACGATATGAAAACACAAGGCAAGCCAGGGCGAAAGGCGCTGGAGGCGCGGCTGACCGCTCGGCAGGTTCGTTGGGTTACCTACCGGGATTGGCGCCTGATTGACGAGGCTGAAATTGCCGCAGGTCAAGGCGATCACCCGCGCCGGAAATTCGTGTCTGTGGCCGATATGCTGGCGCTTCTTGATCGCGCGCAGGAAAATACTACCTGAAGACCAGAGAAAAAGAGGGGCTGATTGCGCCCGGGCTTTCTGCTAATCGGTGGACCAGCAATCACGATGACGTCCGGATAGCGCAGGAGTGGGCGACGCGAATGGAAGGCTCTAAGGCCCTAAAATCTGCAGAACGGCGACACCAGGAGATGGAGTCGGCGACAGTTCGCTTTGCCGGAGATTCCGGAGACGGTATGCAGATAACCGGCGGTCAGTTCACGCTGACGACCGCCCTTGCCGGGAACGATCTGGCGACTTTCCCCGACTTTCCGGCGGAGATTCGCGCGCCTGCCGGAACCACGTATGGGGTCTCGGCGTTCCAGATAAACTTTGGGGCGCGGCGCATCAAGACGGCCGGCGATCATCTCGACGTCCTGGTGGCGACGAACCCGGCCGCGCTGAAGGTGAATCTGGCCGATGTCAAAGCCGCTGGTCTGGTCATCGTTGATACGGGTCAGTTCAACGACAAGAACCTGCGCAAGGCGCATTATGATAGCAATCCGCTGGAAGACGATACTTTGGCGCCTTATCGGGTGCTCAAGATCGACATCACACAGCTCACCCAGGACGCAGTTGAGACCGTCGGCGTCACGAAGAAAGAGGCTGTGCGCTCGAAAAACATGTGGGCGCTTGGTTTGGTTTACTGGCTTTTTGGCCGGGAACGTGCCCCCACGATTGCTTGGTTGAAGCGGAAGTTCGCCAGCAAGCCTGAGGTTTTGGAGGCCAATATAGCGGCGCTCAATGCGGGCCATGCCTTTGGTGAAACATCTGAACTTCAGCATGAGGTGGCACAGATAGATGTTGGCCCGGCTGCAATTCCGCCGGGGCTCTACCGTGCCATCACCGGCGCCGAGGCATTGGCCTGGGGATTGGTCGCCGGCTGTGAGAAAGCTGCCTTGCGGATGGTTTTCTGCTCCTACCCAATCACGCCAGCTTCCAGCCTGTTGCATAGTCTTGCCGCTCTCAAGTCCCTGAACATCCTGACCTTTCAGGCGGAAGACGAGATTGCCGCAGCCTGTGCGGCGATCGGGGCGTCCTACGCAGGCGATATGGGAATCACATCCTCGTCCGGACCCGGTGTCGCCCTGAAAACCGAGGCGCTGGGTCTTGCCATCGCCACCGAGTTGCCATTGATCGTCGTGAACTCCCAGCGTGCGGGCCCCTCGACGGGAATGCCGACGAAAACAGAGCAATCTGACCTCTATCAAGCCGTGTACGGACGCAACGCCGATTCGCCTTTGGTCGTGCTGGCGGCGCGTGCTCCTGGTGATTGTTTTGATGTTGCGGTGGAGGCTGTTCGCCTGGCGACAAAGTATATGACGCCGGTCATGTTGCTGACCGACGGGTACATTGCGAATGCATCGGAGCCCTGGCTCATCCCCGACTTGGACGCTATAGCGAGTTTTCCGGTCAAGCGCCGCCAAGATCCAGAGGGGTACCAGCCCTTTGCCCGTAACCCGCAAACCCTGGCCCGCGATTGGGCAGTCCCCGGGACACCTGGGCTGATGCATCGAATTGGCGGAATTGAGAGGGACTCGACATCCGGCAACATCTCCTACGACCCCGATAATCATCAGCGCATGACGGACCTTCGTGCGGCAAAGATCGAAGGCATTGCAAACGATATTCCGTTGCAGGAAGTTGATCAGGGAGATCTTGGCGCCGATCTCGTGCTGGTTGGTTGGGGCTCTACCTATGGCCCCATAAGCCGTGCAGTCACAACCATGCTCGCAGAGGGCTACAATGTGGCGCATGTCCATTTGAGACATATCTGGCCTTTACCTACAAATCTCGGCGATATATTAAATACTTATAAGAAAATACTAATACCAGAGATGAACCACGGACAGTTGGTTACGTTGCTACGGGACCGCTATCTGGTGGACGCCGAAAGTTTGGCTCAAGTCAACGGCAAGCCTTTCCGTGTTTCGGATCTGGAAGCGGCGGTTCGCGCGAGGATTTCGCGCAAACCCGGATTGGAGAAGAAGCTATGAGCGGGCCCGATGGAATCGCGGCTTTGCAGCCGAAGGATTACGCAACGGATCAGGAAGTCCGTTGGTGCCCAGGGTGCGGTGACTACGCCATCTTGAAGGCCGTGCAGCGGACACTGGCGGATTTGGCTGCGGACCCGGCCAAGACGGTCTTCGTGTCGGGCATAGGCTGTGCGGCACGCTTTCCTTATTACATCGCGACCTATGGTTTCCATACTATCCACGGGCGCGCGCCGGCCGTGGCGACGGGGGTGAAACTGGCCAATCCGGAGCTGGATGTCTGGGTCGTCATGGGCGACGGGGATGCGCTTTCCATCGGCGGTAACCACCTGATGCACTGCCTGCGGCGTAATCTCGATCTCAACATGCTCCTGTTCAACAACGAGATTTACGGTTTGACGAAGGGGCAGTACTCGCCGACGTCACGGGCTGGACTGCGCACACCTTCGACCCCGATGGGGTCGATCGACCAGCCTTTGTCCGCTGGGCTTTTTGCTCTAGGGGTGGGGGCGAGGTTTTTCGCCCGCGGTGTCGACACGCAGCAAAAGCGGCTGCCGGAGATCTTCAAGCGGGCGCATACACACCGTGGCGCCTCACTGGTTGAGATACTCCAGAACTGCATCGTCTACAATGATGGCGTCTTTGCGGGCATCACTGAGCGCGATGTGGCGGAAGACCGGCAGGTCCATGTTCAGCACGGCGAGCCCTTGATCTTCGGTAAAGATCAGGATCGCGGGTTGCGCCTGAATCCCTCGACGCTGTCCCTTGAAGTCGTGAATCTGGGAGATGCCGGTATCACTGAAGCCGATGTTCTACGGCACGACGAAAAGAATCGCGTGCTGGCGACGTTGCTGGCGGCAATGGAGCCGCCCACGCTACCGGTCGCCTTGGGCGTACTCTATTGTGATCCGACGTCCAGTTACGATCAGAGCGTTCATGCGCAACTGGACGCCGCCAAAGGGCAGGCACCCGCAGGTGGATTGCAAGAGGTAATGAGAGCCGGACATACCTGGACGGTAGAAGCTTGAAGAAACTTCCCTAATTTTCTGATAAACAACGAAAAATCAGATAAACAAAGGATATACTTTAGGCAATCTGTTGGCGCTCGTCGCGAGGCTTTCGGTTGAACTGTTCGCGATAGCATTTCGAGAAATGAGACGCTGATACGAAGCCGCTTGCCATGGCGATGTCCAGAATCGAGAGCGATGTCTGATTGAGGAGCGAGCGTGCCTTGGCGAGACGAAGCTCCAGGTAATAGCGGGTCGGAGTCCGATTCAGATACTTGCGGAACAGCCGTTCGAGTTGCCGCGTCGAAAGTCCGCTCATGGCGGCCAGCTTCGATCTGGGCAGCGGGTCCTCAAGGTTCTGCTGCATCATCTCGATGACGTTCAGCAGCTTGGGATGAGAGATGTTCAGTCGCGTGCGCAAATTCATGCGCTGGTGGTCGTGTTGATCGCGGATTCGTTCATGGATGTAGTTTTCCGCGATCTTGGTCGCGAGTTCGCGACCGTGATCCTTGGCGATTATCGACATCATCATGTCCAATGCGGCGGTGCCACCCGAACAGGTAAAGCGATTTGCGTCGATCTCGAACAACTCCTCGGTCACGTTGAGTTGCGGATAGTCCTCCTGGAATCCCGCAAGGTTTTCCCAGTGGATCGTGCAGCGTACACCGTTGAGCAGCCCGGCGCGTGCGAGGATGTAGCTGCCAAGGGACACTGCACCCATCTTTGCCCCCTGACGGGCTAGCAGCCTGAGCCAGGCCAATGTTTGCCTGTTGTCAAACACATGCGCGTCCACGCCGCCGCACACAATGACGGCGTCCAATTTGTCGCAAGCACGTACCGGCATGTCCGACCGGCAGGCCACGCCGCTGGACGCTGTGACAAGACCACCTTCGGGAGAAAGAAGTGTCCAACTGTAGAGGTTCTCGCCTGAATGGCGGTTGGCCGAACGAAGGGCTTCAATAGCTGATGCAAAGGGAAGTATGGAAAAGCCTTCAATCAACAAAAAGCCAAAATGTTGAGTGTCAATGATACTGCTCTGCTTCATGACTACCTGATAGGCGAGGTACAAAGTTGGCGTGGGGCCGAATCTGCCGTATGTGCAAGTCCCTGCCCCCAGCGCGAGAGATCGTGACACCCTCCGATCATGAATGACAAGAACTAAGGAACGATAATGTCCACACTGTCGCTGTAGAAAGCGGTCCAGGATGATACGCGAGGAATTGTCTTTATGGGGCCTTCGCCCTGCGGTAGACCATTGATCCCATGAAGGACGATCTGACAACGGCGCTCGCGGAACAGGGATTGTTGTTGAGGGGCGGTTTCCGACCTGGACCGGAGACCCCGTTGCCGTCCTTACCGGATGGCCGCGCCGTGGATTTTGTTGCGATGATCGGCAACGCAGGGCCTGAAATGTGGCGCCATTTCGTGCGCAGTCCGGAGTATCGGGACAGCAAACCCGATCCAATGAACCGCTGGACCAAGCGTGTTGTTGATGCGATCGCCTTGCGGTTTGGTTCCGCTGCGCTTTATCCATCGGACGGACCGCCATACTATCCTTTTCAGCGTTGGGCCCAGCAAGCCGAGGCAGTCTTTCCTTCACCGCTGGGCATTCTGGTTCACCCACGGTTTGGGTTGTGGCACGCCTATCGTGCGGCTTTACTTTTTACATCTGCGGACGGCTTGGCGTTGAAACTCGATGACCAAGGACAAAACAGGGCGGGTGATCATCCCTGCGAGAGTTGCGCGGATAAACCCTGCTTGAGTGCCTGCCCGGTTGGCGCTTTCACTGGGGCCGGCTATCGGGTTGACGATTGTGCGGCTCATGTCGGGAGCGCCGCCGGTCACGATTGTCGGACGGCCTATTGTCGGGCGAGGCGTGCATGTCCGGTTGGACTGGATTATATCTATGACCAGGAACAGGCGGCCTTTCACATGGCCGCTTTTCTGTCAGCGCGTCCAAATATGACGAAACCTTTGGTTGTTGGAGATGAAGAATGAGCCGTAAAGCCTTGCTTTTAAACCATATGGAAGGGGAAAGAATTGATAGAGCCCATCCAATGTTGGTTCGGCGAGGCTTTGAGATCGAGTGGTGTGCGCCCGCCCTGGGCGACGTTTTACCCGATCCCCTAAGCGACGCGTTCGATGCTGTCGTCGTTTACGGCGGCGCTCAGAGTGCCAATGACGGTGGGTATATCCAGGATGAGGTTGAATGGATTCGAACGTGGGTAGAGGCGGACAAACCTTTCATGGGATTTTGTCTCGGCGCGCAGCTCCTGTCATTGGCTTTCGGCGGTGAGGTGCGACCCCATCCCACCGGACTTTATGAAATCGGTTTCTTTCCGATAGAGACGGTGGCGCCCGGGTTCAAAGGCCCGCATTCACTAGTCTACCACTGGCATAAGGAGGGGTTCACGGTGCCTCGGACCGGCGAATTGTTAGCCCGGGGTGATACCTTTCCGAACCAAGCATTTCGCATAGGAAGAAAGGCCTACGGGCTTCAGTTCCATCCAGAAGTGACACAGAACCAGATGCAGACGTGGATGGACAGCGCGGGCCATATGCTCGCGCATCCTGGAGCGCAGGATCGGGAACGCCAGCTTGCAGACGCAAGGCATCACATTGCTCCGCTCGGTGATTGGCTGGAGGCTTTCCTTGATCGTTGGCTAAGCGACAGCGGTCTGACTTATCCAGCACGTTCATCGACAGCCGCCAGCGAACTCTTGCCGAGCGAGCGGGTGCCGTCGTCCTGACGCACCTTTGAGTTGCGATTATCGAAAGGAACGTCATGCCCACTCTTCTCATAACAGGCGCCAACCGTGGCATAGGATTGGAGTTCGTTCGCAGCTATGCGGAGAGCGGTTGGTGCGTGCATGCCTGTTGCCGCCATCCAGATAAAGCGAAAGAATTAAAAGAGATACCAGGTGATGTTAATGTCCACCGCGTAGATGTGACTGACGAGTTGCAGGTTGCCAATGTTGCCCGTTCCTTGCGGGACCAGCCGATTGACCTTTTGATCAACAACGCCGGCATCTATGGACCGCGAACCGGATTTGGCGAACAGGATTATCAGGCTTGGTCCGAAGTTTTGCAGGTCAATGTCATTGGACTGATGCGAACTGTCGAGCGGTTTGTCGAACATGTCTCTCAAAGCGAGTTGAAGCGCATCGTTAATATCTCTAGCCAGTTGGGGTCGATTGCGCGAAATCGGTCTGGCGCGGCTTATCCCTATCGGACCAGCAAAGCTGCGGTGAATATGATCACCAAGGGCTTATCCGAAGACCTTGAGGAAAAAGGTATCGTTGTAATCTCGGTGCATCCTGGATGGGTGCAAACCGATATGGGCGGCGTAAAAGCTGAGATTACGGCCGAAGAGAGCGTCGCGGGATTGCGCGCCATCATCGACAATCTGACGCCTGAACAAAGCGGGCATTTCTATTCATACGATGGGACGGAGATGCCCTGGTAGCCTGCCTTAGCGGAGGAATGACCCGTGCTGCTTAATGACGAACAGGCAATGATTCGTGAAACGGCCCGGCAGTTCGCTGAGGCGCGGTTGAAGCCTAACGCGGCGTCTTGGGACCGCGATAGGCATTTTCCAAAAGAAGCACTGGCAGAGATGGCAACCCTCGGTTTTCTGGGTATGACGGTGCCTGAGGTTTGGGGGGGCGCTGAAACCGACAACGTTTCATACGCCCTGGCGTTGATGGAGGTAGCCGCCGGCGATGGTGCGACCTCGACCATTATGAGTGTGCACAATTCCGTCGGATGCCAACCAATTCTCAAGTATGGCAGTGAAGAGCAGAAGGAACGCTTCCTGAGGCCGATGGCGCTGGGTGAAAAACTAGGGGCGTTCATGTTGACCGAACCGCACGCCGGGTCCGACGCGGGCGCCATACGGACCCGGGCGGATAAGCGCGGAAACGGCTTTGTATTGAACGGCACTAAACAGTTCATCACTTCTGGCGCCAATGCCGATGTCGCCATTGTCTTCGCGGTTACCGATCAATCCGCTGGAAAGAAAGGTATTTCCGCTTTTATCGTGCCGACGGACACGGCCGGATACAATGTAGCCAGCGTCGAGCGCAAGCTGGGCCAGCATGCCAGCGATACCTGCCAGATCGTGTTCGACAACATGGAACTGACACCGGATCTATTGCTGGGCGAGGAAGGGCAGGGCTATCGCATAGCCCTATCGAACCTGGAAGGCGGCCGCATCGGGATTGCAGCCCAGTCCGTGGGGATGGCGCGCGCGGCCTATGATGCGGCACTTGCCTACGCCAAAGACCGGCAATCGATGGGCAAGGCGATTTTCGAGCACCAGGCCGTCAATTTTCGCCTGGCGGATATGGCAACCGAACTCCACGCAGCAGAACTGATGACACTCCACGCCGCGGCCCTGCGTGATGCGGGTGTCCCCTGTTTAAAAGAAGCTGCGATGGCGAAGCTGTTCGCCAGCGAGATGGCCGAGCGGGTATGTTCTGCCGCATTGCAGATACACGGCGGATACGGATATCTGGAAGACTTTCCTGTCGAGCGTATCTATCGCGATGTCCGCGTTTGCCAGATTTACGAGGGCACAAGTGATATTCAACGCTTGATCATTGGCCGCCAGATAGCCGGATAAGCAGGCAGCAAGTAAGCATTCAAGCAGGAGGAACTACTGCACCATGACATCAGCAGCATCGAGTCCGATCGAGTTCTACTTTGATTTCTCCAGTCCATACGGATACCTCGCCGCGCGGATTATCGACGCTGAGGCCGCCGAGCATGGACGCAAGGTGACGTGGCGCCCCTTCCTGCTGGGGGCAGTCATGAAGCAAACCAAGGCGGAGCCTTTGCTAACAATCCCGATCAAAGGCGACTATGCACGGCACGACCTGGCCCGGGCTGCGCGATACTATGATATTCCCTTTGTCGTTCCCCCGCAGTTTCCCTTTGCGTCGATCGCCGCTTGCCGAGCGTTTTATTGGCTGAATGGGACCGATCCGGCAAAGGCACGTGATTTCGCGCTTTTCCTCTATGAGCGCGCATTTCTGGCGGGCAAGGATATTTCCAAGCCCGATAGTGTCCTGGAGGCGGCTTCGGACGCCGGGTTGGATGCCGCGGCCATGGCGTCGGCTCTGCAGGATCCGGCGATCAAGGAGCTTTTGAAGGCGGAAGTCGACAAGGCGATCAAAAAGGGCGTGTTCGGGTCACCATTCTTTCTGGTCGATGGTGAGCCTTTCTGGGGGCACGATAGGATAGCTGAAGTCAGAGAATGGTTGCGCAAGGGTGGCTGGTAGGCAGCATCGGTGTGCCTGACCGCTAATTCCTCTTGAGAATTTTTTGGTTGGCCTTCGCCTCAGCGCAATTGAGAATGATTACCCAATCACAGGGAGGCAGGGCCCTTTAATGAGCGTGCTAAAAAGCTCGATCTCCACGCGATCCGAAGAGTTTAAGGCCAATGTCCGTGCTATGGAGGCGCTGGTTGGGGACCTTCGCGAGAAGGTTGCCGCGATCAAGTTGGGCGGCGGGCAGGGGCCGCGAGAAAAGCATTTGGCGCGGGGCAAACTTCTACCGCGTGATCGAATTCGCAACCTTCTCGACGTGGGCGCGCCATTCCTCGAACTATCGCAATTGGCCGCCTGGGATCTCTACAAGAATGAAGTGCCAAGCGGCGGCATCATCACCGGCATCGGTCGCGTATCTGGACGGGAATGTCTGATTGTCGCCAACGATGCCACCGTCAAGGGCGGCACATATTTTCCGCTGACGGTGAAAAAGCACCTTCGCGCTCAAGAGATTGCGGAACAAAACCATCTGCCCTGTATCTATCTGGTGGATTCTGGAGGCGCTAACCTTCCAAATCAGGATGAGGTCTTTCCCGACCGTGACCATTTCGGGCGCATCTTTTTTAACCAAGCCAATATGTCGGCTAAGGGAATCGCTCAAATCGCCGTGGTGATGGGATCGTGTACCGCCGGCGGGGCCTATGTGCCGGCCATGTCGGACGAAGCCATCATCGTGCGCGGGCAGGGGACCATTTTCTTGGGCGGCCCGCCGCTCGTGAAAGCGGCAACAGGTGAAGAGGTCAGTGCCGAAGACCTGGGCGGTGCGGAACTGCACAGTAAAGTCAGTGGTGTCGCCGATCATCTGGCGGCCGACGATCACCACGCCTTGGCTTTGGCGCGCCGCATTGTCGGTAACCTGAATCGCTCGAAGCAGCACACTCTTGAGTTGGCGACACCCCGCGACCCGCTTTATGACCCGAGCGAACTTTACGGCGTCGTGCCTTCAGACCTACGCAAACCTTACGATGTGAAGGAAGTGATTGCGCGCTTGGTCGATGGCTCCGATTTCGACGAGTTCAAGGCGCTTTATGGTGCCAGTCTGGTGACGGGATTTGCGCGTATTCACGGCTATCCGGTTGGTATCCTGGCGAACAATGGCATCCTCTTTTCCGAGTCCGCCCTGAAGGGAGCGCATTTTATAGAGCTCTGCGCGCAGCGCGGTATTCCGCTGGTGTTCCTGCAGAATATCTCGGGCTTTATGGTCGGCCGTAAGTATGAGGCCGGGGGTATCGCCAAAGATGGTGCCAAGCTGGTGACGGCGGTGGCGACAGCACGTGTGCCTAAGTTCACGGTGCTGATTGGTGGGAGCTTTGGTGCCGGCAACTATGGCATGTGCGGCCGTGCTTACTCTCCCCGGTTTCTTTGGGGATGGCCCAATTCACGTATTTCCGTCATGGGCGGCGAACAAGCCGCCAACGTACTGGCGACAATCCGCAAGGACGCGATGGCTGCCAAAGGGCAAGAATGGCCTGTAAGCGATGAGGAAGCATTCAAAACGCCGATCCGAGAACAGTATGAGAGGCAGGGTCATCCCTACTATGCAACGGCCCGTCTGTGGGACGACGGCATCATCGACCCGTTGGATACACGGATGTCCTTAGCGCTCGGTATATCTGCTGCCCTCAATGCGCCCGCCCAGGCAACCCGCTTCGGCGTGTTCCGGATGTAACGCCATGGACAGCCCCATGTTCCTGCAAGAGATCGCCGAAAGCGGCATTGCCACATTGACGCTCGCACGTCCGGATAAGCACAACGCCTTTAATGCCAAGCTGATCGCCGACTTGACCGATGCTCTTTGCGACTTGGATCAGAATGAAAGGGTCAGGGCAGTCGTGCTGGCAGCGGAGGGCCGGAGCTTTTCCGCTGGCGCCGACCTTAACTGGATGCGCGCGATGGCCGACTACAGTGAGGAAGAGAACTTGGCGGACGCGCGCCGACTGGCCGAGTTGATGCGTCGGCTCGACGGTTTTTCAAAGCCGACCGTCGTACTCGTGCAAGGAGCAGCTTTTGGCGGCGGTGTCGGCCTGGTCGCCTGTTGTGATATCGCCTTGGCGTCAGAGACGGCGATATTCTGCTTGTCGGAAGTTCGTCTCGGTTTGATTCCGGCTGTGATCAGCCCCTATGTGGTTGGGGCCATGGGACCGCGTATGGCGCGGCGCTACTTCATGACGGCTGAACGATTTGGAGCGCAGGAAGCGCTAGCCTGCGGCTTGGTCCACGAGGTGGTGCCGGAGAGGCTTCTTGTACAGCGGGGAAATGAGATACTGAAAGCATTGTTGGCTGGCGGACCAAACGCTTTGAAGGAGGCCAAAGCTTTGATCGCGCGTGTCGCATTGCAACTGCCGGACGACGCGTTGATCGAAGATACCGCGCGCCGCATAGCGCGCATTCGGGGTAGCGACGAAGCCCGCAAAGGGATGGGGGCGTTTTTCGACAAGCGTAAGCCCGACTGGGTCGACGAGTGATAAGCACTGAAAGACGGGAGCTGATCGAATGAGTATGGGCGATCGGAGTTGGGTCCGCGCCTCAGCCTTTACCGCGGTTCTTTTTCTGCTCATTACGCTGGCAACCAGCCGAGGCCAGGTTGGCGGCCTGTTCGCGCTGGTTGTCCTGTTGGCGACATTGGTCGCCGTGACGGCGTTTTACCGGTTGTTTCCCGATCGCCATTTTTTCACGATTGTCCTGACGAACTTCCTGGCTGTCTACACCTGCATCTTCTCATTCTTCATCGAGGTCAATTTCGCTCCGGTAACACCCTGGTTGGTGCTGGCAACCTTTCCTCTGCCGGTTTTCACGTTTCTGGCGGGCGCCTGGCGCAACAGGACAACAATTCATAAGCTTCTGCTGCAAGACCAGCACAGGGAGATTCACCATTGGGGCAAGGTTTTCAGATGGCTGCTTCCAGCTTTCCTGATTGGCGGTTTGACCTTTGCCTTGCCGGGGCACGACTTTACACCTTTTGAGTACGATCTTCTTTTCCTGGCCTCCATGTCGGCAATCGCCGCCATCGTGTTTTTCGTCAGCGACGAGGTCTGTAGCTTTCTCCTGGAGACGAGTCTGCTGTTCGAACTGTTCTTCGCGGGCATGAAAAGGCTGGTGATACCGGCCTTTGCCTTCTTCTCCTTTTACTCGCTCATTGTGATCGTCTATGCCTGCATCTATCGCATCATCGATACACTTGGCGGCGGCGGTTTCATCATCGGTGGTGAACTGCGGGAAATCACTTTTACCGAGAGTCTCTACTTTTCGATCGTGACTCTCAGCACTGTCGGTTATGGCGACATCGTGCCGGTTTCCAACCTGATCAGGGTTATTATATCGTCCCAGATCGTGGTCGGCGCGCTCTTGATACTGTTTGGTTTCGCCGAGTTTGTCTCCTATGGCCGCACCAAGCCGCAGCGGCGCAGTAAGGATTGAAATTTCATGGCCCAGCGCGAATCCGCCCGAGCTCTGTTTGATAGCCTGCTGATCGCCAACCGTGGCGAGATTGCCTGTCGTATCCTGCGCACGGCCAGAGCCATGGGGATTCGCACGGTCGCGGTATATTCGGAAGCGGACACCGAGGCCCAGCACGTCAAGCTGGCGGACAGTGCTTTTTGCATCGGTCCGGCTGCGGCAGCCGAGAGTTATCTGCGTGTCGACAGAATACTCGAAGCGGCGAGGCAATCAGACGCCCAAGCCATCCACCCTGGTTATGGATTCTTGGCCGAGAATGCGGATTTTGCCGAAGCCTGTGCTGCCGCAGGAGTGATCTTCGTTGGCCCGCCGCCATCGGCCATCAGGGCCATGGGTTCCAAGAGCGAGGCCAAGGCCTTGATGGAACGCGCGGCGGTTCCTCTTGTCCCGGGCTATCACGGCGCCGAGCAGGATGAAGCCTTGTTGGCGGAGCAGGCGCGCAAGATAGGATTCCCTGTTTTGATCAAGGCATCCGCAGGCGGTGGCGGCAAGGGGATGCGCGTTGTCGAGAAACCAGGCGACTTCAAAGCTGCACTTGCGGGCGCACGACGCGAGGCCATGGCATCCTTCGGCGACGATCGAGTTCTGATCGAAAAGTATCTCACCAAGCCGCGCCATATCGAGATCCAGATATTCAGGGATAGCCACGGTAACGGGGTGCATCTCAACGAGCGCGATTGTTCCGTGCAGCGCCGCCATCAGAAGGTGCTGGAGGAAGCGCCTGCACCCGGCATGACGTCGGCGCGGCGGGCCGAAATGGGACAAGCCGCGGTCGCGGCTGCGGAAGCTATCGATTATCTAGGAGCGGGCACCGTCGAGTTCATTGTCGAGGACGAGCAGTTCTACTTCATGGAAATGAACACGCGGTTGCAGGTTGAGCATCCGGTTACCGAGGCTATTACCGGGTTAGACCTTGTGGCTTGGCAGCTCTGTGTGGCAGCAGGTGAGGCGTTGCCGATCACCCAAGAGCAAGTTGCGCTTCGGGGGCATGCGATCGAGGCGCGGCTTTATGCGGAGGATGCGGAGCGCGACTTTTTGCCCGCGACCGGAGACCTCAGGAGACTGCGGTTTCCAGAAGCCGTCGAGGGGTTGCGTATCGACAGCGGTGTATTAGAGGGGGACCGCGTTTCGCCCTTCTACGATCCCATGATCGCGAAGGTTATTGCCTGGGGTGAAACGCGTGATGAGGCTTTGCGGCGGTTGCGGCAGGGACTCGATAGTATCCGCGTGGCCGGTTGCCGAACCAATCTGGCGTTTCTGGGGCGCGCGCTTCGCCACGAGGCGTTCGCCGCGGGCGGTGTCGATACCGGGTTTATCGCCCGCGAGGCCGGCAAGCTATTAAAGCCGGGCCTATCCGAGCCGGGGCAGGTGTTGACGGCTGCAGCGCTTCACCAATTACAGCTTCGCCGGCGTGAGACGGCTGCGCAGGCGGCGTCGAGCAGCGATCCGAACTCGCCCTGGTTTACCTGCGATGGTTGGCGCCTTAACGCCGAAACCGCTCAACCCATGCGCTTTTCCTGGGGCGAAGATATCTGTGATGTGACGCTTGGCTTCGGCCCGGGATCCGCAGGTGTTGACGAAGGTATGCGGATTACCCTGGCCGGTAAGACGCTGCCAGTATCGTTCCAGCAGCGGCCGGACGGCGATCTGGCGATTGCGCTCGGAGATCGTCGCTATGTAGCCGGGGTTTTGGATGAAGGCGACGACCGGCTTGTGTTTCTACAGGGCGAGATTTTCCGCCTTGGCTTTCTCGACCCCCAGGCGCATGCGGGCGAGGGGGCGGATGCCGGCGGAAGTCTCACGGCGCCGATGCCGGGCAAGGTAACAGCGGTGCTTGTCAAACAAGGTGAGAGGGTGACACAGGGGCAGGCCTTGATCGTGCTGGAGGCCATGAAGATGGAGCATACGCTATTGGCACCGGCGGATTCGCAGGTTGTCGCTCTCCACTTTGCCGTCGGCGATTTGGTGGAAGACGGCGTAGAGCTTCTGACTCTCGAGCCGGTAGAGGCGTGACCATGCACCTGCCGGGGAAAGTCAGAGTTGTCGAGGTCGGGCCGCGCGACGGTTTGCAGAACGAGAAACACGCCGTGTCGCTGGAGACCAAGGTAGCCTTGATCGACCTCTTGGCGGACGCCGGCTTAAAGACGATCGAGGCCGGAGCTTTCGTCAGTCCAAAATGGGTTCCACAGATGGCGGATAGCGCCGCGGTTTTCCAGGCTATCGGCAAGAGAAGGGGCGTTACCTATCCTGTCCTAGTACCGAACATGAAAGGATTTGCCGCAGCGCAGGGTGTGGGCGTAACCGAGATCGCCATTTTCGGCGCTGCTTCGGAGACCTTCTCCCAACGCAACATCAACTGTTCGATTGCCGAGAGTCTGGAACGATTCTCGCCAGTCTGCGAGGCCGCGCTCGGTTCTGGTATTGCGGTGCGGGGCTATGTTTCTTGTGTGCTCGGCTGTCCTTACGAGGGTGCGATAGCGGTGGAGGCAGTCGCCGATGTCGCGGAGAAGCTGCTGAAGCTTGGCTGTTATCAAATTTCTTTAGGCGATACGATCGGAATCGGCACGCCCGGACAGGCGCAACAGATGCTGGATACGGTAGCGGCACGAGTTCCGCTGGATCGTCTGGCTGTCCACTTCCACGATACCTATGGGCAGGCTCTGGCGAACGTTCTGGCCTGCCTGGAACGTGGCGTGACTGTTGTTGATAGTGCGGTGGCCGGGCTTGGCGGCTGCCCTTATGCAAAAGGCGCAAGCGGGAATGTCTCGAGCGAAGACTTGGTTTATATGCTCCAAGGCCTGGGCATCGAGACTGAGATAGACCTAGCTGCGCTCTGCGCCGCCGGTCGTTTCATATCGGACGCCCTTGGGCGGGCTCCGAACTCGAGGGTTAACCAGGCGCTTTCCGGTAAGGAAAACTGATGCTCCACCTCATCAAGCTTTCGGTTGGTAGCGAGAGCCTGGAAAGCCTCGCCGACTGGCAGCGGCAGCGGTTGGAGGCCGATGGTCGGCTTTGGCATCGCACCCGCATGCTGCCGCGACGGCACGAGGAGATCGTCGCCGGCGGCGGATCGATCTACTGGGTCATCCGTGGGCAAGTGCTCGGCCGACAGCGAATTACAGAGTTTGATCGGATCGTGGATGCCGAAGGGCGCCCCGATACGCTTATCCTGCTGGACTATACGCTGGTGCCCGTGTTGCCGCGCCCGCACCGGCCGTTTCAGGGCTGGCGATACCTGAAGGCGGAAGACGCTCCCCGCGATCTAGCCGACGCGGAGGGCGGTGAATCCGAGATGCCCGCAGAATTGCTGACGGAACTGCGCACTCTGGGGCTTCTGTAGGCCCTGCGTACATTTTCAGATTAGGCAAAGCGGCGCTTGAGGGGGCTTGTGGGCCAGGGAAGAGGCTTTTTTGTGGTTTTGGAATTTTTTCCCTTTGACAGTCCAGGCAGCCCTCTTTATACACCACATCACTGCGGCGGCGCACTGTCCTGCGCCACACAGTAAGCGGAAAACGAGAAGATTAGGTTTTAACGTCGATTCAGACGTTGAAGCGTAATTTTTTCGCCGCTATACTCCTCGACCCGTTCAGTCGAATCGAGGGGGTGGCTCAAACCGAAAGGAGCGGGTCATCCGGGTTTTCACGGCGCTCGTTACAGAGGGCCGCGGCGGTTCGGTTTTGTTCATTGACATTGTGGATATGAGATAAGGAAGGGATACGCGGGCGGCGGCTTTGCGGTTGCTGTTTTGTGCTGTTTTTCTTTGG